>NZ_CP116902.1:1732500-2332500 GCF_028471905.1 Aneurinibacillus uraniidurans | reverse complement strand
TGATTGTAAAGGCTTTGCAGCACAAGCATACCAGCCAGATGGTCGGAATCTTGGCAGCATTCAGTTCGTACACGGTGGTGTAGGGCGTAATGTTGCGGAGAATCTGGCAAACCTGGAAGTGCCGACTGGACTTGTGTCGTCGGTAGATCGGACAGGTCTTGGGGATGAGGTGCTCGCGCGCCTGGCGCGGGTGAATGTGGAGACGAAGCACGTACAAGCATGCGAAAAGGCAGGCATGGGCATGTGGCTGGCCATTCTTAATGAGAACGGCGATCTGGCTGGCTCGATCTCGCAGATGCCGAACCTTGGCGCATTGGAAGCGGCAGTGAAGCAGCACGGCGATGCTCTCGTGTCTGAATCGACTCATATTGTACTTGAAATCGATCTGACGGAAGCGATCGCTCGCGAGACACTAACGGTAGCTCATCGTTATAACCGACCAGTCTATGGCATTCCAGGCAATCTGGATATTGTTCAGAAGCATCCAGACTTGCTTGACGGGATGGAAGGGTTTATTTGTAATAACTTTGAAGCAGATCAGCTGCTCGGTATAGACTTTACCCATCTTGGACGTGCAGACCAGCAAGCCGCATTGGCGGCATTTGCTGAAAAACACGGTCTGCGCCAGTTCGTTGTTACACTTGGTGAGAATGGGTCTGTATTTTATGATAGCCACACGAAAGAAGCGGGTTATCAGCCGGTATTTCCGGTCAAAATGGTGGATTCAAGCGGAGCGGGGGATGCGTTTTTCTCCGGTACGGTTATGGGACTTGTTCGTGGCTTGACACTTGCAGAAGCAGTTGTATGCGGTACGAAGGTCGCGGCCTGGACGATTGAGTCACCAGAGAACAACTGTCAAACTCTTCGTGATAACATGCAGGCAGATGAAATATTTCAGCAGTTGTTTGTAAAATAAGATTGTAAATCAGAAAGGAGCGGTCTCCAAAGCCAACCAGGGCATGGAGATCGCTCCTTTTTTAATGTTGGTCACGGCGTAGCGGGGTTGAATTTACGATGAAGTACGCAATAATCAGGACAAGGACGACACCGGCGTATAGCAGTGTATGCAGTGGATTGTCGTGGTTAACGATAATCAGCCGAATCATCGCCGTAATTCCGATGTACAGGAAATAGCGCAGGGGAAAGTGATAGTTTTCCTGAAAATACTTGGCGATCATCGCGATGAATTCAAAATACAGGAAGAAAATCAGAACGTGTTCGAGCACTTCATGCACAGCCGGGGCCTGCGTCAGCGACAGTAGGAGCAGTCGTGTTTCTTTAACTAACAGGATGCACAGTACGGCGGCAAGAACAAGAAGAGCCGCATTAAGTATTCCCTGCAACAAGGTTGAGATGGTGATGGAGCGGACCGTCCTTTTTATGGACACATTCATAACATCCTCCAGAACAATAAGGTGGCGTTGCAGCATCATTATACTACGCTCTTTTCGTACAGGGGACTGAGTTTATCGTTTTTTTACAGTTTTTTAACGCTACGGAAGTAGAAACGTGCTCTGCTCTGCCTGTTCGGTCCGCTCATACAGGCTAAGCACATCGTCGCTCCGGCTGCGTCCGTAATACGAAGGGGCAGCATCAATTCGATTGATCCAGATGCGTGGAACACTTCCATCCGGGCGGGAAAGCCACACATCTGCCTCTGTTCCTCGTGCCCGCTGCCAGGCGAGCTGGTTGCTGCGTGGCAAGTATACAGGTGCAATATCGCTCGCACCATTCATTGGTGTGTCGGTTAGCGCACGTGCGACACCGCCTGGAATGGTAACGCCATATAAGCGGGAGGGTGGAGGAGAGGTACTTGCGAACAGTTTGCTTTCTTTTGCACGTGAGACAACAAGATGCGTGTTAGATACCCAGGTCAGATCACGGTCTACGTAGCCGTCTGGCGTAAGCGGCGCAGATGGGACGGCGGTTGGAGAGGAAAGGCGCAGCTTCTTGTTTTCAAACGCATAGCGTCCACCACCTGCGATGTAGGCAAGACGGTTCTCAGAAGGTGCCCAGGCAAACCACAAATCGCTGTTTAACATCTCTCCAATGACACGGAATGTCCGGCCATCCGCCGATACGATGCAGAGCATATCGCTGTCCATAGACAACGAAGCAGTAGGCGAGACGATGAATGCGATCCAGCTGTGATCCGGCGACCATTTGAACGAACTGGTACCGATTGCTTGAATGGTTGCTCCGTCTTTGCTAATTTCATTTGGCAGCGTATAGAGAAGCTGTACTTTTTTTGGATCGAGCTTGGCGTCAGTCGGGACGGTGTACAGCTTTGGATTTGTCCAGCCAGCCGGGGTTAGACAGGCGGCAGAAGACACGAGAAAGCCGCTGCCGTCCGGCTGCCAGCTGTAGTTGTCGACCGCGAGTGCCACATTGCGAAACGGAGTCGGGCCGTCCGGGGTGATGTCGGATACATTTAGCACGCCACCAATCTGGAAGGCAAGTGTATTGTGATCCGGCGCCCAGGCAATCTGACTGGCCCCACCGCTGTATACGGTATGTGTCCGTTTTGTTTTTGTATCATAGACATATAGCTGCTGCTTGGATGTTCCTTGTAGATACGCCACCCATCGGCCATCGGGTGACCAGCACGGTGATGTGCAAGGTTGTCCCTGTGAGATTTTCCACTCGGTTGTACCTTGTTTGATCCAGACGAACCCGTCACGAATAAATGCGGCTGATAGGGAAGCAGAATCAGCAGCGCTACTTGTAGGAACGGATACAAGCAGTAGGCAGAAAAGAAGAAGTGCGCGAAGAAGCATAGCCAGTCCCCCCTTTTTGTATAATCGTGTACATAGTGTAAGGAATTGCAGAGAATTGTATGCGAATGTTGTGTGTATAGAGTAGGCAAATCCGTTCATGATAAGACATGTGGAGGTGGATAGGATGAATCAACTGACCGTACGTGAATTAATGATGATCGAAGATGAGATCCGCGCGGAACAACTGGCAGCCAAAACGATGAACTGGTGTGCTTCTACCTGTCAGGATCAGACGATGCGCACTCAGCTTGAACAGATGGCCGAGCAGCATCAGTTGCGAGTGGGCGAGCTATCTCAATATTTTAATCGTGCTAAGCATATGCAATAAGTAAGGAGGGAATACGATGCCGAATAATATCGCAGGGCATGGCTTGACGGATCGGGAAATGATGCAGCTATGTCTCGAACTGGAAAAAGCACGCATTCGCAGCAGCAGTAGTGCGCTTATGGAGACGAGCCATGAAGAGTTACGCCGCATTTATACACGCAGCTTTGAGACAGCCTGTACGAATCAGCAGCAGCTATTTACCGCGATGCAGCAGCAAGGACTCTATCAAGTAGCGCAGGCGACAGCAGAACAGATCAATGCAGTTCAGCACACGATGCAGAATAACTTAGATCCGGGAAGCAGACTATAAGCAACTAGAGATGGCGGCGATTGCCGTCATTTTTTGCGTGAACCCGCTATCCAATGATAAAATAAGTCCGCATATTACAAAAAAGGCGGTGATTTCATGTACCCAAAAGGACCGATACGCCTGATGTACCGCCTGTATCGTCATATCTTTCCGGCCGTAAAAGCGGAGATCAGCCGATGGCGCACACAGGCCGAACAAATCCCTGATTCTGAATTGCGCAGGCAGGCGCTTGATAGCATCAAAAATAAAACCTTTCACTGTGAAGGCGGCTGTGTGTATGTATCCGCAGAAATGGAACGTGCACCGCAGCTCATCCGATTAATCGTCGCGTATCAGACGATTAGTGATTATCTTGATAACTTGTGCGACCGTTCCACATCAGCGGAGGCGGATAATTTTACCCGACTTCATCAGGCGATGCTCGATGCGGTGAGCGGAGAGCATCCAAGAGATGTGGACTATTATTATGCGTATAACGCAGAAAAAGACGACGGCGGCTATTTGCGTGATCTCGTTGCGACATGCCAAGCCGAAATTGCTCGGCTTCCACAGTATGCTCTGGTGCGGCAGTACGTGATCGAACTGGCGTCTTTGTACTGTGATTTACAAATACATAAGCATGTGACACCTGAACAGCGGGAGTCGCGCCTGTTCGTCTGGTGGCAGGAGAAGCGGCATCTGGCTCCTCTTCTTGAATGGCAGGAGTTCGCGGCAGCTACTGGATCAACGCTTGGGGTGTTTCATCTGTTTCAGGTGGCCTCTTCACATACGCTTACTGCTGGACGTGCGCAGGCGATTCGTGAAGCATATTTTCCATGGGTATGTGCCTTGCACATCTTGCTTGATTATTTAATTGATTTAGAAGAGGACCAGCTTGGTGGAGACTTGAATTTCATCTCCTATTATGGAAATGAACAGCATATCTATCGTCGTCTGCATTACATCGTGGAGCAGGCACAGCAGCATGTCGAGGTGCTGCCAGATGCGAAATTTCATCGGATGATTATCGATGGTCTTCTTGGTCTGTATTTATCCGATGGCAAAGTGCGCCGTCAGCCGATGGTGCGCACGGTTGCCCACTGGATGATCCGTTCAGGCTCACTTCCGGCGAAGTTTTTCTTCCTGAATGGACGCGGCTATCGAGGCAGCAAAGCGATCTTACAGGCCCCACCAGCGGGCAAGTAGTACAGGTTTCCTCACCAGGTAAAATGCGGTATGATAGATACGATGCAAAACTGGGAAAAGGAACGAGTGATTCGCAATGATTGTAACAACACCGCACGAAGCGGGTGCGGCAGTAATTGCACAGGCGCAAGAGCTGGCACGGAAATGGGACGTGCCGTTCGTGGAACGCCGTAAGCAGCCGCTCTCTCGTCTATATGTACATAGCCCGGATGTGCTTGTGGTAACAGAAGCAGGGTTCAAAGCGCACCGTCAAGGAGAAGCGCGACCGCTGTTCTTTCATCCGGGAATGGCAATGCTTCGTATAAAACGCTTGCGTAGCGGCGATACTGATGCCATGGTTCAGGCGTTTGCCCTGATGCCGGGAGATGAGGTGCTTGATTGTACGCTTGGTCTCGCAGGAGATGCGATTGTTGCCTCGTACGCGGTAGGCGCTTCTGGACGTGTGGTGGGTCTAGAGTCGAGAAGCCTGCTGGCTCGTGTCATGACGGATGGACTGATCCGATACGAAAGCGGAATTCAGGAATTAGATGAGGCGATGCGCCGGATTGAAGTGCGGAATGAGCAGCATTTGACTTTTCTTGCACAATGTGAAGATAATAGTTTTGATATTGTATACTTTGATCCGATGTTTTTTGTGCCCATTGAGGCATCGGAGAGCATCTCTCCCCTGCGACCGTTCGCAGATCACACGCCGCTTACCGAGGAAGCGGTGGCGGAAGCGATGCGGGTGGCGCGTCGTCGCGTTGTGATGAAAAACCACAGTCGGAGCCCGGATTTTGCACGGCTTGGATTTACCCGCATTCCGAAGGCAGTAGAGCGTACCTTTACATATGGCATCATCGATACAGGAGGTGATGCGTGATGACAACAAATAGCAGGCAGCGTGTTCTGGCGATTGTCGGCCCCACATCCGTTGGCAAGACGGCGCTCAGCTTAGAGCTTGCGGCTAGACATGATGGAGAGATCATCTCCGGCGACTCGATGCAGTTCTACCGTGGGATGGATATCGGGACTGCCAAGGCGACTGCAGAAGAACGAATGCGTGTGCCCCATCATATGATCGACATTTGCCGCCCTGATGAAGAATTTACAGTTGCGGATTTCCAACGACGAACGACGGAATTAATCGCACAGTTGAACGAAAACAGGAAGCTGCCGATGCTTGTAGGCGGTACTGGCCTGTACGTGCAGTCGGTGTTGTACGAGTATCAGTTCTCGCAAGCAGGGCAAGATGATGCGTATCGTGCTGAGCTCGAACAGTTTGTCGATGTACATGGACGAGAGGCGCTTCATGCTAGGCTTGCGAAGATTGATCCGGTGACAGCTGCCAGACTGCATCCAAATGATGTGAAACGCGTAATTCGTGCGCTTGAGATTCACCATTTGACTGGGCGGTCGATGGCGGAACATCAGGAGCGGAGCGAGCGGTCGCCATATGATCTTCTGATGATTGGCTTAACAATGGATCGAGCTCTTCTGTATGAGCGTATTAACCTGCGGGTTGATATGATGATAGAGCAGGGGCTGATAGAGGAAGTAGCCGGACTGCTTGAGCAGGGGTATGATGCCTCCTTGCGCTCTATGCAGGCGCTAGGATACAAAGAAATTATCGCCTATCTTCAGGGACATATGACACGCGAGGCGGCGATTGAACTTGTGAAGAAGCGGACGCGCAACTTTGCGAAGCGTCAGCTGACATGGTTCCGGGCGATGAAGGATATCGTCTGGTTTGATCTTACACCGGGTACAGACCTTGCGGGGACTTATGAAGCAATTTATAAGTTAACGGAAGGAAAGTTCGGACAAGCGCCGAATATATAAACCTTAATCTTAAAGATAAAAATAGGAGGGTACTTAACATGGCCAATACAATTAATATTCAGGATACGTTTCTTAATCATCTGCGGAAGGAAAACGTGCCTGTTACGATTTACCTCGTGAATGGGTTTCAACTACGTGGTCTGATTAAAGCGTTTGATAATTTTACAGTTGTGATTGATACGGAAGGTAAGCAGCAGCTTGTATACAAGCATGCGATCTCGACATTCCTCCCGCAGCGCCCGGTATCCCTGATGCCGGACAATGCGACTAACAACTAACGTATGGCCACATCGAGCCGGACAGCTACATTGCTGTTCGGTTTTTTTCTGTTTTATCTGCTGACGTTGCTTGTAAAACAGGGTAAGATAAAGGTCGGTAGCAAAGAGAAGCTACTAGAGAAGATAGAAAAAAGCGACAGGAGATATAGGGAACATGAAAAAGGTAACAGCAGTCGTTCTATTCGTGCTGCTCATGTGTGTGACGCTGTATCATGTATCTGGAGAAACAAAACCAAAACTGCCGGATACGGGCGTTGTGGTACTCGGGTATCATCATCTGCTGCGGGACGAAGAAAATAAGAAGTTTCGCGACAATCCATCTGTATTATCGGTGGCAGCGTTCGAGCGCCAGATGTCGTTCTTGCATGAAGCAGGCTATCATACAGCTACCCTTCCGCAGCTGCAGGAATATGTAGAAGGAAAAATAAAGTTGCCGCACCGGACGGTCGTGCTGACATTTGATGATGGGTATCGCAGCAACTATCGGTACGCGTACCCGATCTTGAAAAAGTACGGATATACCGCCACGATATTTGCTATTGGCGATGCGATTCAAGATCGTAACTCTGGCTTTCATCCAGATGAACTTGATTATATTAGCCGGGATGATATGCCAAAATATGTGGACGTCTTCGACATTCAATCGCACACGTATGCCATGCATAATAAAACATTGTGGATTAGCAACATGATTATGAAACCGAAGGCTGCGGTGCTTGCCGATCTGCTAAAATCGAAAGAGATGTTTCATGCTCGTTATTTCGCCTATCCGTATGGCTCGTATACAGCGGAAACCGTTAAGATGGTCAAACAGGCAGGATATGAACTGGCATTTACGACGAAATATGGGAAAGTGCAGCCTGGTGATCCACCGCTCATGCTCAAGCGCATTCTTGTTCATCCAGGTATAACTGATCAGCAGTTTAAAGCAATTTTTTCTGATTGACACGATTGTTCTGACATGATACATTCATATCTGTTGATTTATAACTTAATATGAAGCTTATCAAGAGAGGTGGAGGGACTGGCCCGATGAAACCCGGCAGCGGCGGCATCATGCTATAAGCTGTGCCAATTCCAGCGGAGCGGCTTTACGCGTACTCTGAGAGATAAGAGAGTTAAACATCCCCCTCTTTTGTCTGCACAAAAGAGGTTTTTTGTTTTATATATAAATTATAATGAGGAGGACCTTCGTTGATTTCCATTCGCAATGTAGTTAAAACATACGGCAGTGGCGACACGGCTGTTCATGCGATTAAAAACGCTACGATTGAAATTGAGAAAGGCGAGATTTTTGGAGTAATCGGCTTTAGTGGTGCCGGAAAAAGCTCGCTGATCCGTTGTGTTAATTTGCTTGAACGCCCGACATCCGGTTCGGTTATTATTAACGGGACGGATCTGACAAAACTATCACAAGATCAGCTGCGCCAGGCCCGCCGCAAGATCGGCATGATTTTTCAGCATTTTAACTTACTATCCTCTAGCACCGTGTTTGAGAATGTAGCAGCACCGCTTCGTCTGACGAAAACACCAAAAGCAGACGTTCAGAAAAAAGTAAACGAGCTGCTCGAACTTGTTGGTCTAGCGCATCGTGCGCAAGCGTATCCATCCCAGTTATCTGGTGGTCAGAAGCAGCGTGTGGCGATTGCGCGTGCGCTTGCGAACGATCCGGAAATTTTGCTGTGCGATGAGGCAACCTCTGCCCTCGATCCGCAAACAACAGAGTCCATTCTTGACCTTTTGCTTGATATTAATAAGAAATACGACTTGACGATCATGCTCATTACGCATGAGATGCATGTTGTGAAGAAGATTTGTGATCGGGTAGCGGTTATGGAAGAAGGAAACGTGGTCGAGATGGGGACCGTTCTCGAACTATTCTCTCGTCCACAGCAGCAGACGACCAAAAACTTTATTCGTAATATTTTTGATGATCAGCTTCCGGAAGGTTTTCTGGATCGAGTACAGCATGTGCCTGGGAGCCGTCTTGTGCGTCTAACGTTTATTGGCGAAAGCACCGGGCATCCGGTATTAGCTGAGTTGACAGAGAAGTTTCAATTGAAGCCGAATATTTTGTTTGGCCACATTACCCAAATTAAGGACACGCCATTCGGCTATCTCGTCATTGCCATTAATGGGGATAGTGCGGTGCTTGATAACGCAGTAGAGTATGTGAAGCAGCAAGGAATTGGAGCGGAGGTGATTGAGCATGTTTAATGGAATGGACCCACAGTGGGATTTGTATCTTCCCGCGCTGCAGGACACGTTATACATGGTCGGCCTGTCGGTGTTTTTTGCTACACTCATCGGGATCCCGCTCGGCGTGCTGCTTGTGATCACACGCCCTGGCCACATTATGGAACAGCGTGTCGTGTACCAGATTGTTAGTACGATTATTAATATTATTCGTTCCGTGCCATTCATTATTCTGCTGTTTGCAATCATTCCGTTTACGAAGTTTGTAACAGGTTTATTTATGACAGAAGGAACGTTTATCTTTAAAGAAGGGGCGATCGTGCCGCTTGTTGTGTATGCAGCGCCTTATATCGCGCGTCTGATGGAGTCTGCTCTCTTAGAAGTAGATGCGGGCATCATTGAAGCGTTTCAGGCGATGGGAGCAACACGCCGTCAGATTATCTTTAAAGTAATGTTGAAAGAAGCACGTCCATCTTTAGTGCTTGCGATTACGATTGCATTGATTGGATTGATTGATGCTACGGCGATGGCAGGCGGACTGATTAGTGCAGGCGGACTTGGAAACGTAGCATATACGTACGGATTCCAACGCTGGGATACGCTGGTCATGGTCATCACGGTTGTTATTTTGATCGTCATGGTACAGTGTTTGCAAATGATCGGGAACTTCATTGCCCGCTCGATGCGTAAAGATTAACGTGTGTATACAGGCGGCATGTGCGGAGAAAGTAAGGGGCTTTCTTCGCCAGATCGCCTTTTGTTTTCGAATATGTTTTCGTAATTTTCCACCAGTTTCGGATAGTAAGGAGAGAAGAGACATGAGTTTTATACCTTCGGACGCGATGAACCGACTGCCGACACAGTTTTTTGCCGGTTTGACCCGGAATGTACACCGCATCGTGCAGGCAGGACATGATGTCATTAATGTAGGACAAGGAAATCCTGATCAGCCCACACCGCCGCATATTGTCGCAGCGATGCAGCGGGAGGCAGCGAATCCGCTGCACCATAAATATTCGCCTTTCCAAGGGCGGGATGAACTGAAAGAAGCGATTGCGCACTGGTATAAGCAGGAGCGCGGTGTAGAACTTGATCCGTATACGGAAGTGGCGATTTTATTTGGCGGCAAGGTGGGACTTGTTGAGTTAAGCAACATTTTCTTAAATCCAGGCGACGTCTGCCTTGTACCAGATCCGGGTTATCCAGATTATTGGTCTGGTGTGGCGATGGCAGGTGGGGTAATGGAAATGATGCCGCTGCGTGCTGAAAACGATTTTCGCCCGGATTTTACGAAAATTGCCCCTGATGTTGCGGATCGGGCCAAGATGATGTTTCTAAACTATCCGAACAATCCAACAGGTGCGGTGGCGACGCCAGAACTGATCGAGGAAGCGGTACGGTTCTGCCTTGATCACAACATTTTGCTCGTACATGACTATGCGTACGGTACGATTGGATTCGATGGGGTGACACCGCCAAGCTTCCTTGCTCATCCAGATATGAAGCAGGCCGGGATTGAGGTATATACGTTGTCTAAAACGTACAATATGGCTGGGTGGCGTGTTGGATTTGCGCTTGGAAATGCAGAAGTCATTCGGCTGATCAATTTGTATCAGGATCATTATTTTGTCAGTCTATTCGGGGCGGTACAGATGGCGGCGGTCGAAGCGTTAACCGCTTCCCAGCAGTGTGTGTATGATCTGTGTGCCAAATACGAGTCGCGCCGCAATGCCTTGTATAACGCATTACAGCGCATCGGCTGGCAGGCAAAGCCATCATCTGGTTCCTTTTTTGCCTGGCTGCCGGTTCCAGATGGATATACATCATCGTCATTTGCTGATCTGCTGCTGAACGAAGCGCATGTAGCCGTTGCTCCAGGAGTTGGCTTTGGAGCAGAAGGAGAAGGGTATGTGCGTGTTGGACTGCTCGTGGATGAACCGCGTCTTGAAGAGGCAGCAGAGCGGATTGCACAGTTACAATTGTTCAGATAAGGTGTACCGACACAAAAGAACCCGGACGGGAATGAATCCTGTTCGGGTTCCTCTTGTATACTAGTGTGCTTGGGTTTCGCTATCGCTATCGGTCTTTTGTTCAGCCGGCTCATCTACTTTACAGTCTCCACAAATCCAGTGAGATCCTGTCTCCTGGTTCTGATTTGTTGTTTTGCCGCAGTTATCGCATGTAATCATGTCGTTTCCTCCTAAACAAAAGATGGGATATAGTTCTAGTGTATACGGAATTGCAAAAAAAGCAAATGATGTTAATGAAACAATTTCGGGAGTGAACCGTATACACGATATAAAGACTTGGGGGTAGCGCATAATGAATACAAAACCTGCCTGTATTATTATTCATGCAAGTACGTTTTTTGCTCCGATTATTGTGCCGCTTTTATTTATGCTGCTCGCGCAGGATGATTATGTGAAAGAGAAAGCGACGGAAGCGCTGCTGTTTCATGTGATGATGATAATTGCTGCGGGTATTGCCGCGATTCTTATCATTGTGCTAATTGGATTGGTGCTTGTGCCGATTGTTGGACTTATTGCCCTGTATTATCCGCTGAAAGGGATATGGTACGCCATTGAAGAGCGTCCTTTCCATTATCCGATTGTGCACAACTGGGTGCGATAACGATCAAAGTAAAAAAGTCAGTAATAACGCGGGTTTTGTCTACAAGCAGCGCAACGCTTTCGGGAGATGAATGGAGCATGAGTAGTTCGCATTACAGATCATTTAACGCAATAAAAAGAGCCGGCATAAACCGGCTAGGGGGGTATTGGTATTGTATCTTAGAATTTGGACTACTTAATTATAGATGAATTTTACTTTTACTAGGAGTGCTGAAATGTATATATGGAAAAGGAAGAAATTTAGAGATCAACTTATAAGAGAAGTATACTACAACCACTTTTCGACTGAACATTTAGTCATATTATCCGTTGATATGTATCATGAAAGATATTTAGGTTACAAATATTTAGAGAATAAAAAACTAATAAAAATAATGGAAGTAGAGAACGGGTATTTATTAGAGATCACATTTTCTGGTATTGATTATGTTGAAAATAATAATTTAAAATTATTTAAAGGTACTAGCAAATGGTTATTAAAAAAGTTTATTGTCTATTTTTATTTTTTATTTTGTCTTTGTTTTTCTATTGCTGGAGTATTAGTTATAATGATGAATGATTTCATTTCTAGCTCATATGTAGTAAATACCTTTTCAATTGTTGGCTTCGTTTTCACTGTATTGGGGATGGCTGGGATATTCTATTCCTCTTCTGATAAAAACATGGGGTGTATATATACATTTATTGCTCTGATATTTTTATTTTATGCTCTGTATGTATTAGTCAACCTTGAAGACATTATGGAATCTCATCCGAATATGTTTAACGCTTTTTCTATAATTGGAGTTATCCTCACCTTAATGGGAACATTGTTCGGATATATAATTCCAAGATTTAATAATGATGAAGAATAGATGTAATTTTTGAGGTGATCTGACAATCTAGATAATATAATTAAAAAATTATAGGAAATGTTATTTTTGGCAGTTCCTTTTTTGTTGGGTCGAAAGATAAGTGGGTAAACATGTTTGGTAGAATCGACAATATTTAAGAATTGATGAAGAATGGTAGCTAAAACAATCTGAAGTTTGGCGTGAACATGGCGAGATTTTGGCTTAAGCTTGGCGCGCTGTTTTGGTATAGGGGTGGTATGATGATAGTGTCAGAAGATAAGCGAAGGGGCCGTTCCGAGGGGAGCGGTCTTTTTATATTACTTTCATAGGATTTTATTCAAAATTATACCTAGTAAAACATTTACATTTATAGAAATGTGTTGCTAGTATAGAGAGGTGAGATTGTTACATATAAAAGGGGGAGTTTTGTTGTGAAAAGACCTTATAAATTACTAGCTTCACTTAGTATTGCTACATTATTGTTCTCTGGGTCAAATTTTGTGTTAGCCGCTGATGAGTATACAGAAGATTTAACTAATCCTAACGGTAATATAAAAGCTAGCAGTGCATGGAGCTCTTCTTTTACTGCACAAAAAGCCTTTGATAATAGAAGTGATACATACACTTGGGCTACTAAAGAAGGGGTTCCTACAGGTTGGTTAGAGTATGAATTTGATGTTCCTAAAAAAATATCTAAATATACTTTGAGAACTAGGACGCAGCTGGTTGTCCCAGGAGAAACACCAAAAACATGGGACTTCGAAGCCTTTGATGGTCAAAAATGGATTGTTTTGGATCATCAAGAAAATATAACAAATTGGAAAAATAGGAATGAATTCGTATTCGATAATGATAAGGCATACTCTAAATATAGAATCAATATATCGGCTAACAATGGAGCTAGAAACTATGTAACTATTGAAGAAGTAGAAATGATGGAGAAAATCGCTCCTCCTGTCACCACAGCACCAACTCTTGATATCCAAGCTCCACAAACGACTGTAGCTGGCGGAACAGAGTTCACAACATACGCTATCGTTAAAAACGCTAAAGACCTATACGCTGAGGATGTAAAAGTTAAGTACGATACAAATCTTTTCGAATTCGTAAAGGCAGAACCAGCAAGCACTGGCTTACATATTTACCATGAGAAGCAAGAAGCACCTGGTGAGCTGCGATTCATCGTAGCAAGTAATGGTGAGCAATATGGAGTGAACGGGGAAGCGCAACTGCTGAAGCTAACGTTCAAAGCGAAGAACGTCCCAGGCAAAGGGAAAATTGATATTTCCGCTGGTCTAGTAGCTGACTCCAAAGGTACTGAGGTAGAACCAACTGTTGACGGTGAGGAAATTACGGTAACAGGTGGCTTCGATGCCGATGTTAATGGAGATGGTAAGTATAGCTTGGGTGATGTAGCTATTGCCGGATTCCATCACTCCAAAGATAAAGCTCAGTGGACAAACCCGAAAGCTGACGTCGATAAAAACGATAAAGTAGAAGATAATGACCTGGTGCTGATCGTACAGAAAATCCTGAATCCGTAAGATGGACAAGTAAGTCGTTCCAAATGGGACGGCTTTTTCTCTGGCTTGAAGGAAAATAGTTCCTTATGACGAAGTGATTGGTGAGAGGTGAGGCGAGTGGAACAAGATGAGAAGTACCTTAGGGCGAAGAAAAGGGTGCAAGCATTAAAAGGTTTTTATATCCATCTGGTTATTTTTGTTTTGGTCAATATTGGTTTGTTTTTTATTGACTTGGTATTTTCCCGTGATAGTGTCTGGTTTTACTATCCCTTGTTTGGATGGGGAATTGGGTTAGTAGCACATGGTGTAGCGGTTTTAGGATTTGGAGGATTGTTCGGACCAGAATGGGAGAAAAGAAAAATTGAAGAGTTTATGGAAAAGGAGTAAGTACCTGCGCGGTGCTTTTTCTTTTACCCTAAAACGGAGATTTGTAATTCGGATTACATTTTCATCTTATATATCCTGTTAGAATATATTTATCAAGGGCGATATAGAAAGGAGGTTTTAATATGGCTCCAGTACCTTGGATATTTAAGGGGAAAAACGGAGGAAGAGCGGGCATTATATCAACCCCTTCTCATGTTTTCGCGCAATTGCTCAAACAAAATGAGCGGTTGAGAGTTGTTGCTACAAAGTAAGTTCCAACCAGTGAGACTTGCCTCAATGATTCATGAGGTAGGTCTTTTTCTTTTGCATAACATTACAACCGAGCCAGCGCAACAGTCATTTGAAGAAAAGATAAAAACTCTCTAACAGCGGCTTTTTTTAATCTCCTTCAATCTAACTTTATCGAAATTGAAAATGGTGGAAAAATCATCTTTTAAAGAAGGTATTTAAACCGGTATATGTAATTTATATAAGGTTACTAAAAAAAGGAGGATGTTTACTTAAATGGTCAAACTAGGGATTAATATTTCGGTCATTCTGCTTACGATAACGTTTATAATGGGTTGCACATTTGCTAAAAATGTACAGACATCTACTGAAAGTCAGAAAAAGTCTAAAGAAGCTTGGATAAAAAATGATGTGGTCACCAAGGATTCTAAGTATAGTTATAAAATTCCAGGTGATAGTAAACCTCTTTCGAAAGAGTTGCTTGGGGAGGTATCAAAAAGAGCTCTTGAAACGAATGGGGATGGTGTGGAAATAGAAACTAAATCAGGTTTTTCTTTTAACACAGAAAACAAAACTGAATCCGAGCTTCCATTAGTAGCCACAAAATCTGTTGGGAAAGATGACCGTATGTTTAATGGTATTAAGGAAATTCTAAAAGATTATTGGGTTTTGCGAGATGGAGCGGTCGTTTGTGAAAACGATAAGGAATTAGCGGAAGCTATTCAAAAGAACCCTGTTGAAACACTAATAATATCAAAGAATAGAAATGCTGTGGTTGTTAAAGAAAGCGAAGAGATAGAAAAAGAAAAATGTACGATTTTGGGAATTATGTATATGGGTGAAAATTCTGTAGCATATTTTGTGTTTGCAGAAAAAGAGAATAAATTTAACGATACATTACCTCTGTTTTTAAAGATTGGAGAAACAGTAGCTTTTGCGAAGTAAAACGATCGCGTCCTAATCATGACGTAAAAAGGTTTTTTATTTTGCAATCGTAGGCGCGAACTATGAGGTCACAAGGGTTAACGGGAATAAAACAAGATAAATTCAGTGGGTATAAAGTCATTTTTATGCCAAGTTTTTTAAGTGAATAGCCATGTATAGTTATCGCCCTCCTCCTTCTTTCTAATCATACAAATTACAAATATGTAAAAAAATTATATTTAGAAGAGGGATAAAAACCCACTATATGTAATTTATATAAGGTTGCTAAAAAAAAGGGGGATGTTTGCTTAAATGGTCAAACTAGGGATAAGTGTTTGGGTCATTCTGTTTATGCTAACGTTCGTAATTGGTTGCACATCTGCTAAAGACTCACAGACGTCAGTTGAAAGTCAAAAAGCTTCTACAGAAAGTAAGAAAAAGTCTGAAGAGACTTGGATGACAACTGAGGTGGTCACCAAGGATTCTAAGTATAGCTACAAAATTCCAGGGGATAGTAAACCTCTTTCAAAAGAGTTTCTTGGAGAGATATCAAAAGGAGCTACTGAAACGAATGGGAATGGTGTGGAAATAGAATTTAAATCGGGGTTTTCTTTTAACAAAGAAAATAAATCTAAACTTCCATTAGTAGTCACAAAATCTGTTGGGAAAGATGACCGTATGTTTAATAATATCAAGGAAATCCTAAGAGATTATTGGGTTCCTCGAGATAGAGTGGTTATTTGTGAAAACGATAAGGAATTAGCGGAAGCTATTCAAAAGAATCCTGTTGAAACACTAATAATATCAAAGAATAGAAACGCTGTGGTTGTTAAAGGAAATGAAGAGATAGAAAAAGAAAAAGAAAAGTGTACGATTTTGGCAATTATGTATATGGATAAAACTTCTGTAGCATATTTTTTATTTGCAGAAAAAGAGAATAAATTTAATGATACATTACCTCTGTTTCTAAAGATTGGAGAAACAGTAGCTTTTGCGAAGTAAAACGATCACGTCCTAAGCATGACGTAAAAAGGCTTTTTTTCTGTGAAAATCACGAAGTGATACAGTGTGTAAAAATGATACCTTTTCGGAAAAAGACAATAAGAAAACAAGGGTTATCATTTTTTAATCCCCATGTATAGGGTGTGTATTTTGGTGAAATACTTATAGGTTACGCACCGGATAGCATTTCAACGTATTGCTTTTTTTCAGAAAGTAATAAGTAGATCGTTCGTAACATTTTGTGAGCCAACGCAACCAGCGCTACTCGAATGCTTCTTCATCTCCAATCCAAAAGAAGCAGCGTTGATGAAAGACCAGGCATTTCTATCTGGACTAGCTGAAGCAATCGGGCGTGGCGTACTGGCTGCCATTGATGTAGCGTATGTGCCAGTGAAGCAACCAGAGCAGGTGATCCAGAAGGAGGAACCAAAGATGAAACAAGCAGATGCAGAGAAAGTGATCGTATACCTACAGACAGTATGGAAGGCAGCAAAGAGTACGGATGAGCAGAAGGAGATCGGCAGACTGGCTGATGAGGTGCGTGTGGCAGCTGGTATGAAGAAGATAAATTGTTGATGAACGTCCTTGCCAAACCGTTCGCAATCCCGCTTGTAAACAGGGGGCTCATCCTAGTTGGCTATGAGATGTAGACGGAGAATTATAAATGCTGATCCTACTGAAATCGCTGATATGATTGTTACTATGTTGTATTAGATACAGAAAAGGAACTGGTGAAGAAAAAATACCCTGCTGTCTGAGTAAGGTAGACAGCGGGGTATTTTTTAGCAGTAGTCTCTATAATTACGTTCTTATTTTACTTGAACCCAATCTATTTTCCAACTGTTACCTGACTTTAATAAGGTTACAGTTTCAGTATAATTTCCATAACCATTATCAATTATATATTCTGAGACATACGCTTTTTTCTTGTCTGTAGAGTAGGTAACTTTAGTTTTATGACCATATGTAAATTTGTCTAGAATCGTGAACTCTGTCTCCACAGCAAACCATTTACTTCCTTTTTTTTGTAACTCTGTTCGTAGTAATTCGTTGATAAAACGAGATGTAAAATTAGGTTGTAAAGTTTTTTCGATGGTTTCTTGAGATACACCATTGTAGCTACTAGCTAGATTGATTACTTGATATTGTAATTTGGATCCATTGAACAGTGTGAAAAATACACTGTTTCGTTCTTTTAAGTCAGCTTTAATCCTTTCATATTCCTTCCGGGATGACTGAATAAATGTATCACCATTACCTACAATTTTATTATTTGTAATAGTAAAATTCCCATCTATAAAAGCACCGGCCATGTAAGGGTACCGTTCGTTAACTTTAATTGCTAAAGAGTTCCCTTTCTTGGTTCCAGAGAATTCAACTTCCGTTGCGTAACTAGAAAATTTTAAACCACCAAGGTCCGTTTGTAACAACGTTCCTTTCACGATATTATTTTTATCATATGTAAACTTTAAATAAAAAATTGAATCTAAATCTCTTACATTATCAATTTGATGGCTGACGAACTCTTTATTTGTAAGATTTGAAAGCGTACTTGTACTGCTTTTAGCATTTACTATTGGTAATTTTACTAGTGTAATTTGAAGTATTAAAATAATAAGGCATAGGAATATTTTTTTATAAGGTGTTGTTTTTTTCATTGTGTTCCTCCTGTATGTAATTAATTATTAAATAGACTAGATCTCCTTTCTGTATATTTTGTAATTAAAGGTACATATTTCATGAAAATCTAATTGTGAGTATAACATAGTTCCTATTTGGTTATTAAGTATAATGACCTGTATTGATTATACTTGTAAAATAAGACACTCCCACTGCCCGTTTGGATGGTGGGAGTGTTTGGCATGGATTAAAAATGTGTGCTCAAGCTAAACTATGGGAAACTATGAAATGATATGAGGCTTATTTAACATATTTCTCACACAAAGTAGAAGTAGAATGAACTCCGTTGAAATACTTTGTGTCTGGAGATGAGAAGAACGTTGAGTACTGAAAGTAATAATTCAGGAGATACTACAGTAACGTTGTCTGTAAAACTTACGACCGAACTAGACCATTTGACTGTAGTGAATGTTGACTTAAAAGGTGATATTGTCAGTGAATCAATACGAGAAACTCGAAATATGGGAAAGGCGAAATTGGTTGTTTTTAACGAAGAATTGATTTTCGGATCGAAGACTGATTATCTCTCATATTGTCTGAATAAAAGTGATCCAGAGCACTTTAATATTTTGTCCGATCTCCGAAAAACATTCTCTTGGATGGATACAAGCAAAGTAAGATTAAAAGGAAAAATAGCCTATTTACATAGTTTTGAGATTTTTACATCGTATAGGAGAATGGGATTTGCTAGGCCGTATATTTGGTTATTACTTCGAGAGTTAAAGAAGGAACTTGAAATAGATGGGGTTATACTTGTAGCTTATCCCTTTAGAGTGAAGGATTCTAATAAGGAAGAGTTTCAAAAACAAAAACGTATCTTAGAAAATCTATACGTAAAATCAGGCTTTTCCATATTAAACGAAAAAGGAGAGAAACTTTATTCTAAGACAGGTGTAGAGATTGAACATCTATTTTGTGATATAAAGCATAAAACATTTTCAGAATTTATAGCATCTTAGATAACTAATCTCCTACTGCTTGTCTGTATATTTTACTTTCATACTACGGACGCTGAGACGCTTGTGAATGCTGGTTCCACTCTGGTAGCTGGCGTGACGGCCATTGCGCTGCATTGGAGACAGAAGAAAGCCAAGAAATAAGATAACCCCACTGCCCGTTTGGGTGGTGGGGATTTTTTCTCTGCACGACTATAAGATTTAAATTTATCTGTAAAGCTTTTTTAATCTTCATAAATCTCATTTGAAGTTGTAACTGACGTATGGGATAAACAATACGACACAGGCAATAATGACGATGATACCTAAACATCCTACTGAACATCCTATGAAAAATTTTCCTGCTGGATGCATTTTTAGTTTCGCACCACAATGAGGGCAAGTTATAGCGCTTTTTGCTAGTTCTTTTTTACACACTTTACATGGAACCATGTGATTCACTCCTATTTATCTATGTTTATATTGTAAGTATAATTCTGTAAAAAATTTAAAAGTCCTTTATATCTATTGTTTATGAGAAAATTTATATTTTACTCCCTTTTATCCTGTTATTTGTATAATAGGATAAAGGGGGAGATAAGATGAAGTACCTGTTACGAGTTGATGAAAGAGGTCGAATACTACTCCCAGAAGAAGTACGCAAGAAGCTTGGATATGGCACAGTTTCGATTGAAGCAGAAGATGACGTGATTATGATAAAGAAAGAAGCTCCTGTAGCATCATTCAATTCGATACTTAATAAATAGGAAGAAACCCGATCAATGTCGGGCTTCTTATTTGCAACCGAAATTGCAACCGTAACAAATGAAATGACCTATAATTAGACGAACTAAAGTGTATACAGCTTTCAGATAAACCCTTACAGCATCAACACTTTTAAAACTATATGATACTACCTGAAATGTGCGTATGAGATTCCATTATCCGATTGTACATAACTGGGTGCGATAAGGGGAATTTAGGAGTCACTGCGGTGGCTCCTTTTGCTTTTCATACAAGTTTCACACACTGATAGAGTGCTACATATAGTGAATAGTCAATTCTATCATTGTGCTAGGATTCATATTTGCGTTTGACGGTCTTGTTAAACCATTGAATATACCCACACCGATCACATGTCACGATTTCGGCTGAACGATTGGCAAAGTCTAGACCAAGAAAAGACATAAAAGCGGTATTTAACTGGGCATACCCGTGAATAAATTGATCATGCTTGCAATGGGGACAGATCACATCAATCCCGTAAGCTTCGTATTTTCCAGGTCCGATAGATTGTTTGATTTTTTTGGAAAATAGCTGAAAAAAGCCTTTTTGATTGGACATAGTAACAGCCCCTTTTTAGAATTTATTGTTTTGAGAAAATTGTCTAGGGTATTCTCGTACCCATTTATCATCCGTACGCCAGTCATATACTTCATTTGTATCGATATGTAATGTTTGATTTCCAATTACAACAACATTGTGATTTACCCATTCGACATACGGATTGTTATCGTAGTAATTCCAGTAGATCGTTTTCTTTGTATGCTGTTTGGTATCTACAAGTTCGCCTCTGGCTGCATTTGCGCTTAACGGATCATCATCGCAGACGTATGTTTTTAGTACATATCTCCCGTCAGGGGAAGTGGTGGCTCGAAGCAAGTCTCCTCGTGGAACTGTTTGTAGATTAAAAAAGAGATTATATATGCCTAATAATAAAAATAAGCAGGAGATGAAAAAAATAAAAATCGTTTTATGAGCGGGTGCATGTCTTTTTTTAAACAATCTGAAAGCCAATCTAATGATAAGAACGATAACACTACACAGTGCAGTTATACCGCCTATGATAATAAAAAATAGATAGAGTAATCCCATACAGCGTACCTCATTATGTATATAAAATAATATTCCTAAATAGGTAAAAACAGTTAAATGCCCTATTATACAAATATATCATATAGTTCAAGATACTAGGTGGATTATCTGGAAAGTTACATGGCGGTGGTTATACGGTTTGCTGAACAAAACAGTTCGACAGAGAGTTCTCAAGTCCAAACATTTGTAAGTCAGGTACAATCGGCTTAGGCACTTCTATCATGAGGTGCTTTTTTGTGTTATCTTCGTTGACAAAATAACAAACTATATAATATATTGTTTATAATAAAACTGACGAATTATAGGAGTGTTTGTTATATGGATGTATCAGAACAGTTTTGGAGTGCGTCACTTGAAGAACTTACATGTGGGTATGTGGAGGAAGAAGAGCAGTATGTATGTCTGCTCTGCGGCAAAAACGTTGAAAAAGGAATCATCTATCCGGATGAGGATAAGCTTTATGAAGCAAAGCGGTACATACGCGTTCATATTGAGAAAGCACATCAATCGGTATTTACGTACTTGATTCAGCTCGATAAAAAGGTAACGGGTCTTACCGATCATCAGAATGCACTGCTTCGCCTTTTTTATGAAGGGAAAAATGACTCGGAAGTCCAGAAAGAATTAGGAATCGGCAGTGCGTCCACTATTCGGAATCATCGCTTTGTCTTAAAAGAGAAAGAACGGCAGGCCAAAGTGTTCCTGACCATGATGGAACTTTTAAAAACAAAAGACAAACATGCTCCGGCTTTTGTAGGTGTTCATAAAACAGCGAAGATGGTCGACGATCGTTACAATGTAACGCAAAAAGAACAAGATGAGATTGTGAAGAAATATTTTCCGGACGGAGTGGATGGCCGGTTAAAAAAGTTCGCTTTAAAAGAGAAACATAAGCTGATTGTGCTTCGGGAAATCATCAAGCGGTTTGAAAGTGAACGGATTTACAAGGAAAAGGAAGTCAATGAAATCTTGCAAGCGGTGTACGATGACCATGTCACCGTACGGCGGTACTTAATCGAGTACGGTTTTCTAGATCGGAAATCTGATGGAAGTGCGTACTGGGTAAAAAATTAATGACGTGTGGAAAGAGGGGAAAATAAAGATGGAGCGCAAAAAAGAATTAAAGCAGCAATATAAAGAGATAAAAGTAGAGGCAGGCGTTTATCAGATTAAAAACACAGTAAACGGGAAGATTTTTATTGGGAGCAGCCGGAATTTAAAAACGTTGAACGGTAAGCAGTTTCAATTAAAAATGGGCAGTCACGAAAATCGAATGCTGCAAAAAGAATGGAACGAATACGGCGAAGATGCTTTTGTTTTTGAAATTGTGGAAGTGCTGAAAAAGAAAGAAACCGGATATTTTGATCTGAAAGATGAATTAAAAAAATTGGAAGAAAAATGGTTGGATACGCTGCAGCCGTTTGGTGAACAAGGGTATAACAAACCATCTCCTGCCCGCAAGTGAAACAAGATTGTGAAGAATCTTTCACCGTTTTATCGCGAAAACTTCACTGACAGCGTGGTACAATAAGCAGATAACATGTAGACAAGGGGTGAAGTGTGGATGGAATTAGGGGCAACGCATTTAAACGGGCTGTTTCTAGGCGGCTTTGCGTTTGTTATGATTTTGGTTATTCTCCTCTTTGTATATGGAACCAAAATGATCGAGAAAAGTGAAGAGGATCCGAAGAAATAGGACAGTCTTTTTTGAATAGATATGTTCTATCCCGCTTTTATTCACATATATATGGAAAGGTGTGAATGACAGATGGGGGGATTACAATCATGTATGTGGGTGTATTTGACATGCAAGAGCGACTTGTGCAGATGCGGAAACTGTTGAAGGAAAAGCGCCGCTTGTTGGAGATGCTAGAGGAAGATATCAACCGGATCGAGCGGGATATTGAACAGCTAGAGGCTCAGCTTAGCAACATTGAGCGTATCTCCGTCTAATACGATGGAATGGGCGGTTGCCCCTCTTCCGCCCCCAGCTTTCTATGCGTACAATGTAGAGAAAGCGCAGGAACAAGAGGGTGGGAAGATGAACAGGCGAGAAATGAAGCGGTTTGCCAAAAAAAATCCCCAGTTTGTCACCTGGGCCAAAAAAAATCAAGAGAAAGTGCAGGCATTGGCCCGAAGTGGAAACTACACGTCCATTATGAAGGAATGGGAGCGCAGTCGCCGCACAACATGGTCGGACCGCAAAGAGAAGGCGAAGCAAATTGCTCAATCGGTACAGGATGTGCGGAATTTTATGAACAACGTCGAATCAGTGTTCGGACATTTGCGGACGCTGCACGAGCACGCGACAAGGCACCTCAAAAGGTAGACTTTTGAGGTGCTTTTTTACTTGAGAGGGAGAAGATGGATCGTTTCATATTCAGTTCACATCCTGTTCATACTTGCGATATAGAATAGCATCAACCTAAAATTTGCTTGATTTTTTTGCCTAATCGTTTAAAATGAACATGGATTCACGTATGAATCCACGTTTAGTTTAAAAGTTATATGATAAATTTATAAGAGGAATTAAAGGAGAGGTTGAGTTGAGAATCGCGGATTTTTCAGTAAAAAGGCCCGTGACGATCGTTATGCTGATGGTAACGATCGTACTGTTTGGCGTTATTTCTCTGCCGATGCTCAAGGTGGACTTGTATCCGGAGCTTAACGTTCCGGTTGCGATGGTAGCAACATCGTTTGACGGGGCCGCACCTGGAGAAGTGGAGAAGCTCATTACAAAACCGATTGAAGAATCAATTGGTACGGTCAGCAACATAAAGGAGCTCTCCTCGACATCCATTAATGGTGCTTCTCAGGTGATTGTCCAGTTTAACTGGGGGACTAACATGGATCAGGCAGCACTCGACATGCGAGAGAAGATTGACTTGATTCGAAATCGGCTTCCAGATGGAGCCGGAGCACCGCGTGTTATCAAAATTGACCCGAATAGTTCGCCGGTTATCTCGTTAGCCTTATCCGGGCCGATGAGTGTCTCGGAGTTGGACAAGCTGGCAGAAGATACGGTGAAACCCCACCTCGAACGTGTGGACGGGGTTGCGTCTGTTAGTGTAAATGGTGGGATGAAAAGAGAAATTCAGCTTACGATTAACCCGGATGCATTGAATGCATATGGGTTGACGGTTGACCAGATTTTACAAAGCTTAAAAGGGCGCAATCTGTCCGGAACCGCCGGGAATGTAGTGGAAGGTGGTCGGAATGTTAGTATTAAGGTTAGTGGTGAGTTTAATACGCCGCAGGATATTGGACAAACCCCAATTGCTCTGCCAGGTGGTGGGAATATTCAACTGGCTGATCTGCTCACTGTAACAGATGGGTATAAGAAAACAACCCAGAAAACAACGGTGAACGACCAGCCGAGCATTGGTTTGAATATAATGAAAGCATCCGGCTCCAATACGGTAAATGTAGCCAATGCTGCAAATGCCGAGATTGAGGCATTGAAAAAGCAGCTTCCAAAAGGCGTTAAGATCGATACGATCATGGATACGTCTGTATTTATTAAAGATTCGATTAATACAGTAAAACAACACGGGATTGAAGGGGCCATTTTCTCGATTATTGTGCTGTACTTGTTCCTTCATAGTTTTCGTTCGACACTTGTTGTCGCGATCGTGATTCCGATCTCGGTTATTGGAACGTTCTCGTTGATGTATTTTTCCGGGCAAACGATTAACTTAATTTCACTGGCTGGCTTGACGCTCGGTCTTGGTTCGCTGGTTGACTTTGCGGTCGTTGTGCTCGAGAGCATTTATCGCAAACGGCAGGAAGGACTTGACATTAAGCTAGCGTCGATTGTCGGAACGAAAGAAGTAGGAACAGCGGTTATGGCATCTGCGCTGGCGCAGATCGCGGTATTTTTGCCGATCGTATTTGTTAACGGTTTTGCGGCACAACTGTTTACGCCGCTTGCGCTGACCGTTGTATTCTCGCACATCGCAGCGCTTATTGCGTCCATTACACTTGTGCCTATGATGTCATCGCAGTTGCTTGTCAAACCACCTCGTTCTGAGGAAGAATATGTGCAGTCCGATCGTAAAACTCCAATGGTGCTGTTCCAGAAAGGATTCCATTCGCTAAGTGAGCGTTATGGTCGCCTGATCTCCTGGTCATTATCACACCGGAAAAGCGTACTGCTAGTTGCAGGTGGATCGTTCATCGCAGCGGCGGTGATTTTTGCAACACCGCTGATTGGGAAAGAGTTCATCTCCGAATTCGACCAGGGTGAGATTGCAGTCAAAATCGAGCTGCCTGCTGGATCTCAGCTCAAAGATACAGAGGCGATTACGAAGCAAGTTGAAGCATATGTCAAGCAGATTCCAGAGCGCAAGCTTGTCTATACGACTGTGGGACAGCCGGGCGGATTTTCACTTGCACAAGTTGATACGAGTAATTTTTCTAATATTAGTGTCAAGCTCGTACCAAAAGATGAGCGCAAGCGTTCAACTGATCAAGTCATCGAACAGCTGCGCAGTCAGGTAGCGAACATTGCCGGTGCCGACATCACCGTTGGGGCAAGCTCAGCAGGCGGCATGCCAACAGGTTCACCGATTAGCTTTAGCATTCGCGGGGACGATTTGAATGTGCTCACGGATTTGAGTAAGGTTGCGGTTGATCTTGTGAAAGGGGTTGATGGAACACGTAACGTTACATCTTCCTTGCAGAAGACAACCGAGCAATTAGAAGTTTCAGTAAACAGCAACATAGCCGCTCAATATGGCATTACAGCCAATCAGGTATTATCAGCGGTACGTACAGCGTTTGATGGCCAGGTAGCAACCCAGTACCGTACAGGTGACGATGAAATTGATATTCGCCTGCAGTTCCCGGAAAATTTCAAATCAGAAATGCTTAATCTTGACGGACTCATGATTTCGACTCCGTCCGGTGCACAAGTATCGGTTGGCCAGGTGGCGACCATTAAGAAGATTGAGATTCCACAGCAAATCTCCCGAGCTAATCAGGCGCGCGAAGTACAGATTACAAGCGATATTACCGGGCGTCCGCTGAGTGAAGTTACAGCGGAGATTGATAAGAAGCTGGCAGATCTGAAGCTGCCGGAGGGCTATTATGTGGTTCAGGGCGGTCAAAGTAAAGACATGGCAGAATCATTCCAGAGCCTGGCACTTGCGATGCTTCTTGCGATTGCGCTTGTGTATATGGTTATGGCGAGCCAGTTCGAATCGCTTCTGTATCCGTTTATTATCATGTTCTCGATTCCACCGACGCTGGTTGGGGTTGTCATCGGTCTGCTGGTCACACAGCAGCCGCTCAGTGTAGCGGCAATGATGGGGTACATCCTCTTGATTGGTATCGTGGTAAACAATGCGATCGTACTTGTGGATTACATTAATACGCTTCGTAAAGAAGGCATGGAGCGTAATGAAGCAATTAAAAAGGCGGGACCAATTCGTCTGCGTCCGATTTTGATGACGACACTTGCTACGGTCCTTGCGATTCTACCACTTGCATTTGGAGGTGGGGAAGGAAGCGAAGGACAGGCACCGCTTGCTGTTGTCGTTGTGTTCGGTCTGACGTTCTCAACACTCATTACGCTTGTGCTTGTGCCAGTCGTGTACACCCTGTTTGACGATTGGATTATAAAACGCAGACAGCGCCGGGAGGAACGCCGGGCGAAAAAAATGAAGCGAATCGAACAGGAAACAGGAGGGAACACATTCCATGCGTAAAACAGTAATTGGAATGACGATTACAAGTCTGGTGCTGACAAGCACTCTTTTGGCGGGCTGTGGAAAAAGCGATCAACCAGCTACGGCACCGCAAGCCAAGACTGTACCGGTTGAGGTAATGACAGCTAAGCAAGGTACACTAGATAAAGGGCGGGTTCTGACAGGAACCGCCCAGCCGCTTCAGCAGGCGAACATTGTGCCAAAAGTGAGCGCGAAAGTGACGTCCATTCAGGTGAAAGTTGGACAAAAAGTAAGTGCCGGAGACGTGTTGTTCCGGCTTGATGATAAAGATTTGCGCAATGCCGTTGCCCAGGCCCAACAAACTGTGGCGCTCTCTCGCGCCTCACTCGCTCAGGCACAGCTGCAGCAGCGGAATGGGATCGATTCTGCGCAGACCGGCGTGAATCAGGCGAATAATGGTCTGTCTCAGGCAAATGCAGCGTATGAGCAGGCTAAGAATAGTCTAGAACAGGCAGCGGCCGGGATTACGCGTGCCCAGCAGGGGTATAATGATGCGAAGACAAACGCTGACCGAACAGCTATGTTATTCCAGCAAGGCGCTGTGACAAAGCAAAATCTTGAGCAGGCACAAACACAGCTGAAGAATGCAGAGATTGCCTTAAAAGAGGCACAAATTTCGAAGCAGAATGCGGATGCATCGCGCCGCAGCGCTGAGCAATCACGTAAAAATGCGCAATCCTCTATGCAAACGGCGCAAGATCAAGTAAGCAACGCCAAACGGGGAGAAGCAATTGAAGTATCTCGTCAGCAGTTGAATCAGGCAGAACTGAATTTGAAGATTGCGCAGGATAATTTGAACAATGCAGTCGTTACCGCCCCGATTTCCGGGACGATTGGCGCAATTAACGGGGAAGTCGGTGACTTCTCTTCGCCGCAAAGTCCGTTCATGATTTTAGCTAATCTTGAGACAGCAAAAGCGGTTATTAACGTACCGGAAAATATGATCAATCTGTTTGCGATGGGACAAGCCGTAAACATTGACATTCCGTCGGTTAAGCTGCAGCGATCTGGTAAAGTAGCTAGCATCAGCCCGATTAATCAGCAGTCCAAAGGGTATCCGGTTACGATCGAAGTGCCGAATCAAGACGGCAAAATTAAAGGCGGTATGATTCTGCAGGTAAGTGTACTGACACCGGATACGAAACAGGGCATTGTTGTTCCGACGACAGCGCTTCTATCAGCGGATGGTAAGTCTTACGTGTATGTTGCACAGGGCGATAAGCCAGTGCGCAAAACGATCACGATTGTAGAGCAGAACAGTGACCAATCGCTTGTTAATGGTCTGGCAGCAGGCGATCAAGTAGTAGTAAAAGGACAGTCACTTATTTCAGATGATGCAAAACTTTCGGTTAAGAAATCACAGTAAGCATTTGTAAAACCGGCATGCAGCTTTGTCTGCGTGTCGGTTTTTTCTATGTAGTAGCACGTATTGTGTCCATCTCATTTGTCTATGCTGTGTAAAGAAGTGGCATACCAAAGACAGGAGATGAAATACATGATGATCAATCTGGTGCGCACGTTACTTTTCGTAGTTACTGTGGTAGTTCTATGTTCCGGATGTGGAACATTTCGTGCAAAATCGCCTGGGTCCGAGCCTCAGGAGGTAGAAACGCGGGAGGTATTGGCCCAGCCACCTTCGCTTGCTGTTTCTCATTCTATTGAGGGGGCAAGCGTTAATTTGACATTTTTGACCCGTAATTTTACGTTTGTAAAACCGGGAGAGAAGCAGTCCAATCGTTCCGGGCAGGGGTATGTCCGGGTCATGGTCGATAACCAGACGACCTCGGTATACAACAATCGTTTTGATACGGCGGATTTAACGCCGGGTGCACATACATTTTCCGCTGAGCTTGTGCAGAATAACGGGCGTGCGTATCCGAATACGAAAATCAACTTTACGATTACAATCAAGCCATCTGAACCGGCTGCTACGTTTTGACGACAGCCGCAGCTCAAACTAAAGAGGCTATCCCCAAGCCAAAACATGGCAACAGGGTAGCCTTTTTGTAATATCGACAACGTGTGGTGGTGAGGGAGTGGGAGAAGGGAGGAGCCGTTCGCTTCGGTACACTTGCAGGGAAGTGGAGGCTGTCCGCTCCGAGAGCCCAGCGAACGTGCCCGCAAAGAAAAGCCGACGATGTTGATTCACCGAAGGATTGCGGGCAAAAGCTCGTTCGCCGGTCTCTCTCCGCTGAGTAGACGCGTACAGGCGCTCGTGCTCCTCCCTTCTCCCACTCCCCGCACAACGTTTTGTTTTACAAAAAACATGCGACGCCAGAATGAATTTTCTCGGTAGCCACTGGCTTTTCGCAAGACCACTTCCTTATTTTTTACCTGCATAGCAAGACTGGGACTCTTGATTTTGCTTGATGATTTTTATCCAAAGTGTGTTAGGAGCGGGATCGGGCGGGGCAACGGAACGCCTGTACGCGATCCCCAGCGGAAGGAGTCAGGCGAACGGGTTTTTGCCCACAATCCCTCGATGCGAATACATCGTGGGTCCTCTTTTGTGGGCGAGTTCGTCTGGCACCTGGAGCGGACAGCCTTAACTTCGTAGCGAGCGTACCGAAGTGACGAGGCCCCGCCCGATCCCGGCTCCTCCACCACAATTTGGAGAAATCATCCACCAAGAAAAAAGCTGTCCCGTTCGCCACTTTCTGGCTTCGGGACAGCCTCGTTTTGTTTAGATAGCTTAGCCTTTAAACATTTGCACAAACATTTCGCCGTACGGTCCGCCCTTCACAATCCCGATACCTACTTCTGTGTAAGCGGTGTTCAGGATGTTCGCACGGTGTCCTGCTGAATTCATCAGTGCTGTGTGTGCTGCTGTAACAGAGGAGTTACCGGCAATGTTTTCACCAGCAGTACGGTAGGAGACTCCAAAACGGTTCATCATATCGAATGGTGAGCCGTATGTCGGAGACTGGTGGCTGAAATAGTTTTTATCGATCATATCTTGTGCTTTTAAACGCGCAAGCTTTGTTAATTCGAGATTAGCTTTGAGCGGAGCAAGTCCGCGCTGCGTGCGCTCCTTATTGACAAGATCAAGCATTTGCTGCTCATCAGCTGTCAGTCCTTGCACGGGAGCAGCTGGTGTAGTCGGCTTAGTTGCTGGTTGACTTGGTTGATTATTTGTCGGTGTAGTCGGCTGTTTCGGCGGTGTAGTTACAGTTGGTTGAGCTGGTTTTACACCTGTAGTCGGCTGAACAGTGCTTACGAATTTGCAATTCTTGAAATATTGGCTCAATAGCGCTTGTAAATCAGCGTTATTGTATGATGTCAGACCTTTTACTACAGTAAACTTTTCTGCCTGACCTGAGTTTGGGCATGTAGTGGCTGCTTCTGTAGCTGCCATGTTGAACCCGAGTAAGGATGTGCACAGTACAGATGCTGCGATCCATTTTTTCATCGTGTCATCACTCCTGTTGCGATAAATTTAGTGGCTCGTCTGAACCTGTTCCATCGTAACATACAATTCCGATGTATATGCGTGGTAATTATTTCATATGGAATCACGATGCGAAAAATTCAGCTTGTCCGCAACTAATTTCTTGTTCTCTGGCATACAGTGAATAGAAGCTAAGCATGCGGGGTGAGAGAATGAAAGCGACAGGACACATAAGTGGTAATCAGATTAAAGTTGTATTCCGCAATGAAACGCAGCCTGCCCGCAACCGGGAGCAAATCATAAGTTCACGCATGGAAAAATCGCTCGAAAATGAATCAGGTGCGTTAAAAGAGCTGGAGAGTCTTGTTGGCCTCGAAGAAGTGAAAAAGCTCGTGTACGAAATTTATGCATTCTTAACGATCCGTAAGCTCCGGGAAGAGCAGGGACTGCATAATGCACCTCATATGTTTCATATGTTGTTTCGTGGAAATCCGGGAACCGGTAAAACAACCGTAGCCCGCATTCTCGGTAAGCTGTTCAAAGACATGGGCATTCTCGAAAAAGGTCACCTGGTGGAAGTGGAGCGGGCTGATCTTGTCGGGGAATATATTGGACATACAGCTTCGAGAACACGGGACGTGATCAAAAAAGCGATCGGCGGTGTTTTGTTTATTGATGAAGCGTATTCACTTGTACGAGGCGGAGAGAAAGACTTTGGTAAAGAGTGTATTGATACATTAATTAAAAGTCTCGAGGATGACCGGAAACAGTTGATTGTGATTTTAGCCGGTTATAACGAGGAAATGGATACGTTTTTATCATCGAATCCAGGCCTGCCTTCCCGCTTTCCGATTCAGCTTGATTTTCCAGATTATACACTGAACCAGCTTTTAGACATTGCCGATACAATGTGTGACGAACAAGCATATTATCTAGCAAGTGATTCGCGATACCTACTGCGCCGGATGCTTGCCCGCGAACGGGAAAATGGGAAAAATCATTTTAGTAACGCCCGCTACGTGCGCAATGTGATCGAAAAAGCGATTCGCCAGCAGGCGATTCGCATTGTTACCGATCATGCGGCTCTACAGGTAGATAAAGAGGTGCTGATGGAGTTAAAAGCCGAAGACTTTGAACAGGAGTAAGCGTGCGGTTATTTAAGATCGTGCGCATTTTTCTTTTGTTTACCATCTAGCGTAAAACATAGAAAATACGGTACTATAGACTCAAGGGAATATATTTCTTCTTCTCACTGTAGGGATATAACGAAAGGGGCCGTTTGAGATGGCAATTGATGATAAAAAAGGAATTTTGCTGGAGAGCGGTACGAATGAACTGGAAATTATTGAATTTGGTATCGGAGGAGATACCTTTGGTATTAATGTTATTAAAGTACGCGAAGTTATCAATCCAGTTCCGGTAACGCGCACGCCAAAAATTCATCCGCATGTCATGGGGATTATTCAACTGCGTGGGGAAGTGCTATCTGTTATTAACCTAGCACAGGCACTTGGATATCCGCCATCTGATCACCCGGAGCAGGATAAGCTTATTATCGCTGAGCTCAATCAGATGAAGGTGGCATTCTACGTCCATTCCGTATCGCGTATTCATCGTATTTCGTGGGAACAAATTGAGAAGCCGTCAGAGCTTGCACGCGGTGTAGAAAACAGCACAACGGGTGTTGTGAAAATGGGCGAACGGTTTATTCTGCTGCTCGATTTTGAGAAAATCGTGGTAGATATTAGTCCAGAGTCCGGCATCAATGTTGGTCAGTTGAAAGAATTAGGGGAACGTAATAAGAGTACGAAGCGTATTTTACTTGCGGAAGATTCTGCGATTTTGCGCAAATTAATTGAAGAAACGTTGCATGAAGCCGGGTATGTACATATTGAGATTTGTCAGGATGGGAATGAGGCGTGGAATTATCTCGAGCATGTTGTGCGTACAGGTGATGAAGTGACTGATCATGTGAGCCTTGTGATTACCGACATTGAGATGCCGAAGATGGATGGTCATCATTTGACAAAACGAATTAAAGAGCATAAGGACTTGCGCAAGCTTCCGGTTGTTATTTTCTCCTCGCTTATTACAGATGACCTGCGACATAAGGGGGAACAAGTCGGTGCAAATGCTCAGGTGAGCAAGCCGGAGATTGTGCATCTAGTGAAAGTAATTGACAAGCTTATTCTGTAATTGGAGCAATAAGAAATTCGTGTTTGGATCATACTAACTGCATCTTCGAAAACAGTAAGGGGTGCATGTGTATGTCCGATAAGAATAAGCAACAGGCGCTTGATAAGCAGCATCCGCGCAGTCATCCGAGTGATCTGGATCAGTTTGGACGGGATGGCCAGATTCCGCTGACCGGTCAAAAACCGCGTACAAGTATGGTGTCGATGGCTGAGGCAGAAGAACGTGCAGGGCTTCGTCAGGATGAATGTCAGTAAAAAGAAGAAGCGGTCCCAAAGCCAAAACATGGCGAGAGGGACCGCTTTTTTTAGTAGCCGTATGTAACGGTAACGTAGTCTTCGATAACAAGCTCGCCTGGTGATAGCTGGCTGGATGATTCAGCTGGACTTTTCATACTAGACCCCACACTTATTGTGTCTCGGAGAGGATATATGACCGATGGCGTGGAGCCATCGCTGATCGCAAGGACTGTATTGATTTTGACCCCGGCACGGGCTGCCATGCGGTCTGCTTTCAGTCGAGCATTGTCAATTGCTCGGTCGGTCGCATCCATGCGGTACGTATCGAGCTTCTCTGATGTAAATGTCACATTGTCAATCCGGTTCGCACCTGCCGCAGTAGCCTGATCAAGCAGTTCTCCGACGCGATTTAGATCCCGGTATTTGATGGAAATGATTTGTTCTACCTGATATCCTTTTAACGTTTGTTTGTTGTTGTCCCACGAGTAATCAGGGGAGGTGGAATAACGAACAGTTTGAATGTCTGCTTCTGCAATTTTGAATGCTGCTAATGTCTTGCGGATGTTTTGGAACTCAGTTGCATTTTTTTGCTGGGCTTCCCGTGCTGTTTTTCCGGTAGTGGTAAGTCCGAGTTGAATATAAGCAGTATCTGGCTTAACGCGAATTTCTCCTTTACCTGTTACTGTGATCGTGTGTGCTACGGCAGTAGTCGATTCCGCGTGTGCAGAAGCTGGTGTGTAAGTGAGCAGCCAGGCGCTGAGAAGTGGCACGCATAGCAGCGCTTTTCCTAATTTTTTCTGGTTCATAGTTTGGTGAGTCCCCTTTCTTGCTTTCAGATAAGTCTCTTTCTAGACGCCTTCCTGATCCGATAAGTTGCATAATTGTTACATGTCATTGGGTGCTTGCATTAATTCTCTAAGAAGGATATTCCCTTTTTTTGTATAATTTTATTGATAGGTTATTAAAAAGGGGGAAGGGAAAATGAGCATTCAAAATGAATACTTAGAATGTGTCATTGCTAACTTCAAAAGTATCAAGGATTTAGGGGAGAAAATCATTTCTCAGTTGGACATCGAAGAATTACATTGGTCTCCGACGAGCGAGTCAAACAGTATCGCTATTATCATTAAACATATCAGTGGAAATATGATTTCAAGATGGACGGACTTCCTAACAACAGATGGTGAAAAGCCTAATAGAAACCGAGATAATGAATTTGAAGAAGGATACTCCACCAAAAAAGCTCTTCTTCAAGCGTGGGAGGATGGATGGGGGATTCTCTTTGCTACCTTGCACAGCCTAACAGAGGATGATCTGTTAAAAACAATTTATATTCGTGGCGAAGCTCACTCTGTTATAAAAGCTATACAAAGGCAGGTTTCCCACTATTCATACCACATTGGGCAAATCGTTTACATTGGTAAGCAAATTAAAAATGAAAACTGGTCTTCTTTAAGTGTTCCTAAAGGAAAGTCTCTAGAATACTTAGAAGATATGCTTAAACAACATAAACAAAAATGAGAGACTAAAAATGAAGCTGACTCATGACTTGTGAGCCAGTTCTGTTCCCATAAGGTAGCATGATCGGACGGTCCATAGCATACAAAATTTTCGTTTTTGGAGATACCCTTATAGGAATAAAGTTCCGATAGGCAATTCTATTGATGCGTTATATAATGGAAAAAGGAAGGGGGAGAGCAGGTGAATAAGCGATTTGTATGCCGTGTAGCGGAAGATGGACAAATCCTATTACCTCCAGAGATTCATGAGCTTTTAGGCTTTGGTCGAGTGGAATGTGAGGTAAAGGGAGAACGTGTGATATTGAAAAAAACAACGCCGGATTACGTCTTTCAGTGGACCCCTGCATCCGACCGTGATGATCATACATAAATAGGCCGCTTATGCGGTAGACAGGAGCTGTCCGTGAGTCAACGGAGGGGCTCCTTTTTTATTTTTTTGGAATCGAGGGGCTTTGGTGGTGGAATGAGAGAAGAGAGAAGCCGTTCGCTCAGGTACGCTTTGCAGGGAAGCGAATCAAGGCCGCTCCAGGAGAACAGCGAACGTGCCCGCAAAAAGGGGACAGGGATGCTTCTTCATGGAAGGATTGCGGGCAAAACCTCGTTCGCCGTCCTCCTTCCGCTCGGTAGCGCGTACAGACGCTCTCTTGCTTCTCTCTTCTCTCATCCCAACAAAGTTGGGATTCAAAAAATAAAAACCGCGAAGCCAAGCTATAAAAATGCTTGATCGTTAACTGCCCAAACGTGGGTAGGAGTGGAGAAGGCAGGCGTCACGGAACGCCTGTACGCGCTACCAAGCGGAAGGGAGCGGACGCACGGGCTTTTGCCCATAACACTTCTATGATTAACATCCTGCCCTTTTATGGGCGAGTGTGTCAGGTCCCTGAAGCGGCCTTGATTCGCTTCTTTGTAAGCGTACCGAAGTGATAGACGCCTGCCTTCTCCGCTCCTCCACTACACGTTGGGGAGCCTCCAACCCTTCAAGCTCTTTTTTGTAGTTTGTCGTATTTTCCCCCCACATTTGGTAAGATAAGAAGGAAAAGGAGGGCGTTCGCCATACATATTGTTGATGAACAAAAAACAGAGCGTGCCGTTCTGGTTGGATATTATAAGAAGGGCAGTGATGAACGTCGGTTTGCCCTATCGATGGATGAACTTGAAGAACTGACGCAAACCGCGCAGGCTGAAGTGGCCGGTGTGCTAACGCAGGGGCGGGATTATGTCGATGCACGCCTGTACATCGGAAAAGGGAAAGTGGATGAGCTGAATCGGATGGTCGAGCAGCTTGAGGCAGATTTGGTCATTTTCAATGATGAACTAACCCCGATGCAGGTGCGCAATCTCGAAGGTGTCATTCCGTGCAAGGTCATTGATCGCACCCAGCTTATTCTGGACATTTTTGCCCAGCGTGCTCGTTCGCGGGAAGGCAAGCTGCAGGTGGAACTGGCTCAACTGAATTACCGCCTGCCGCGCTTGACCGGTAAAGGGGCCGAACTGTCTCGTCTCGGTGCGGGAATCGGGACGCGTGGACCGGGGGAGACGAAGCTTGAGAGCGACCGCCGTCACATCCGCCGCCGCATCAGTGAAATTGAAGCGCATCTCGATGAAGTAAAACGCCATCGTCAGCTGCACCGGGAACGTCGGAAGAAAAACGATGTATTTCAGGTGGCGCTTGTCGGCTATACAAATGCAGGGAAATCAACGGTTCTCAATCGCCTGACGGATGCCGGTGTACTCGAAGAGAACCAGCTATTCGCCACACTTGACCCGACTGCGCGTCGAGTGACGCTTCCGGGTGGAGAGGACATTGTCGTAACTGATACCGTTGGTTTCATTCAAGACTTGCCGCATCAGCTCGTTGCTGCATTCCGCTCGACACTGGAAGAAGCAGCCGAGGCAGACCTCATCATTCAAGTTGTGGATGCCTCGCATCCAGAGGCGGGGATTCATATGGAAGTTGTGGACGAAGTGCTAGGTGAGCTCGATGCACTTTCCATTCCGCGTCTTACATTGTTTAACAAGATGGATCAAGTATCCGAGCGTCCGGTGCTGCCGACGTCCGGGGAGGCGATGTATGTATCCGCTTATCGCAAGGAAGACATGAGTCGTCTGCTTGTCAAAATCGAAGAAGAGATTAATAAGCAGCATAGCCGGTATGTGCTGCGTATCCCGATTGCACGGGGTGATTTGCACGCTCTCTTGCATCGTCACATGCACGTGCTGAAAGAAGAAGTAAGCGAAGACGGCATGCATTATCATATGGAAGTTCGCGGAAGTAATCTTGGACAAGTATCCCGTGAACTGTCGCACTATATTATCTAGAAGTCGGGAGAGATACACGTGTTTTCGTATTTACCACACGGGGAAGCATTGTCCCCTTACGTTGCGCAGGTCGAAGAGATGATTCAGCCGCGCTTGCGCGAAATTGAGAAAATGGCTGATTTTAACCAATTCAAAGTATTGAAAGCGTTCCAAAAGCATCAAGTCAGTGACTTTCATTTTGCACCATCGACAGGCTACGGCTATGACGATATGGGACGGGAAACACTTGAAAAAGTATACGCCACCGTATTCGGTGGGGAAGCCGCCCTTGTACGCAGCCATATCCTGAGTGGTACTCACGCCATTGCGATTGCGCTGTTCGGTCTTTTGCGTCCGAATGATGAACTGATCTACATCACAGGTGCGCCGTATGACACGCTTGAAGAAATTGTTGGTGTTCGCGGTACAGGCAAAGGCTCTCTCAAAGAGTACGGTGTAGGCTATCAATCCATTCCGCTATTGGCAACTGGAGAAATCGACCGGGAAGCGATTGCGCACGCGATCACAGACCGCACAAAAGTAATCGGTATTCAGCGTTCGCGCGGCTATGCGGATCGCCCATCGTTTACCGTATCCCAAATCGAAGAGATGATCGAATTCGTTAAAGGCATTCGTTCGGACCTGATTGTATTCGTCGATAACTGTTACGGCGAGTTCACGGAAGCTCGTGAACCGCTCGAAGCGGGTGCTGACATTATGGCGGGTTCCCTCATTAAGAACCCAGGTGGCGGCCTGGCGAAAAGCGGTGGCTACATCGTTGGGCGTGCTGACTTAGTTGAGATGGCATCCTATCGCATGACCGCTCCGGGAATTGGAGCAGAAGTTGGCTCGACTCTGTACGGCACGCTGGAGATGTTCCAAGGATTTTTCTTAGCACCTCATGTTGTTGGAGAAGCGCTGAAAGGCGCGGTATTCACAGCTGGTATGCTGGAGGTTCTTGGATTTAAAACGAATCCGCGCTGGGATGCGCCGCGTACCGATCTGATTCAATCCGTTGAGTTTGGTACAGCAGAAGGGTTGATTGCTTTTTGTCAGGGCATTCAGAAAGCATCTCCGGTTGATTCACATGTTGTTCCGCAGCCTGGTGCTATGCCAGGTTACTTGGACCCGGTTATTATGGCTGCCGGTACGTTCATTCAAGGGGCAAGCATCGAACTGTCGGCAGATGGTCCCGTACGCCCGCCATATCTTGGCTTTGTTCAGGGGGGCTTAACAGCTTCTCATGTCAAAGTAGGAGTATTAACGGCACTGAATGAGATGATTGAGAAAAGATTGTGTAAAATCTAAAAAAAATACATGTAAAGTTACCTCACACGTATTGACGAGGAAAGCTGACACGTGTAAAATAAGTTTCAGGAGCAAGGAGATCAAACCGGCGAAAGGAGTAAGAAAATGAACGATGAGCTTCGCCGCAATATGGCTCTTTTTCCGATCGGGATCGTAATGCAGCTTACAGAGCTTACGGCCCGGCAGATTCGATATTACGAACAGCAAGAATTAATAGAGCCTGCGCGCACTAAGGGTAATCAGCGATTGTTTTCCTTTAATGATGTAGACCGCTTGCTAGAGATTAAATCCCTGCTTGAGAAAGGGCTCAATATTGCAGGCATCAAACAGGTGCTAGCAATGAAGGAAACGGGCATGTCTGATGCGACGATCATCAATGAGAAGACAGAAGAGAAGCGCAAGGAATTGACGAACCGTCAGTTGCGCGAGCTGTTAAAGCAGCAGATGATTACACATGCGAACCGACCTGGGCACACACCGCTTAACCGGGGGGAGCTATCCCGCTTCTTCCATTAATATTACAATAAATCACAATGGAGTTTCCTCAGCAGTGAGGGAGAGACTTAAGGAGGCTGTTTGGAGATGGCAAAGTACACAAAAGATGACATCTATCGTTTGGTTGAAGAAGAAAATGTAAAATACATTCGTCTTCAATTCACAGATTTGCTCGGTACAATCAAGAATGTTGAGATTCCGTCAAGCCAGCTGGAAAAAGCACTGGATAACAAAATGATGTTTGACGGTTCTTCAATTGAAGGTTTCGTTCGCATTGAAGAATCTGATATGTACCTGTATCCAGACATCAACACATTCGTGGTATTCCCATGGATTACAGAAGGTGGAAAAGTTGCTCGCTTTATCTGTGATGTATTCACACCGGATGGCAAACCATTCATGGGTGACCCGCGTCAAGTTCTGAAAGCTTCCCTCAAAAGAGCAGGAGAACTCGGTTACGATCAGTTCAACATTGGACCAGAGCCAGAATTCTTCCTCTTCAAACTGGATGAAAAAGGCCAGCCGACTACAGAACTGAACGACCAAGGTGGATATTTTGACTTCGCACCACTTGACCTCGGTGAGAACTGCCGTCGTGATATCGTACTGACGCTTGAGCAAATGGGATTCCATATGGAAGCATCTCACCATGAAGTAGCACCAGGTCAGCACGAAATTGACTTCAAATATGCGGATGCAGTAGAAGCAGCTGACCAGATCCAAACATTCAAACTTGTTGTTAAAACAATTGCACGCAAACACGGTCTGCATGCAACGTTCATGCCGAAACCGTTGTTCGGTATTAATGGTTCCGGTATGCACTGCAACCTCTCCCTCTTCGCTAAGGGCAAAAACGTATTCGAAGATCCGTCTACTGAGCTTGGCTTGAGTGAAACAGCGATGCACTTCCTGGCTGGTATTATCAAGCACGCTCGTGGATTTGCAGCGATCACGAATCCGACTGTAAACTCCTACAAGCGTCTTGTACCGGGCTATGAAGCTCCGTGCTACGTGGCATGGTCTGCGAAAAACCGCAGCCCGCTTGTCCGAATCCCGGCTTCCCGTGGCCTGAGCACTCGTATTGAAGTTCGTAATCCGGACCCGGCTGCGAACCCGTACCTCGCACTGGCTGTTCTGCTTGCTTCAGGTCTTGACGGCGTAGAGAACAAACTGCCAGCTCCGGCATCAGTTGACCGCAACATCTATGTTATGAACGAAGCAGAACGTGAAGAGGCTGGTATCGCAAGTCTGCCAGCTACGCTGAAAGAAGCGATTCAAGAGCTGCTGAAAGATGAAGTAGTATGTGCAGCAATTGGTGAACATGCGCTTGAGCACTTTGTAGAAGCGAAAGAAATCGAGTGGGATATGTTCCGCACAACTGTTCACGCATGGGAGCGCGAGCAGTACATGAATTACTAATCTTGTTCCTTAACCCATAACCTTGCCGCTTTGGCAGGGTTATGCTTCAAAATACAAACGGCAAGGTTATGCTTCAAACTCACAAAACATCCAGTCTTAATCAAGACTGGATGTTTTTATGTATATTTAGTATGGATATTAAGTGTTGACCGACCACGGAATATAGCTAAAAGTTTAACTATAGAGTAATTAGGACTTTTCTATATAGAGCAGATGTTGCTTGACATTAAAGTCGGTAACCAAGTTAGATTGCTCAGTAATTTATATAAGAGTGAAAAATACTCGTGTTATCGCAAGAAATAATTGTTCCTCAGCAAAGTAACTCCTTCCCTGGATAAATAAAGTTGTTCTCTCAAGAATGGGTAAAAGCAGGTTTAAACACCTGATTTCATTCATGCTTTTTCTTTTATCAGGGAAAGCAACACGGGCAGGGAACAATTATTTTTATGGTTACATGTAACAACCAAATAAACTCCTCCCAAAGCTTATAAAGCTGACCTAAAACTTATAAAGTCGTATCAAAAAGCTGAGTGAATTTCGGGTATCTACTCCCGCTTTTCCTCAACTTTTTCTTCCTACGTCCTTTCCCTCATCCCGCTTTTTTTCCTGCTTTTCACCCTGCCTTTCCCTGCCCTCACGGGCTGACTTTATTTACTTTTTTGATCCTAATTTTCTCTAGTTTTCCCCTGGCTTACTCCTGATTTTTAAGACGATTTTATTTTACTACAAGGACTTGAAAATAAGGGTGGAAAAGGGGGAAGCCTTGTGGGAGTAGGGCTGAGAGGGAATTGGTGGGGGTGGGTGGATTGATATGACTTTATTTTTAGGTGACATTGGACTGAAAGAGATTCAGTAGTTTTTGAGAAAGTTCAGAAAGCCGTCGAACAAATAAGAAATATGGGAGGGAAACTGAAAAGGATAACTGTCAGCAGAGTTGGGGCGGTAGTCGGCATGCGAGCATTGTTGGGGAAGCATTTAGATAAATTGCCGAAAACCAAAGAATTTTTAGACCATGTACTTGAGAACGGGGAAAAGTATCGGTTGAGGAAAATCAAGTGGGCAATTCAAGAGTTAGAACAGAGAGGGGAACAGGTGAATGAGTGGAAGGTCTTGAAAAAAGCAGGGATTCGTCCTAAGAATGTTAGTGAGGGTATTTTGAAGCTACTAAATTCATTTAGAGAATAATTGTAATAGGACAGATTTTTTAGATGTCATGGATTAATAAAAAACCCGCAGATTCGCACGTTGCAGTTACTGCGGGTAAGAATTCAATTATGGTGATTCGATCTTTTGATATACTATTTCATCAATATCTTTCATGATGTGAGTAAAACCTTGATTTTTGAAGTCGAAATTCCATTTGTATAGTGAGTTGAAAGTCCCATAGCGATTTTGTGTTAGTTGTCCATTTTTTGAGTTACGCTGTCGCAAAAAACGGCTATTTTATCCCTCAACTCATTTAAATCGGTTTGAGACAACTTTTTATTTTTATCCAACAATACTTTTAAAACGAATTCTTCGTAGTTGAACTCCCAATAAAACTCAATGTCACATCTCAGGATTTTCTTCTTGGGCCAACCATCTCTCCAATTCATAACTGGATTGTTACTGCCGCTATATATATTCCATTAATCAAAACGTTTTGAATGTCGTTTTAATTCAAAATAAATGTAGTGAAACAGCGGGAACCAAGTGCGGTATCCTCGGTTTTTCCAATACCCTTCGTCTCTAATCTCAGGAGCCTTCTCTAATTCTTTTAGTAGGCATATTCTCCTAAAGTTCTTATCTATGTACTTGATACCCAACAATATGGACAAAGTTGCCGTTCAACAAAACCCCTCCACTGTTTATTTCGATATTCGTTTATACAACTATAAAAAGCTAAAACCAACTAAAACAATATGCCGTATACAAATTATTGCTATCTCGTTAAAATGATAATACAAGCAATTACAGAAAATGGTGTCTTTAAAGGATATATTATTGTAGGAGGAACAAAGAAAATGAAACTACAAATTGAAAAATGGGTTGATAAACTTAAACCATTTGACGCTAATGCCGAAGAGTTATTTCGAGAATCTGTTATCTGTTATAAGATAGGTGCATATAAATCGGCATTTCTTATGTCATATCTTGCTTTTAAAATTACTATTAAAGATAGGATTTTGAACTGTACCTATAGACCAGACTTATATCAGGGAAAAGATGCAGAGTGGCAAGAAAATATTTTAAAGCCATTAGTAGATGATGACACATGGGAGAAGCATTTAAATCAAATAATTGAAGCAGACCCTAACCCTACATCAAGGTCATACAGTAGGGCAATTATTTTATTTGAAAATCGTGAAGAAGCAAAAAATGAATATAACTATTGGAAGAATATAAGAAATAAATGTGCTCATGCAAAGAAAGGTACAATTGATAGCTCGACGGTTGAATGTTTTTGGAATTATGTCCAGGATAACTTAAGTAAGTTCTATGTACTTGGTGGAAAAGAGTATCTTGTAGAGAGATTATTGGATTACTACAAGTATCGTGATATTGAAGACGATCAAAATAAAATACTGCTGATTAATGATATTAATATTGTCTTTAAGCACGACTCTCAAGATTTTTTCTCGAAATTTTTAGAACGATTTAATAGTAGTGTGCACTTTGTGATAAATGCTCATAATGCTGACTTTTGGAAAGATATTGTTGAATCACAATTTGAGAGTATTCAAGAGGGTTTTGTGAGAAGTATAATGCGTGACTCCAATTACTTCATAAGCTTCTATGAACATTTTCCCCAAATACTAAATTTAGCAGTTTCCTTGGAGAGGAGATTTATAAAAGATTCTCTGTCAAAATGGATGGGAAATTGGTTTGGTTTCATAGCTGGTAGAAGAAATACAATTTTTTGGGACATTTTATGTGTACTATTGAAGGATTACTCAAGTGAAATTGATATAAATGAAACTTCACGAATAGACCTTAGTATTATAAGAGGTGTAGACTTTGATGACGAAAAACTTGAAGTATTGAAAAAACATAGGGTATTTAATAAATTTATACTTCGTAGTGGTTCATATTTTTTTGCTGTAGATTTTGACAGTATAGGAAGAAATACTGGAAGCAGGGAGAGGGAAGTTATTCCATGGTTTGAGTATGCGGAATGGGATGAAGAAATGCTCCTTGCTATGAATAGAGCATTTAGAGAGTTGAACAGAAGAATCGAATCGCTAAGGAATTCTATGTATGGATCATGGGAAATTACAAGAAAGAGAATTTATTGCGAATTAATCCAAACTTATAAGGATAGAATTGACCTTACTTTGTTAGAAACCCTGGATGATTTAGAAGATGAGTTTAAAGAATTAATTATGGGAAATGCAAAGTAAAGGAACAGTTTCAAAAGAGGGAATTTTATAAGCGGTTTTCATAGTCAATAAGCATAAAAAATCTATAGTCCGTTTGGGTTAGTTTTTCTTCTTACGGTATTATTGTTTATATGATAGGGAGGTTGAAGAAAGCGGTATGCATATTTTGGGAATCGACTGTGGGTTGTCGTACACAACTAATTCAACTGGATTATGTCAAATCGTTAATCAACAAACGAAAGTATTCCGTACTTTTTCGGATAAGATCAGCAAATTAGAGGTGCTAAACTTGGATAGGGAGATAGATCTCATTTGTGTAGATGCTCCTTTATTGCCCAACACTTATAGCAATAAGAGAGTTGATGGAAACGCTATTCGTGTAGTAGAGACACTTTTCACATTAGGCAAGGTATTCCCTTCACGTTGTAAACCTGGTCATACGCATTCCAAGAATACTTATGACGGCCACAATAAGATTGTCGGCAATACGGGCTATGGGTTACGTCGAGCAGGTGGTGATACAGTTGTTCAATTCATTGAGTATCTGTCAAATAAACAACATCTTATCACCAATTTTCCAAAAGTTGAACCTGATAATAATTTTATAGAGACTTGCCCCAATGTCGTATTGGGAATTCTCCTTAATGATAATGATTATAACCAATTACCTCCAAAGAAAAAAGGTCGTAGGGACACTTTTGACCGTTTATATGATTACTGTCAGAAAAATCGTCTCTTTGAAAAACTTCGTGCATCCAGCACTTTCTTAGATCATTCAATATGGACGAGTTTGAGCCAAGAAATGGATCATGAAAAACGAGCTGCTCTAATCTGTAGTTTGATAGGTATGCTTGTTCTTAATGAATCCTATGTCGCCATTGGAGATGATGATACTGGATATTTCTTTCTTCCACCAATGGATAGTTGGAGAGAGTGGGTTAAGAATGAACTTCAAAAGAGCGTGGATAGGTATATTGAGAAGAATGGCAATGTGCCTATTATCTTTTGGAGTAACGGTCAAAGATATAATCTTAAAGATAGTAAATATAACTATAAGTTGCCAGTCTGAGAATCAAAATTTTGAAAAATTAAATCCTAGCCCCTTTTGGGCTCATCCCTACTATTCAAAGCTTATAAAGTCGTGTTAAAAAGCCGAGCGAATTTCAGATCATCACATCTGACTTTCCTCGGCTTTTTTCTCGGATCATTTTCCCGCACCTAAGCCCATATATAGAGAAGTTGGAAAAGGCATGTCCTTTTATGATTTAGAACACTACCGTTTTTTGGATAATCCCGCTAACTCATACCAAACTATTGTCATGAATTGTCATGTCTTACCGACCTTTGAATCATCTTAAATCACAAAAAAACTAATATTTTTAAAATTAGGAAGAAAAAATGGTAAAATAACTTCTAATAGGAAAGGGGGCATTGAGATGAATATAAGCTATGAATTAGCATTGACTATTATTTTTTTCATACTACTTATCGGTGGGATATTTTTCGTCAAGCACATGATAAATATGCAAAGTGAGCAAGCGGTGGCAGACTTCATTATGACGGTTGGTATTGAACTGATTGTCACTTCATTTGGAACGTTTGATGATAAAGTGTTTGCATTTTTAAGCCATAATGAAGTGCAAAATAATCTCGTTCAATTGGGGACAGGAGGTGTGCTTTTCCTTATTGGTTTGTTTTTGATGTTCCATGTTAAGAACAAGATGTACATCATGAACATTAACGGAATGTTTCACCAACGAAAAATTGAAAACCATCACAAGGATGTCGGCATGAATTCATTTCAGTTCAAAGAAAAAGAAATCGATTTTGTTCGACAATATGGACGAGGTGTGAATGAACACATATCAAATGATATTGTCGAAGAAATTGAGCAGAAGGTTAATGCTTTCAAGATGGAGAGCAAGGACAAGAAACGTGGGTATACAGGTGTTGCATCGATTCCATTTGTGATGATGGCTGGAAAATTTTTCGAACGGGAGCGTATGGATGAATACTTCGAATACAACAAGTTTGAGCAGACGTACTATCAGCTTATTAAAAAGCCATTCAGGAAAAGTTATCCCCAATTAACGACACAGGTTCAGGATCCGTTTGCTTCAATCGATGCTTCTACTTGCGACGAAGTTGTAGTAGCAATTAGTCTCACTGCACAAATTTCAGACGAGCAGTTGTCGCAATTTAACTGTCCTTGCATCCATCTTGCTGTTTCTGGATCAACAGACAACCTCATCATATACAAAGAACAGTTGCAGGAATATGTGAATACTGCCTACAATTTGCTAATGAAAGTGGATCGAAAATTACCAAAACTCCAAAATATTCATCTCGTCATATCAGGTCAAAGTTGTTTTGCTTTTGAATTGGGCAAGTTGATTGACGATAATCGCATGAAAGCCATTGTCAACTATCAATACAACGTTCAATCAACGCCAAAATATCCGTGGGGGATTGTTCTAAACGGTCAAAGGAAAGGGCAATTTATCTTATTTGGATGAGGTGATGAACGATGTCAACTAGCATGTATAACGCAAGTGCTAAATTTAATGCATTTTACAATGATCATGTTGTGCTTCGAGCAACAGATCAAACGGAGCTAAAAGAAAAGAAAGACTTAAACATAGATAGGCTAGTGTCTGGACTAGCTGAATATAACGAAGAACATAAAACGAAACACACTCTGATTGATCACAAAATACAAGGCAGTATGGCAATGAGCACCATCGTACAAAATGAAGAAAATGAATATGACATCGATGTGGCGATCATCTTTAACAAAGACGACCTTCCAGATGGAACAATCGCAACAAAAAACATAATCGTTGATGCATTAGAACGAAAATGCAAGAGATTTAAAACAGAGCCAGAAGCAAAAACGAATTGTGTCCGGGTAGAATATGCGAGTGGATACCATATTGATTTTGCCGTATATCGCAAATCTACAGACGAAGATGGCAATGACGTGTACGAACATTGCGGCAGTGCTTGGCGAAATCGAGATCCAGAAGTTATTACAAAATGGTTTAATGATAGTAACACTGATTCAAATGGAAACATTCGCAAAGTGGTTCGCTTGCTCAAGATGTTTTGCAAATCAAGAAGCGGGTGGTCAATGCCTGGAGGGTTAATCCAATCCGTATTGGCTGAAGAATGTATTCAATCGAAAGACCGCATTGATGAAACTTTCTACTATACGATAAAAGCTATTCGAGATCGCCTTGAAGATAACAAGGAAGTATATAATCCAAAGGATTCTGACTCTAGTTTGCTTTTAAATGCAAAAGACCATCAAAAGGTAAAGAATTTACACACAAGGCTTACAAACTACATTAGTAAACTGGATGTATTATTTAAAGATGACTGCACCGAAAATCAGGCATTCTCAGCATGGAAAGATTTTTTCAACCACTCCTATTGGGGTGAGTTGATTACGGAAACTGCTGAAAATCGTATAATGCTGGCGAAAAGTTATGGGGGATATACTGTTGAAATTGTAGCACAGGTAGAGTGGAATCCTGGAGAATTTATTCCTCTGAATGAAGTGTTGGGACCCATTCCCAAAGACAAATACATTCAATTTACTGCTATACCAAGCTTTTTCGACTTTTCAAAAGTGGAATGGGAAGTCGTAAATGATGGTGATGAATGTGTAGAAGAAAAAGACCTTGGACATTTTAAGGAGGGAATAAGCGTCAGAGAACATACTGCTTATCGTGGGGTTCACAAGATGATTTGTAGGGTGTATCGACAGGGGAATATTGTATGTGAAGATTACGTTAGAGTGCAGATCAAATGACCAAATAAAAACCCAAATATAAGGTTAGTTTTTAATATTCTGAGAGAATTGAATGAGAACGCTCAGTGGCGGTATCGTTTAATTTTAGAGTCCATACCCCTATTAAACCAAATCCCTACTGTGTAACAACCAAATAAACTCCTCCCAAAGCTTATAAAGTCGACCTAAAACTTATAAAATCGTATCAAAAAGCCGAGCGAATTTCGGGTATCTACTCCCGTTTTTCCTCGGCTTTTTTTCTACTTCAAGAGGGGCGTAGACCCGTAAATCCCTGATAAATCAGGCTTTTCCTCAACTGTGTATTTTCTTGAATTTTTATCAATAAGATCTTGATAATACATATAAAAGGGGTTTTTGTTCTTTTGGTTCTTAATTGCTATCAAATTCACAAGGATAGTGGAAAATTATTTTGATAGAAATTTTTCAATTACTGGCTTAAGTAAATTATCAATTTCATACATTAAAATTTGTGCCCCATCCCTAAATAAAATTGAATTTTGATATTCAGTTATTGTAATAAACTCAGGACCTACTATTTTTTCCCAAGGATCATTACTGAATTTAACTTTGGGTTCCTTATCTCTATAATTAAATTCTGGTATTCCATAGTAAGTAATAAATAAACTCTCAAGAAATTTTAAAATGTTTTCTACTAATTTTGGAGGATTAACCGCATCCAAACATTCGGGAAAGTTGACGTAAGGCATTTCATTAGTAGTCTCTAGAACATGTACTTGGGCAATGTATATTTTCTTAGTAGCGCTTGTATGTTTGTTAATTTGTGTTAATGCACTATGTCCCCCTATGAATCTATTTTTAATGTCCATTGTTTCACCAACATAAACTAACTTTTCAATAGTCATGGAGTTTGAGTCTTCAATAAATTTGAAAGCATTTTCTTTTTCTTTCACATCTGCTAAAAATTCTTCTGCATCATCTATATTGTTCCTATCAAACTTTTTAGTAACAGTTATAAAATAAATAAATGAGGATAATTTATCTATTTCGTAAACTGAAGGGAGTCCAGCGCGTAGCTGTTCAAACGCTTTAGTCACTTTGTCCATCAAGGTATTGTAATCTGATATCTGCTGGTCATTCTTTATAAAGTTAATTATTTCATGTACTTCTAAGTCCTTTATTATTGATAATCTATAGGCTCTTGGTGTAAAGCCCCCGCCTTTAGGGTTGAGATTAAAATCAGGATTTTTTTTAACCATTTCTATAAGCCATGTATTTACTGTCTCCATGTTTTGTACCTCCATAGAAAATATTGGATATATTTATTATACTTGCAATTATAAGTACCGTCCAAATTAATGCTTTAAAATATTTCGCTATTAGAACCGTTACGGTGAATCATATCTAATGAAAAGACTCCCTCGTAACAAGAAAAAGCCTATGGAAATCTCCGCATGTTTTTTAATTCAAAATAGTCTTTCAAACCTGTTATTATAACCTTATTTCGATATATCGCGATGAACCGTATCGCAAATAGTGGAAATATTGTTGAACTATCGGAGATCGATAGTGAAATAAACCGAAGTCAGTCTAACACTTTATTGTCGTGTTTTGACTGGCTTTTTGTACGGAAGGACCGAATAGTCTACTACTTATTTTTCTAAGGCAAGAGTTTATTTTATACAGAAACTGCGTCAAATCAACAATATTAGTCTAGTACTTTATTTTCTACGGACAGCAGACGAATGATACGCTGTTACTAGGTACTCTTTACAAGAGCCGTTTAAAGTAGCTAACTGCCCAGTTCACCTAATAACCAATTATATTACTTATTATCACAATCCTTCCTCATGATACTTTACAATGTCTATTTGTGTTAAAATAAGGTAATTCATTAGGAAATAAGGGGGAGTGGTAGCTTTGTTAAAGGAAGAAGATGTTATAAGGTATATCGAGATGGCTAGAGCTAGAGAAAAAGTAGAAAACCCAAAGATTGAGTTAAAGAGAGAATGGTGGAAGCTAGAGGGGGTGGAAGGACAAGAGGAGTTTATTAAAGATGTAGCAGCTATGGTTAATACACCTGGTGAAGATGGATACTTCATAATTGGTATAGATGAGGAAAATGGAGAACTATATGATGCCCCTTTTCCTAGCGAGGGGAAATATAATGACCCAGCTAAATTAGGACAATTAGTATACAGAAAAATTCAAGAGCCGATGACTATAGAAAGCTATCCATACATTGTAGAAGGTCGTACAATATATGTACTAGAAGTACCTCGTTCTTTCAACAAGCCCCATATTATTAAACAACATAAGAACATACAAAATTTTATACCAATACGGAAATCTACGGGGACTCGTCCAGCAGATAAATTTGATTTAGATTTAATGTATTTAGAAAGAAATAAAATTGTTGTTCCTCCGTACAGATTAGATGTACATGTTGCTAATCCTACTAACATTTCTTTTAACGGGGTTGATGAAGGAAAGGCAAATTGGACTTGTATAATAAATGTTTTAAACACGGGTATCAATATTAATATGATTGTAAGTGGTGAATTAGTTTTATTAGAAGATTCAACTGAAATCGCAGTTCTACAACATACTAATTATTTTATTCCAGGTCAAACAGAGCGGTGGAATAGAATTAAAGATAATACCTATATAAAAATACCACCTAATGATATTGTACGAGCAAACATTGGTTTTTGTTTTGAGAACTATTCAATTAGGGACTATGCGGCAACTTTACTTGTTGAAGGAAGCCTGAAAGGCTATATGAGATTAACGGATGTATCAGGGAACATAATTCGTACAAAAGAAGTAAAGTTGACCTAACTTTAAAAGAAGGACCATTATTTTAAAGGGAAAATTTACAAAGAGATATTTTCAAAATTTTTATTGGTATAGTTATACAATATAATTCGAATTAAGGATAGGAGCAAATGCTATTCACTACCTGATTAGATGTGATTGGAAAATATAAAATATTATCACTGTCTACTCAGCACATGTGGAGTGCGTGGTAAGGCTATATCGGGAGGTGTAACCAATAAATAAAGTTCTGCTATTTTAAATAAACATCTGCCAAAATCGAAATAAAGTTCTGCTTTTGGCAAGTATAAAGGAAAGAGGGGAAAGGGCGAAACCGAGTCCTATCAAGCCTTTTCTCCTGTTTTTTTATCAAAACAGTATTACGAAAAAAATAAAGTTCTGACAGAAAAAATGAGAGTAAAAACTCGAAAAAAGCCAGATTTGTAGCAAGCCTTTATTTAATCACTCGACGATGGAATACGGGCCGGAGGGTTGTTTTTTGTCAGGACTTTATTTATTCTGTACAGGAGAATTAATGCCGATGTACAAGAGACTTCGGATATTTGAATGTACTCTTATATGCTTTAGTGAGGTGTGCACATTTAATAAGAAATAGGTAGGTGAGTTAAAATGAATCAGGCATATAAAAATGTTGCTTTGGAAAATTCGTATTGTCTATTCTTGGATTTACTAGGATTCAGTCAAGAGATTATTGATAATAGTAATAATGCAACTTCACAAAATCATCTCATTCGCTTAATACAAGCAATAGAAAAGGGGATGTCAAGATTTTCGGAAACTGATGACTATAGTTTAAAATTGTTTACTGATAATATAGTGATTGGTATCCCTTTTAAGAAGCTTACCGAAATTGCTGCTTGGTGTCCTGAAGATGAGGTTAATAGTTATTCAGGCTACGCTTCAGGAGATGTATTATCTGAGATATATGAAGATTATTTTAATAAAATTGTTGAGCAAGTAATTTATTACCAATTAACAATGATCCTTGAAGGTTTTTTTGTGAGAGGGGGATGGGATTACGGTAAGCTTTACATGGATTCTAAGATTGTATATGGAAAACCTTTGATATCAGCATATAAATTAGAATCGGACTATGCAAAATATCCGCGAATAGTTCTGGGTGAGCGAATTATAGAAATGATAGATAGAATGATATACAACAAAGAAGTTTTGGCGCCTTTCCCATACAACAGGGAATTTGATATATGTGGAAATTCAACTATCCCTTATGTTCTGAAAGGAGAAGAAGGAATCTATTTTGTTAACTATCTTTTTTCGGTAATCAATTTGGCTGATAATACTTATGATATAGATAAATTGTTACAGCATAAGGAAATAATTCAGAATAAAATTACCCTATTTAAATCAAATGAAAGAATTCTTAGTAAGTATTGTTGGAGTGCATTTTATCACAATAGGTTTTGTGAGTTATTTATTCAAACTAAAATGGGAATTAAGGATATTGAACATTTGATTATTAAAGAAATACCATATGTATCCTCGGATTGGGATATAGGTTGGGTGATATTAGAGCATTCTGGATTCCAGTGATTTTTTTCACTGTTGGCCTTATGTAACATGGAAACAAATATTTTGAAGTAATGGTAATATCATGTGATATTGGAACTGAAGGTATGTGAGCCTTCAGTTATTTTTTTCATTAGTTACGATGATGGGGAAAATCCATGATTAAAGTTATTCTTCAAATCAAAGGATGGAAAATAGATGTTGGACCTTCCTTTCCCCCCTCGGCTTTTGATAAATCCTTTTTGCTCTAAGCTTTTCAGATGTTTGCTGACCGTTGAAGTAGAAATCCCTAGGTATAAGGCTAATGTTTGTTGGGTTGGAGAAGCATACCCTTTTTCATTGTTATAATGACTGTATATCTCGAAAAGAACTAGTTTCTCCTCTTTTGGAACCCGTATACACCTTCTTACACAATTTGGTGTAATTACATATCCTCTATTAGTACAAACCTGAAAATCAATCTCCTCAGCAAGTGTCATCAAGTAATCCGATATTTTCACTCAATATTTCCTCCTTTGTAGGTGTATTACTTTCCCTATACGACTTGCGGATTTGACGGTTAAGCTTTAAAAAAAAAGAAACCTCCCATAACGGCAGGGGAGATTTACCGAAACAACGGTAAATATTTTTTGTAATAATCAGCATGATAATCTGACAAATGCCACCCGTACTGATTCAGGAACCGAGTAACCTTCGTTAATACTTGATTCCGATGAACGACATCCTTGTGGGTGGATTTGGCGAGGTAATATGCAAGGCCTAGCTTCACTTGCTCCTGTGACAACGTGTCTTTAACGTGAGAGACGAATATTTGGACAAGTTCATCAAGATCAAATCCATGACCAAGCACGTTGTCGCGCCGCATCAAGGATAGAAAAGTATCTAACGGTAACCTTTTCAAGGATTCATTCTCCCTTCTATCGCGGTAGCGGGGGATTGGAGCTCTTGTTCCGCTTTCCATCTGCGCCATTTAAGATACTGGGCCTGAGCGTCATTTTCATCGTAGTCACTTTGAATCATAACGCACATGATTTTCTAAGGGATCGAGGAAGTATAGCCGTAAAGGCAATTTTTTAATCTTTGAAAGGAGACTTTGTTTAATACCGCGAATGCATTATGAGTGAGGCCTGTTTTTTGGATGCATTCTTTAACTGGATGAATCACATATAGTCACACTCCCTATAACTTATCTTATATAGATTAGGCACTTCACGAAAGTGGATAACAGCGAAGTGAAAGATTGTTATTGAAAAAACACATTCATCAAAAAACGCCTAGTTTCGCTATATCATTTGGTATCTATTTTTGGTATGTGGTGTGTATTTTTCATTGCTTTTGCTATGCACCAATACACATCAAATTAGTTAATCTTAGTTTGATTTAGTATAATGGTTATAATTGGAATTTGTAAGAATAGGAGGATATTTTCATGCATTCTAAATTACTCGTTGATGCAACTGATCTAGTTCAGTGGGCAGATAGACGTGACTCACAATCTGTACTCCCCCAGCTTATTCGAAGTTTAATACTTTCAAGTAGCGATCATATTGAAAAAATAAACTTTGCTGCAGGTGAAGGAGTGAGTCTTGGTGGATGGGATGGTATTACTATTGCCGAGGAAAGTGATAGTTTTATACCAAAAGGCACAACAGTGTGGGAAATGGGGGTAAACAGAAGTGTCAAAGGGAAAGCTGATGACGATTACGAGAAACGAAGCAAAAATCCGTTATTTATGATTCCTACAGAAACCACATATGTTTTTATCACACCTAGGCGGTGGAGAGATAAAGATAAATGGACTGAAGAAAGGCAAAAAGAAGGAATTTGGAAGGAAGTTCGTGTTTATGATGCCGATGATCTTGAAACTTGGTTGAGCCAAAATCCTACTGTTCATGTTTGGTTGTCTGTACTGTTAGGTAAGCACCCCCAGAACTGCACTGATCTAGGTAGTTATTGGACAGATTGGTCGGAAGAAACCCAACCTGCTATCTCACCAGAAATGGTATTAGCAGGGCGTGAAAATATTTCAACAGAAATATATCAGTGGCTGAAAAATCCAAATTCTCCACTAAGGCTACAAGCAGAAACACGTGATGAAGCTATAGCTGTGTTTGCTGCCTCTATTAGTCTGCTTCCCTCAATAGAGAAGGATTTTTTTCTATCAAAAGCAATAGTCGTAAATAATTCAGAAGCATGGACTTATCTATCATCATCCCCAAATAACCTTTTACTAATACCTGCTTTTGATTCAGAAGGTTTAAGTCGTGCAATTAGGAATGGCCATCACATCATGATACCTCTGGGGCGTTCCGATAGTTCAACGTCAGACACTTTGATGATGCCGCGCCTTTCCCGTGATAGAGTGACAAAAATCCTAATTGAAAAGGGAATTGATAAAAACCACTCACGTGAACTCGGACTTTTAGCTCGAAGAGGACTTACTACATTCCGTCGACGGACGGCTCTTAGTCCAGAAATAAGGCAGCCCCTATGGGCACGGCCAATTGAGGCACGATCTCTGATTCCGCTATTATTAGCAGGTGCTTGGAATGAAACAAAAGATGGTGATAAAGAGGCTCTCATCGAATTGGCACAAAGTTCTTACAATGATCTTACTGAGTTGCTAGTAAGATGGGCAAATGAATCTGACCCTCCTATCCGTCGTATAGGACACGCGTGGTATATAATTTCAAAAGAAGATGCATGGTCACTCTTGATTCGTTACGTTACCCCAGCGGATATTGAAAAATTTAGAACCGTGGCTCTGAAGGTGCTTAGCACAATTGATCCTAAATTTGATCTGCCTAATGAGAAACAGTGGATAGCGGGGGCGATTGGTCATTCATCTAATTATTCGGGACTTTTCATAAAAAATATAGCAGATACACTAGCGTTTATGGGATCTAAGGAAGACTCTTTTCATCCTGCTTTATCGCTGAGGACTAATGCCTCTAATATTATTTATGAATTATTTAAAAGTTCAAAAGGAAGTTGGCAAGTGTGGTCTACATTATCCTCTGTCCTCCCACTTCTTGCAGAGGCAGCACCAGAACAGTTTCTTCAAGCACTTGAAGACGAAATAATAAATGAGGAGGTAATTATAAAACTATTTAATGACCAAAAAGATGCTATGTTTAGTTCTTCTCCGCATACAGGGCTGCTTTGGGCACTTGAGACACTTGCTTGGAATCCAGAATACCTAAGTAGAGTTTCGATATTATTAGCTAGGCTCTGTAATATAGATCCTGGTGGAAAATTAACTAATAGACCTAAGAATAGTCTTCGTGAAATATTTCTGTCTTGGAATCCGCAAACTTCTGCTTCTATTGACCAGCGGCTTCAAACCCTTGAAGTACTTTTAAAAAGGGAGCCGAAAGTTGCTTGGGATTTGTTATGCAGCTTGCTACCACAGTTTCATGGCGTAGGACACAATACACCCAAGCCAAAATGGAGAGATTGGGCTCCAGATCATAAAAGAGATGTTTTAGTAGCAGAGTACGACAGGGTAACCCATGAGATTGTGAATCTCCTAATAACAGAAGTAGGAGTCTCAGGCGAGCGTTGGGATGAAATCATTAAAGCTCTACCAATGTTACCTTTAGAGGACTTTGAAATTGTTTTAAATGAACTTAATAGACTAGGTGATTTAGACATTGCTTCAGAAGATAAAGGGCAGATTTGGAACTCACTCAGAAAAGAAATATCGAGGCATCGGTCTTTTCCAGATGCAGACTGGGCTTTACCTGAAAAAGTAGTAGACCGAATAGAAGGAGTTTTTCACAAGTTTGAACCAAAAGAACTAGTCCCCCGTTATAGTTGGCTCTTTAGCGATTGGCCTGAGTTGCTAGAGGGACGTGAAGGGGATTGGGAAGAACGTGAGCGAAAACTTCATGAAGTAAGGGCAAATGCATTAATTAATATCTATGAAAGATTTGGAATTAGAGAAGTTATTCATCTACTGAATAATGTAGAGCATCCATTTCAGTTTGGTTCAACGCTTGGAGAAATCCGATTGATTGTAAAGGAAGAGGATAATCTTCTTCTAGACTACTTAGACTCTCCCGATAAGAAGTTTGCTCAGTTCGCTCGTGGATATATTTTAGGTAGTATTAAGTGTCTTGGAAATGATTGGGCAATAGGAATGTTAGAAGTTGCTAAGGATTGGGAGGCGAATAAAAAAGCAGAAATATTGATCTATTTACCTTCTAATGAAGATACTTGGAATTTAGTACAGCAATTAGGTAATGAGGTTGAGGGAAGATACTGGTCATTAATCTCACTGTATTCTATAGATGAGAAAGGCTTAGATAAGGCGGTTGATAAGTATTTACATTACATGTTGCCCTATTCAGCAATTGAATTATTAGCATTGCGTAAAAGCTTTGCCAAACCCAATCAAATAGTGGAGGCCTTGACAAAATCTCTTGCAGTATCACCAAAAGACAATTTTCCATCTAACTCATTTTCTTATCATCTTTCTGAGTTGTTTAAGAAACTTGAGAATTCTCAAGACATTGATGAGGGGAAAATAGCATCTTTGGAATGGGCATACCTCCCTATTCTAGATCGATATGGTCATGCTCCTAAGCTTCTTCATCGTGAACTAGCACGCAACCCTAGTTTTTTTGCAGAAGTAATATCTTTGGTCTATAACGAAGAGAATGAAGAATCGAAAGAACCTACCAATGAGGAGCGTCAGCGTGCATCTCAAGGTTATGACCTATTAAAATCTTGGCGGACAGTACCAAGTTTAAAGGAAGATAACACTGTTGATAAGCAAATGTTGATTGATTGGGTAAGTAATTCTTTACAAGCCACACTTGACTTGGGAAGAGGTACAGTTGGGGCTCAGCATATTGGAGAAGTTTTAAGTGCATCCATTGTTGGGGAAGATGGTGCATGGCCACATGAAGCTGTACGAGATGTTATAGAGCAATTTAGCAATACAAACCTCGAAAGAGGGTTTAATCTAGGCGTATATAACAGTAGGGGGGTTATAAGTAAAAGTACGACTGAGGGAGGAGCACAGGAGAAAAAACTTGCTGAAAGATATAATGCCTACGCAAATATCACTAGTGTACGTTGGCCGCGTACCACCGCAATACTCCGTTCCATTGCTGACGAGTACAGCAGGAAGTCTCAACAGGAAGATATCAGGGCTGAACTAAGAGAAGATTTAGATCACTATTAATTTAACAGGTCTAAGGTTGACTTGGGCCTAAAGGTGAGGGAACATCGTATAGCTTGTTCACACTGAACAGAGCACACACGTTGAGTGCGTGGTAAGGCTATATTTGAAGGTGTAACCAATAAATAAAGTTCTGCTATTTTAAATAAACATCTGCCAAAATCGAAATAAAGTTCTGCTTTTGGCAAGGATAAAGGAAAGAGGGGAAAGGGCGAAAACGAGTCATATCAAGCCTTTTCCCCTATTTTTTTATCAAAACATTATTACGAAAAAAATAAAGTTCTGACAGAAAAAATGAGAAGAAAAAATCGAAAAAAGCCGGATTCGTAGCAAAACTTTATTTACTCAGGCAACGGTGAAATGCGGGTTGGAGGGCTGTTTTTTGTCAGGAGTTTATTTATTCTGTACAGAAGGATGGAAAGTAAGAAGATAGAAGTAAAGCAAAAGGCATCTGCTGAATAATTAGCAGGTGCTTTTTGTTTTACTTGAGTTTAGATTGTTAGAAGTAGAATGATAGTTTAAAATTATTTTAAGTTAAATTGTGGAAAACAATGCTGTTTAGGAGGGGAGCAGATGTTAAACGAGTTTGAGCAATTTTTGATTGATAATAAATTTCTTCCACTTAACAAAGGAGAAAAAAGATGGTGCTCTTTTAAAATCGAGCATAAAGAACCGAAAAATAATAACGAATTAGTAAGCACTAAGAATTATATACGTAATGAAGTGTCAAATAAGAATGGTTTATACATTTATAAGAATTCGATGGGTCAGATATTGTATGTGGGAAAGGCTAAACCATTAATCAACAGGTTATATAGCCATTATAAAGAATCATTTCAGGAAGTACTGGGTGATACGAAAGATAAGAGATGGCATCGTTTTTTTTATTTGTATCAGGGAGAGCTTGAGGTTTATTGGTGTGAATTAGAGGATGAGCATTGCCGACAAATTGTCGAGAAAATGTTAGATGTAGTTTTAAAGCCAATTTTTAATTGGGAAAACCAAAGCATCTCTTTGGGGAAAACGTCTACAACTTTTACTAGTACAAAACTTATAAGCAATACTCAAAATCAGAAAGAAAAATATCAATTTTTAAATCATAGTAATGAATTGATTGATAAGGTTCAAACAATACTTGGAAGTGGATTTCAACCACAATTTAATAAGACGGGAGTAACATTTTTTGGAGTTAAGGGGAGGGTTTTGAAACTGGTAAGTAGCCCTAACAAAATCAAAGTAGAGTTTAATGTTCCGGTTTCAGTGGTATCTGGGTTAACTGTGCTTACTGAAACTGAAGCTAAAGCTAAAAAGATGGGGACTTGTCAGTGGATTTATCAAGGAACAAGTTTAGACATGGTATTAAAGTTGATTGAAGAAGCGGTAAATAATTATTAGGTGATGGCAACTTTCTGGACAAATCAAACCATTGAAGCGTGGAATGAAGCATTGGAAACAGGATACCTTATCGGAAAACCTGAGTATATATGGGGAGAATTTAAAGCGTCTTATCATTGGATGATGGAACAAATGAACAAACGATTACCTTATTACAACGGTGAATATCCGATATGGGTGTGAACAGAAAAATCGGATTTAAGACGGAGCGGACATTTCGAGAAAGGGACGCATGCGGTATCTCTCGAATTGGAGATTCCGGGTGAATGTGTCCTGCTTTCCGACTTTGATGCATGGCATTGTATTCTTAACGATGGTTTCTTAGCTTTGGATGAGAATGAATGGGATGCTTTTTATCGTGGAGAATTAAAAATGACGAAGGAAGAAAGCTGGGAACGGATATTTGATTTTGAATCATTGAAGAAATTCAGTCTATCAACAATTTTACTTAGGATAGAAAATGATAATATATGACTATAAAGTAAATAAGATCTCAATAAATTGGGTTTTTATAGGAGGTTACACTTTGTGAATATAAGAAGTGATTATCCGATTACTATATATTTAAATCAAAAGATTGTATTTGATTTATTAGCTGTAATCCAGGATGGATTTTCGGAAGTAAGAAAATTAGAGACTGGTCATAATACTGAAAATAAATTAACGGCTGATATTAGTGGTGAGATAGGCGCAAGTAATATTTTTAGTTTACTAGGAGTAAAATTACGTTCGGCTTTGACAAGCAATCGTATCTCAGCTGATAAAGAGGTAGTGACCGAAGAAAGAATACACACACCAACATCCTTATTTGCGAAATTACAATCATTTTTAGATGAAAAAAATGTTATAAGATCAGTTAATAGTTATTATGAATTAAGTAAACTTAATACGGGAGATTTTGTTTCTTTTAAAGCAACTCTTAAACAAAATCCTTTAATAAACCTTTTGGATTCATTTGAGCAATTAGGTGTTATGGCAATCAGATTTGAAGAAGGGGGTTCAAAACAAAAGAAAAAATCAGAAGACCAAACTATATTAAAACAAATTAAAACAATGAAAGAAAGTTTACTAGGGCAAGGAGAAATGATGGATCTTGTCTGTTTAATTTCTGATGAGAGTCATATCCAGGCTGTAATACCTGTCTATATGGACTATTTCTTTAATAGGAATATGAATGAGCTAATAGATGGACAATACACTGTCTTTGGAAAAGTGGTGAGTATAATACCGAAAAATTCAGATGAAGCAATAAACCTTTTACGTAATACAAGTTTTAAATTATTTAATCAAAACACATTAGAACAAATGTTTTCACAGATGGAATCCGGTATTCCTGAAGAATTTGATATACCGACTATAAGTACAAGAGTTGAGGGACCTGCGATGTTAATTATCCCGATTGCAATTTATGCATAAAATATCATTTTATTGAATAGGAGGGTATGCGTTTTGCAATATCCTCTATAAAGAGAAAGGATATGTAATTTTTGAACAAAAACTACACAATTTTTATAGAGCAATGGAATGATATCTTGTCTAAAATACATGGGATTGGTGGAAAGATAAAAGACCTTTCTGTTGATAGTCCCGCAACACTAGAAGAAATTAATGATATTGAATACAAACTAGGTTTCTCACTTCCTGAGGATTTTAAAGATTTATTATTAAATTTTTCGAAGGCGGTATATTTTCGCTGGTCTCTTCCTGATGAAGTTAATGTACCTGATGAATTTAGTGAGATTTTTTCTGGGGAATTAGGATGGAACTTAGAATGGATTGAAGATTTAACTTCTAGTTCCATTGAAATGGAGAATGAGGAATATGGACAAGGACTGAAAAATAAACTTCAGTTTTTTTATGTGGGTAATGGCGATATTTTAGCATTTGATATGAGTTCCGATGGAAATAAAAAAAGTGTTGTTTATTGGAGCCATGAAGAAGATGAAGTGGTTCTGGTAGCGGATAGCTTTTTATCGTTTATCGAGAAACTAACAGATTTATATTGTGTTGGTGCGGAAATTTGGCAATACGAACCCTTTATGAATTCCAATGGACTTAATCCTACTAATGAAGCATCTATTAGGTGGAAAAGCTGGCTCAAATTATTAACAGAGGTGAAGAAGGAAGATATTTCAAATGATTTGGAGCAAGTGATTGAGTATGTATTGAACCACGGTAAACTAGAGAAGGAAATGTTTGAACAATACAGCCAGAATGAAATATTTGAAAGAGTAAAAATATGTTTAAAAAAAGAAGATAGGCATCGTAAAAGAACAGCTTGCAAAATTATTGGAGAAGTATTAGGTGAGTTTGCATCTGATTGGGTTATTGAACTTTGGAAAGACAACAATCTTATAGAGGAAGAACTTCGCTCATATCTTACTGTGCATGTTGTGTAGCGGAAGATAAAGGATTAGAGCTTGTATATTCGTATCTAGAAGGTCACACAAACGCAGACGTCGCGAGAAATCTCTGTCATTTCCGTTCTAATAAAGTTATTTCATGGATGGAAAAACATGTACGTTTTCCTGTAACAGAAGGTTGGGATGACCTTTTTGCCGTATCTAAACCGACTTGGGATGATATCATGAGATGGATTCATTTAGAAGATAGACATAGAACTACGATTATACATGCTTTGAAACAGATGGTAGATACAAGTCCGTACTTTCCTTATGGAAAAGAGCAGAAAAAAATTATCCATGCTCCCTCGAAAAATGAAGTTGTTAAAATACTAAATGAGTTGAAGGAGACGCAAGTATTGAACAACAAGAAAAGAATACTTGAGGAGGTTATAGTAAAAATCGATGTGCTTCTGTAGGATAGGTCATGTTCATTTCTTTACTATGTATCCGTAAAATAAAATCAGTAAATAGGAAAAAAATAATTTTTCCCAGAAAGATAAGATTGTTCCCTGGAGCATGGATAAAAGCAGGCTATAACACCTGGTTTCATCCGTGCTTTTTCTTTTAGCAGGAAAAAAAAGCTCTTCTATCTGTAAGACTTGTAGCCAATCAATGTGTACGATATAGACTTCACAGGCATGACGGTACCCGACACGCAAGTGCTCACGTCATTGACTGTGAAAATGGAACAGACAAAATACGTATGCGCTGATCATAAGTTCTGACTTAGGGGAGCATTACTTAGTGTCAAATATGGATTGGTATATTTCTGTAATTATGGACATTTATCTTCATTCCAATGGCTGATAAACTTCCATAATAATACTTCAATACAATAGGAGTGATAACAATGGATGGAGTGCGTTACAAGATAAGAGAAGTGTTGGACAAGAGCAAGATTGAGACATTTCTGCGGCGAGCTCGAATTGGACATCTTGGAATGGTCGATGGTCATCTGCCGTATGTTGTTCCGCTCAATTTTGTTTGGACAAATGGGAAGCTTTATTTCCATGGAGCCACCGGTGGGAGACGAAATCAGGTTATGGATGCGAATCCGGAGGTCTGTTTTACGGTTTGTGAAGAATATGGAACGATTACTGATCCGGTGCCAGCCAAGACGGACACAGCATATATGAGTGTAATGATTTTTGGCAAGGCACAGCCCATCGTCGATCTGGATGAAGCTACACACATGTTGCAAGAAATGATTTATAAGTATGTCCCTGGTTACTATAATCGGCCGTTACCCCAGCAGCACGTAGATAAATATCGATCAGCAGTATTCGGTGGTCCGGTTCAGGTGTACCGAATTGATCCATATCATATCACTGCGAAAGAAAATCCGATTGAAGAAGAAAAAATGTTCAAACCTGGAAAAACCGTGTAAGTAGAGTCTCTCTGAAATTATCGAATTTAAAAAATGAATGCTGCCGTTACTTATGCGGCAGCATTTGCATTATTTCCTCTGGAGGGTAGGAGACATGGGACATCTAGTCGCAGAGAATCTCAAAACTGTGAGACAGCAGATGGAGTTGGCTTGCCAAGCCTCAGGGCGCAAGATAGAGGACGTGAAATTATTGTTGGCGACCAAAACCGTACCGCTCGAAAAATTACAAATGGCTATACAAGCGGGTGAGACTCTATTTGGGGAAAACAAAGCGCAAGAACTGCGGGGGAAATTTCCACTTATGCAGCAATATAATCAAGTGGAATGGCATTTTATCGGACATCTGCAAACGAATAAAGTGAAGGACGTTGTCAAATATGTTACGCTCATTCATTCTGTGGATCGTTTGAAGTTGGGGCAGGCTCTGCACCATCAGCTCGTCAAAGAGAACAAGACCATGGATATTCTGGTACAAATCAACACGTCCTACGAAGAAAGCAAATTTGGCGCTTCTCCGGAAACGGCGCTGGAGTTGGTGGAACAATTGTCCCAGTTCGAAACGTTAAACGTGAAAGGCTTAATGACGATTGGAAAACTGAATGCTACAAACGACGAGACCCGGCACTGCTTCCGATTATTAAAATGTATTCAAACACAGATTAGGGAGAAAAAGTTTCCGCGTGTAGAAATGGATATCCTTTCGATGGGCATGTCCGGTGATTTCGAGGTGGCCATCGAAGAAGGAGCTACCATCATCCGCGTAGGGACAAGTGTATTTGGTCCACGTTACTTGCCGGACAGCTACTACTGGAACGAAAACGCGCGCCAGGACGATTAGGAGAGAGATAGATCAGGCGCGTAGCGTGCCAGAAAGTGGTGGTTATATTGGAGAGAAGTTATTTATTCCCAACCTACAACAAATTCCCGCTCACACTGGTGAAAGGAAATAAAACGACACTGTGGGATGATGAAGGGAAATCGTATTTGGACTTTATGACTGGCCTCGCCGTTTGTAATCTGGGTCACGTCCCAGAAAGGGTAAAGATGCGAATTCAGGAACAACTAGAGCAAGTATGGCATGTATCCAATTTGTTTCATATCCCGACGCAGGAAGAGCTTGCCGAAAAACTTGTGACAATCAGCTGTGCTGATCTCGTTTTTTTCTGTAATAGCGGCGCCGAAGCAAACGAAGCAGCCATCAAATGTGCTCGCAGGTATCACCAACGTGTGCTGGGGAATGAACGATACGAGATCATTACGTTTGAACAATCGTTCCATGGTCGTACACTCGCTACCTTGACAGCTACGGGACAAGAGAAGGTCAAGGATGGTTGTCTTCCGCTTCCGGAAGGGTTTGTGCATGCGCGCTTTAATGATATTCAGAGTGTAAGAAGCAGGATCACGCAGAAAACAGCTGCTATCATGCTGGAGCTGGTACAGGGAGAGAGCGGTGTTCATCTTGCCGAACCAAAATTCGTGCTTGATCTAGCTACGTTATGCAAGGGAAAAGGAATTCTCCTGATTGTCGATGAAGTGCAAACCGGAATAGGGAGAACGGGGAGTATGTTTGCCTATGAGCATTATGGGATCGAACCGGATATCATCACGCTGGCTAAGGGATTAGCTAGCGGTTTGCCAATCGGGGCCATGATGGGAAAGGAAAAACTTAGGGATGCCTTTTCAGTCGGTAGCCATGCTTCCACGTTTGGCGGTTCACCTCTTCCCACGGCAGCCGGGCTTGCGACCATTGAAATGTTGATGGAGGACGGATTGTTTGAACGAGCAAAAAAAGCGGGGATGTATGCCCTAGACAAGCTGGGAAATGATTTAAAAACTTATCCTGTCATTCGTACCGTTCGAGGGTTAGGATTGCTCATTGGCATTGAGTTTACGGAACCTGTTGCGCCAATTATTCAGAAATTACATCAGAACGGACTGCTTGTCTTGCCGGGAGGAACCCACGTCATCCGGTTTATGCCAAGCTTATACGTAACCAACGATGAAATAGATCAGGCGATCGACATACTAGGTCATGTGCTGAGGGAACTGGATGGCAGCACGAATTGAGCTGCAATCAAGGGCAAACTCGGACGGGGATACTTGTACTATAAAAGCATCCCCGCCAGACGATAAATGCCTTCTTCAATGGCAGTTTCATCTACTTTAGCAAACCCCAGTACCCATCCTTTACGATCGCTTTCCAAACAATATGTGCTAAGCGGATAAACACGGATGCCTTTTTCGAGCGCTAGGTGCGTCACGGCTTCTTCGTCAAACGATTTATCAGCCTCAAGAAGCATATGTAACCCCGTTTCTACGCCGCTTAGTGTGAAGTGTTCGCTCAGACTTGTCATGATAATAGCCTTCGTCATGGCTTCGTGTCTGCGCCGATATACATTTCGAACTCGTCTCATATGGCGCATAAAATGACCGTGTTCGATAAAATGAGTAAGCGTTAATTGCTCCATAATTGGAAGATGACGATAGGTTAATTCTTGGACTTGGGCAAGCTGACGAATGGCCTCTTTTGGACCAATGATTGCTGATATCCGAATACCAGGCGCAACCATTTTGGAAAAACTCATCATATACAACGTGTTCTGAGGTCGCTGACTGAACAAGGTTGGAAGTGGGTCACCGCGATATCGAAATTCGCTGTCGTAATCATCCTCAACAATCCAGAACCGCTGCTCAGCAGCCATGTGCAACAATTGTTGCCTGCGAGGTTCCGACATAATAACTCCAACCGCACACTGGTGCGATGGCGTAACAAACACAAGTTTGGATTGAGGGTGAATGCGGTCTACGCATAGCCCGTACTCATCGACCGGAACGGGAACAACTTGCATACGTCGATACTTCATCGCCATCCAGGCAGCAGGGAAGCCGGGATCTTCAACCGAAACCGTTTCTCCTTCATGTAAAAGAGCTTGGGCGATCAAATCGAGGCTATGTTGTGCGCCTGAGGTTAATATGATTTGATCGATACTCACATGAACGCCCCGTTCAAGTGACAAATAACGTTGAATCTGTTTTCGTAGCGGCAGGAATCCATAGGCATCGCCGTAAGCCCAACTGTCCAAGTCCGTTTCTGTGGAGGCTTGTAAAAACGATTGTCGCCAATTTTTTTGAAAACGTTCGTCCAAATAAGGCTCATGGGGACTGAAATCGATCTCTATTTTTCGATTTTCTTTGTCTCCGAACCAACTGTGCAAATGACCGACTGCAGCGTTTAATAAAGGCAATTCGGGGGGGACAAGTCCTTGGGTCGTAGCATCCTCTGAAGGACGAGTCGCATATGTACATTCGCTAACTCTTGTCCCGCCGCGACGAGAGGTTACGGTGTACCCGCGGCTGAATAACTCCTCGTAAACAATCTGTATGGTTGAGCGGGAAACGCCAATCAATAGAGCGAGTTCGCGGGATGGGAGCAGCAATTCGCCTGGCGGCCATTTTCCGGTTGTAATATTATGGATCGCTTGGTCCAGAAGTTGCTGCCAGATGGGACGTTTGTCATCTCGGTTTACTTTTAGCATTCATTCACCTCGAGTGTTTCTACCGTGATTATGGATTGCTCTAACTTCTGATTTATGGATATTTAATAACAATCCATTAATTGGTATATTATCATGGCAATCGTTGCTTTTGCAACACGACAGAATGTGACAAACGAAATATGCAGACAGAAAGGAAGATGTTCATGAAATATTTGGAACAACAAGACAAAGCAGTGGCCAACGCTATTCGGCAAGAACTTACACGGCAGCGGGATAAAATAGAACTGATTGCATCGGAGAATTTTGTAAGCCGGGCTGTTATGGAAGCTACGGGTACGGTACTGACTAACAAATACGCTGAAGGGTATCCGGGAAGAAGATATTATGGCGGATGTGAGTATGTCGATATGATCGAGGAGCTTGCCATTCACCGTGCCAAAGAGCTTTTTGGTGCTGAACATGTCAATGTGCAGCCTCACTCCGGCGCACAGGCGAATATGGCAGTCTATTTTGCTTCAGTCAAGCCTGGTGACACGATTCTGGGCATGAATTTATCACATGGCGGCCATCTTACACACGGGAGTCCGGTGAATTTTTCCGGAAGACTTTACAATTTTGTGCCTTATGGTGTCGATGAACAAACGGGGCGCATTGACTTTGACCAAGTGCGAAAGCTCGCTCATAAGCATCTTCCGCACATGATCGTTGCTGGCGCCAGCGCCTATCCACGAACGATCGAATTTGAGTTGTTCGCCCAAATTGCGGCCGAAGTTGGGGCCATTTTCTTTGTGGATATGGCACATATTGCAGGAATTGTCGCGGCAGGTTTGCATCCTAACCCGGTGCCGCACGCGCACTTTGTTACGACGACAACGCATAAAACGTTGCGAGGACCAAGAGGCGGTGTCATCATGTGCCGTGAACCATGGGCGCAAGCCATTGATAAAGCGATATTCCCTGGGTCACAAGGCGGCCCGCTCATGCATGTCATCGCGGCAAAAGCGGTTGCGCTAGGCGAGGCATTGCAACCGGATTTCAAAACGTATATGAAAAAAACTCTTGAAAATGCTAACGTATTGGCGGAAACACTAATGAGTGAAGGGTTAACCGTTGTATCGGGAGGAACAGATAATCATATTGTATTGGTTGATTTGCGCCCGATTGGACTTACGGGCAAAGAAGCTGAAACAATACTCGATGAAGTGGGGATTACGGCTAATAAAAATGCTATTCCTCATGATACGGCAAGCCCGTTAGTAACGAGTGGCATTCGTTTTGGGACCCCTGCTATGACATCTAGAGGATTAGGACCCAAGGAAATGAAAGAAATTGCCCGGCTTATTGGGATTGCCTTTAAAAATCCCCGGAGTTCGACGGTTAAAGATCAAATATTGGGAAGTGTACGTGAGATTACGTCCCAATTTCCTTTATATAGAGGGCTTTACTAGTCTGATAGCACGTAAATTCGTTTCATTTACCACTAAGCCGACGAGATTCAGGTATTTGCCCTGATTTTCGCTCGGCTTTTTTTTTGATAAGGGTATAGGATTTTAGAGGAAAGGGGAGACCTTGAACGCCTCAAATAACATTCAGATGGGTAGTGGAGGCCGTAAACGACGAAATCGCATTGGTAGCACTGGGGTAAGTGCGTGAATGGTTGAAAGCTACAACTTATTTTTACTGTCGTATCACTAGTGTTTCGTCCAATGCACTTTGCTTCTTTGATCATAAGATATTTTGAAAATGAGTAAAGGAGGATTTATATGGCAGAAAAAGTGAAGGTTAGCCCACAATTCAAAAGACTTTGTATGCAATTTGGAAAAATCCTAGGTGGTGCATCGGAAGTTGATGAAGGTCCGGTTTGTTTTGTCACGCGAATGACGAATTTAAAGGAGACGATCCTGAGAAGAAGAACACGCTCCCCTTTGGTTCAAATGCAAATGTTTTCATTTGAATCCCTTGATAAGTCGGGCCGTGCGCTTTGTTTGGGCGAGACTGCCGTACATCAAAATCAAGTTAATCGATTGATGTCGAATCTTCGTAAACGTGGGATAAAAGTGACTGCGCTTCATAATCACTGGCTAAAAGAAAACCCCCGTTTAATGTATATGCACTGGGAAGCCATTGAGAATCCTGTTGTGTTTGCTAGAAAGACCAAAGAGTCCATTGCATTCTTGGGTTAATGCAGTGGAGCTGTGAAGCTGTATTATTATCTTATTCCGAAAGGATGATTTCGTATGGAGGGACACGTGAAAGCAAGTCCTCGTTTTAGAAGACTATGTAACCAATTTTCAACCATTTTAGGTGGAACAGAGCATGAAATTACAAAAGGTCCAGTTTGTTTTGTTACTAGAAATAGGAAATTTAACGCCGCGATTTTAGGAAGACGCACCACATCTCCATTGGTTCGTTATCAACTGTTCTCGTTTGAATCACTGGACAGTTCAGGTCGCGCACTGTGTTTAGGGGAAACGGCCCTCTTCCAGAACCAAGTAAATCGATTGCTGTCAAATCTTCGCAAGAACGGGATCAAAGTAACAGCAGTCCATAATCACTGGCTGTTTGAGAATCCACGTCTTATGTATATTCACTGGGAGTCGATCGATAATCCTGTTGCATTTGCAAGGAAAGTAAAACGTTCTATTGCCTTCTTAGGTTAGTTATGAGGAATCGTACTAACATGAAAGGTATTCCCCGTCGCTGACGGGTCTTTTTCTTTTTGGCAATGAGTAATACTGTCAAAGCAAGGACAAGTCTTTTTCGCTCAGTCATGATAACGGGAATTTTCAAGATTGTCGTCAAACTTTCCAAAACTGTTTCAGCCATTTAATGTGGTAAAGGTTTTATCATAAAATAAGTTTGAGTAAGAAAACGGGTAGTGTTTTTGAGTAAGTAAAGCACTGCTTTTTCTTTTAGTTATGAAGGCAGGTCTCATGTATATGTACATAAATCCATAGAACCCCTTGTTTTTGAAAGCTATAAATTCTTTTGAAATAGTAATCGCTCGCGAAGAGATTATCGATACATATTGTTTTCTCTTCATGATTTATGTGAATATTTTAATACTTAAAACTTTATCGATAAATATAATAATGTTGTAATATATCGAAAAAATCATTATAATAATATTTGTCATAAAGACAGTTGTCTTTATGGGGTGGAATATGATGAGGCTGGCCTCTATTAGATGAACCTTTGGAGAGACTATAAAAGAGAACCAAAGGAGAAAATCAAAGCCAAACCCTAGGAGTAAGGTTGGTACATATCTAATAAAAGTCACCTATATATTCGAACGATCTATTTGTAATAGACGTAACTCTATCGCAGGGTTATGAGAAATGGATAGCTCGATAGTAGCAATATTACAGTTTTATCTTAAAGTAGTGGGGGAACATCGATGAAAAGTATACTGAAAAAGTGGGGTCAATTGGGCCTGGTAAAACAAATAATTGTAGGTTTGATTATTGGTATTATCCTGGCTGTAACGATCCCCGGAACAGCAAAACCTATTGTAATTTTAGGCACTTTATTTGTAGGTGCTTTGAAAGCAATCGCACCTGTGTTGGTACTCTTCTTGGTTATGTCAGCCATCGCTCAACATAAGAGTGGACACCAAACGAATATGAAGTCCATTATCTTCCTATATCTTTTAGGAACCTTTTTAGCTGGATTAATCGCCGTTATTATGAGTTTTATTTTTCCTGTAAGCTTAACACTTGCAAAGGGTGCTGAGGGTGTGACGGCTCCTGATGGTGTTGTAGAGGTTCTCAAAACATTACTGCTAAACGTTGTTGATAACCCAGTTAAGGCCATTTATAATGCGAACTATATCGGTATTTTAGCTTGGGCGGTACTCCTTGGTTTGGCTTTACGAAATGCTTCTGATACGACAAAAACGATGATTTCTAATTTTTCAGATGCTGTATCCAAAATGGTTACATGGGTGATTAAGTTTGCACCATTAGGAATCATGGGTCTAGTATTTGAGTCTATTACTAAAAATGGAATTGAGTCGTTACTAGGCTATGGGAGATTACTTGCTGTTTTGATTGGTTGTATGTTCTTCGTAGCGCTTGTTGTCAATCCAATCATTGTGTTCGTAGCTATACGTAAAAACCCGTTCCCGCTTGTTTTTAAGTGCTTAAAGGAAAGCGGTATTACAGCATTCTTTACACGCAGCTCAGCTGCAAATATTCCTGTAAATATGAAATTATGTGAAAATCTGGGTTTGGATAAGGATAGTTATTCCGTATCCATTCCATTAGGTGCAACCATTAATATGGGTGGTGCCGCTGTTACAATTTCTGTTTTGACACTTGCGGCGGTTCATACACTTGGTATTCAGGTGGACATTCCTACAGCCATCATCCTCAGCGTACTATCAGCTATATGTGCTTGTGGTGCTTCAGGGGTTGCTGGTGGATCTTTGTTACTGATTCCTCTAGCATGCAGCTTATTTGGAATCCCAGCTGATGTTGCTATGCAGGTAGTTGGAGTAGGCTTTATCATCGGTGTTTTACAAGACTCTTGTGAAACAGCGCTTAACTCATCTACAGACGTACTTTTCACAGCAACAGCTGAATTTAAAGAGCGGCGTAAAGAAGGAAAAGAAATAAATATCAACAAAGTAGCATAAAGAAGAAATCTGATTGAACTACACCCTAATTGTTAGAAGCGACTAACAATTGGAGGTGTAGTTTTTTATTATCTGGATGATTAATCACTACATGAGAAGCGGATGAACTTCTCTTTCTTTTTTTTCAGATTCTTGATACGCTGTAAAAAGATAAAACAACACAAGAAATACAGGGGGAGCAGTCATGACATGGGATATCCTGAACGTGATTGGGACAATTGCGTTCGCATTGAGTGGTGCAGTCGTAGCCATGGAGGAGGAATATGATATATATGGCGTATTCGTCCTTGGAATGGCCACGGCGTTTGGCGGTGGAGTGCTGCGCAATATTTTTATCGGCATTCCGGTTCCGACCTTATGGGAGCAGGGACCCCTTCTGTGGACGGCGACCATTGCGATGGCAATTTGTTTCTGCCTGCCGGTTGCGCTAATTCGATATTGGAAGCGCTGGGAACAGCTGCTGGATGCAATTGGACTGGCAGCGTTTGCCGTACAGGGGGCGTTGTATGCAACACAGTTGGGTCGTCCGCTAAGTGCGGTTATGGTAGCGGCCGTTATGACCGGAATCGGTGGCGGTATGATTCGCGATGTGCTGGCTGGACGTAGGCCGATGGTGCTGCGCGATGAGATTTATGCATTGTGGGCGATTCTTGCCGGACTTCTCATCGGAACGGGGATCATTTCCCATTCCAATCCGATACAGTTGTATGGGCTGTGTGCGCTCATTACGGTTCTGCGTATGTTGTCTGTTTTCTATAAATGGCGCTTGCCGCGCCGTGGTTTGCAGAAAGGTTTGATCTAATATCGTCATAAGAAATAGGCTGTCCCGAAAGTCAGAAGATGGCGAACGGGACAGCCTTGTTTTTCTTGGTGGAGGGTTTCGCCAAAGTGTGGTGGAGGAGCCGGGATCGGGTAGGGCCTCGTCACTTCGCTACGAAGTAGGGGCTGTCCGCTCCTAGCATACTTTGGGGAAACATCATCAAGCAATATCAAGAAGCTGAGCTTTGCTATGCAGGTAAAAAATAAAGGAAGCAGGCTTTCGAAAAGACAGTGGCTACCCGAGCAAATCCATTCTGGCGAAGAGAGTTTTTTGTAAATCAAAACGTTGTGCGGGGAGTGGGAGAAGGAAGGAGAAAGAGCGCCTGTATGCGCCTACACAGCGGAGGGAGAGCGGCGAACGAGCCTTTGCCCGCAATTCTTCGATGAATCAACATCGTAGTCCTTTCTTTGCGGGCACGTTCGTCGGTCTCCCGGAGCGGACAGTCCCCACTTCCGTGCAAGTGTACCGAAGCGAGAGCTCCTTCCTTCTCCTACTCCCTCTCACCAACCCTTGTTGATTCTACAAAAAGAGGCTAGATCGTCCAGTCGCTCCATTCACTTTTTTGCGCTTCAACTTGCGCAAGCCAGTCGGAAGTAGCTGAGAATAATTCGCGTCGTCCAGCAAGAGAGGCGAAGACATGGTCCGCTCCGTCAATTAGCTTTGTGTCACACCGTCCAGCCGCGCGTCGCCGCAGCGATTCACGATACAAGCCGCAATAATCGCACGGAATGTCTGTATCATTTGTGCCGTGTGCGACAAATACATCTCCATAAAATACAGACGCCGTATCAGCTAATGGCTGCACATGAGCAAGTGAATGAAAAAATGCAGGGCGGAGGGCATATCCGAGATGATCCGTCGTGCCTGTTTGTTCGGCTTCTTCATATGCATCACGGCCGACAATGCGGACAATATCATAAAATGGATGTGCAACTGGCGCCCATAAAATTAAAGAAGATACGCGCGAATCGCGATTAGCTGTCAGACGAGCAACGGCACCGCCCAGACTGTGTCCAAGCAAGGTAATGCGCGAGGCGTCGACACAATCGATACTTCGTACATAGTCGAGTACGTGGCGTGTTTGGGCAATGAATGATTCCATTGTATTGTCGCCATATTTCCCGCCGCTTTCCCCACATCCGGCATAATCAAACCGGAGCACGAAATAGCCTTCTTCAGCAAATCGACGTGCAGCCTCTACGAACAGTCTGTTCTGACCGATTCGGCTACCGACGAATCCGTGACAAATAATAATCGCGGGCCAGCGTTTATTCGGGTCGCAGCGTGTGTGGGGCGCTGGATAATGAACAGTGGCCGCTAATTCAATTTTATCGTAGGAAATGTGAATGACTCGTTCCATAATTGTCGCCTCCTGAAATAAAAAAATCCCTATTCTGTACGGAGAAAAGGGACAAGTGAATGCAAAAGTCCGCTTCCTCATCTGTCAGAACCACTCGTTCTGTAGGATGTGGCACCTTGCAGAATTGCTGGTTGCCGGGCTTCATCGGGCCTATTCCCTCCGCCGCTCTTGATAAGAAATGGATCACCATATAAAGTTCAACCGATATCGTTATGATTAGTATATATAAAAGCGGAATCGGGCGTCAAGGATTAATATAAACAATTCTTATTTATATACTATGAATTAATTGTACTAAAATACTGCGTACATAAACATATACCAAATAAAAACATGATAAGATAAAAAAAGGAGGGATGGCTGTGGATGCGATAATTTGGACAGGAATCGGCGTGTTATTTTTGTTAAGCCTGGCGGGTGTTATAATCCCGATCATTCCTGATGCACTGCTTGTGTGGATTGGATTTTTAACATACAAATTTGCGCTCGGTCATGTACCGTTAACGTGGACGTTCTGGGTTCCGATGACCGTACTGACAGCTTTATTGATCGGGGCAGATTTGCTATCGAACGCGTATTTTCTGAAAAAGTATGGGGGAGATAAATGGTCCATGATCGTGGCTACGGTCGGCCTATTGGCTGGACCGCTGCTTCTCGGGGCTTTTCTGGGGCCATTTGCGATTTTGGTTGGTCCGTTTCTTGCGGTCTGGGGCCTTGAGGTGGTACGAGGAAAAGGGGCCTTGGCAATGCGAATTGCGACTGGAACGGTACTCGGATTTTTAAGCAGCACCGTTGCAAAAATTATCATTCAACTGGTTATGATTATCTGGTTCCTGATCGTTGTGTTATAACGCGTATATAAGAAGAAAGAAGACCCACTGGCTACTAAAAGTCAGCGGGTCTTCTTTCTTCTTGTATGGCTTAGTGAATGTTGCGGTATACGCCGATAACTTTGCCAAGAATCGTTACAGCTGGAAGTAAAATTGGTTCCATGGATTGATTCTCTGGTTGAAGGCGGATGTGATTTTTTTCTTTAAAGAAGCGCTTCACAGTTGCTTCGTCTTCCTCGGTCATCGCCACAACAATATCTCCATTATTGGCAACCTGCTGCTGACGGACGATTACGTAATCGCCATCGAGAATTCCGGCGTCTATCATGCTTTCGCCTTGAATGCGCAGCATATAGACAGTATCCGCTCCTACCATGTTCTCCGGTAGAACAAAATGCTCTTCTACATTTTCTACAGCGGTAATAGGCAGACCTGCTGTGACTTTGCCCAGGACTGGGACGGTGACAGTCTTAATCCCTATTGGTTCAAGATCTCCTCTTTCACCATCTAGAATCTCAATGGCACGCGGCTTAGTCGGATCGCGACGAATCAGCCCTTTTTTCTCCAGGCGAGCGAGATGACCGTGAACAGTTGAGCTGGAAGCAAGCCCAACGGCTTCTCCGATCTCACGGACAGAAGGCGGATATCCTTTTTCTTTGACTTCGCGCTTTATGTAATCCAGGATGGCAAGCTGGCGGCTGGAAAGCTTTTTCATAGATTTACAACTCCATTCCCCACGGTATATTTTGTTCCTATTATATCAGTATTGTTCGCTATATACAAACATAAGTTCGAATTTTTGTTGACAAGAACACAGGTTCGGTTTACTATGATTTCAGAACGAACGTTCTTATTTTGGTGGGCGTTCTATTACAACAGGACAAGCATATAATCAATCATAGAAGCAGACATACGGGAAGGGGAAGTGAATATGAGCAGGAAGTCATTATGGATCGGAATGATCATCGGAATGTGTGTATGCAGCACGGCGAGCCTTGTATTTGCATCGATCGGGGGCGACCAGTCTACGAAGCCAGCGGGCATCGAGGTTACCGTTCAGGCCGGGGATACGCTTTGGAAAATTGCGAAACGTTATAACGAACAGGCGCATATGTCTACCCAGGAACTCATGTATTACATACAGCAAGAGAATCAGTTGAGCAGTGCTATTATCCATCCAGGGGACGTATTGATCGTTCCGCTAGAATCGTAATTACGAACGTTTATTCCATGCTAGAACTGTGTTATAATAATACTCATGTTTTATGAGAGGGGTTCACGCATGGTAACGGAAGAGAAAATTCGTCGAATTAACGAACTGGCGGCTAAAGCGAAAACGCCGGCAGGCCTTACGGATAACGAGAAGGCGGAGCAGAAAGCGCTTCGTGCTGAATATATTCAGGCTGTACGCCAATCTTTGCAAGTCAACCTCGAATCGATTCACCTGGTGGATGAAGACGGGAAAGATCTTGGTCCGATTTCGAAGAAGCACAAGCCGAAGCATTGACAAAAACCCTCCTGCTAGCCGGAGGGTTTTTTTAATACGTAGATGAGGAGAATATAGTATGAACGTTGTCATATATGCACGCGTCAGCACAGAGCGGAAGGAACAGGAGACAAGCCTTGTGCGACAGCGTGAGGAACTGCGCCAGTATGCGAGTCAGCACGGGTGGCAGGTTGTACGAGAGATCGAGGAAAAAGCGAGCGGATTCGAGATGGAGCGTACCGGCATGATCGAAGCGCTTGATCTTTTGACGAATGGAGAAGCGGAAGCGATCCTCGTACAAGATGAGACACGGCTTGGGCGCGGCAATAGTAAGATTGCACTTCTGCATCAGATTCGTAAGCTTGGAGCGCGTGTGTTCGCATGTGATAATGATGGCGAGCTGCAAGTCACCGAGATGGAAGGGATGGTGCTTGAAATTCTCGCGATTGTTGAAGAATACCAGCGCCGCCTGATCAATCATAAGATTTCGCGCGGCATGCAGCGGGCAATTGCGGAAGGATTCCGGCCGGAAAAAAACTTGAAAAATCTCGACCAAGGTGGCCGCAAGCGCAATGAACTGCCTATTGAGGAGATTGTACGTCTGCGAGCGAAAAAATTGACCTTTGAAGATATTGCGGTTGTGCTGCGCGGACTCGGTTATGAAGCATCACGTGCTACGGTGCATCGCCGCTACCGGGAATATGCAGCGGAACAGGAAGAGTAAGCAGTCCTCGGGACTCGCTTTCTGATCGGGTTCGTTGTATAGTAAGAGTTTGAGAACTTTACGCGCAGGAAGGATGAACAGAAAGTGACTGCGATTACGAGAAATAGCGTCGAACTTCTCGCTCCCGCAGGTAATTGGGAGTGCATGAAGGCTGCCGTAGTGAATGGCGCCGATGCGATATTTTTTGGAGTGGAAAAATTTAATGCCCGGGCTCGGGCTGATAATTTTCGGGTGGATGATTTGCCGGAGATTATGGCTTATTTGCACACGTATGGTGTAAAAGGCTATTTGACGTTTAATATTTTAGTGTTTGAGAACGAGCTGAAAGACGCACGTGAACTCGTCGATGCCTGTATGAATGCAGGGGTAGATGCAGTAATTGTGCAGGACTTCGGTCTTGTCAAAGCAATTCGGGAGATGTCACCGGACTTCCCGATTCACGGTTCTACTCAGATGACGATTACATCACCGGAGGCGGTTGAGTTCGCGTCACAGTACGGCATGGAGATTGTTGTGCTTGGACGCGAGAACAATTTGAAGCAAATCCGCACCATTGCTGGAAAAACTAACACGCCGCTTGAAGTGTTCGTACACGGAGCGCTCTGTGTATCCTACTCTGGCCAGTGCCTAACATCCGAGATGTGGGGCGGACGGTCTGCGAACCGAGGAGAATGTGCGCAGGCATGTCGCCTGCCGTATGATCTGATGGTTGATGGCGAACAAAAAGAGATGGGTAATGTTGCTTATTTGCTGTCACCGAAGGATTTGGCGGCGATTGACCTGATTCCAGACTTAATTGAAGCGGGCGTCAGCTCCTTTAAAATTGAAGGTCGGATGAAAACACCGGAATACGTAGCGAACGTGGTGAGCAAATATCGCCGCGCCATCGATGCGTACTTTGAAGGGAAAGACTACACGCCGTCTGATCGCGAAGTGCGGGAATTGCAGCAAAGCTTCAGCCGCGGCTTTACGCATGGATTCCTCGAAGGAACCAACAATAAAAAGCTCGTCGATGGTACATTTCCAAAAAGCCGGGGTGTGTATCTCGGAACGGTTAAAAAAGTGTTGAAAGATGCTGTGCTTTGCGACCTGGAAGCACCGCTAAAGCGCGGGGACGGCATCGTGTTCGATGCGGGCCACCCGCAGGAGAAAGAAGAAGGTGGGCGCGTATACGATCTGCGTAGAAACGGGCGCAAGGTCGAGGGTGAAGTCGAACAAGGCCGAATTGAGATTGTACCGGGTCGGAATGATGTGAAGCTGCGCCGTGTACAGGTAGGGGACAAGATCTGGAAAACGAACGATCCAGAGCTTGATCGCCGTCTGCGGAAAACGTTTGAAACGGACCAACCGTATCGTCTGTTCCCGCTGACCGTAAGTGTACGTGGACAAGAAGGAACACCACTTACGGCTGAGTGGATCGATGAAAATACCGGAAACCGCGTAACTGTTACTTCTGAGATGAACCTGGAAAAAGCGATGAAGCGTCCGCTTAGTCAGGATTATCTAGCAGAGCAGTGGGGTCGACTTGGCGGGACGATCTATGAATTGCACGCGCTTGATATGGAGCTTGCAGGTGAGGTAATTGTTCCGGTTAAAGAGTTGAATCGCATGCGTCGGGATGCGGTGGAGCAGTTGATGGAGCAGCGCCAGAAGCCGCGTGTGTATGCACGTAAAGAAGCGAGTGTGCAGCAAGCAGTTGCACAGACAAACGCAGCACAACATGATCCGGAACTCGTTGCGCTTTGTCGCACAGTGGAGCAGGTGCGAGCGGCAGCTGCAGCAGATGTGGAGTATGTATATGCTGATTTTGAATTTACGCGGGACTATCCAGAAGCTGTGCAGATTGCCCATGATCACGGCAAACGCATTGCGCTCTCGACGCCGCGCATTCATATGCCAGGTGAGAACGGTGTGCTAAATAGCATCGTAAAAGCAGGGCCAGATGCGATTTTAGTGCGCAATCTAGGAGCGCTCTCATATTATCGTCAAGCAGGGGTCGAACTGCCGCTGTTTGGTGATTTCTCATTAAATGTGGCCAATCATAAGGCGGTAGAAGTGTTTGCTGAGAACGGACTGACTTGGATTACCCCTTCGTATGACTTAAATATTCAGCAGATGGTCGATATGCTAGCGGTAGCAGATACAAGTCAAATGGAGCTTGTGATTCATCAGCATCTGCCGATGTTCCATACTGAGCACTGCGTATATTGTACTTTCTTAAGTGAAGGAACTGACTATACGAACTGCGGACGTCCATGTGAAAGCCACCGTGTATCGCTGCAGGATCGAATTGGGATGTCGCATCCAGTTCGTGTCGATGTAGGCTGTCGTAACACGGTATACAATGCGATTGAACAGTCAGGGGCTGAATATTTGCCAAACTTCCTCGAACTTGGAGTTCGCCGTTATCGGGTAGAATTCCTGGAGGAAGATGCAGATCAGGTACAGCACGTTTTATGCTTGTATCGGGAAGCACTGAGCGGGAAACGGAGCGGTACGAGCGTATGGCGCGAGCTAAAGGCGACGAATCAGCTTGGTGTCACACGCGGACAGCTTATCAAATAGAGGTAGTAGAAAAGGTAGGGGAGACATATCTCCTGCCTTTTTTTTGTGGGTATAATGTTCTAGGTTTATCACAAAAAAACAGAAAATAAAAATAGGAATTAAGATGTAAATATGGGATATTTCAAAAAAAAATGTACCCATAGACGAAAGTACCCGTTAAAATAAAAACATAAGCAATGATATGCATGCATACATATATAAGTTGTGAATAATGTACCAGATTGGAAAAACAGTTTGGGGCGGTGATTACATATGAAAAGACAAATAGCACTAGGACTTATTTTATCGATAGCATTCGCATCTCCCGTTGCGGCAGCTCCTTATACCGTTGGAAAAAGCGATACATTATATAGCATAAGTAAGCGCTTCGGTGTATCAGTTGCGGCATTAAAGCAGAAAAATAGCCTGCAGACAGATGCGATTAAAGCTGGACAAGTACTAGAGATTCCTAATAGAACGGTCGCTACAAGTCGAAGCGCCAGCAAGGAACCTACAACTAGTTATGTAGCAGTGGGCAAAACGAGCGTTAGTTCTGTTACGTCAAGCAGCTCGGACACAAAAACAACAATTAAGGTAGCAACTGCACAGCCAACAATAAAAGAAGAAGCGAAAAAACCAGCACATCCTACCGAAATAAGTGGGGTTATTGAACCGTTGCTCGGCACCCCGTACAAGTGGGGTGGCACGACGACAGACGGATTTGATTGCAGCGGGTTCACTTCCTATGTATTCGCAGAGATGGGGGTACAGCTTCCGCGTACATCGCAGGCTCAATTTACCACAGGAGAGGCTGTGGATGCAGACGCACCGCTTGAGCCGGGAGACTTACTGTTTTTTGATGCTGATAAGAAGGGCACTATTACACATGTGGGCATTTATGTTGGAGATAACAAGATGGCGCATGCAGCTACCAAAAGCGTTCGGGTCGACGACTTAGACTGGTATTTAAAAAATTATACGTATTATGGTGCAAAACGGGTTTTTTAACGTAAATCAGGAACTACCGACTAATCGGTAGTTCTTTTTTTTCTAAAAAACAATAGATAAATATGATAAAATAAAAATATCTACAAATAAAGGGGGAATAGTATGGAATACGCACAAGTAGAAAAAAGGACTCATAAAAAACTTAGTAAATGGAATTTGCTCAAGCGGGCGCTGTTTATTTTTCTCGGAGCCGCACTCGTGTCGGTTGGACTAGAGATTTTTCTTGTCCCGAACAATATCATTGACGGAGGCATTGTCGGGATTTCGATCATTTTGTCTCATCTTACCAACGTGCAGTTGGGCGTGTTCTTATTTGTATTGAACTTGCCATTCTTGTTTATGGGATATAAGCAAATCGGAAAAACGTTTGCGCTGTCGACGTTGTTCGGAATTGTCATTATGTCAATTGGCACCAGCATTCTCCACCCGGTACCGGAACTAACAGAGGACCCTCTGCTGGCTGCGGTGTTTGGTGGGATTATTCTTGGAATTGGCGTGGGAATGGTGATTCGTTTCGGGGGCTCACTTGATGGAACCGAGATTGTTGCCGTTGTGTTTAATAAACGGCTTCCGCTATCAGTTGGTGAAACGGTCATGTTTTTTAATATTTTCATTCTCGGAAGCGCTGGCTTTGTGTTCGGCTGGGAACGGGCCATGTATTCCCTTATCGCCTACTATATCGCGTTTAAAATGATTGATGTTACCATCCAGGGTCTGGATGAATCGCGTGCGGTATGGATTATTAGTGAAATGCATAGAGAGATCGGGGACGCGCTTCTCGCACGTCTCGGGCGTGGTGTTACGTATTTGAACGGGGAAGGCGCCTATACAGGAGAGCGTAAACAAGTGATTTTTTGTGTAATTACAAGGCTGGAGGAAGCGAAACTGAAATCCATTATTGAAGACACGGATCCACATGCATTCCTTGCAGTAGGTGCGATTAACGATGTACGAGGGGGGAACTTTAAAAAGAAAAATATTCACTAAAGGCGGGATGATACGATGCGATATATCATACTCATACTTGGACTTATTGCAGCCGTCGCTTTTATTCTGGCACCGCCTGAAGAGAAAGCACAAATGCTTGGCAAGGAGACAATCGAGAAGGGGGATGCTTCTTCCTGGGTGATTCGGGTGCGGAAGGCGCAATATTTCATGCGCGGAGAAAAAGGAAATGTTGGAATTGTCGAAGCACCTATTACCGTAGGAAAGGAACGGGAACATACGCTGTTTTTCTGGGGGAAGAAAGAGGAGTTGGTCGGAAAAATAGTTAAAATTTCCGGGGTGCAGACCGCTACCGGAGAAAAGCTGCCGGAAAGAACCGCGAAGCTTACCGAGATGTCTTCCTCGATTGCAGCGGCCCAGGGAAAAGTTCCGCTTCTGTTTCCACATGCGGGCACCTGGGTGCTTACGGTGTACGTAGAAGGAAAAAAGCGGGGAGATATTGTGCTCGCAGTGAAATAAAGACAGGAAAGGCCCTGGATGATGAGGTGTTCATCATTCAGGGCCTTTATTATATAGCATTGGCTGCTATTTTTCGATGATACCGGAAAGCCAGGCAATCAGGCGTTTGTTTATTCCTTCTTCAGATGCACCTGGCAGTACGTCGGCTTCAACAACCTGGTCAAACAACAATTCGAGCGGCTCACGAGAGTCTTCTTTCTTCGCCTTCTTATCTTGTAGGCGTTCCCAGTTCTGCACGATGAACGTACGACGATCCATATCCTCCTGAGCAAAAAATGAGCGCAGTCGTTCTACATCTTCGAGAAATGCCCCGTCAAATCGTTCTTCGATTGTTCCGCGCAATAATGCGATTTCGGCTTCATACATCGGGGACTGATCGTTTTTGTTTTTGCCAATCCACGGTGTTTCGAGAATGACAGGCTTATTTTTGGCAGCCTCATGATGAGCAATGTAGTGGATCGCATCAAACCCAATCAAGCCAGAACCGAGCGGCGCATGCCGATCTTTACCTGCGCCCCGGAAGTTTTTGCTGTCATTAAGATGGAAAACACCAATGCGGTCAACACCGATCAGGCGGTCAAATTGCTCCATGACACCATCGAAGTCGTTCACAATATCATAGCCAGCATCATGCGTATGGCATGTATCAAAACAGATCGAGAGTTTATCATTCAGCTTTACCTTATCGATAATTGCCGCAAGCTCCTCAAATGAGCGACCGATTTCCGAGCCTTTTCCCGCCATCGTCTCAAGCGCGATTTTTGCGGTCTGGCCGCTATGTAGGACCTCGTTTAGCCCTTCCGCAATGCGATTGATTCCGTATTCCGCATCTTTATCGGTATAAGCGCCGGGGTGAAGCACAATGTTTTGAACACCGATGTATTCGGCCCGGCGAATTTCTTCAGCGAGAAAGGTAACGGCAAGCTCGAATGTATCTGGCTTGTACGAACCGAGATTAATGATGTAAGGAGCGTGGACCACAATCTCCTCAATGCCGTGCTTCTGCATCAGGGCTAGCCCTTCGTCGACATATTGTTCTTCCATTGGTTTGCGGCGCGTATTTTGTGGCGCACCTGTATATACCATGAATGAGGTGGAGCCATATCTAATTGCTTCCTCTACCGCATTCAATAATCCTTTCTTTGAAAACGAAACGTGAGACCCAATTTTCACAACCTGTTCACTCCTTTGCTATACTAATTGTAGCAAAAAAACAGCGATGTACACATATAATGCTATTTTTCGTTTAAAATAAAAGAAGCGGAATGAACAGAAAAGACTGATATATAAAGCTGATTCTTGTTTAATGTTCGGTTTTAAGTGAAATTCCACCTTTTTTTAGGAGATAAAAAGGTGGTTTTGTGAACATTTCCGGATGTTTTTTAGAAATTATGAAAACATGTCTTTTCTTTTTGCGGGATTAGGTGTAGGATAAAGGAAAAGTTTCGCAATCATATAAGGAGTGAGAATCATGTTAACAAAGGCACAGCGCGCGTACAACTTTAACGCAGGTCCATCTGCACTGCCGCTTGAAGTTCTGGAAAAAGCTCAAAAAGAATTGGTGGATTTCCAGGGCACAGGTATGTCCGTTATGGAGCTGAGCCATCGCAGCCCGGCGTATGAGAATGTGCACAACCAGGCGATTGCCAACCTGAAAGAACTGATGAACATTCCAGATAACTATCAGGTACTATTCCTACAGGGTGGTGCGAGCACACAGTTTGCTATGGTGCCGATGAACTTTCTTCCGGCAGACCAGAAGGCAGCGTATGTGCTGACAGGCGCATGGTCTGAGAAAGCGAACAAAGAAGCGAAAATGTTCGGCGATACATATGTGCCGTTCACATCCAAAGAGACAAATCATAATCGCATTCCAAAACTGGATGAGCTGACATTTGAAGACAATACGGCGTATGTTCACATCACGTCAAACAATACAATCTTTGGTACTGAATGGTTTGAATTCCCGGATACAGGTGATATTCCGCTTATTGCAGATATGTCAAGCGATATTATGTCGCATCCGGTTGATGTAAGCAAGTTCGCGATGATTTATGCGGGCGCACAGAAAAACCTTGGTCCATCTGGCGTAACGGTTGCTATCGTTCGTGACGATCTACTCGCACGTGCGAACACAGAGAACGTGCCAACAATGCTGCGCTATGATACGCACGTGAAGAACAATTCCCTGTATAACACACCGCCGACATTTGGCATTTATATGCTTGGCCTCGTACTGGAATGGGCAAAAGAGCAGGGCGGACTCGAAGTGATTACGAAGCGCAATCAAGAGAAAGCAGCTCTTATCTATGATGTAATCGACGCAAGCAATGGCTTCTACCGTGGTCATGCGGAAAAAGACAGCCGTTCCCTGATGAACATTACGTTCCGCGTTGGTGATGAAGAATTGGAGAAACAGTTCCTTGCTGAAGCAAAAGCAGCAGGCTTCGTTGGTCTGAATGGTCACCGTTCTGTTGGCGGATGCCGTGCATCCACATACAACGCTGTACCGTATGAAGCATGTAAAGCGCTGAGCGAATTCATGGTTGAGTTCCAGAAGAAAAACAGCTAATAATTATAAAAAATAGAAGGGGCCCGATATCGTATCTGATTCGGGCCCCTTCTATTTTTTGTGTCTGCAAGTAAAGATGAGGGAGAGGTTGTATCGTAAATCAGTGAAACAGCTTTTCCTCTTACTTTATGAAGAAAAAAATGATATACTTTTCTAAATAATACAACTAGACGAAAAGGGTGGAGAGAATGCTGACATTCGGTACGATCATGAAACAAAACACGCAAAAATACAGTGCTAAGCCTGCTGTTATCTTTCGAAATCAAACGCTTACTTATCATGAATTGAATACTCGCGCTAACAAGATTGCAAACGCTTTCTTGGAGCGTGGCTATACAAAAGGTGACAAAGTAGCCGTTATGATGAAAAATCATGCTGCTTACGTTGAACTTATTACCGGTCTGTCAAAAATCGGTGTCGTGATTGTTCCGATTAACTATCGCCTGGTTGGACTGGAAATTGACTATATTATACGAAATTCGGACAGTCGGGGATGTATCGTTTCAGCCGAATATGCGGAAACAATAGAAAGCATTCTGCCACAGCTTCCACAGTTGGACACGTTTCTCATCGTCGATGGTTCGTCTACTGACACAATGACAGAGTATGAAGCATTTGTCGCATCAGGTCAGGAACATGAGCCGGAAGCAGACGTAGAGGAAAAAGACACATTCTACATTGGTTATACATCCGGTACAACAGGCAAGCCAAAAGGGGTTGTCATCTCGCACCGTTCCCGCTTGCTTACCGGAATGACAGCTGCTTATGAATACAAAATTGACGAAGCTGACATTCATCTCGTAGCTGGGCCAATTTACCATGCAGCACCGTGGATTTTCCTTGTCATGCAGCTGCTTGTAGGCGGTACGCTCGTGATTCATGAAGCATTTGATGCCGAGCAGGTGCTTGCTGATATTGAACGCTATCGCATCACCAACACATTCCTGGCTCCTACGATGTATAACTTTCTGCTTCACGCAGATAAGGACATACAGGATAAATATGATATTTCCTCCATGCGTGTGCTTATCTCGGCTGGTTCGCCGCTTCCAACACAGACGAAGCTGGAGATTCTCGACTTTTTCAACGGGGCTGACCTGCATGAGTTTTATGGTTCGACGGAAAGTGCCATTACGCTTAACATTAAGCCCGGGGATATCCGTCGGAAAGAACGCTGCGTAGGGCATCCGTTCCCGTTTGTGGAATGCTTGATTTTAGACGAGGATAAAGAGCCTGTCGCGCAGGGTGAGGTAGGGGAGCTGTATTTCAAGGCTCCGTACTTATTAGATGGTTACTACAAAAATCCAGAAGCGGATGCGACTTCGTTCTTTAACGGCTTTTTCACCGTAGGAGATATGGCCATTCAGGATGAAGAAGGATTTTATTACATCGTTGATCGCAAAAAAGATATGCTGATCAGCGGCGGTGTTAACATTTATCCGCGTGAAATCGAGGAGGTACTATACGCTCATCCGCAAATTCTCGAGGTTGCCGTAATTGGTGTGCCAGATCCGGTCTGGGGAGAATCTGTAAAAGCTATCGTTGTGGCGCGAAAAGGAGAGTCTCTTACTGCTGAAGAAGTCATTCACTATTGTGAAGGGAAGTTAGCCGGATATAAAAAACCGAAATCGGTAGACTTTGTAGACGAACTTCCGCGCAATCCTTCCGGTAAAATTCTCAAAACAGTACTGCGCGACGTCTACTGGGAAAATCAAAACGTAAAAATCTAATCCATACAGCACATAGAAGTAGAGGAAGAAGCGAGTCGGAAAACAATCCAGCTCGCTTCTTTTTTGTTGATTCAAAAAGCAAAAAAATGGGCAAAATCACAGGAGTTAAAGAGATCATGCTAAAGGAGGATGTACCATGGAGTTCAGAATTGAAAAAGATACACTAGGAGAAATCAAGGTGCCAGCAGACAAACTCTGGGGAGCTCAGACACAGCGCAGCAGCCAGAATTTCAAAATCGGCACTGAAAGAATGCCGCTGGAGTTGATTCGTGCCTTTGCTATTCTAAAAAAAAGCGCAGCCCAAACGAATCAGAAGCTTGGGAAATTAGCAGCCGATAAGGCAGAAGTGATTATGAAAGCCGCAGATGAAATAGTGGAAGGAAAATGGGATGAACATTTTCCGCTTGTCGTCTGGCAGACAGGAAGCGGTACGCAGTCAAATATGAATGTAAATGAAGTGATCGCTCATCGTGCAAACCAGCTGCTAGAACAAAGCGGCAGCAGCCAGCGCATTCATCCGAACGATGACGTAAATAAATCACAAAGCTCAAACGATACGTTTCCTACTGCCATGCACATCGCTGGAGTAGTCGCGATCGAAGACCACGTATTGCCTGCCTTAGTCAAATTAAAAGACGTGCTTCATAAAAAATCAGAAGAGTTTACAGACATTATTAAAATTGGGCGTACTCACTTACAAGATGCTACCCCGTTGACACTCGGACAGGAAGTAAGCGGCTGGTACGCTATGCTTGCGAAAAGCGAAAAGATGATTACAGAAAGTATGGAGTCCTTACGAGAGCTGGCCATTGGCGGAACTGCAGTCGGCACGGGCATTAATGCTCATCCTAAATTTGGCGAGATGGTAGCCGACGAGATTAGCAAGCTGACGAACAAAACGTTTCTGTCTGCCGAAAACAAGTTTCACGCCTTAACGAGCCATGATGCGATCGTCTATGTACATGGGGCTTTCAAAGCGCTGGCAGCCGATTTGATGAAAATCGCCAACGATGTCCGCTGGCTGGCAAGCGGGCCGCGCAGCGGAATTGGTGAAATCACCATTCCGGCGAATGAGCCGGGCAGCTCGATTATGCCGGGTAAGGTCAATCCGACGCAAAGCGAAGCGGTTACCATGGTAGCCTGCCAGATTATGGGGAACGATGCGACGATCGGATTTGCAGCCAGCCAGGGGAATTTCGAGTTGAATGTGTTCAAGCCTGTGATTATTTATGACTTCCTGCAATCTGCGAGACTGCTTGCTGATGCAATGGTGTCCTTTACCGATCATTGTGCCGTGGGCATAGAGCCAAACATTGAGGTACTAACACGTAACCTAGAAAGATCACTCATGCTTGTTACAGCGTTAAATCCTCATATCGGATACGAGAATGCAGCGGCAATCGCGAAGCTCGCGCACAAAGAAGGTTTAACACTCAAAGAAGCCGCGATCAAAACAAATTTGCTAACAGAAGAACAGTTCGATCAAATTGTGCGGCCAGAACAGATGATTCATCCAAAAGAGTGAAAAAAAGCGGAGAAGGTGCCCGCCTTTTCCGCTTTTTTCTCATCTTTATCTTTCTACCGCTAACCCTGCAACTACATGCTCAATGACTTGATTCATAACATCTGGAAATATATCTGCGCCAATCTTTTCTTTATGCAGCCGTATCATCATAATTGCCTTAATCACACCAACGATCACATTCGGGTCCTCTTCGCGCAGAACACCGCGCTGCATAAGCATGACAACCGCCTGCATTCCTTTTTCAACATCTTCTTGAGCGGTCTCCTGTCTCAGATGAGGAGGGAGTTTCCGGACAATGCGTTCATATTCACCTTCCTGAAACATAAGCTGCAGGAATGGATTTTCATCGACTAGCTGAAGTGATTTTTTGAAAAAAGAGGTAAGCAGTTCTTTCGGGGAAAGATCCTCTCGGAGAAGTTCTCCTAGCACTTGCTCTCTGATTTTCTCTTCGTGCCGCAAAATTACATAATACAATTCTTCTTTTGACGAAAAAAACTTATAAAATGATCCTTTTGCAATTCCGCAGGCGAGGACAATGTCATCAATGCTTGTTTTTGCAAGCCCGTACTTACTGAACAGTTCTTTTCCCTTGGTTAATAAGCACTGGTGGATTTGTGCTTTCTCTGCTTCGGTGAATTTAGGCATAGAATACTCCTACGAAAAAAATATGACTTTTTATAGACGTATAGTCATATAATATTTATACTAATTTTAACAAGCAAGCGAATGAAAGTAAAGAATTGGGCTGTGGACCTCACAGTCTTTTCTTTTGTCAATTACATGACTATAAAAATAAAATTAGTCATATAAAAAGAAATGATTACTTCCAAAACAAAGGAGAAGGAGTAAAGAACATGAAAATCGGCCTGGTACGACATTTTAAAGTAACAAAAGGATTTCCGGAAAAAATGTGGCTAACAAAACAAGAGCTTGTTCAATGGTTCAAAGAATATGACGAAGCGGAGATCGAAGAAGGGGAAGTGAATCTGAGTGATGTTGAATGGACGGCCTGTTTTTCCAGTGATATGCCGAGAGCGGCGCAAACAGCGACAAAAATTTATGCTGGCCCGATCGCTGTCACCAGTCAGCTGCGTGAAATTCCGCTGCCTGATTTCAAGTCGAATGTGAAGCTTCCCTTTCTTGTCTGGGCGATTCTAATACGCATGTCGCAGCTCATCAATCCGAAAACAAAAAAAGACATTGCAGAGGCTAAAAAGCGAATCCGAATTGTTCTTGACGAGGCCATGCAAGAAGGGGACGGAAATGTTCTGATCGTCAGCCATGCGGCACTTATGATGTATATGAGGAAAGAGCTTATGAAGCGAGGATTTATAGGAGAGTCCTTTAAAACCCCTGAAAACGGCAAACTATATGTATTCGAAAAATAACAGATGATATAAAGGACTCCGCTGTTGCAAAAAAATGCTGTATTTCGGCTTTTATGTTTTGATTTTCCCTGATGGACTTCAGGTAGAGGTAGAAAAATAAGCTTCATATAGCAGAGGAATGGCTGCTTTTATTTCTTCTTCTGTCAAGGTAGCAAAGCCGAGCACGATCATGGGAGAGGAACGTTGGCTTTTTTGGTCCGCATAATAAATCGAGGCAGGATATACTTTGATCCCTTTTTGTGCGGCACTGCTCAACAGTTCCTCTTCCGACATCCCATTGTTCACACGCAGCAAAATATGCAGCCCTGAATCCTGGCCGATGATCTCCGTATTTTCCGGAAAGAAGCGGAGAAGAGAAGAAACGAGCGTGTCTCTTTTTTTTCGGTACAAAATCCGCATCTTATTGACATGCTTGTCCCAGTAGCCGTTCACCATAAATTTTCGCAAGATCTCTTGATCCAGACGGGAAACAGTCTGGGTATACAGAGCATGAGATTGACGATAGCGTTCCAAAAGCGGCATCGGCAGCACCATATAACTTACGCGTAAAGAAGGCATCAACGCCTTGGAAAATGTACTGATATAGATGACTTTCCCTTCTGTATCCAATCCTTGAAGAGACGGGATAGGTTTTCCCGTATAGCGAAATTCACTATCATAATCATCCTCAATAATATAGCGCCCTTCCTTTTGGGCAGCCCAGCGCAGCAGCTGCATTCTTCTTGAGATCGGCATTACCATACCGCAGGGAAACTGATGGGAAGGGGTAACATACACAACATCGGCACTGCTTTGCTCGAGATGGGAAACAGCAATTCCGTTCTCATCCAAAGGAATAGGAGTAAGCGAGACTCCGTTCCTTTCCAGAATAACCCGAACTCGATGGTATCCCGGATCTTCCATGGCGAACTCTTTATTCGCGACTAGCTGGCAGAGCAGAGTAAGGAGGTACTGCGTTCCTGATCCAAGCAGAATTTGTTCGGGAGAACAGCGAACTCCTCTTGATTGATACAAATAGCGAGCAATTTCAGTGCGTAGTGACAGCTCTCCCTGCGCATGTCCAATAAGCAGAAACGGGGCATTCTCCGGCTGGACAATCTCGTTGATCAGCTTTCGATATACAGCGTACGGAAAGTGATGTACGTCAACACCGATATGATTAAAATCAAACTGATACACTTTCTCAGGCTTCATATCTGGTTTGGTTATATGTTCGATCGTGTCTTGCTCGCTGTATAGCACATTTTGTTGTACGTTACAGACAAAAAAGCCTGCACGAGAGACTGATTCGATATAGCCTTCCGCCACAAGCTGATGATAGGCTGCTTCTACGGTATTTTGCCCCAGCTTCAAATAAGAAGCCAGCTTTCGTTTGGAAGGCAGCTTCGTTCCACTGCTGATATTGCCGACTTTAATTTCTTTTTTTATGTATTCATACAGCTGCACATAAAGCGGTGTCTGGCTTTTACTATTCAGTACGGGTGTAAGTTCTATCATACTAAATACCTCCGTCATACAATCTGACCTCATTAGATTTTATAATTCTGACTCTTCTTTACATGTCAGAGAGGGACTATAATACGTTTTACTGACACTAGTGAAACGAGAATAATTCATATTATGTATAGTATCAGATTTGAGTACGGAGGGAGAACAAGATGAATCAACTAAAAGACAAAAAAAACATCGGTCTGCTTATGATCGTCGCCAGCATGGTATTGTGGGGATTGTCTGGACCCGTGATTGAGTGGTTATTTATGCATACAAAAATTCAACCAGTTGAGCTGTTAACATTACGCCTGATCACTGCAGGTCTGTTTATTTTGCTGTACCTCGGATTGAAGGGAGAAGACATCTGGAGCATCTGGAAGCAGCCCCGGCAGTTTATTCCCTTGCTTGCCTTTGGCCTGCTCGGTATGCTCGGAGCGCAGTATGCCTTCATCGTTACACTTGATGTAAGCAATGCTGTAACGGCAACGCTGTTTCAGTTTCTCGGCCCGGTTTTGATTACGATTTATGCAGTGGTTCAGCAGAAAAAACTACCCACTAAAATACAGGCTACCGCTGTGTGTGCTGCGTTAGTCGGTGTCTATTTTCTTGTGACAAACGGAGCGCCAGACCGCATCCTCTTATCTTCTGAGGGGATTTTCTGGGGCGCAATGACGGCGATCGGATTTGCTTATTACACGGTATGTCCTACACAAATGATTAAAGAATGGGGGGCGTCGGTTATTGTAGGCTGGGGCATGCTCATTGGCGGAGTTGGCATCAGTATCATTAATCCCGCCTTACTAAAAGATGGTACATTACTGCTAGTAGGGACAAAAATGATGATTCTGGTAGCCATCGTTGTTGTAATGGGAATCCTCGCCTTTTTGCTTTACATCGGGAGCTTGCGTTATGTAGCACCGAGCAAGGCAGGACTTTTATCAAGCATTGAGCCGCTCGTCACGTTTATTGCTGCAATCGGATGGCTGAAGCAGTCCTTCGGCATTTATCAGATCATCGGGGGGATCTGCATTGTAGCGACGGTGATCCTGCTGGCGAGAGAAGAAGAGGAGCAGCCTGAGTTCCATCTGGAGACTAGCAACATAAATTAGCTTCACACTGTCGGCTAAAAGCGACCTCCTGGACGCATACTAACACAAAAAAACAGGGGGAACGCTATGTATCGTTTATATTCGCATAACGACCTTGATGGAGTAGGATGCGGGATCATTGCCAAAATCGCTTTCGGAGAAAATGTAGAAATCCGCTACAACTCCGTAGCTGGACTGGATTTTCAGGTTGAACGTTTTTTAGCAAAAGGACGGAAGGAAGATTGTCTGTTTATTACTGATCTTTCCGTGAACGAACAGAATGAACAGCGGCTTGATGAGCATGTCAAAAAAGGCGGCAGAGTGCAACTGATTGATCACCATAAAACAGCGCTTCATTTTAATCGATATGACTGGGGGCTCGTTCAAGTTGAATACGAAGACGGACGCCTGGCCTCCGCTACGTCCCTGTTTTACGAATATTTGACGCAGCACAAACTGATCGAACCTTCTCAGACATTGAATGAATTTGTCGAACTGGTTCGCCAGTATGACACATGGGAATGGGACAGAAATGAAAATACGAAAGCCAAGCGTTTGAATGACCTTTTCTTTATGATTTCAATTGATGAATTCGAAGAGCGAATGATCCAAAAAATCGCTGTGGGCGGGCCCTTTAGCTTCGATGAATTTGAGCAAAAAATACTCGACATGGAAGACAGTAAAATCGAACGATATATGCGCAGAAAGCGAAGAGAGCTGGTTCAAACTTTTATCGGGGACTACTGCGCTGGTATTGTGCATGCGGAATCGTATCACTCCGAACTGGGAAATGAATTAGGGAAAGATAACACTCATCTCGATTATATCGCGATCATTAACGTAGGCGGGAAGAAAATCAGCCTCCGCACCATTCATGATGATGTGGATGTATCGACAGTCGCTCAGCAGTTTGGCGGTGGCGGTCATGCGAAGGCGTCAGGCTGTTCCTTGACAGAGGAAGCTTATCAACTGTATGTGGCTGAACCATTCCAGATTGAGCCGATGAGGGCAGATGCCTTTAAAAATGTTCATAACTGCAAAGGGTCCAGACATGGCTCTTTATATGAGAACAGGCAGGAGGATACGTTTTTCATTTATCCGCTTGGAGAAGATAAATGGGTTATAGAGGAAAATGGGACAAAAAGGTCTAAGCCGTTCTTATCCTTTGAAGAGGCGGAACGATTTGTCAAACGAAATCACGCTGCCTGGCTTGTTCGGGATGAAGTGTTTATTGCCTATTTAAAGGAACACAACCTGCTCACAAAGGCTGTGCCGACTGAACAAGACGATGAAAGTTCCGCTTTCATTCTGTCGGTTTACAATGGATACGAAGGGGAAAGCACAATCCTGCCGCACTAAATCACAAAACGAAAAAGGGCAGAATCAACTAGTTCTGTCCTTTTTGCTTCAAAATAAATTGTTTGATGAGATGATTTAATTCCACATGCTTTTTTGTTGGAATCTGGTGTTTTACGTTCGGGATCAGGACAAATTTGCTATGAGCGACATTGTCATGAATCAGTCTTCCATATGAGTGAAAAGGTGTATCATCTTCTCCGTATACGAGCAGGAGAGGAAAAGGGATGGTTCGCAGCTGATCCGTACAGTTATACGTTAGGCTGTATCGATAATATTGTTCCGCATTTCTTTTATCCGCTTTTTTGGCATCTTTAAGTAATTCCCGAAACGTTTCCATTGTGTCAGCGTTGCTCCAGGAAATGGAGCAGGCTAGCGCAGGAATTGCTCCGGCACCGGCAAGGGCAACAGCGAGGGAAATCAGATTTCGTAATCGTCGGTTGTTTACTTCTGATATCCCGCCAACAAGAATTCCGCCTTGAGACCGTTCAGGAGCTGTTAGCAAAAACTCAAGAGCGATCGACCCACCTGTTGAATAGCCGCATATGAATGCCTTTTCGATGTGAAGATGATTCATAATTCCCTTAATATCTTCGACAATAAGCGGATACGTAATTGTCTGCACAGAGGGCTGGCTTTTTCCATGCCCGCGTATATCAAACACAATCACGGTAAAATATTTTGCTAATTCATCGAGCTGATAGCGGAAATTGGCGCTGCTAAGTACAGGGGGATGAATCAAAATAAGTGGAGTTCCGTTCCCTCTTATTTCATAGTGCAGGGAAACCCCATTCACTTCTACATATGCCATAACCAGATCCTCCTAATCCAATACGTGTTCGTAGTTTGGCGGAGAAAGAAGTATCTTATGCAAGATAGGATCGCGATGAGGATATTATGTTGGAACGTGTAGGTAAACCCTTTGATATATAAGGGGGGGGTTCTGTATTACGTGGGCCGTTGAATCGAAAATAACTCGCCAAGTTTAGCATAAGTATCTCCAGCTAGACGGCTCACAGGTTTTACTTTATCTGTAAAGACATATCCTTTCTCCTGATCATATAAATCGTCAGCGATATGATAACAAACGATTCGGCCGATAAGTAAATCGGTAGTGATTGTGCTGTCCCCCCCATTAAAGGTGAGGTGCTTCTCGAGTATACACTCAAAACGAATAGGGGCCTCCTTAATACCAGGCACAGAAATATGTATACTATCAATAGTGTGTAGTTGTGTCAAAGCAAGTTCGCTTTCATCTGGATTTAAGGGAGCGGCGGTTTTGTTGATTTCTTCTATCATATGTTCCGTACTTATATGTACAACAAACTCTCTTCGCTCGACAGCATTCCTAGCAGTATCCTTCATGATTCCATTCGCTCTTTGTACAGAAATAGATAAAAGCGGAGGATTGCTGCTAATGATAGTAAAATAACTAAATGGAGCCGCATTAATACTATTATTAACGGTGGAAAGAGTGGTCACAAAAGCGATTGGGCGTGGGATGATCGTCCCGGTTAATAGTTTATAGTTTTCTTTAGACGATAGTTGTTCTGGACGAATACTTATCATATGTGTTCACCTTCTTTAGTTAAGTTGTTTTTATTATATCTTAACAGACTTATATAAATCGTACTTGAGGAATCGACATTGGTTTATGGAGTGAGGTAAGAAAAAGGATAAAACCGAATTAAAGGTAGGTTATGATAGCTTGCGTTTATCAAAATTTAATATTTAGGTTCTTTTTCAAATTACAAAGAGAGGGTGAGAACCATTAAGGTTGATAAAAAATTAGATAAACATATCAATATAAAAGTTAATAATCGCAAAGTGAAAATTCTCAAGTACAAGAGAAGTAGCTATTTTGACGATTATAAAAATCAAGAGATATTTATCATCGAGTTAATAACGAAAATATACAATGAAGTTTTGGATAATAAGGCTGTAAAAATAGAACTCGATGAAAAAGAAGTTTTAAATGCTGAATGGGCAACGTGTTTTAGACAGCCAGGTTTATATAGATTCACTTATAAGATAATTGATAAAAATATCGCTGAGTGAATCAAACAGGGAATGCTAAGAAAATCACATTCCCTATTATTTTGATGAAAAATCAACATTAAAATTTAACAGAGCCTTGCTTTTAAAAATAATCAAATCCAAACGATCTATGCCGTAGCAAATCCTGATAAACTACGACATGTATAATAATGTTTTGCCCCCATTCAAGCTCCACCATAGATACCGTCTACGAAACCCTTGAGAGATCAAGGGTTTTTTATAGTTTTCGAAAGTACTGCCAATGCTTAATTAAAAAAATCATTTTAGGTGATACTAAGTAAACATTGTGGTGAAGGTAAATATAGGGGAGGAAAATGTGTGTCAAACACAAACATAACCAGAAAGTTGACTTTAGTATCCCTAGTTTTAATGATCTTTACTTCTGTTTATGGATTCAACAACATTCCAAGATCATTTTATAAGATGGGTTATGCTGCTATTCCTTGGTTCATATTTTCAGCCATAGCCTTCTTCGTTCCTTTTGCATTAATGGTCGCTGAATATGGTTCCGCCTTTAAAGAGGAAAAGGGTGGGATCTATTCTTGGATGGAAAAATCCATCGGTCCCAAATTTGCATTTATAGGAACGTTTATGTGGTATTTTTCTTATATCACTTGGATGGTTAATGTCGCATCTGGTATGTGGGTTCCGGTGTCAAATGCGATCTTTGGACAAGATACAACACAAAGCTGGACTATATTTAATCTTCGAGGACCTCAGGTTTTGGGGGTTTTAGGAATTGTATGGATTCTTATCGTCACCTACACATCAACAAAGGGCCTAGATAAGATTAAGAAAGTAACCTCTTTAGGTGGTACTGCGATCTTGTTATTGAATGTATTTCTTTGGGTGGGTGCAATAGCAGTACTTGTAGGCAATCATGGACATTTGGCACAGCCGATTACAGGATTGCATTCATTTACGCAAACACCAAATCCTAAATATGCAGGAGATCTTATTGCTTCGTTAGCGTTTATTGTATATGCTCTTTTTGCTTATGGCGGACTTGAAGCAGTGGGCGGTTTAGTGGATGTAACAGAAAATCCAGAAAAAACGTTTCCAAAGGGAATTCTTTTATCTGCAGCAGTAATCTCTGTTGGGTATTCATTAGGAATACTATTAATTGGGATATTCACAAACTGGGCATCTGTAATGGGGATTGCAAATGTTAATCTAGGAAACGCAAGTTATATAGTTATGGCCAATTTAGGCTACTCACTAGGCACTGCTTTTGGAGCAAGTGATGCTACAGCTGCAGCCCTGGGACATGGGGCTGCAAGATTTGTTGGACTTTCAATGTTCCTAGCATTGTCCGGTGCGTTCTTTACCTTAATGTTTTCACCGCTAAAGCAAATGATTGAAGGAACACCTAAAAGATTGTGGCCCGGAAAAATTGGAGAAACAAAGAATGGTCTGCCTGTTCATGCGATGTGGATTCAAGCTACTATAGTTAGTGTAATGATCGCATTAATCGCTTTCGGTGGAAGCACAATGGCCGCATTCTTCAACATACTCGTTTCGATGACTAACGTGGCTATGACAATACCGTATGTATTTATAGCACTTGCATTCCCGTATTTTAAGAAAAAAGTGGAAATCAATAAGCCGTTTATCGTATATAAAACGCAATTGAGCGCAAATGTTTGGACATGGATCGTTGTTCTAACAGTTGGATTTGCAAATTTCTTTAGTATCATACAGCCAGCTTTAGAAGGGGATATGCAAACAACCATTTGGAGTGTGGCTGGACCCGTTATTTTCTCCATTGTTGCATGGTTAATGTATAGCAAATATGAAAAAAAGGAAATATGTTAGCTTAAAACACACACCCGTCCTTCATTTTGATGAAACCGGCATGCGTGTAGAAGGAAAACGACAGTGGCTTTATGTCGCCAGTACATCACAGGCTACGGCGTATCTGATTCATCCAAGTCGAGGGAAAAAAGCGATGGAAACGATGAAGATCCGTCCTCGTTTTCAAGGAACGGCGGTCCATGATGCTTGGTCGCCTTACTTCTTTTGGGCAAGGAAGTAAAGTGTATGACGGAAAGAAAACGGAGAAAGGACGATATATATGGGCGAAGTACATACTCCCGTAGCCTTTGATTTTCATACCCATCACGAACGCTGCGGTCATGCAAAAGAATCGATTCGTGACTATATTGAAGCAGCCATTACTCAAGGTCTCGATATCATTGGAATTGCCGATCATTCTCCTTATTTTTCATACGAGGAAGATCAGGCTTTTCCCCGCATCGCCATGGGCAAAAGTGAGTTACCTATATATGTTGCAGAAGTTTTGCGGTTAAAGGAAGAATATTGCGGGAAGATCGAAGTGCTGCTTGGCATAGAATCTGACTTTTTTCCGGAACATGTAGAGGTGTATCGGCGCTGCTTTACCCCATATCCATTCGATTATATTATTGGCTCCGTTCACAATGTAGATGGGGTGAGTATTTTCAATAAGAAGCGGTGGAACGGACTGACCGAGAAGCAAAAAGTAAACAGCAAAGAAATGTATTATTCGCTGATTGAGCAATCAGCTCGCAGCGGCATGTTTCAAATTCTCGGTCACATTGATGCTATGAAAGGATTTTATCCTGCTTTTTCCGATATTCAGACGGAAGCAGTAGAGAAAACGCTGCAAATTATTGCAGAATGCGATGTGGCGATTGAAGTGAATACATCAGGCAAAACGAAGGCGGTTGGAGGCTGGTATCCTTCTGATGATATTTTAGAGCGGGCGCTATATTACGGCGTAGATGTTACGTTTGGTTCGGATGCGCATGCGCCGGAGCGGGTTGGTGAGGATTTTGAATTAGTCCGCCAAAAGCTCAAGGAAATCGGTTTTACAAAATGGGCGATTTTCCGGCAAAAGAAAAAATTGTTAACTTCGTTATAAAAAAAGATAGATCGGCATACAAAAAATCCCCGCTGTCTACATAGGTAGCGGGGATTCGCTTAAAAAGGCGGTCGTAATGAATACAGCCAGAACAAGTATGCTTTCAACTCGCATCCATCGCAGCACATCAAATTCTGCATCCAAACGCATTCGTTTCGGAATGACGAACCCATTCACAAAGCCGAGACCAAGAACGGGAAAAAACAAAATGTGCTTAAGCAGCAGTGTTTTCTCATATAGGCCATCCAGAGAGAATGGATAGTTTGGTGCGGTGTAGTGCATCAGTACGAGCCCGGCAGCTGTTAACGCAAGCACACAACTGATGGAGAGTGGAGTGTACCAATGCAGGAACGCCCGCCAGTTCGTTGTTCGCCCTTGCGTCAACCAGGCGCCTGTATATAACACACCTGTCCATACACATACGGCTAGAAAATGAAGTATATGCGAGAGCCAGCCACTAACTGGAGCAAGTGACGCCGCATGCCCTGTCCAACTGGTTAATACAATGGGAACCGTAGACCATACGAGTGCCAATCTGGCGGCTGCTGGAGTATGCCTAATGTCTGCGAGCAGCAGGAAAATAATGAGAAACAACAAGGAACCGGTTAGCAGCAGCCATACCTGACCGTGTTTGAAATGTAACAGCACGTTTAGCAGCGCTGTGCCAAAATCGGTCCCAGCTTCCTCAGCAGCGTAGGTAGCCAGTTCCAGAAGCGGCATGAATGAGCTAATGATAAGCAAAAGGGCCGCTCCAGGGAGCCACCCTTTTGGAAGGTGCACAGGTGGACGCTGACTCGGCGGAACCGCGAGCATAAGAAGTCCACCGATAAGTACTGAACAGCCTGTATAAAAGAGCAGATGGCTTAGGATAACCATTAGGCTTTCCTTCTTACAAACAGCCAGATCAAGCTTGCTGCTGCACCGAGCCCAAGGATACCGGCAATCCATAGTACGGGGCTAGAGGAAGTTGCTTCTGCTGATTGTTCCGCTTTTTGCGGAGCCTGAGCTGCCGGAGAAATGGATGCTTTCGGTTGGGTAGCAGATGGTGCGGGAGCAGCCTTCTGTTCTGGAAGCTTGACGGTGAAAGAATACGTACCTTTCATTACATGTCCGTCCTCTCCGATCACGTTCCAGTCTACGGTATAAGAGCCGTTGGAGAGTGGGTGTGCGAGTGTACCGGTTATTGATTTTTCTTCCCGCGTAAGTGTGAGTGGGGTAATAGATTTCCCTGCTTGATCTACTACACGGAATGTGCTCGTATTTTCAATTCGTCCTCCGAATGTTAGCGTCAGTTCACGCATCGCTGTTGTAACTGTAGAACTTGGTGCTGGAGTCGCTGTTTTTAGCTTCGTATGTGCCGATGTAGTGGTTGGGAAGCAAAGCAGCAGTACGAATATAAAGCTAAGCCATTTTTTCATAAGTAGTGTTCCTTTCTCTATGGTGTCTTGGTTAGTATAAGACACAATTGTGTGGAAGTTGTGAAGTGATAGGCTTGCAGGACTGGGCTGTAAACTCGTATCATAGAGACAAGAATTTTACTAGTTTCATAGAAAAGGAGCGACAAGAGTGCAATCATATCATGAACAGCTTGATGGCGTTTTTCCATCGGTATGCTCACTTGACTGCCCGGATATGTGTAGTTTGCATGTTCATAAAGAAGGCGGTCGCATCACGAAAGTAGCGGGTGACCCTAATCATCCGGTAACACAGGGCGCGATTTGTAACAAAGTGCGCCATATGACGGCACGCTTGTATGATCCGAATCGGCTCACACAGCCGCTCAAGCGTGTGGGAGCGAAAGGGGAAGGTTCATTCGTTTCGATTACATGGGAGCAAGCGATTGCGGAGATCACCGGGCGCTGGCAGGAATTAATCGCTGAACATGGTGCGGAAAGCATTCTGCCGTACAGCTTCTATGGCAATATGGGGCTGCTTAGTGCCGAAGGGATGGACCGACGTTTTTTTCACGCGCTTGGTACAAGTCAACTGGACCGGACGATTTGCAGTGTAGCAGGCACAGTTGGTTATACGTATACGATGGGCGGTGCGTATGGCATCAACCCAGAAGATACGGCACAGGCGAAGCTGATCATTATGTGGGGATGCAATGCGGTTAGTACAAACATGCATCAAGTGCTATTTGCAGAAAAAGCACGCAAGAACGGTGCGAAAATCGTCGTAATTGATGTGCACAAAAACCAGACAGGCCGCTGGGCGGACTGGTTTATTCCCGTATTACCAGGAACGGATACAGCGCTTGCGCTTGGCGTTATGCATGTACTGTTTGCAGAACAGCTTGTCGATGAAGCATTTCTGCGCGATTATACAGTCGGATACGACGAACTGCGGGAGCATGTAAAAGCGTATGATCCGGCGACCGTGGCGGCGATTACAGGTGTTCCGGAAGATGACATTGTGAAGCTTGCCCGCTTATATGGGGAGACAACACCGTCTTTTATTCGAATTGGCAATGGACCGCAGCATCATGATAACGGCGGGATGTTCGTGCGTACAATTGCCTGCTTGCCTGCGCTTACCGGACAATGGCAGTATACAGGTGGCGGTGCGATTAAGGGCAACAGTGCCTACAATGCGTTGAATGCTCGTGCTGTTGAACGCCGGGATTTGCTGCGAAAAAAGGTGCGTACGATTAACATGAACCAACTTGGTGAAGCGCTCACTGAGCTGGATCCACCGATTCGTGCGATGTTTGTATACAACAGCAATCCAGTCGTGGTCGCGCCGGATAACAATCGGGTCAAGCAGGGGCTTGCTCGCGAGGATTTGTTCACGGTTGTGCACGATCTGTTTTTAACGGACACCGCCCGGTACGCTGATATTGTGCTTCCGGCGACATCCTCGTATGAAAATCTTGATTTGTATACGTCATATTGGCAGCATGCGATCGCGCTTCAGCAGCCAGTCATTCCACCGTATGGCGAAAGTAAATCAAACGCAGACGTATTCCGCTTACTTGCTAAAGCACTCGGTCTAACTGAGCCTGCGCTATACGAATCAGATGAAGAGATCATTCGCCAGGCGTTAGATTATCCGGCTAATCCGTATTTGGCAGACATCACATACGAGCAACTGCTGGAGAAAACGGTGGTTTCGCTCACGATAACAGATCGACCGCTTCCACCGGGTCGTCTGCGGACGCCGAGCGGTAAGATTGAACTGCGTTCTAGTCGGATGGAGCGTGATGGCTATCCGGCCTTACCAACGTATGTGCCGATTGCGGAGCCGGATACGTATCCGCTATTGTTCATCCCGGCACCAAATCATAATTTCCTGAATTCTACATTTTCCAATAATGAAAAGCATGCCACACTCGAAAAAACTCCACGCCTGTATATGAATGAGGCAGATGCGGCAGAGCGTGGCATCGCGAATGGTGACAAAGTGCGCGTATATAACGACCGGGGGGATTGTGTACTTACGGCAGCAGTCGGTGATACTGTACTGTCTGGTGTTACGGTTACACAGGGGTTATGGGCAGGAGCAGCGGAGGAATCGCGTTTGGCTAATGCACTTACGCCTGACCGCCTCGCAGATATGGGCGGCGGGGCTGTGTTTTTCTCGACACGGGTAGAGGTGGAACGTATATAAATAAGATTTCAGAGAAGTGAGTAGCGGAAGAGGCGGTCTCAAAAGCCAGTACATGGCAGCTGAGACCGCCTGCTTCCTTTATTTTTATGCTACTACAGAAGCCCCAGGCTGCTCGTCAGCTTGGCTAACGCTTTCTCTGCTAACACAGCAAAAAACTGTGCACTGCTCAGTAAGGCGCGTTCGTCGACTGTAAAGGCAGGATGATGCCATTCTTGCGTCCCAGACGTTCCCATAAACACAAAGACACCCGGGATTTTCTCCTGATAAAATGCGAAATCTTCTCCGGCTGGAGATGGAGTAGGTTTTACGACATCTAGCCCTGTTTTTTGAGCTGCCTGAATGGCCAGATTCGTTAATGCTTCGTCATTTTGGACAGGTGGTGGGCCGGCATGCCAGTGCAGACTTACGTTAGCTCCATATGTAGCGGCGACCCCCTCAATTACACGCTTGATATGCCCAGGAATTTGCTGGCGAACTTCTTCCTGGAACGTACGAACCGTACCTTCTAGTGTTACGCTAGGTGGAATGACATTCCATGTACTCCCACCATGAATGCTTGCCACACTTATAACGGCATTATGCAGTGAGCTAATATTCCGACTTACAATCGTCTGCAGAGCCGTAATCAGGTGAGCAGCTGTTACGATCGGATCAATTCCGTTATCGGGAACAGCAGCGTGTGTGCCGACTCCCTCGATATCAATTCTAAATCCATCAACACTTGCCATTAAGGCCCCTGATGTAATGCCAATTGTCCCAACAGGAAGGTCCGGCTTATTATGCATACCGAAAATAGCTTGTATTCCGTCTAATCCCCCCGTTTCAATAACCTGCAGAGCACCTCCTCCGTTCTCTTCTGCGGGCTGAAAAATAAACCGCACTGTACCGCGTAACTCCGCTTGTTTTTGTTTGAGTAAATAAGCGGCACCAAGGATCGAGGCGGTATGGAAATCATGACCGCATGCGTGCATTTTACCCGGGATAGTTGAAGCGAAAGGAAGTCCGCTTTCCTCCTGGATCGGCAGCGCATCAATATCTGCCCGGAGTGCAATGATAGGCCCATCTGTTTCGCCTTGTATTTCTGCGAGTAAGCCTGTTTGTAGCGGAGTATCCAGAATCGTAATGTCGGCTTCTTCTAACCAGGTGCGAATGGCTGCTGTTGTTTCGAATTCCTGATTCGATAACTCGGGATTTTGGTGTAAATGCCGACGAATTGCGATTAATTTTTGTTCGAGAGTAGTCATGTTGTCACCTTCCTTTTAGATTATCAATCAAGTAATAGACACGCCTGAGAATGCTTCTTTTAAGAGTTCGAATGAATGCATTCGTTTTGCAAAATTTCTGACCGGTGTGACGATGATGAATTCCTCAAGATTATATGCTTTTTGCAGTTCAGATAATTTCTGATAAATGGTTTCTTTTGAGCCATGAAGAATCGGAGCTTCTGACAATTCAATTCGGTAGCTCTCCCCGGAACGCTTCCCGTACTCTTCTGCTTTTTCAGCACTTGTAACGTTTAAAACTTTTCCATTAGCCAAGTAAATTTTGATTGTTTTTGATTCAGCTGCCAGTTGTTCGGCTTCTTCATCCGTATCGGCCACAATAACAGAAAGAGCGAGAATGGCCTGTGGCTGGGCTGCTTTTTTGGCAGTGAAATGCTTGTGATACGTTTCGAATGCTTCGAGTGGATTCGAGTCATCTTTGCTGAAAAATTGTGCGTATACGTATGGTAAACCTAGCTTGGCTGCTGCTTCTGCACTCGAAGCGCTTCGTCCGAGATAGTAAATATCGGCGGGCTGTACAGGAAGCGGACTGGCCTGTAAACCATGGAAAGGATGGTCTTCTGGCAAAGTATTAGCGATAAACTGCTCCAGCTCAACTATTTTATCAGCAAGGGATTTTGGCTGGGATGTGTAGTCCTGTTGCAAAGCTTGTGTCGAGAGAGGAAGTCCACCTGGTGCACCACCAACACCAAGATCGACCCGACCCGGAGCAAGTGAAGCGAGAACGTTGAAATTCTCCGCCACTTTATACGGGCTGTAATGCTGGAGCATAACGCCGCCAGAGCCGATCCGGATTCGTTCTGTTTTGGCTAACAAATATGAAACAAGAACTTCAGGAGAGGAACCGGCTACTTTATCAGAGTCGTGATGTTCGGAAACCCAGAAACGATGATAACCCAGTTCTTCTGCCTTTTGAGCGAGTGTAATCGTATGCCCTAACGCTTCTGTTGATGTTTCCCATTCATTCAGAATGCTTTGATCTAAAATGCTTAATTTTATTCCCACAGTAATTCCTCCTTAGGTACTTCATAATTTTGGGATCATTCTAACAGAAAGGTTGCGGAAAAAAAAGAAAAAAATCATATAAAACCTAGTTGACTTGTATGATTAATGCAACTATAATCGGTATCATAAATTGCTGAAACAATTGATGTACACAAAAAAATATCGTACAGCTGATTGGACCACCAAAAGCTCCTGTTTATATAGCAGGGGCTTTTTTTGTTCAAAAATAACAGGAGGGGAAAGAGGATGGCACACAACAAAAAAATCGTATTATGGGGGCGGAAAGGCTGCCATTATTGCGACGAGTTGAAAGAATATTTCGAGAAGGAAGGGTACGTATATTCTTCTGTAGACGTAGAAGGAAATGATTATTTGCGAGACATTCTGGAGCTGAAATATGGAATTCGTCACGTTCCGGTCATTGAGATTGGGGTCGACCATGCATTCGAGGCGCTTACTGACTTCGAGCCGATTTCGCGTCAGGATTATACCCATATCGAAGCATTACTGGCAAAAGGGAGGTAGAAAATGGTGAAAAAAAGAGAGATCAAATTATCCGCTTATCTTGTCGGAACTGGTATGCATATTGGATCATGGCGTCACCCGGATGCGCAGGCAGATGCTAGTATTGACATCGACTATTATAAAAAATTAGTGCAAATCGCAGAGCGTGGAAAATTCGACATTGCATTCATCGCGGACAGTCTGGCAATCAATGAAGATTCGCATCCAAATATTTTAACCCGTTTTGAACCGACAACGTTGCAGGCTCACTTGGCCAGTGTCACAAGTAAAATCGGGCTGGTCGCTACAGCGTCTACGACATACAGCGAACCGTACAATCTGGCACGTACGTTTGCCTCACTTGATCATATTAGCAAAGGGCGAGTAGGCTGGAATGTGGTAACGACCGGAGACTTGACAGGAAAGACTGCGCTGAATTTTGGGAAAACAGAACATCTCGATCATGCAGCCCGGTATGAACGCGCGGAAGAATTCCTTGATGTTGTTCTCGGATTATGGGATTCGTGGGAAGATGATGCGTTTGTGCGAGATAAAGCAAGTGGCGTTTTCTTTGACCCATCGAAATTGCATCGTGTGCAATATGAAGGGAAGTTTTTTCCGTGCAGGGCCCATTAAATATTTCACGATCGAAGCAAGGTCATCCCGTTATTGTGCAAGCCGGTTCTTCAGAACCCGGTCAGCAGCTCGGAGCTCGTACCGCTGAGGTTGTGTTTTCGCATAAGAAAAACATCGATGCGGCGAAGGAGTTTTATAAAAGCTTAAAGCAGAAGGCGGCTTCGTTCGGACGTTCTTCTGAAGAGCTTGTGATTCTGCAAGGAATTACTCCAATTATCGGGGAGACTGAGGAGCTTGCGCACCAAAAGCACCAGCAGTTACAACAGCTAGCTGATCCGCAAGCTGCCTTGAACTTTATCGCAGGTTATCTCGGTCTAAGCGGTGCCGATTTAACCGGATACTCTTTAGATACGCCAGTTGTCGATATCCCGTTACCGGATGTGAACGGGATGAAGAGTGTCTCAGAGCAATGGCGACAGATCATTGAAGAAGAAAATCTTACAATCGGACAGCTATATGCCCGCTTTGAAGGGACAGATAAATTTATTGGCACCCCCGTGCAGGTGGCTGATGAATTGGAACGATGGTTTAGTGAGGGAGCGGCAGATGGATTTATGGTCGTGACGTCCTTTTTGCCAGATGGACTGGAGGATTTTGTGAACCATGTCATTCCAATCTTACAAGAGCGCGGTCTTTTCCGCCTAGAGTATGAAGGAGATACATTGCGTGAGCATCTCGGGCTAGCAGTTCCTGTGAATCGCTACGTACATGCAAAATCAGTACAAATCTAAATCTCCCATCAGAAGAGTGCTCTTATACCTCATGAGATAAGTGGTGATACAATGAACAGCAACATTCGCCTGGCTACACTAAAGGATGCGGAACGCTTGCTTACTCTTACACTTGCAGCGTATGGCCCAGCTCTTGACATGGGCATTTTGTTTCCAACGGCACAAGCTGATCTGGAAATGGTGCAAAACAATATAAAGAAGCATGATTGTTTTGTATGGGAGGAAGAGGGCATAATCATTGCGACCATTACCGTGGGCGTATTCGATGAAATGAAAGATGTGACCGACCTTCCGTACATACGCTGGTTTGCAGTCGATCCGGCTTATGCAGGCAAAGGCATCGGCAATCAGCTAATCACATGGGCTGAAGAGGTATTTGTTCGGGATACCCTACAAGCACCTGCTGTTACCTTAGCGACTGCCGAGAAACACCCGTGGCTCATTCCGATGTATGAGCGCAAAGGGTATGAACGGTTCTATGAATACGACAACAATGTGCTTGGGAAAGTTGTTTTTTTACGCAAGGTAGTGAACCCGACACTATATAACAAGGAGGCATTACGATGACCCAAAACCGACAAATTAAGTTATCTGCTTTCCTGGTAGGAACCGGTATGCATGTTGCGTCATGGAGACATCCGAACGCGCAGCCAGATGCAAGCATTGATCTGGCTTATTATAAAAAATTGGCGCAGCTTGCCGAGCGTGGGAAGTTTGACTTCGCTTTTCTTGCTGATAGTCTGGCGATTAATGAAGAATCCCAGGTAAATATTTTGAACCGCTATGAGCCGATTACACTGATTACGGCACTGGCCGGGGCTACCTCTAGGATTGGGCTTGTCGCAACAGTCTCTACGTCGTATTCGGAACCGTACAATCTGGCCCGTCAGTTTTTATCGGCGGATCATATCAGCAACGGAAGAGTAGGCTGGAATATTGTTACGACACGGGACTTGTCTAACAATACCGCATTAAACTTTAGCCGGACTGAGCATTACAACCATAGCTTGCGATATGAGCGAGCAAAAGAGTTTCTCGAAGTCGTCAAAGGGTTGTGGGATTCGTGGGAAGATGACGCCTTTATTCGGGACAAAGAAAGTGGTGAGTTTTTTGATCGAACGAAGCTGCATCGTATTAACCACGAAGGAGAGTTCTTCTCTGTGCAAGGTCCGCTTAATATTGCACGCTCTAGACAGGGCTATCCTGTATTTGTGCAGGCAGGTAACTCAGAATCTGGGCAGAACTTCGCTGCGGGTGTAACAGAAGTTGCATTTTCGATTAAATACAACATCGAGGAAGCGAAAGAGTACTACCGTTCTTTCAAGAAAAAAGTCGCTGACGTCGGACGTTCGCCGAATGATGTGTATGTTTTACAGGGCATATCACCTGTGATCGGAGCGACACAGGAGGAAGCCGAGCAAAAATTTGCGTATTTGGAGTCTCTTATAATAGAAGAAAAAGGGTTGGCATTTCTGGCTGATTATTTCAAAGATGTTGATTTTACTGGCGTGACACTTGATTCCAAAGCGTCTGACCTTGGACTTGGTAATCTGTCGGAGACGAAATCCGATTATAAGAAGCATCAACAGGCGATTGCCAGGGAAGGGATTACGCTTAGAGAGGTTTATTCGATTCTGACGGGTTCGTTTACTGATCCTGATCTTGTCGGAACACCTGAAAAAATAGCCAGTACGCTTGAGAGATGGTTCACCGAAAGAGCGGCGGACGGCTTTATGTTGATGGCACCTCTTTTACCAGATGTTTTGGAAGATTTCGTGAATAGTGTAGTGCCGTTGCTGCAGGAACGCGGGTTGTTTCGTACCGAGTATGAAGGAGACACGCTTCGAGAACATTTTAATTTGCCAAAACCAATCAATCGTTTTACACAAGAACGTCATCAGGTGAATACATGATCGTGATTCAAGATGTGAATAAAGTATACCGAACAGCAACGAGTACAGTCACAGCGTTAGAAAATATTAATTTGACGATTGAAACAGGAGATATTTTCGGGATTATCGGGTTCAGCGGAGCAGGGAAATCAACCCTGATTCGCTGCCTTAACCGACTTGAAGAACCTGACTCAGGAAGGATCGAGATTGAAGGCACTGTCATTACGGACCTGGGGCAGAAAGAGCTTCAGCAGGCACGGCAGAAGATTGGGATGGTGTTTCAGCAGTTCAATTTGCTCGATTCTAAGACCGTTTTTGAAAATGTTGCGTTTCCGTTGCAAATAGCAGGCTATGAGAAATCATATATCGAGCAGCGAGTTAGAGAGATGCTAGAGCTTGTTGGACTGCATGATAAAGAGCAGGCATACCCATCTCAACTCTCAGGTGGGCAAAAGCAGCGAGTTGGTATCGCGCGGGCACTCGTAAATGACCCGCATGTGCTGCTGTGCGATGAAGCAACATCAGCGCTTGATCCCCAGACAACGTATTCGATTCTCGAACTGCTTCAAGATATTAATCGCCAGCTTAATGTAACGATTGTCCTGATTACACATGAGCTGGACGTATTGCAGCATATTTGTCATAACATGGCCGTTATGGAAGGGGGAAGAATCGTGGAGACCGGTTTGGTAGATACGTTTTTCTTGCACCCGAAAAGCGAGACGGCAAAACGCTTCGTTCGAATTATTCAGCATTACCGTGACACACGTACGATCATGGACGGCATGGGGGCGGGAATATGAGAGACGATTTGGTAGGTCTGCTTTGGGAAGGGCTTTGCGAAACGTTATATATGGTATTCTGGTCGTCTTTATTTGCCACATTGATCGGGGTTGCATTAGGTGTTACGTTAGTCGCCACAGATAAGGGGGGGATTTTTGAAGCGCCCCGATTGAATAAAGTCATCAGTACGATTATTAATAGCGTTCGTTCCCTTCCTTTCATTATACTAGTTGTCCTGTTGTTGCCACTTTCTCGTTTGCTTATCGGCACAACGCTGGGACCGACAGCAGCGATTCTATCGCTCTCGATTGGAGCAGCCCCTTTTCTCGGACGAATTATTGAAAACTCTTTAAAGGAAGTCAGTAGCGGGAAGATTGAAGCGGCCAAATCAATGGGGGCTTCGAATCGGACGATTATTTTTAACGTACTGATCCCGGAAGCATTGCCGACACTTGTGCGTGGCATGACGATTGGGATTATCGGCATTATAGAGTTTACTGCGGTCGCAGGCGCCATTGGTGCAGGCGGCTTGGGTAGCCTGGCTGTACGTTTCGGTTACCAACGATTCCGGGAAGATGTATTATTTTCAACGGTCATTTTAATTATTATTCTCGTGCAAGTCATTCAATGGACGGGGGATTCTATCGCCAGATCGATTAATAAGAAACGATATAAATTCGAATAAAAAATGCAAAGGGATAGGTGAATATACATGAAAAAGAGAAATCTTGGGGTTATTGCTGCTTTATTTACGACAGTAAGTCTTTTTGCGGCTGGTTGCGGTTCAAGTGCGGCGGTGAACAGCAATGCGACTGAGAAATCCGATACGAAAAAGGAAGTGACCTTGAAAGTAGGAGCAGCAGCCGTACCACACGCAGAAATTCTGAATTCGATCAAACCGAAATTGAAAGAAGAAGGGATTAACCTGGAGGTTGTCATTCTTGATAGTGAGGAGCAATTAAATCCGGCGCTAAATGATAAACAAATCGATGCGAACTACTTCCAGCATGTTCCGTATCTTGAGTCCGTGAAAAAAGAAAAAGGGTATGATCTCGTCCCAGCGGTCAAAGTTCACGTAGAGCCGATTGGATTCTACTCAAACAAACTTAAATCGAAGGCTGAAATTAAAGAGGGGGCGAAAATTGGCATTCCGAACAATCCGTCGAATGAATACAGAGCCCTGTCACTTTTGCAGCAGCAAGGATTAATCAAGCTGCGTGATGGTCTTTCTACATACGAAGCAACACCGAAAGACATTGTTGAGAATCCGAAAAAGCTGAAATTCGAGGAAGCAGAAACACCAACGCTTGTACGAGCGCTCCCGGACCTTGATGGTGCCATTATCAATACAAATATCGTTCTCGAAGCGAAAATTGATCCAAAAACGGCCCTGTTCCGCGAAGATAAAAACTCGCCGTATGCTAATATTGTCGTGGTCCGAAAAGGGGATGAAAACCGGGATGAGATCAAAAAGCTAGATGCTGCGCTGACTTCGCCTGAGGTGAAGAAATTTATCGAGGACAAATACGGTGTAGCGGTGGTTCCTGCCTTTTAATCGGAGCAGATGCTTATGCGATGATACCCTAATGAAAAAACTCTCCCGTATGCATGGTAGCGGGAGAGTTTTTCATTAGGAGAGCTGCTGTCGTAATTTTTCAAGCAGCGCCATGTTACTGCCGCCCATCAAGTCGGCAATGGATGTTTGCATCGTCGGTTTTTTCGGGTCGTACACCCAGCTGTCCTGTTCCATCTGCCGCATCACCTTAAAAGTAGCGACTGCATCATCAAGCGCCCGGTGTGCCTGCGCTTTATCAGCGAGTCCGTACTTCGTCAGGGCGGCCCACAGTCCAGGTGTATCTTTATGCCCGTAGTAAAACTGATACGCTTTAGACAGATCAAGCCAGTCATCAAGCATAACGGAGAATGGAAATTTCACCTTATGCTCCCGACAGTTACGGCGCAGCCCTTTAATATCGAGATCGCCCCATGTCACGAGCGTCGTTCGTTCAGGTTCGTAGCGGGATAGCAGTTCCATAATCATATGGTCAAATGGAATTCCGTTCTGTACATCATCCTGTGTAATGCCCGTTAACGTTCGACATTTCTCACCAAGTTCAGGAAAAAACACAGGGGTCACAAGGGATGAATACGTGTCGACGATTTCCTCTTCTTTTACGACAATCATCCCTGCTTCAATGACTTCATGAAAAAATCCGCGTGGGGCCTCTTTCTTCTCAAATGTCGTAAATTCAAAATCCAGAAAAATATACTGGTTTTTCATACCATTTCCCCGTTTCTGTACGCTTCTTTCCATTCATTGTATTTCTGAAAATTTAATCCGTCAATTGCACAGAAAGGAATTAATTTCTTAACGATTCGTCCACAATGTAAAGAAGGTGTAAAGAATAGTAAAATTCGCCCGCATTTCCTCGTTTCTTCATTATTATGAGGAAGTAAGGAATCGAGCAGAAGGGGCGACATGTTTCATGCAGACACATTCATTTGAACAAGTAAAACAACAAATTATTGAGCTGGCTTATATGGTACGGGGCCATTTCTTGCAGGCTACCCAGGCATTTGAGCAGAAAAATGCCGAACTGGCTCGTGAGGTTACTGCACAAGATGAAGAAGCGAATGCTTTAACGGATAGCGTATCTAAGCACAGCCTTAGCCTGATCGCTTTACAGGCTCCGGTAGCAGGAGACATGCGCACGGTTGGAGCATATTTGAAAATCGTAACGGATCTCGAGCGCATTGGTGACCAAGCAGTAGACATGGCGGATGCGATTATCCGAATGGATAAAACGGACAAAACGCTGCCGCTGTTTACGATCATGGATATGGCAGATGCAGTGAAAGGCATTCTTGATACGACCATTCAGGCGTTCGAAAAAGAAGATATCAATCCGCTTCATACTTTGAATGATATGGATGATGTAATTGATGGATTGCATCGTCGTAACGTTGAAATGCTTGAATCGCTGCTTGAAAAAGAACCGCAGCACTTCCGGGAAGCGATCCAGTATATCAAGCTTCTCCATGCCCTCGAGCGGATCGGCGATCATGCCACTAACATTGGGGAATGGACCCTCTATATGAAAACCGGGCATATTGCGGATTTGAATCACTAGACGTTCATAGTTTGCTAGTCACAAGCTTCATAAAAAAGTAAGAGGCTGTCTCGAAAGCTGTAACACAGCGGCTGAGGCAGCCTCTTTCTTTTCTTGGAGGTGGTTTTCTCCAACGTGTGGTAGAGGAGCGGGATCGGGCGGGGCCTCGTCACTTCGGTACGCTTGCTATGAAGTAGAGGCTGTCCGCTCCAGGTGCCAGACGAACTCGCCCACAAAAGATTTCTGCGATGCATATACACCGAAGCGTTGTGGACAAAAATCGTTCGTCTGACCCCTTCCGCTAAGCAGGCGCGTACAGGCGTTCCGCTGCCCCGCCCGATCCCGCTCCTAGCACACTTTAGATGAAAATCATCAAGAATAATCAAAATGCTGAGCTTTGCTATGCAGGTAAAAAATAAAGAAATGGTCTTGCGAAGGGTCGGTGGCTACCGAGCAAATTCATTCTGGCGGCGAGAGTTTTTTTGTAAATCGAAACGTTGTGCGGGGAGTGGGAGAAGGGAGGAGCAAGAGAGCGCCTGTACGCGCCTACTCAGCGGAGGGAGAACGGCGAACGGGCCTTTGCCCGCAATCCTTCAGTGAAAGAGCATCACAGGCTTTTCTTTGCGGGCGAGTTCGTCGGGCTCCCGGAGCGGACAGTCTATACTTCCCTGCAAGCGTACCGAAGCGAACGGCTCCTCCCTTCTCCCACTCCCTCCCCACCACACGTTGTCGATATCACAAAAAAAGCTGCCCCGTTCGCCATGTCCTGGCTTTTGGGGCAGCTTATTCTCACATTCTAGCTATACATTTTCTCACGCAGTGCTTTTACTTCATCGTTTGCAAGGTACTCATCATACTCCATTTGCTTGTCGATCAGCCCGTTCGGCGTAATCTCGATGACACGGTTGGCAACGGTCTGTACGAACTGATGGTCATGCGAGTCGAAGATGATCGTGCCGTCGAATTCCATCAGGCCGTTATTAAGTGCTGTGATCGATTCGAGGTCAAGGTGGTTCGTTGGTTCATCCAGCAGCAGGACGTTTGCGCCCTTGAGCATCATGCGTGACAGCATGCAGCGAACTTTCTCGCCCCCGGACAGTACGCTTGCTTTTTTCAGTGCTTCTTCACCGGAGAACAGCATCCGACCAAGGAAGCCGCGTACGAATGTTTCATCCTGATCGTGTGAATACTGACGCAGCCAGTCGACGAGATTCAGGTCGCAGCCTTCGAAGTATTCCGCATTGTCTTTCGGGAAATACGCCTGTGACGTTGTCACGCCCCATGTGAATTCACCAGCATCTGCTTCCACTTCGCCCATTACAATCTGCATCAGCGTCGTGCGAGCTAGCTCACTTTGACCAACGAGCGCAATTTTATCGCCTTTATTCACGGTAAAACTTACGTTATCGAGCACTTTCTCGCCCTCGATTGTTTTTGACAAATCGCGTACGCTCAGAATATCTTTCCCAGCTTCGCGCTCCGCTTTGAAATTAATATACGGATAGCGGCGAGAAGATGGTTTAATGTCTTCAAGCGTCAGCTTATCAAGCTGCTTTTTCCGCGATGTTGCCTGTTTTGCTTTGGATGCGTTCGAGCTGAAACGGCGAATGAACGCTTCTAACTCTTTGCGCTTTTCATCCGTTTTCTTGTTTGCGTCTTTTGCAAGCTTCAATGCTAGCTGGCTGGATTCATACCAGAAATCGTAGTTACCTACGTACATTTGAACTTTTCCAAAGTCGATATCGGCGATATGCGTACATACTTTGTTTAAGAAGTGACGGTCATGGGATACGACGATTACGGTATTTTCATAATTATATAGGAAGTTCTCCAGCCATTGGATCGATTCGAGATCCAAATGGTTGGTCGGCTCATCGAGCAGTAGAATGTCTGGATTGCCGAACAGTGCTTGTGCAAGCAGAACACGGACCTTCTGGCTTCCGTCCAAATCTTGCATCAGTTTATCATGCAGATCAACCGGAATGCCAAGACCCATCAGCATCTCGGCTGCTTCCGCTTCCGCCTGCCAGCCGTTCAGCTCCGCGAATTCGCCTTCCAGTTCAGAAGCGCGAATGCCATCTTCATCGGAGAAGTCTGGTTTCGCGTACAGCTCATCTTTTTCAACCATAATTTCGTAGAGACGACGGTGGCCCATGATAACCGTTTTGAGCACTTCGAACTCATCGAATTCAAAATGGTTCTGTTTCAGAATTGCCAGGCGCTCGCCCGGTGTAATGTTCACCTGACCGCTTGACGCCTCAATCTCACCAGACAAAATTTTGAGAAACGTCGACTTTCCAGCGCCGTTTGCGCCGATTAAGCCGTAGCAGTTGCCCGGCGTGAATTTAATGTTTACATCGGTGAACAGGGCGCGGGTCCCGTAGCGCAGCGTAAGACCAGTTGTGCTGATCATGTATGTATCTCCATCCTTTTATTTGCAGATTTATATACCAACTATATATTATATCATATCCTGTGATATGTGAAAAATAGAGCCGGGACACTAGCGTTTGTGCTACGATAAGGAAAAGAGAAACAAATCGGACTATGCGAATACATCAAGCAGTTGGAAGGAGAATTTGTATGACGATCAAGCATGTTTTTGATCATCTGGGGCGGTCAGTTGCCGTTCCATTTCCACCTAAGCGGATTGTTTCGCTTTGCCCATCGCTGACCGAGACGTTGTTTGCGCTTGGCGTAGGGGAGCGAGTAGTTGGACGAACGCAGTTCTGTATTCACCCGGCGGAGGCGCTTGCAGATGTTGTGCGTGTCGGCGGTACGAAGCAGGTCAAAGACGATGTACTCGCATCGCTTGCTCCGGACTTGATTATTGCCGAGAAAGAAGAGAATCCGAAAGAGATGGTTGAGCGCCTCGCAGAATCGTATCCGGTATATGTGACGGATGTGGAGACGTATGAGGATGCGCTTTATATGATCCGAGATCTTGGTAAAGTTGTCGGTGCACGTGGGGAAGCGAAGCAGATTACTAGCGAGATTGAAGCAGGATTTGCGGAGCTGGCATATGTAGACGGTGTGCGTGCAGCCTATTTCATCTGGCAAAATCCTTATATGGTCGCGGGAGATCATACGTATATTCACTCGCTGCTTTCGCGCTGCGGATTTGTGAATGTGTTTGCGGAGGCAGAAGGCCGCTATCCGACGGTGACGGAAGAAGAGATTCGTGCGGCGGCCCCGGATTATTTGTTCCTGTCATCGGAGCCGTTTCCGTTTACAGAGAAGCATCAGGAGGAGCTTGCGGCACGGTTCCCAGACAGTACGGTTGTGCTGGTGGATGGAGAGATGTTTTCATGGTATGGCTCACGGATGATTGCAGCAGCGGATTATTTGCGGAAGCTGGTCGGAGAGGTGTAGGATAGCGGTGCTTGAACGGGAAATGGGACTGAAAAAAAATACGATTCTTAACCGTACATATCAAGTGAAGAGAATGATTGCTTGTAGTGATCTTTCGATTGTATATATCGGACGCCACATCGTGAGCAAAGAATATTGCATCATTAAGGAGTGGTTTTCAAGGCAGTTAACTTTGCGAGATCTCGATCAAAGAACGGTGCTATGTCGACGTCCGTCTCTCGAACAGAAATATGAGGAATTGAAAGCATCATTTTTCCGAGAAGCACGTATTTTGAAAGACATACAGCATCGGAATATTGTTACATATATGGACCATTTCGAAGAGAACGGCACGGGATATATTGTAACGGAATATTGCCGAGGGTGGACATTGGATCGATACATCAAGCAAGTAGACAGCTACTGTCCGTCCGATTTCTTCAAACATATCTTGCTACCGCTGCTAGATGCTGTCTGTGCTCTTCACAAAAAAGGCATCCTTCATCGTGATATAAAGCCAGCAAATATTTTATGTACAAAAGAAGGACAACTGAAGCTTCTCGATTTCGGTTCGGCTGTATATTATACATCTGCCGATCAGTACGAGATTTTTACGACAGTTGGGTTTTCTCCTCTAGAATTTTATTCAGCAAGAAGTCGGCAGGGGGTATATTCAGATGTATACAGCCTGTCCGCTACTATTTATTATTGTTTGAGCGGGAAGCCTCCTCTTGATGTGGCACAGCGAATGATTGAAGATAATCTTGTAGCGATTAAGGATCAGAATAGGAAAGTATCGTCTTTTTTCTCTTATATCGTGATGAAAGGCTTGGTAGTTGATTATCGTAGACGAACTTTATCACTCTCGCTTTTGCGTACGTCTGCCGTAGCTGAGTACATATTTCTGAAAATGAAGAATTTTAAAAAGGGACTTTAGACCCTTCTACTTTTTGTAAAACAGCCTTTGACCATGTAGGTCAAAGGCTGTTTTATTTTCATTTACAAATTTCAACAAATTTCTTTTGTGAAATTTGTAATTTTTTGTATGGTTTATTTTTGGGTATTACCTCCTGTTGCATATTCATGAACTACTATTTTATAACCAAAAATACATATAAATGTAAAAACAAGCTGATAAAAATGGATTTATATGGTACATTACAGGTTTTACCTTCTTGATTTGTATAATAAAGGTAAAATAAAGAAAAAAGTACTAGAGAAATTTTGGGAATTATATTCTATATTTTTCTATGTGAGTATGTAACTGTATATTATGTCGAAAAGCAGAGGGGAAAAGCTTATGGAAATTATTCATCAGACGAACCGAACGATTTTGTTCGAAGAAATCAATCCGGAAAAGCTTGATCTCATAACGATTGTTGGAGATGTAAAAGGAATTGATAGTTTAAGTGACGACAAAATTAAAGAGATTAACGAAACTCTCGTAGTAAAAAGCTTTGACGAATTTTTGGACAAGTTTTCGCCCACGGTATATTCATTCTATAACGCAGCCAATCAGAAAGTTATGTATACCTTGAGGAAACCGGAAGGCATCGATGCCAGTGCCATATCTGAAATCAGCATTGATCAGAATAATGATTTCCTCAAAATGCTCTTCACGCTTATTGATACAAAAAGAATTCAGGGAATTACGAATGTTGATTTTAAATTCGAAAATTTACTCGATATGATTTCTCCGAAAAAAGTAATGGATGACATCCGGCAGGTGCGGAAGGAAATCCATTATTTGTACGGACAATATGATCAGCTTGACGATGGTGATCCGAAAAAGCTTGATATGGGTGATAAGCTCAACAACATGTTTGAAGATGCCAGCCGGAATTACAACAATGTAATGGCTATGCTACCGCTCGCCATCGATGATATCAAAACACGCCTTCTGCTCGGAGCCGGCCAGGAAGAAAACCAGTCAGAAGCCGTCACAATCGGTATGTTAAGCATTGGGGATAACGGGGAGTTAAAAATCATCGAAGCCCCTAAGAATGAAAGCGCAGAACTGATGGTTGTGGATCAGAATGGAAGCGGAGAGCTAGCCGCTATTTTCGAGGAAGATTATGAAGCGGTTACGGACACATCGTCCTCTTATGTAAAAGACCTTGTTGTCCGTACATTTTGCCCGTTACCTGCTGTACGGAACGAGGTTGATGTAGAAACAGAAATCCAGAACTACAATACATATCTGGAATTCTATAAAAATTCCAAGGACGACTTCGTAAAAACCGTGAAGCCATTGGTAGAAAAACTACTTGGTGTCAAAATGTTCTTCGATCAATATGCAACGAAAAACAAAGGCATGGTACCATCGCTTCTTATTACGAATGCGAAACTTGATATGACAGTGAAAAGCAATAACATCCCACGACTTGAAACGTATCTGAACACAGTAAACTCGAAAAATGATTTTACAGATACAATCTGGTTCGGGATCGTGCCAGCTGTTGAACTGGAGCATTCCGGGAATGCGAAAGTAAGTCGTGAACGCTTCCGTGGAAACCAAAAAGTTGTGAAGCAAGATGGAAATACGATGGAATCTCTCGCTATGCTTTTGCATGTGGTAAAAGATTATAAAATCCAGATCTTTTTCAACTTCGCAGCAGGAGAAGAGACAACGTTCAACACGATGGCAACGTCAGGTATCGATAAATACATGGATAAATGCTCGGTCCTGCTTCGCAAGGATTATAGTGAATTTGCGATTCCATGCATGCCTAATTTCACGATTATTCCGAAAGATAAATCCGGTGTGGTCATCGACAGCCGAATGTTGCAAACCGAAGACGGGGTTAAAATCTCGCAGGAAAAAGAAGATATCTTGAAGCTGTGGATTGAAGGCGTATATGTCGGGGCTAGCTATGTAGCCGCTGGACTTGTGGCTGCCTATCAGTGTCCGGAATTCCTGAAAGAAGCATTCCGCAATGTCAGCCGGGAATATCCGGGTGTGCGCTTCGATATTGAAGGCGGGGACAATGGTCTGCGTGTCGTGACAACGATGGCGAAAGAAATCTCCGGGTTTACCAACAGCATTAAGGATGCGATTAATCGTCGAAACTTCGGATTTGTTTTCTCGTCTGAAAATGCGCAAGTACAAGGCAGAGACGTCAAGCGAATTACCGTGTATAAAGCACGAAGCATGGCGATGACGGAAGACGGATTCGATTCGATCTATAAAACGCTCGTCAGCACATACATCGAGCGTCTGCTTCGCTTCCAGACTGGCGACTTCAAACACGATAATATCGTGCGGTTCTTCAGCAACAATCCGAGCAGTCAGAAGAGCAAGTGGCTGAATGCAAAAGGATATATCAACTCCATTATTCATGACGGAGATGACATGAACTACGTCATCGATGAGAAAAGCAACCTGTGTCATATCGACCTTGTATTTAATGGCAATGTGAAGAACCTTGAAGTCACGATTACCAAAGGGACCGCTGCAGCTAAAGTGTAGCCCCATGTTCTGGTGTTAAAGGCTGCTCTTATGAGCATGCCTTTTACATAAATATATTACGCACAATTCTAAGGAGGTTATGGCAATGGGTTTCAAACTCCACATTGAAGGAGCCGAAACAATCGAGCTAGGAATGGACAACATCATGACGGTAACATACGACACAGATACACCGGATGATTCAAACGCACGATCCACAGATGTGGGTGCTACGCTCAGAATTACAGGCAAGATCATCACAGCAACAGATGGCGATAACGCTGACGATACAATGAAGCTTGCCCTGTGGTCACTCGTTCCGGCTGAGAAGGCCGATTGTTACCGCAAAGCCACGCTTGAAGTGATTGCGGCGGATCAAGTAATCCGAAAAATTCACTTCCCGAATGCATTCGTAGTTGATTATACAGAACGATTTGGAGATACCGAGGGTGTAGGTACCTTCACACTGTTCATTAAGCAGAAAAAAGACAAAACCGAAATGGCCAAAATCGAAGGCGGCTACGCTGTCTAACGATATCTGGTATTTCACACAAAAGAGGGGTTTCCGGGAATGTTCCCGGAATTCCCTCTATCTATAAAGGATGGAAACGATGAAAAATTACTATGAAATTCTGGGAGTTTCCAGACAGGCTTCCGCAGATGAGATCAGAAAAGCATACCGTAAGCTGGCCAAGCGGTACCATCCTGATGTTAATGGTGGAAGCAGCGAAGCAGAAGCAATGTTTAAAGATGTGAACGAGGCATATCGGACATTGCATGATGAATCACTTCGGCAGGCATATGATGATCGACTTGATGGCAGGAAGAACCCGAATCCTGGCTTTACAGGCAGCTCAAGCAGCAAAACAGAATCCCGTCAATACTCCCATGTCGATCAGGGATTTGATATGGAGGATGTGGGGAAAAGCTTTGAGCGTTTTTTTGGTTTTAACCCTAAAACAAAGGAACGGGTATCTCACGACAAGAAAGCAGACAATCCGTTTGATACAACAGATTTGTTTGAGCAATTTTTTCGCGTCAAGAAAAAGTAATGGCTCAAGAGAGGCCGGCTGTGCGGTGTAAGGGGAAACGGAGGCATAAAACATGAAGCAGAAAGCCAGCTTTTGGCTGCGTACAGATACAACGGATGTTGGCACAGAGCGAGCACGCCAGATTAAGATCGTGGATCGTATGATTTTGATCGTGATACTAGCTGCACTTATCTACATCTATTTTATAAACGAACATAACGGAATCAAAATTGTAGCAACACTCTTTTTCATCGCGCTGCTTGCTGTGTATGCCGTGAAAAAATATGAATATATCGAGTACCAGGAAGAAATCAGCAGCGAAATTACGAAGCTTGTTCTCTTAGATGAAGAAGGAGAACATGTACGCGAGTGGCCGATCCAGGGGATGACCTCTCTATTAATTGGCAAAGGCTCAAAGCAAAACGAAGTAGATATTGATCTATCAAAAACCGAATATGCATCACTTATCAGCAAGCAGCATGCCGTGCTGAATTATTCTGCCGGCTGCTGGTATATCGAAGACATCGATTCAAAGAATGGGACTGGAATTCAGAAAGCTCATACCGATCAAAAAAGCAAGCTGCAGGACCATTCACCGCATCCGATTGGTGCCGGGGATACGATTTACATAGCGAATACACGAATCATGCTTACATAAGAGGTCTTGACTTAAAGTAGACGGGGGAATGAATGATATGAGTTTGGCACGATGCGCAAATGGACACATGTTTAGTACAAGAAAACACGGCAGTACATGCCCCTATTGCAACATCTCGGTAGAAGCAGGCGCGAAGAATGAAGGAAGAAGAATGATGATGGCAGAGGAAGATGAAAAAACGATGCCATACCTCGGGGAAATGGACGGAATCGAGCCGGTGACCGGCTGGCTTGTTTGCATAGAAGGACCGCAGCTCGGTCAGGATTATCGCATTATGGCGGAGAAGAACTTTATCGGCCGGGCGGAGGAGATGCACATTCAGATCATCGGTGATAACGCGATATCAAGACGAAATCATGCGGTAATCGTCTACGATCCGAAAAAACGGAACTTTTATTTGCTGCCGGGAGACGCCTCCGGTCTTGCTTACCACAATAACGAAGCCGTGTACTCTCCGGTAGAGCTAACCGCGTATGACGTACTAGAGCTTGGCAGAAGCAAGTTTATTTTTATTCCGTTGTGCGGTGCTCACTTCGAGTGGGAAGGCAATGGCGGTACCGAGTGATAAACATAATGGGAAAGCAGGAATTGGGATGGGCATGATCGGTGTGTTTATCATTATTCTTCTTGTTTTATGGTACATAAGGCAGCGCTTGCTGATGGAGGAACCGAAGCAGATGCTCCAGATTGGGAATGGACAAACGATTGGCAGGCGTGCGGAACAGGATGATTATTTCGCAACTGCGACAACTCCACTTGGCACGATAGCCGTGCTTGCTGATGGAATCAGTGGGCTGGCCAATGGCAGGCTGGCCAGTACGATCGCGGTAGATGTATTCATCCAGGAGTTCCAAAAGCTGACTAGCATCGAACAGATCGAGAGCTTCTTTGCCCGCGCTTCTCGTCTAAGCAACAGTGAGATTATTCACACCCTGCGCGGAACGAAAGGGGGAACAACGATTGTAGCGGCGGTAATCGCAGACGGTTACTTGTACTGGGGAGCGGTTGGCGACAGTCTGATCAAGATTTTTCGCAATCAGGACTTCATGACTGTGAATCAGAAGCATGTGCTGCAATCGGTGCTGCATGAGCAATACCTGGCCAGACAGATCACAAAGCAGGACGTACTCAATAATCCGCTGAAGCACAGGTTAATCAATTACATCGGCTACGAAGGCTTTAAAAACATTGAAATCGGCCAGCAGCCGCTTGCTTTGTACAAAGGTGATAAGGTCATTTTGTGCAGTGACGGTGTGTACAACAGCATAACAGAAATCGAGATGGCATACATTCTCGCGGAGGCTGCCTCTCCGTATGATGCAGCACAGAACATTATTGAAGTCATTGACTGTAAAAAACTGCGGAATCAGGATAACGCAACGATTGTCATTGTAGAAGATGGAGAGCAGGGATACGGATGAGAAAAGACAACAGTGAGTTTCAGACATCCTTTCTGTCTGAAGCTGGTACATTGCTGACAAACAAAGACTACTTTGCTTTTATCGAGCTCGACGGCAAAGCCTGCTGGGTGCTGGCACAAGGGCTGGATTCAGACCGGGAGATCGAAAGCGCGGAGATTGCGGTCAAAAGTGTACTCGGGAATTTTATGAACCGACCTACTATGTCGCGGTTCAGAATTAAGAAATACATACAACAGGCGCACCGCTTGCTGCAGGAGGAGAGCGTGCGGGTGCGGCTTAAAGCAAGTCTGATTATGGTCGTCACCGACTATTCTAGAATGATCTGGGCCGGGGCGGGGAATACGCGGATGTATCACTTTCGCAATGGACGGTTGAATCTCCGCAGCAAGGATCAGAGTTTGGCACAAACAATGGCAGATCGGGAAGAAATCTTCCCGGATAAAATTGACGAACATGAAGAACGGGGCAATCTGCTTGAATACCTGGGCAAGCCGGATGAGTTCAAGCCGTTCGTATCCCAGAAATACAAGCTTGTGGACGGGGATGTGATTCTCCTTGGCACATCTGGACTATGGCAGGAAGTAAATAACAGCGAAATGCTTGACGCAGCAGAAGAAGCACAGGAACCCGCGCAGCTCGTTGATACACTCGAAGAAGTCTTGCTCAGCAAGCAAAAGCAAACCATCCAAAACTATACGGCGGCTGCTATTTTCGTCAAGAAAGTATACAAAGAAGATCCGACGAAAAAAATCAGGCTTATCAAGCGCATTGCCCTCATCCTGTTTGTTTTGCTGCTGACAGGCGGTGGGGCTCTTGTGTACCAGATAAAAGCAGCAGAACGCCAGGCCGAAGCAGTATCCAGTATGCTGGAGCATGACAAAAACGGCGATGCTTTCATTAAGGATGGAGAGTATGCCAAAGCTTTGAAAGAATACAGCGAAGCACGGAATGCGGCAATCAAAGTTAAAGATAAAGTACATACCCAGCTGATCGGAAGAAAGCTGAGTATAACTGAGCTGATTACAGACGGTGACACGTTCGTTAAAGATGGCGACTACGTAAAAGCGATTAGCAAATATGAAAAAGCAAAGAAGGCAATCGAGGGGCGCAAAGACTTTAATGAGAAAGAGCTGGATGAGAAGATAAACAACTGTCGTTCCTTCGCCCAGATTTTAGGCTGGATAAAAGATGGTGACATGAAGGCGGAAAAGCAAGATTACGTAGGTGCTAGAACCCTCTACTTGAAAGCGAAAAAAGCTGCGGTTACCGCTTCCTTTGCCAACGGTGAAAAAGAAGCGAAGACAAAGCTGGAAGAAGTCGAAGGAAAGCTGACTGAGCTTGAACGGGAAAAGAAGCAGCTTGATGCCGAGAAGCTGGAGAAGAAGGGAGACAAAAGCTTAGCGGAGGAAGACTTCGAAGGAGCGATCCAATCGTATTCTCTTGCTCAAGAAGTGTATCAGGATATCGACATGCTAGAGAAAGTGCTAGGCATGGAGCGGAAAATTACAAAAGCAGAAGAAAAGCTTAACCCGGTTCCAAAGGGAGGGGCACCAGCAGCGGAAGCAGGAGCAGAAGCCGCCCAAGAACCACCGCCTGCACCAGCAAGCCCTGCGCCAGCTGCAAAGGGAGGAGCCAAGTAAAATGTCCATGAAAGAGATTGTCCTTGATCGATTGCAGAAAATCGAAGATCTCGAACAACGCAAGCTACTAAAAAACATCATGACAGGTGTTTTTTTGCCGCTTGTCGAGTATCAGGAAGAAATGAACCGCAAGCTAGAGGAGCGAGTTTTTCAGCAAGTAGCTGAAACCGAGGAGCGCTACGACATTTATACAACAGTATGCCCGCGGGATGAGCTTGATCCGCTTCATGAATTTTTGTATCCGATGCTTCAGCAAGACCTTGAGAGGACACTGCCCGATCTCGCAAGCATCCGGGCCGGACTGGGCAAGAAGAAAGAAGTCAAATTACTGACCGTATTTTTAGCATGTGAGTTTCTGAAAGTGCGCGAGCTTATCGAGCGTCCTAGAGTATTCGGAGGCAAACTCGTAACCACACAGGGGACGCGAAACATTCAAGTTCGCCTGCGGCAGAACCGGGCGTACATTCAGGAAATCGAAGCGCTGCATACGATTTTTCAGCAGAATGGCGTTATGTGGAAAACAATCAATCATCCATACGCCTATAAATTTTTTGATATGCTGCTGATCAGCTGTGAAGGAGAGATTGCAGAGGAAGAGGAGATTATCGAAATCAGTGTGCATCTAGAAGAATACGAACCGTACAAAAAAATTGATATGATCCCACTCTGGAACATCGAATGCCTCACCTTAAAAAACCTCGGCTTCCCGGTTCCGGCCGATGACAGGGTGAATTTTGAGCATGTGCTGTCGGTACGCAAGACCGGGACGGAGCATGGCTATCTCGTAGACGGAGACGAGACAAGCATCCGGTACAGCAAGCGGACACCAGAAGAAATCACGATCGTCTCGCCCTGTGAAAAATCCGGTACGTGGGACGTGCGCAAAATCACACAGCCGACCCAGGGCGGAATAAGTAGCAGACAGGCATATGCGCTTCTATCCAACAAAAAAAGAAAAGACCGTTTCCTTGACGGCTTTGCCAGTAAACAGGCAGCCGTAGTCAGAGCCAGGGGAGAAATCATGCGAATCATTCATTCCTTTGAAGCGGCAGACTGCTTCGAGTTGACCCATATCGAGGTTGGCACGATGTCGGATCGAGTCGCGGAAACGTATAACATGAACCCGTTTCTCCTCGATGCCATTCGGCTAGAAAGCGAGAAAAAAACCATCCGGCTTCATTTTACAGCACATACAGAAAATCACTTCATTCTGCACGATATGATGAGCTTTCTTGTCTCCGAAGTACAGATGTATTTTCCTGATTACAAGTGTGAAGGGGTATTGTCGTGAACTATATCTGGGAAGCGATCATAAAAGCAGAACAGAACGGGGGCAGCCCAAAAGATATCTGCTTCGTTGTCGCTGACGTGTACTCTCCTTATATGGAAGTAAACAACGTCATGCTCAATACCCGGGTTGTGGAAGAGCAGATCGAGATTAACCCGTATTATCGCTTTTATGACATCTTCCGGGACTTATTCGATCCGAACAACAACGAACATATGGAACTGCGCCAGCAGATCTTTGATATTCTCATTCATTTCCTCGCCGACATTGATCGGATGCAAGGGATGAACAAGCAGGAGTACTACAGCAGATTTGTCATTCATGACATGGAGACCGGAATGTTCGGGGATAGCTGTCGGGAGAAGAGTAAGCTATTCAGCCAGGCTGAGAAGGAAGTCATTGCCGCTAACCTGCTGCGGCTGTATGAAACGGGAGAAGCGCTGCATTTGTTCAAGGATACGGTACGCAAGTTATTCAAGAACTCAATTTTGTACGCCAATCAGGAAGGGAAAGATGAGTTGCTTCTCTATATCGGGCAGACTGAAACGAGCGCAGCGAGAGACAAGCTGACATTGCTTGAGACGATTTTTCTTCCGCTTCCGTTTCATACAGAGGTGTACTGGGGGAATCATTTCGGAATTATTGATGTGGAAGAAACGATGCAGATCGACAGCATCGCATTGTACTGATAGAAAGCGGGAGAATGCCATGAGCTATTCATATAAGCTGCATTTGCATAAAAACGGGCAAAAAGAAGAGCGAAGCACGATGCGGTATACGCGAAGTGAACTGGAGGATATGACGACTTTTCAGCTTCGCAACATTTGTTATAAAGAGAAGCTGGTGAAAGGCTTGATTAACACACTGGATCGGGAAGCGCTCATTCAGACGATTCTACGATTCAAAAGTGCGGAGGAAAGTCTGTTAATCGATGAGCGTCAGGAAGGCGGATTCAAGAAAGTAGAAGACGTCCTACGGCAGTATTTGCAAACCCCGCTGTCTGGGGGCGGAGAAATTAAAATTCCAGCTCGCATGATGATCTATACCGGCTTACGGATTGATCGCCTCGATCAATACCGGGTAGAAGGGGCCGGTAGTCTGACGGATTCGAATGTACTGATCGTGAACGACCATATGGAACTGTGCGGCATTTTGCATCTCGTACGGGATGAAGTGGATGGTAGCTGTTATCTCACCACAAAGAATGAAGTAGAAATTCGCCGGACCACCAACAAAAACTACAGCCTGCTTTTTTTCCGCAAGCAGGATTCGGAATACATATACCGGGCGTACTACAACGATGCCACGATGCCACCTGCTAATCTGCATTACTATAAAATCCCGATTGCCGATCTGGAATTCCGGGAGCTTGAGCAAACAGAAACGGTATTGGCGATTGACTTCGGAACATCCAATACGACAGCCGGAGCCTTTCTCGACAATCACTACGTTTCCACACCGTGCAGCAACGATCTGCTTAATGGACGCATTCAGCTCGGTAGCATCAACTTCGTCACATTTCCTGACCGGACAGGCAAAGATGTGGAATGGATTGAGATTTTGCCGACGGTAGTCGCTGTAGCGGATTGTGCCGACCCGAAGCACGTCACGTACCACTTTGGCTATGAAGCGCTGAAATATATGCGGAAAAATGGCTACAGCGGTCATGCCAGTGTATTCCATGGCATCAAGCGATGGGTGAATCGATATCGGAAAACCGAGGAAGTCATGGACGGACACGGCAACACCGCCTTCGTAAAGCGAAGCGATATCCTGCAGGCATACATGCTGTATGTCATTCAAACGGCGGAGCATCAATTCAAGTGCCGGTTCAAAAATTTACACATTTCAAGTCCGGTCAAGCTGAAAACACAGTTTCTAGACATGTTCACTAACATTCTGCCGGAATACCACATCGAGTCCGACAATGCTCTTGATGAAGGAATGGCGGTGCTGTTCAATACGATTGCCGCTCAGATTGAGAAAAATCAGTTTCTCGATGGCGAAGAGTATAAGGCACTGGTCATTGATTGTGGGGGCGGGACAACAGACCTGTCATCGTGCCGCTTTCGCATTGAGGATGGACGAATTTCGTATAAGATCGACATTCACACCAACTATGAAAACGGAGATACGAACTTCGGCGGCAACAACATCACGTACCGGATCATGCAATTCATGAAAATCATCTTTGCAGAGTACTACAGCACCGGACGGGTACGGACGGACATGGACATTCTGATTCCCGTGCCGAGTACCGACATTTTCCGGCATGTAGATGAGTGTGGGGTACAGGCGGTATATGAAGCGTTTGATGCGGCTTATGGAGAAGCAGAGAACATCATTCCGACTCGCTTTACCGAATACGAGAATCGGACACGGGATGAATACCAGCGTGTGAAAAATAACTTCTATTTCCTGTGGGAAATCGCAGAAGAGATGAAAAAAGAGTTCTTCCAAAAGACAGGTATCCTGCGCAACCGCTTCTACGCAGAGAGTGAGCACCGGCGCGAACATGATCTGAAGATTACCCCGGTAGACCGCTGGTTTTTATCCGTCCGGGAGAATGGACGCTTTACGGATCGGTATGAGTGCCCGGATGTTGTGTTTACGATTACGGAAATTAATCAGCTGATTCGGGCCGACATTTATGAGATCGTCCGCAAGTTCCTTGAAGGCTTCTATGAGGAAGGGAAGCTTCAGGAATACGTGATCATCAAGCTGACCGGCCAGTCGTGCCGCATCGATGTGTTCCGGGAAGCGCTCAAGGAATTCGTACCGGGGCGAAGCATCGAGTTCCGGCAGAAGGCGGATGACACAGGCAAGGTGCCGGACCTAAAGCTTGCCTGCCTGCGCGGAGCGATCCGGTATGTGAGCGCCCGAAAAGCAGGGGCCATTGAAGCAAGCATCACGAATCATGCCCCGCTCGTTCCGTACTCGGTGACGGCCTTTACCCATAATCAGCGGGAGAAAGTGCTCATCCAGAACCACGAGAAGCTCAGTCAAGTTCAGGGCTTCATCTCCCGCCCGATCAGTGTATCCGAAGTCGAGCTGTATGTGAATGGGAGTGATGGACAGAGGCGGTATCCGTATACGTACCGGAATCGGTCGGAAGAGTATCGAGCGGTACAGTATGAAGACATTGCGGCGATGTATGGGTCGAACATTCCGCAGGAGGATACGGACTCGATTGGAAACGGAGAGGTCCGGTTCTTCGTGTTCGCCAGACCGGATCACTGGGGCTTCCACGTTGTCCCTGTGTCCCGGCAGAATGAGCAGTTGTATGTAGGAAAGAAAGCGTTCGTCGCATTTGAGGCAGACTTGTCCGAGCTTGATTACTTTGATGGATGGAAGTAACAAGGCGAAGGGAGGAAACGATACTGTTTACGCATGTGTATCCAAGCTTTGCGAAAGGAAGAATTCTGAAAAAAGAAATGCTGGAGAATATTCGGGATTATCCGCGTACCTTCTTCGATATTCAGTACGAGTCGTATTCAGATGGCATTATCGCAGGCGCAAATGTACAAGTAGGAGACGACCACTTGACGATTACAAGAGGAATCGTTAAGCACAAGGGTCGGATGTATATGCTGGAGAGCGAGTATTCGCTTCCGTATTATGCAATTGGCACAGAAACGGTGCTCAAAATCCGGTTCATAGAAGAAGTGGTCTCGCCAGATTTTATATCATACAGTACGGAAATTGTATTGGATGATCAGCTTCAGATTCAGCACGATGAGCGAGAATTGGGACGGTTTAAGCTGAAGAAAGGAGCGCGTCTGCGGGCGACATACCAGGACTTCGATGATTTTGCGACCGAGTACAATACGATCAATCTGATTCATGTGGAGCATGCCAGCTTTGGTAACAGCACGCTGAGTCCGGTTATGTTACGGTATTTTGCTACAGACATGTTGAAGAGCGGTAGCTCTGATCCGTATGATATTAGTTTTGCCATGCAATGCATGAAGGGGGAAACCATAAACCGGGAGCTACTCTTGCACTATCTAGCAATCCGGATGGGCATCGACTATACGGACTATTCGAACGTGCAGATCCACAAATATTTGGCGTATATTCTGGCAGATACGAAGGGGGGACGGAGGACGAAGCGAGTGGGTGGCGTACCGCAGCGGATTATTATCGACTGAGTAGTGGAAGGGATGAGATGCCTGATGGAATATATGGATGAGAAGATTGTAGAAGTAATGAGCGACAGGCAGAAAGATAAGGCCCGACATGAAACAAAAAGTCATACGGATGACTCGGCACAACAACAGACGCCTCAAAGGATAATAAAAATCAAAGGTGACATCCTGGCCTTTGAAGAGAAAAGCCTGCTTGAAAATAAGATTAGCGTTCCGTTGCCAAAGACGTTTTCCCTCATGCCTCCTGAAATGGCGGCTGTCAAATACGCATCGGAGAAAAGGCCGACTGTCATTTATGGGAATGAAAACTTTTCCATTACAATCGCATTCAACCATACGGAAAGCGCGTTGCGCGAAGAAGATATGGAGACGTTTACGAACGATATGATCCAAATTTTGAAACGAACGCAACCATTGGCTCGCTGGTTAGAACAAGGTGTGAGAAACGTGCGAGAAAAACGCATCGGTTTTTGTGAATTCATCGTTCCCGTTTGGGATGATACGCTATATAATTTGTTCTTTTTTGCCGAACTGGACGAACGGGTTCTCCTCTGCACCTTCAATTGCCCAGAAGAAGAAAGGAAAGATTGGAGGCCCATTGCAAGAGGGATAATGGATTCACTAACCCTGCATGCGAACGAGAAGGGAGAGGAAAAAAGATGAGTCTTTCGGTGATCGCCTATCATAATTTACAGATTGCGCCGTATGAGTTAACGCACATATTGGAGCTGACCATCACGAAAAAAATCAATGAACATGCCCGACTTTACTTTACAGGGATTGTACCGGAGAAGCTAAAAGACAGCTATGTACAAATGACAGAAGCCCAAACGAAAATCAAAGTAAATCAACGGGATGAGAAGGCAGGAAGTATTCCGCTCTTTTCAGGGATTGTCTTGAATGTGGGCATTCGGGCTGTGCGGGATGTTTATTATATCGAGGTCGAAGCCGCCTCCCATACGTACAATCTGGATGTGAAACGCAAAAGTCGTTCGTTTCAAAACAAGAACATGCCGTATGGGGCATTGTTACAAAAAGTTGTAGCGGGTTATTCCGGTGTGGATGTTATGGACGTGGTTTCTCATGGTGCGCTGCTTAAAACATTTACGATGCAGTACCAGGAAACGGATTGGCAGTTCTTGCAGCGCCTGGCATCCCGGTTTCATACAGGACTCGTGCCTGCCTCGACATTTGACAACCCGAAGTTTTACTTCGGTGTGCCGGATGGACCGACGAAAGGTAAGCTAGAGGACTTTCATTACAGTGTAAGAAAAAAAATAGCGGATTTCCGTGTTTCCTCGGATAACTACATTCCAGGGATCCATGAAAATGACTTCATCTATTATGAAGTCGAGACGGATAAGGTGCTGCACATTGGAGACCGCGTGAGCTTTAAAGGCAAAACACTTCTCGTATCAGAAGCGTATACGCAGATGACCAATAGCTTGTTAAAGCATCGGTACATTTTGTGCTCCCAAAAAGGGACGAGCCAAAATACGAGATATCAGACGGATATCACGGGAGTATCCATTCAAGGGAAAGTCATCCAAGTAGAGAAAGACAACGTGAAACTGCATCTGAAGATTGACAAAGAACAATCCGTATCGGAAGCGTGGTGGTTTCACTATTCTCCAACGTATACGGCAGAAGGACACAGCGGCTGGTACTGTATGCCCGAGCTGGGTGATGTAGTTCACGTATACTTTCCCAGTCAGAAGGAAGAAGAAGGTTTGGCGGTTCGCTCCATCCGAAACGATTCGAGTGCAACGAACAGTAATAAAGTAGGGGACCCGGATGTGAAATACTTCCGAACCGCAGCAGGGAAAGAGGTCATGTTAAGTCCGGATGCGATTGTGATCTCCGCCAAGGATGATGAAATTTTCATCAGATTGCATGAAAAAGACGGCATCCAAATCTTCAGCACCAAGAACATCAAAATCATCTCGCAGCAAAACATTCAAATGAACGCGCAAAAGAAAGTCATCATCTCGGCCAAAGACGAAATTACGCTCACGTGTCAGGAGAGCAACATTACGATGAATGGAGACACGAGCATTACGGGCAAGGAATTAAAGACGAACTAGTAGGGGGCAGGCAGATGAGAAAAGAAGAAGCGCTTGCTCGATTTATAGAAGAGGTAGCCCAACCGAAAAGTCAGGAAACAGTAGGGAAGCTAGAACAGCATTTTCACAGGCATAAGGATGAACATGCAGAGGCGTTTATTCGGTCCTTTCAACTGCTTTGCCGCAGGATACAGACAAAACAAGCGCAAGGAGAAAAAGGGAAGATCGGGTATATTACGTACTCGATGCTGCGGACGGAGATGATGGAGGGACGCTATTACTATCTGATCGACGCTTCGGATCGAGGGTGGTTTTTCGACCGGATGGAATGCCAGGAAGAGTATGATGCGAGCTGGGCCTTTCATTTTTTGGATGTGTGGGGATATGAGCTGGAACGAGAAGCGAAAGCCTATATGGGAAAGATTACGGTACCAGATATTGAGCGGTTGAAGCGAAAAGAAGCGAAAAAGTATAACGCGTATATGGTAAGTCTGGCCCGATATGCGATGCCACAGGCACTCCAGGTAGCCGAATATCGGGAGATCAAAAAAGAAGAGGAGCTAGAGGTCCGCGTCGGGGAATACCTGGATTCTAGTGAAGTGGTATACAAGGAAGATACGCGCGAGAAAGACGCCAGCGTGATGAAAGAATGGTTGGAGGAAAAGGAAGAGGGAGTGTACGCCTATGAAGTGTTTGCTAACCTGGACTTGTTTGATGGGGAGTATGCAGGCATCGACTTGCGCTACACGGACGTACGCCATAGCACCTTATCCCACAGTAACCTGTGCCAATGTGTACTAGTCGGGACAAACTTCATGAAGGCCTGTCTGGAAGGAGCGAACTTCAGCTCCAGTCTTATTCATGAAGCGAATTTCGGCGGTAGCAATCTCCGGGGAGCGATTTTTCATCAGGTGGAAGGCGTACGGGGGCTGCTCGATTCTTCTGACTGGACCCGACCGGGATTTCAAGCGGTGAATTTTGCGGGTGCGGACCTAAGCGGTGCGGATTTCAGTGGGGCGAATCTTACGGGAGCGGTATTTACAGGGGCGAAGCTGACGGACACCAATTTCACCGGAGCGAATGTAGAACAGGCCCAGTTTTCAGAGAAGGATCGTGACACCATCGTGCTGGATGATAGGCAGCGAGCCGGAGTCATATGGAGATCGTGACAAGGGGAGGAAACCAATGCGATATTTTAGGATCGTCCAGGATGAACGAGTTCCAAATGCGGTTGAGCCAGTGGGAATCTCCCAGATCATGGAGGAGAAAGACCCTCCTGTCGTTCAAATTCCGGTTCGAGAGTCAGGCGAATTTGTCGATTTCATCGAGCGCCCACTTCCGATTCTGTCTGATCGGATGAAGAGAGTGGTGACGATGCACGATCCGTATGTGCCGGTGAAGCTGGTCGTTCTCGTCGATCGAAACGAGGGGAAGCAGGAGGTATACTGGCATGTCATGCCCCCACATGTGGAATGTTTGTCTGCGAAAAGCGAATTTCATCGGGATGGTACGGTGAAGCGGCTGGTCTTGGAAGAAGAACCGATCAAGGGGTATCCGATGTTCACGATTGCAGGAATTCGGGAACGGTCGATCGTGGTGAATCTCACTGTGGCAGAAAGCTTGTTGAGACGAGAGTGTCTGGGGATTCGGTTGAAGCGGGTGGAGCTGGAATCGTAACAGGGAAGGGGGAAGAAGGGTGGCTGACCGTGCTGATGTTTTACAGTACTTTCAGACTAAAGACGAACAGGAAGAGGAGAGTTATGTTGTAGTAGGGGCGACGATTCGATGTAGTGGCTGTGGAGGTGGAACACAAAAACTTGAATTGCCTGTATCTCATGGGGTATGCGTAAAGGATAAGCCACAGATGAATATACAGGACTATAAGGTGGGCGAAAATATTAAGCCGTTTAAGTTCTGTACGAGTTCATCGAATCCAAAAGTACAAGCAGCAGAACTCCGGCCTGTTACTTGTACACCCGTGATCGAAAAGCCGTGGATAAATGGTAGAGATGACAAAGAAGTGGAAGGATCTCCGGCGCTATCGATTAAATCGACGGTGATATGTTCCAATGGGGGTACGATTAGCATTGAGAATGACGGACAAGAGCTCTCTTTGGAGGATTTACTGAATGAAGCCTATAATTTTGGTGAAGGATTTGTGCAGCAAGTTTTCCAAAATGGGAAATCAATGTATGATAGTGGGAAGGCAATCTGTGAGAATCCTGTAGGGGCGATAATAGGCGTTGGATATATAGCGAATGAGTATGGAGCAATTAGGGCTGCTAGAGAGGCATGGACTACGATAACAAATCCGGCAGAAAGCTATAGGCAGTATCAGAATGCTGTTCAAGAGTTCTGGAGGGATGTCGACAAGGAAGCCTTGGAGATACAAGAAAGGATCGAGAAGGATGGAATATCTAAAACATTAGGTGCCGTTACGGGAGACGTAGCAACATCCTATGTGACTAGGGTGGTGGGAAAAGCGCTTAAGGTATGCGCGGGAGAAGGGTTAAAATTTAACAATGGAAACTCTAAGCCAGGTGATAAAAAGAACTCCCATTCTGATAATGATAAGAAGAAACAGGAAAATACTGAGGGGAAGGGTAAACCTAATGGTGGAACAGGTAATACTCATACCAAGGTAAAAAGTGATGGTGAACAATACACTAGACAGGGACGAAACAAAGTCCTAAAACCAAATGTTGAATATACCACTGAAGCAGGTCATACTTATAAGACAGACAGTAATGGACGTATAATAAGTTGTGAAGGAAAACTTAAATTAGAAGAAAGTAAAAGAAATAACCATGCTCAGAAAGTGGCTGGTAGAAACGATAGATTAGCAGACGATGATGGCGGACATTTAATAGCAACTAGATTTAAGGGTTCAGGCGGTCTTGACAACATGGTTCCTATGAATTCAAATCTGAACAGAGGAGAATGGAAAAAGCTTGAGAATAAGTGGGCTCAAGCGCTTGATCAGAAAAAAAGTGTGGAGGTGAAAATAACTCCTAGGTATCAAGGGAATTCACAGCGTCCTGTAAGTTTTGATATAAAGTATAAAATTGGTGATGGGAAATGGAAACTCAAAGAATTCAAAAATAAGCCTGGAGGAATTTGAATATGGATGAAATAAGATTGAATAGCATTTATCAAAAAATTGCACAGACCGTAATTGAAACAATACCAGAAGAGTGGTTCAAGGTATTTATATACGGTGAGATAACTGAGGATGTAAGAACGTCATTCTTTTATTATTACCCAAATAATAATGATATTCCAACATATAGCCATGATATTCCAAACCTATTTGGAATAGATGAAGAAGAGTACGTAGAATTATGGCGGCAGTTGTTAGATGGTTTGGAAGAATTGTGGTATGAGTTTAAGAACAATGGACAAGAACCTTGGACAAATATCACTTTTATTTTTGATAATAAGGGTAATTTTAAAATCGACTATGATTATGAAGACTTATCGGATGCAGATGATGATGAAAGAGGTATTATTTGGGAACATAAATATTTAGGCCTTATCCCAAAAGATGAAGATGATAGGTTATTTTTGGAGGAATATCTAAAAAGTATCGAAAACAAAAACGAATGATTAAAACTATTACCTACCCCAAACGATTACCAATATTCGTCTGGGGTTTCTTTTCGCCTAAAATTTTCATACACAAACCCTATGCAAGTTACGGAGGACTAGAACGATGATGCGAGGACAAACAACTACCTGCGGAGCAACAACTAGAAAAGGAACAAGGTGCCAAAACATCCCGATGAAAAACGGAAGATGCCGGATGCACGGTGGAAAAAGTACAGGTCCAAAAGACCGGGAAAAGTTGTGTAGAAACAAAAATGCCGCAGGCAACAAAGCGAGGATTACCACAGGGGAGTATGAAACCATAACGTGGGAGAAGCTAACAGCACAAGAACAAAACAAGCTACGGCAACGACATAGCTTACAACCTCACCAACGAATCAATAATCCTTATGTCATGGAAGAGGTACGTATAGCAAGAATGATGCAGCGAAGCCGAGAAGAAATAGACTTTTTCCGTTATATTAAGATTGAGAATGCAGTAACAAGGATACAAGGGAAAATGCTTAAACAGATTTGCACGAGGGCACAGCGATAACCCACGAGAACCGGGCATACAGGTTGTTCTACAAGAAATCCCACGGAACACACCGGATCGGGGAAGAAACGGCGTGAGCGAAAGTGCTCGTAGGTATAAACAGTATTCTTGACACTAGATGGGACATGTGTCATACTTCTACCCATATCCTACGCATCTGCGTAGCTTGCGGATTGTCCGCATCCTTCGAAAACTTCTACACTTGCAAAAACTTATCAAACACACTTCGAGCACTTGATTGCCTTCTGGGTAATGCAGGTGCTTTTTGTTTTGTAAGCCGCAAAAATGGAAGGGGGGGAATATAATATATAGTCCACTAAGTACTAAGTTTTTATAGATCCTATGAAAAAAAGTGTAGCAAGCAGAGGGGAGAATAGGAATGACACCAAGCGTTTCTGTAGACAAGATTGTGCTGGAATATAAAGACGTGCCGCTGTCTGTCTTTTACCGTTTTTTTATACGTGTGTTGTTGCAGAAGTACAAGGTGCGCTGGAGAACATACCGAAAATTATACTGTTATCAGTTTCATGTACGATTAGAAAAGGGGGAATATCTGCATGTGTTTTACAAGAACTTTCGGGAGAAGGAGGGATTTTTACATACGTTACGTCTAGAGACACGACCGGAATATTATAAACGATTAAGCGAGATATGGGACTGGTTAGGACAGAAAGCGAGTAGAGTAGACTTTGTAAGCTGTGATATGGCGTATGATGTGCCGTTTTCGCTAGAAAATGTAGTGATGATGAGCCGCGATGTACGGCGAGTGTTGCGCTTGTATGAGACGACTCGGTATTTTGGAGCGCCACGCCAGCGAAAACAGGATGGCTATTGTCGGGTGTACGATAAGAAGCAGGAGCTTTTGGACAGGCACGGGATCGAGATTGAAGGAGAGTTAACACGCATTGAGATGGTGTACAAGCCAGTTGAGAAAGTAGAGTTGGCACAGATACGAAACCGTCCGCCGGAACAGAACAAGCACTATTATGCGGCCGTGATAATAGACTGGACAGCGATGAAACAAAAAAAGGTAGAACAAATACGAAACATACGGGACGGAACAAATGTATACACGCCGTATATACGAAAAGGAGTAAAAGAAGCACTTGCCAGCCAGTATGTGCTAGATTTCAACGGGCTGGCAAGGAAAGAGTGGGAGAATATACTTGAGCCGGTGTATATGGCGGTGCTGGGGGCAGCTTAGTGTTTTTCGAGAACAAGCAAATCGCTAATGGATACATCAAGTGTTTCACAGAGAGAAGCGAGTGTACGTAGATAGATACGTTGAACCGGTTGATTGCATAACGTACTGACAGTAGAAGGACGCAGACCAGCTTGGTGGGCAAGCTGTTTTCGCGTCTTTTTTTGTTCGATCAGAATTTCGTTAAGACGAAGCCGGACGGTATAGGGCATAATGGGGCACCTCCTTTTGTATGACGTAACGGTTGGATATAGTGTACGGTCTGCTTATGAAGAAAACGAGCAAAAAATTACGGGTTGTGCAAATTTTGGACGAGGTCGTATACTACGCATCAACGGTAAAGCGTTACGAAAATTACAATTTTCTTTACGGGAGGGGAAATACATGAGGCAGAAAGTGGTGGGCTATGTACGGGTAAGTACCACTGGACAGGTAAAAGACGGGTACAGCCTTGCCTATCAGGTGGAAGAAATAGAACGATACTGTGAAGCGAACGGGCTTGACCTTGTACATATGTATGAAGACAGAGGAATAAGTGGCGCAAAAGTAGACGAGGCGGAGTTGACCATTGAACGAGAAGGCTTACAGGACATGTTGTATGACCTGCGATGGCGAGAAGTAGAGAATATCGTTGTACTGAATACGTCGAGACTGTGGCGCTCGGACATGGCAAAAGTGTTAATACAGCGAGAGTTGCGCCGCTACAATGTCGATGTAAAGGCAATTGAACAGCCGAACTATAGTATTTACACGAAAGACCCGAACGACTTTTTGGTAAACGGGATGCTGGAATTGTTAGACCAGTATCAGAAGATGGAAATTGCGATGAAGCTCGGAAAAGGCAGAACAAAGAAAGCAAAAGAAGGAGGATATGCGGGAGGAAGAGTCGCGTTTGGCTATACAGCAAAAAAAGGACAGAAAGTGATACAGGTCAACCCGGAACAGGCAAACATTGTGCGCCGCTTGTTTGTGCTTAGAGAAACAAACCCACTATGGTCGCTGTCGCAGTTGGCAGAACAGCTAAATAAGGAAGGCTACCGTACTCAACGAGGTAAGCGGTTTACAAAAGTACAGGTGAAAAATATGCTGGACCGCAAGGCATTTTACCAAGGTATGTATACATACGGTGGCATACAAGCTGTTGGACAGCACGAAGCAATTTTATAAAAAATTTTCTACGGCACTTAAAAAATAGCCCCTTTTTATTATAGGTTAAGCAGGTTGCGTTGAACAAGAAATAAACGGATAGGCTGGCGTCCCACTGCGGGTCTTCGGACTAACGCTTGAACTCAGGTTGCCGACGTTTATTTTTTGTTCAACCCCATTCGTAAAGAGGAAGGATGGTTGTTTGATGCACTATAAGCAGACGCATATTTATATCGGAGTGGACTTGCATAAGAAAACCCATACGGCAGTGGTGATCAACTGCTGGCATGAAAAGCTAGGGGAACTGACTTTTGAAAATAAACCTGCCGCTTTCGATGAGCTAGTGGACTATGTACAGTCGTTTACGAAAAAAGGCATGAGCCCTGTGTATGGATTAGAAGATGTAGGAGGATATGGCCGGGCATTAGCGGTCTATCTTCTAGAACGAAAACAAAAGCTCAAAGAGGTAAATTCGGCGCTTTCGTATGCGGAGCGGAAAAGTTACCCGACGACGCAAAAAAGCGACAGTTGGGATGCGGAATGTGTAGCCAAAATCCTGCTAAACAAACTGGACGAATTGCCGGACGCAAACCCGCAAGACGTGTACTGGACGATTGGTCAACTGGTAACGAGGAGGAATGGACTGGTAAAAGGGTTGGTCGCGCTGAAAAACCAATTACACACGCAGTTAAGTTACCATTACCCCAGCTACCGAAAGTTTTTTAGTGACATTGACGGCAAATGTGCGTTAGCGTTTTGGCACCGCTTTTCTGCGCCGCATTGTCTAGACGGAGTGTCTGTAGAAACACTGGCGCATTTTTTACGACAAGCCAGTAACAATGCCTGTTCGACACGAAAAGCAGAGGACATTCTTGCCTTGGTACAGGCAGATGGTGATACGACAAGAAGCTATCAGGAACAGCGTGATTTTTTAATTCAAAGCCATGTGCGAGATATTCGGTTCAATAAAAAGGAAATGACCCGTGTAGAAGACGAATTAAAAAGGATGATGAAGCTTCTCGACTATCAATTGGACACAATGCCGGGTATCGACTTGGTAACAGCTTCCGCATTAGTAGCGGAAATTGGCGACATTAACAGGTTTGCCAGTGCGAACAAGTTGGCACGTTTTGCCGGAATTGCGCCTGTTAATTTTAGTTCAGGCGGTAAGGGTACGAACCAAAAAAGCAGACAGGGCAATCGGGTACTGCATGGCTTATTTTACAATTTATCCGTACAGCAGGTGCAGGTATCCAAAGGCAGCAAAAAACCACGCAACCCACTATTTTACGAATACTTCAACCGCAAAAAGGAAGAAGGCAAAACGCCAACGCAAGCGTTAGTATGTATAATGCGTCGTTTGGTCAATATCATCTATGGCATGATGAAAAATAAAACTGCTTTTCGTATGCCTGAACAGGTAGAACAGCAAGTAAGCTGACCCGCAAAAAAAGGTGGCATTGTTTAGCACAAATAATAGCCGCCATTCGTTGTAGATTGCTAGCTTTACAACATAGGGGACGGGTAATACTTATACTCCTGTTGAATATAAAGGTACAACTAAAGTGGGTGGGCAGACGAAAGATATTAGTAGGCGAGTGTATCAGAGGAGCGATATCGATTGGAATCAAGTTGACCCAGCAACTGGATTAACTAACCTTGAGTTAATGAAAAAAGGTAGACCACCGTATTGGAAAGATGGTACGAAAGTAGAACTCCACCATACCATCCAGTTAGAACCTGGTCCAATGGTAGAATTACCTGCTAGTTTACATGATGAATATAGTAAAATATTGCATGGACTAGTTGAAAATGGTGGTAGTTTTAGGAATAATCCTGCATTAGAAAAACAGTACAACAATTTCAGGTCAAAGTACTGGAGATGGAGAGCCAAACAACTTGAAGGGAAAGAGTAAGATAATTTGTATTTTCAGGAGGGGTAAAAATTGGAACGTGACGAATTGATTGCTTTTATTCAAGAACACTCTGACGATACTGATTTTACTGGTGGAATCCCCGATGAGGACACCGAGAAAATCGAAAGTAAACTAAAGGTTGAGTTTCCGCAAAGCTATAGATGGTTTCTAAAAAACTATGGCTCTGGCGGACTGTTTGGTGTAGATATACTTGGTTGTGGGAAGTCTTCAATTCCTTCTGTAGTATCAAATACTGAAAGACTTCGTAATCTTGGACTATCACCTGAATACATTGTCATTGAAAATTGCGAAGAATTTTTTTATTGTCTTGATACAGGAGATTTATTGAATGGTGAATGTCCAGTTATATCTTGGGATAGAGTAGCAGGATTCAGTGGGAAACGAGCAGACAACTTTTATGATTTCTTATCCAGTAGACTAAGTGAAGCTAAAGAGAATTGGGATGAAGACTTTTAAGGGGTTAGGCTACCCAGTACCGAATGAACACATTCCGCAACTATAATTACTAAAAATTCCATCAGCAAGATTACAAACAACAAACCAAACACTAAACAACTTGACAAAAACACTTGAGAATCTTTCAAAGGCTTATTCCAAATTGAACGATAAGGAGGAATAAGCCTTTTTTGCATGTCCAAAATTGAAGGGGTAAGACAATGGTAAAGCAGGTACAGGCGGGGGCTACCCAGTGCCGAGTAAGTCGCATCCTTTACTACTAACAAACATAACCCTAATTATGCCTATACGATATTACTGCGATTTCCCTGTACGTACATCATGGCATATATTGAAAAATATAACCTATTCCTCGTTCCAAGACCTTTCATATCATCCTCGATATGACCAGTTTCCATCGTTTCTTTCTCCGAAAATGTTATCTTCGCTATCTCCTGATTTTCCGAAATTCGTATTTTGTCGCAACTTTATAACGGGATATTGCGGTTATTAGTAAGAAGAATTGAAAACCGTGGGATGTCATCTGAAAAAACATCGCAACTTTTTCTGAACATGTAGCGATTATTCTGTATAGGAAGGACATTATCCATCTGGTAACGTGCCAGTTCATATAGATCATACGGAAGGTCATGTGGTAAGGGCTAGCCACCTTCCCTCTAATTAAGCGAGAAATTCGTTAAAATTTTTGAGGGGGGAACACATGAGCAACACCAAGCTATCCATCGACAGAATCGTCATCGAGTACAGAGATGTCTATTGGTCATTCTTCAACCCGTTCAAGCAGAGCATCTGTGATTACTACGGGATTAAAGAGTATATCGGGAAAACGGGATTCAAGTACCATCTTCATATTCGGGAATGCTCTGACCGTTACTTCCATATCTCATATCAGCCCTATCATGAGCCAAAGTCCATGAAGCATACGTTACGCATTGAAACGCATCCTGACCATTTGGAGTATTTCCAGCCTATTCTTGATGGGTTGAAGGCAAATGCAAGTACCATCTGGTTTGTCCGATGCGACGTAGCTTTTGACATTCCGTGCCCGATGAATCAGGTCTTTACGGCATCAAGAACAGGTAGACGCATGAACCTATACGAGGGAACAAGGTACTACGGGAAGAAGAGTCAGCGACAACAGGCAGGTTATTGCAGGGTGTACGACAAGTGCAAGGAGCAGAAGGAGAGGAAGAAGAAGAAGATGGCGGGGGCATTGACGAGGGTGGAAATTGTGTACAAGCCCGAAGAGAAAATTCCGATGGACTCATTAGTTCAGTTTCCACCCACGTTTAATAACCTGTATTCCTGCTTTATCCTGACTGATGTAACACCATTAAAGCCTGAAAAAAGAGCGATGGTGTTGGCTGTGCAGCAAGGACTAATGACCATGGATGACTTTACCTCCCATCACAGACGAACGATTCAAAAATTGCTTGAATCACAGGAAACGGTAGATTTTGACCAGATTGCACAGGAACAGTGGGAGGAAAACGTAATTGTGCCATGCGCTTTACTATGCGGAACAGTAAGCCGAGTGAAAGCTGGATGATGCGTTACTCAATCTCGATCAGGTCTTCAATGCGGATATTCAGAGTTTTACAGATAAGTTCCAGTGTCTCAAGGTACACCCTATCTACCTTCTCGGAACAAAGATGATTGATGGTACTTGCTCGAAGACCTGTCATACGTGCCAATTCACGTTGAGAGATGCCTTTTTGCTCCAATATCTGACGGAGTTTAATATAAACTGCCATGCGAACTCCTCCATAAAGAATAAGTGACGCTTAAGCGTACTATTGTTTGCGCTTATTATAGCACTGCAGGATGAAGAAGTCATTGAATGTTACCCTTAAGCGGTATACAATAAGAATAATGATTCGGTTAAGCGTTACAATGATTGTAATTCCTGTAACGGTGGGGGTGTTGGCATGGCAAAAGTAGTTGGATATGTACGAGTATCCACCAAAGGACAGGTAAAAGACGGGTACAGTTTAGCGTACCAAGTAGAAGAGATTGAGCGATACTGCAAGGAACATGACCTTGAACTGCTTCACATCTATAAAGATGAAGGTATTAGCGGTGCAAAGGTCGATGAAGAAGGTCTGACGATAGACCGACAAGGCTTACAGGAACTATTGGCAAGTCTTCAAACACAGGAGGTCCAGCAGGTGATTGTGTTGAACACTTCCCGCTTGTGGCGGGCAGATATGGTGAAAGTGCTAGTACAACGTGAATTGAAGCGTTACAACGTAGACGTAAAAGCCATTGAACAGCCGAACTACAGCATTTACGTACACGACCCGAACGATTTCCTTATCAACGGCATGATGGAACTGCTTGACCAGTATCAACGGTTAGAGATTGCCCTGAAACTCGGTAGAGGAAGACGAAAGAAAGCCCAACAGGGCGGCTATGCAGGAGGTGGTGTGGCATTCGGCTACCGAGCCACGAAAGGACAGAAGGTATTACAAGTTGATGAAGGACAGGCGGAAGTGGTGCGTAGACTGTTTACTTTGCGGGGGCAGAACTCCACATGGTCGCTGTCTGAACTCGCTTCCCAGTTAAACGAAGAAGGATACCGAACGAAACAAGGCAAGTCCTTTACGAAAGTGCAAGTTAAGCGAATCATCGACCGTGAAAGTTTATACAAAGGTATGTATACATACGGTCACATCGCATCCAAAGGGGTACACCAACCCATTCTGTAGCAAGTAGCAAGATACGGTTTTAGGAAGATGAACAACATGGACTGGCTAGCGTCCCATTGCGGCTCGAACGAGTAACGCTTGAACTGAGGTTGCCGACATGTTGTTTGTTGTTAGAACCAAGAATAGGAGTGAAGTCTTGTGCATCATAAACTCAAGCATTTGTACATTGGTGTTGACTTACATAAACACCAGCATACAGCCGTAGTCATTAACTGCTGGCATGAGAAGAAGGGGGAACTGACATTTGAAAACAAGCCAAGTGCGTTTCCTCAACTTGTAAAGCTGGTCAAGAAGTTGGCGAAGAAAGAAGAATTGACTCCTGTGTTTGGTTTGGAAGATGTGGGCGGGTACGGTAGAGCGTTAGCCATCTATCTAAAAGACAACGGATACATGGTAAAGGAAGTGAACTCCGCTTTATCATATGCCCAACGGAAAAGCTATCCGACTACGCAGAAAAGCGACAGTTGGGATGCCGAATGTGTGGCACATATACTGCTAAACCAATTGGATACACTACCCGATGCGAACCCACAGGATATTTACTGGACAATCGGGCAACTGGTTGCCAGACGGAATGCGCTGGTGAAAAGCCTGTCCGCTTGTAAGAATCAACTGCACATGCAGTTAAGCTATCAGTATCCCAGCTATAATAAGTTCTTCTCGGAGATAGACGGAAAAACCGCACTGGTGTTTTGGAGTCGCTTTCCCGCCCCGCATTGCTTGGCAGGGGTGACAGAAGAGAAGCTGAGGGAGATTCTTTTAAAGGCAAGTGCCAGAGCCTGTTCCACTCGGAAAGCGAGAGAGATTCTTGCGCTTGTGGAAGCAGACGGAGATACGAGACGAGAGTATCAAGAGTCACGGGATTTTATCATTCAGAGCATGGTGAGTGACATCCAATTTAAGAAAAAGGCAATTGCAGAGGTGGAACAAGCCATCAGTAAGGTGATGACGCAGCTTGATTACAAGTTGGAAACCATGGCGGGAATAAACCTTGTGACGGCTTCCGCATTGGTCGCAGAGATTGGCGACATTCGTAGGTTTTCGAGTCCTGATAAGTTAGCTCGATTTGCAGGGATTGCCCCTGTCAACTACAGTTCGGGCGGAAAAGGACGAAACCAGAAAAGCAGACAGGGAAACCGAGTGTTACACGGACTCTTTTACTCGTTAGCGGTTCAACAAGTCCAGACAGCAAAAGGAAGCAAGATGCCACGTAACCCTTTCTTCTACGAGTATTACCATAGAAAGCTGGCGGAAGGGAAAACGAAAGGTCAGGCGTTAATCTGTGTCATGCGTAGGCTTGTTAATATCATCTACGGCATGATGAAGCACAAGACCGCATATGTCGCTCCTGTAGCGGAACAGCAGAAGGCAGGATGATAGAATAGAAGGTGGGGCCAGTCTACTAGAGTACCCACCTTTCCCTTATGAGGTTGTAGCTTTACAACTTAGGGGACGGGTGAAAATGTTACTAAAAAGAATCCTCTGCCAGATTGGCTTAAGGAGCGATGGGACGCCGGAAATAAATTTAATAAGGAAAATCGTCCTCGTTACCCTTATAATGAAGTTGAGTTGAAAGCACAAGAATTCGGTGGCAAAAAGTATGTAGTTGACTCATATGTTCCCAATAAGGAAATAGTATCGAGAAAGTTTACACAACTAAGCGAAGTTAAGGAAAGCACAGCGATAGGCTATTTAAGAGAACTTACCAAAAAATACTCATCGGGTTCGAAAATATCAAATGGTCCTTTTAATCCGAATGCTCTTAAAGGTAGTCAACTTAAAGGTGAATTGATATTAGAAATACCAGTTCAAAACAAAACAATCCCACAAGCAATTCTTGATGAGGCAACGAAAAATAAGATTATTATTAGGGATATTAACGGGAAGGTGTACAATTGATTATGCAAATATATTATTGCGACGAGTGGTCAGACATTAAAAAGAAGCCTTGGAACATTTTTGATGAACCTACTGCATACTTACACCATCAAAAAAATCAACCATATACGGCAGTGTTAACTGAAAATGAAAAACCTAAGTATATTGTAAATGTGACGAAAGAATGGGTTTCGGTGGGGTTTTATGATGAACTGACTCGTAAGTATTTAAATTATGATTTTGAAGTTGTGAGTGATGGTAAACTTTTTTTAAGAACAGCCATGTATTGGGAATATGATGATGAAACTGACAAGGAAGTAAGTAGTTTGATTTTGGGCTTCCGAGAAGATGGTTATATAGCAATGGAAAAGAGGGATTTTAACACAGGTTCAGTCGAGGAACGTGAGACTAGCGATACTCTTGAGAAAAATTGGGATTCATTCCCTGGATTTGGTCAATATCTTCATCTGTGTAGAGAGGAAAGATAACCTATTCGGTGAGGCTACTCAGTGCCGAATAAAACACTTTACCTCATCATCACCAACATAACCTTTGTTATACCTGTAGGAAGTTTTCTTGAATTGAGATGTACGCACATAAGCTACAAAAATATACCCTATTTAACGCAATAGCGTTATGTTGAACAGGTTGATTGTGGTGAGATACCACCATAATCAACCTGTTTCTTGTTATCTTCGTTTTCTTGCGGTTTTTTCAAATACGACTGCAACAACGTACATAGAACGATAGATAGGAGATTTATATCTAACGCTTAGATCGTATAATACAACCAACAAACCAAATACTAAATAACTTGACAAACACACTTGATAAACTTTTAAAGGCTTATTCCAACTTGAACCATGAGTAGGAGTAAGCCTTTTTTGCATGTCCAAAATCAAAAAAAGGGAGGAGAAAGTCAATAGCAAAATAGACCAAGGTAACAGGAGAGGCTGACTTAATTGCTTAGACAATTGAGCATTGGTGCTAGGAACAAAAGGAAAAACAAATCATAAAGGAGCGATAGGATATGGAACAAACAACAGAGGAATTTTTGTTAGAGGGACGAAATCTGGCAAACAGCAGTAACGTATAACCTCCTAATTTTTTAGAAGACCATTCGGATTTAATCTTACTTTTATAAACAAATAAACCGATATATGTATATAAGAGGGAGTAGATGAATGGAGGGAGGAGATAAGATTGCATACATTATTACCGATCGGCTCCGTTGTGCTTCTAACAGGCGGAGCAAAAAGAGTCATGATTTATGGTCGAATACAGAAACAGGCAGACAGTGAGGAAATATGGGATTACATTGCTTGCTTATATCCAGAAGGAAACATTGATCCGAATCAGTCGTACTTATTTAATCATGAACAAATCGAGACCGTATTTTTTACCGGCTATCAAGATATGGAGGAAGTGGCATTCTCGCAAGATATACAAGCATTCAAGGAGGCTAAGCAAGTAGCTGAGACAGACTAAACCAAATAGATCAAGCGCATAGGAATGTATAGATTTGCATGATAGGAGGAAGCCTGTGAAAGCAAAAGTGACTGGGTATGGAAATGTTCAACTGATATCACCGTATGAGGTAAAAAGTCTGAGTGAAATCAAAATCATCAAAACCGTAAATGACCATGCTACGCTTTATGTCAAAGCCATTATTCCAGAAGAAAAACATGACCAGTACATTGAAATGGCGAGTCGTACGGATACCGTACAAGTGAATCAGGTGGAAGAGGGTGCGGTCATACGCTCGCTGTTTGCGGGTCTTGTGTCGAGTGTGGGAATTACCACAGTAAGAGGCATTTATTATCTTGAAATCGAAGCATTGTCGCATACGTGTAGCATGGACAGTAAATTACGAAGCCGTTCTTTCCAAAACAAGGACATGCTATATACGGAGCTTATTGAACAAGTTCTTACAGCATATCCAGATGCAGACTACATCGATACTGCATCGAAATCGTCTGCACTACAGAAGTGTATCATTCAGTATCAAGAAACGGATTGGCAATTTCTTAAACGAATGGCCTCACATTTTGGAGCCGTGCTCATTCCAGATGCTACAGCTACAGACCCGAAATTTTGGTTTGGGTTGGCAGAAGGAAGACCACGAACAGCGTTAGAGCATCATTATAGTATAAAGAAAATGTTGTCAGATTATCGGGAAACAAGCGAAAACTACGATAGTGGTGTAGCCGATGCAGATTTTTCCTGCTATACGATTGAGACCCACGAGTATTTTACTATAGGCGACCCGGTTACATTCAAGGGAACAGAACGGAAAGTATCCCAGTCGGTTACGATGATGAGAGATGGAATGATCACACATGAATACATACTGACGCCTGAAAAAGGGATTCGGCAGAATTTTATCGTAAACAGCCAGATTTCAGGTGTTTCTCTGCAAGGGAAGGTTATCGATGTAAAGAAAGATATGGTACGTATCCACCTAGATATCGATCCCGAGCAGAAGAAGAAGGAAGCCTATTGGTTTTCATATGCTACTCCTTATACTGCTGAAGGCAACAGTGGCTGGTACTGCATGCCGGAGCTTGAAGATGTAGTACAATTGTACATTCCAAGCAGCCAGGAAGACGAAGCGCTGGTCGTTCGTTCTATTCGAAAAGGAGGACAGCAAAATCCTAAGACCGTAGATCCGAGTACGAAGTATTGGGGAACCAATAACGGGAAAGAGATCAAGATGAATGGTACGGAACTGCTTCTGACTGCTAAGAAGAACAAAGAGAGTCAGCTCTTTGTTAAGCTGCATGAGAAAGAAGGAATCGAGATCCATAGTGATCATTCGATTGTGTTCACATCCGATAAAAATATCGAAATGGATTTAAATAAGAAACTGGCTATTCAGGCTGGTGAAGAGGTGTACTTATTATGTGGTTCTAGCAGTATTATGATGGATGGGGTAACCGACATCCGTGGTTCGCGTCTCCGAATTGAAGGTTCGCTGAAGAAACCTGTAGTTATGCCTGCGGCGAAAGAAGAGAAAAAGTCAGAGGAAAAGTCTGGATTTTCGGATCGTGCGAACCTGGCTTTACAGGCGGCGAGTATGATTCCGAGTGGGGGAGGGGGATCTGCACTTGGAAGTATGCTTACGGCTTGTATCCCGTTTGCGGGTATGACAGGGAAAGAAGAGAAGACGGTACGGAATTGGATGAAGGGGAAGGTCGTAACCGGGGCAAGGCGATTACAAAGCAATCTTAATCAGGATGAAGTGATTGGGAAATTGAAAAATAAGATGAAAGCCCAAACGATCCAGAAAACAGCCTACGTTTCGGCTCCTGAAACGAGGGGTTAATTGGTTATACCAAACATATCTAGATCATAAACCTGCTTACAATCAAATTCCTATGGAAGATTTATTTTAATGCTAGTATGTGAGGATAAGAGGAAATAGTTAAAAGGACGATGAACAAGCAGAAAATAAAATATATGTTCGTAACAATACTTTTCTTGTGTGGGGTATGGTTTGTTATGGAAATCGTTCCTGTTATGTATCGAGAAGTCGCTAATGTAGTAGGAATTAAAATGGCAGAAGAGACTGTAATTGAGCAATTCAACGATCAGGAGCAACGGTTTCAAAACATCATATCTTACGTTGTGGAATATAGCAAAACAGAAAGTGGAAATTTTTTGCAGAAAAAATAAATGGTCAATTAGTTGTAAAAATAGTATCAACAAGTGAGCAAAAGAAGGTAGAAGTAACAGATAAGAAAGTGAAACGCGATATCTTGTATCTATTTAGAAAGTGTAATTACCAATATATTAATGATGATAGCGGAAATGGGATATATTTCACATTGAAAGATACAGGATTACGATTTGGACATGGGGTTGTTTTTACTAGAGATGGAAAGGATCCAGACGGCTGGGGGAAGGGAGGACTAACTAAAACAAAAAAAATAAAAGATAACTGGTATTATTTTGAGGCAGAGTGAGAACGAGGAGAGATTGCGTCAGTGTATGCAGTCTCTTTTTTACGAGAAACGAGTGGATATTTATGGTTGGCCCATAACTACTCCATTGTTGACGCTACTAAAAAACTTGATGAAGCGGGTATAATAGCAATCGAGACTCCTGCGGAAGCCGCTTTTATAAATTCTGTACTGTACAGAGTGACGGGTACTGAAATGATAAATCTTGCTTCTTATAATGGATGGATAGGGGGCATGATCGATGGAGATAATATTCTGGCTGCTCTTATGGCTTATCCGAAGAAGTACCCCGCTACCTGGAACGATCGGGCAGTTTATCCTCATTGGGGATTAGAGCCTGACTCTACAAAAAAAGAATGGAGAAAATTATTTGAACCAAGCAAAAAAAGTAGATGGATGAGAATAGGAGCTATGATTCTGCTTTTTACTTTTTTTATAGGATGCGGACAGTCAAATTCTTCTAAAGTGATAAATGGTCTAACAATGTCCAATATTACCTATAAAAGAGGGTACTATAACAATCCGGTTTGGTCTCCAGATGGTGAAAAGATAGCGTACAATTACGATGGAAGTATATGGATTATGGATTCGGATAGAAGTTTACCCAAAGAACTACTGAAAGGTGATGATTTTGATAGAATTTTAAATTGGGATAAATCACAAGAAATTTTATATTGCGATGCGGATCCATCGAAACGTTTTGGTTGGGACCAGCGTCTCCGAAGAATTGATATACGAAATCTCGAAAATAAGATTTTAGCTGAAGATTTACCGATTATCGGTAAAATATCTCGTAATCCCCATCAATCCAATGAATTGCTAGTCAGTATGGATGACGAAGACTGGCGTATTTATTTATACGATGTAGACTCTCATAAAAAAACGGAAATAATAGAAGGCTACGAGTCTGCCTGGTCTCCAGACGGTAAGGTGATGGCTTATGCAGACAGTGGAGTCTATGTGTACGACTTTGTAACCCATACATCCAAATTATTATATAAGGTTGAAAAAGAAGGTGATTTTACGCAGAGTCTCACCTGGTCTCCCGACGGACGTTGGATCGCGTACCGAGGTGGACCATCTGGAGAGAAAAACGGCATTTATATTGTTCCGCGTGATGGTTCTTCTCCCCCTGAACATATTTTAAACTATGATGTAGCTGAGCTTGACTGGTCGCCAAAGGGGGACAAAATCGTGTTCAGTACAGTAGGAGGTCCAGGCGTTAATGAAATGTATGTGCTGAATGTGCCTGAGAAATATAGACCTAAAAAGTAAATACTTGATGAGTTTTGGACACATCGAACCGAGAGCGCGAAAATAAAAAGTATTCTAAATCGAGCTGTCTCGTCGTCATGAAAACCAGGGGCCTCCCTGTGTGCCAGCATCAACACACAGGGAGACCCCTGGTTTCTAGTTCTTTTGTAGTTGGTTAATTTCTTCCACAGATAGCCCGGTCATTTCGGCAATCATATTTACGTCCAAACGTTTTAGCAACATGTTTCGGGCAATTTCTTGAGCACGCTTGCGTTCCCCTTCCGCTTTACCTTCCTCATACTTCGCGAACTGTCTCCGCTCACTTTCTGCTTCCGCCGCCAACTTGTCCATCATCGCCTTATGACGTGCTTCATACTCTCGAATTGCATTCGGGTCACGGCTTAAGTCTTCCCATTTCTCCATCGCTTCCTGTAATGCCGGATTGTCCATTGCTCGTCCCTCCAGTTCTTTACGAAGTCCTGCGTCCTCATCCGCTTCTAGTAACAACAACCATTCCAGCACTTCATCATCGCCAAACCCGATTCGTTTCTCTCGCCATAACTTGACCAGTTTCTGCATCTCCACCAAGTGAATCTCCAGCGTGTCATCCCATAAAAAGCCTTCTTCTCGCTCCATTACATCGAACGTCAAATGGTACCGGTCCGTAGCTTCTTTCTGAAACAAGATGAAATAAATGATGGAAATCGAAATCGTTCGGGGCAGCTTGTCAAACGATTCGTCCTTCTGAAAGCATTCCATATACGTACGTCCTCAATAATACAACGTCCGTTTCGTCATATTGTGCTCGTTCGTGACCTGAATCTCGATATTGATCTTCGTTCCATTGTCCAACTCCGCATGAAGGTCCAAAAATGCATTCCGATCATCCTGATGCTCTCGACCGAGTTCCTTGTCGAGAATCGTAACCCCTGTAATTCGTTTATCTGTCGGTGGTTTTAGCATGGCATTCAAAAACGCAATCAGAATGCGTTCATTTCCCCGGAACCGAATAGTTTTTTGAAAGCGAAATCCACGTATAACTTCATCCACCTTGTTTCCATCCGATTACCTGCCTTTTCTTTTAGTATAACATGCATGGGTTTGAAAGTTGAATGGGGTAGCGTTTGCTGACAGGAGTGGTATGAAATATGTAGCTGGAGGATTGAGCAAGGATTGTGTGCCGTTTTTTATGTAGTGGTAAATTGCTCATCTAGGGGCTACCAGTGCTGAATGAGTGACCTTCCCTTCTACTAACAAGCATAAGTGCTAGGAAATAGAATACAAATAATTACATGTTGCTTAAGATTACTTTACCTGTTAGTAGGAATTAAGGTAGAAACATAGAAATGTATAATAGAACAAAAATGGTAAAAGGAGGATTTGTTGGTGTCCATTATAGATCACGGTAATAACCACAAAGAAACAAAATTAAAACACGGAAGTTTACATATTTTTGCGAATGAAACCGTTTTTGATCGCATGGAGTCAAGAATATTTGAAATGGCGGATAATAACTTGAGGATTCCACGTGTTCAATATATGTCATATACTCCTGATGCTCATGTAGGGGTTGGTACTTGCATTGGGACTACAGCAGTTTGGAGCATGAATGATGGATTTGTTAGCCCATCTATTGTGGGAGTTGATATTGGTTGCGGAATGCGTGTTCATTTAACAAACCTGACTAAAGATGATATTCAAGATAAATCAACGAGACGTGCAATGATCGACGCTATTGAAAAATACGTTCCTACAAACGAAAAAACAACGTCAAACTATGATGATGTTAATTTAAAGGATGTGTTGACAGAGGGCGTTCATGCATTGCCTGAAAAATATTACATTGATGGGATGTCTGATCGAGTAGAGACATCCAAATTCAACTATAACAAGGACTATTTAAATGACGTACCTGAAAAGTCGTGGGCAAGAGCAAAAGGACAACTAGGGACGCTTGGCGGCGGAAATCATTTTATTGAATTACAAGCAATTGAGATCGACCCGAAAAATAGAGAAACAGCAGAAAAATGGGGACTGTTTGATGGTCAAATCGTGATTATGATTCACAGTGGTAGCCGAGCTTGGGGGGCTTCGTTGGGTAGAATATATACAAATTCGTTTAAAGCCATTATGGGGGCGTGGGGAGTAAGTAATCCTGATCCACAACTTGTATATGCGCCAGTCAATACTCAAGAAGGCCAGCAGTATATTAATTTAATGTACTCTGCTTTAAACTTTGCAGTAACGAATCGTCACTTGATTGCTTATGGGGTTCAAAAAGGAATTAGCGAGGCTTTAAACAAAGAAGTGAGGTTCTCTGTTCTGTATGATTTAATGCATAACTATGCTTTAAAAGAGTTTCATCAGAATCAACCCATGCTAGTTCATCGCAAAGGCGCAACAAGAGCTTTGCCGGCAGGGCATTTTCTTAATCCTAAAGCATATAAAGAAACGGGGCATCCTGCACTTATCCCAGGAAGTATGGCAACAGCGTCTTATATAATGGTCGGGAAGGATGCGGGAGTAAAAAACTTTTACTCAATTTGTCACGGGGCAGGACGTGTTCGCTCTCGTAAAGCAACAAAACAAATGATAACTGTTGACGAGTTTAGTCAATCAATGAAGGTGGGGACTGATGAAGAAATCCTTGTTAATCATAGAACATTAGATGCGATATTAGATGAATGTCCGCAAGCTTATAAAGATGTAGATCAAATCATTGACTCTATTGTCGGAGCAAATTTAGCAGAGGTTGTAGCAAAATGCCATCCCATGGCTGTATTAAAAGCTTTGTAAGTCATGAATTCGTATATAATCCGCATTTTGAGAAATTAGACCCTAGGCAACAGGAAGTATTAATAAATAAAAAGTGGCCTTCTGACATTCAAAGGAAGATGGGACAAAAAGAAATTTTTGAAGGTATTCTAAGGAGTAGATTAAAATGGATGAACAGTTCAAATACTTCCTAAGTGATTTAATTACGCTTATTCAGGAAAAGTACAATGAAACCTTAATTATATCTTTAGACGAAAGTGTCGAGGACAAATTTTACAGGTTGGGTTCAAACTTCGCATATTACGATGTATTAGATTTAGTTGAATCTCAAGTATCAGCACATGGGTATAAGTCTAGTTCTTTTGGGAAAATATCACCAATAATAGGTGAGAAAATCCAAGAGGGGAAATGATGAATCTAGAAGAGTTTGAGAAGTTACCCGATGTGTTACCAGTAGAAACATTAGCATTGATGTTCCGGGATGTATTGAATGATTTCACACTAAAAAAAATAGACAAAAGGAATTTATTTTTAATTACTAGTCAATTGATGGATAGACAAGTTATGACCTATGAGTTATTGGAAAGCGAAGTAAGAAACGATGTAGACAAGGTTCTTTGTAGGCTATGGAATACTGATTCTTATGAAGATGTGGATATAATTCTTTCAATTGTTGTAAACCTCGGACTAGAGAATTGTTTCCAAAAAATTAAAGAGTCAATAAGTCAACACAAAAATATAGATGAGTTAATATTAAAAGAAATATTAGAAACGATTGATGAGGTTGGGGATAATATATTAAATCCATATTATGATTTAGAAAGGTTCAAATAATATACCCCATAGAATTTAGAAAATATTTAATATTCCCCGATTACTTTGCACGTACATTATGACATGTATTGAAAAGAAGCCTAACTAAGAAGCATATCAACCAATTGGAAAAAGCAATTCAAGAAGCAGGAATATTAGACAGAATTATTTGGTATCCCTAACAAGGAGCATATAATTTATGAACGTTTTTAATAAAGGGGAAATAATTCGCCATTTAGAATCACATAAAATATGGATTGAAACTGTTGGCAAAATGGGGAGTAAATTAGCTGCTGATGAAGTAGACTTTCGTAATATAGACTTAACAAGTTATCCCTTAGATCAAGCTTATTTGACAGCTTGCACATTTGACGGTATGAATTTATTTAAAAAGGATTTGTTTGCTTCGGTAATTTGTTCTTCAACATTTGAAGATGCAAATTTAGAAAATGCAGATTTTTATAAAGCAGATGCATCTTATGCAAATTTTATGAATGCTAACCTGCAAAATGCAAGATTTGCTAGAAGTGATTGCATTGAAACAGTATTTCTCGGAGCTGATTTAAGGAACGTCACATTAGTGGATGCGCTTTTTTATCAAACAGATTTTCGTGATGCTAACTTACAAAATGCCGATGTAAGCACCTCAACATTTGAAGAAGTATTGCTGAAGGGAGCAAAACTTGAAGGGATAAATAGTCTAGAAGAGGATTTTATAAAAAGCATTAATGTTGGTACTCCAGAAGATCCAATAGTTTTTATAGGAGAAGAAGCTAGACAATGGTTATCAAATAACAGTTCAATTAATGAGTAAAGTTCAGAGAACGAATGGAAAAATAACGTAACTATTCAGTTTGTTGTTTTGTGTAAGGTAAATCAATGATGATCGATAAGGGGTGAAATGTGAGGTTTATGCCATAAAAATCCCTAAAAAACAACAATAAGTTAAATTAGGTGAGATTTAAGTGATACAAAATCTAAATTTAATATATGATTTATATAATCGCTTGTTGAAAATAATAAAAGCAGAGAATGATCAAGAATTACAGTACATTATTAGTCAGGTGGAAATATCAATTAGATTAGTAGATGATTGCTTAAAAGAAACACGGGATGTCAAGCAATATAATGAATTGATGCTTGAATTAGGGGCGATATATAAAAGTATCAATACCCCCAGAGTGGGGTTATCAGATTATTTTATTTGGTGTGATAACTATGATGAAAGACTCGAAGTGAATGAATCGTTAGATAGGGTAAAAAATGGTCTGCACAATTATTTAAGTAGATATATTTAACACGAGTATTGATTATCCACTTTTAGGCGAATTATATCGGTATAAGTTGATGTAATCTTTATGAATTACTTAATACTAGGTTTTCGTTCGTAACTATTCAGCGCGCTGATAGTTATTTTTTTTGTGCGTAGGGTCTATTCCTGCCCCATAAATCGGTAACGTGCCAGTTTATATAGATCATACGGAAGGTCATGTGGGAAGAGTTAGCCACCTTCCCTCTAATTAAGTGAGAAATTCGTCAAAACTTTTGAGGAGGAACACATGAGCAGCATCAAGTTATGGATTTTTTATACTATTTTACATATAATCAAAAAATGCAGGAGTGGAAGGATTGATATATATGGGAAATAAGTGGTATAGCGCTTTACATATTGGTGTGATAGCAAGCATTGTAGTTGGAGGCAGCGCTACCGGACTACTAATACCAGCATCATCTGCATATGCGACCCAGTCTGTTGCGAAACAAAAACAGACAGAGGCAGTCAAGGTTACAACCAAGCACGTTTCGAGTAAAACACCAGATCTTCATCTTGATATGAAAATTCCGATTGTATCCGGTCTGAAAGATAAAAAATATGAAGCGCAGTTAAACGACATTTTGCTGCGTAATGCGATGAAAAGCAAGGAAGTAATGGAGAAAGAGGCAGAGGAATATGCAGCGGATGCCAAAGAGAATGGATGGCCGCTTACTCCGTATGAACTGCTCGCGGATTATAAAGTAAAACAAACAGGAAGTATACTATCGCTTGCTATTTCGCAGTATGAATTTACAGGTGGTGCACACGGAAATAGTGATACGACATACTACAACATTGTCAATAAACCGAACACGAAATCTGTACAACTGGCTGATCTATTCAAGCCAGGAGTAGGGTATAAGTCCATTATTAACAAAGAAATCAGCAAGCAAATCCAGGCAAAGAAAAACGAAGCGGATTGGTATACATTCACATCCATTTCAGATGCGCAAAGCTTCTCTTTAGAAAAAGGGAAAATTATCATTCATTTCGGATCGTATGAAATTGCACCGTATGCAGCGGGACAACCGGAATTCGCCATTCCAGTAGCGAAACTAAAAAATAGTTTGAAACCGGAATTTTTCGCGCTTCTAAAATAGCACAATATACTCCTTGTCATTACATTGCCGTCATTTTATACGATGACGGTTTTTTAATGCATGGGTATGAGAGGACTTAAGGAATTGGGGAAAAATAAGGGGAGAATGAGGTATGGAAGACGTTCGAGTGCTCATAGCAGATGATGAACGAGAGATTCGAGAATTGTTGAAAAAATATATGGAACGAGAGCTATACAAGGTAGACGTTGCCGTGAACGGAGAAGAAGCACTCCAGCTGTTTGATCAAAATAACTATAACCTTGTCATATTGGATCTTATGATGCCAAAGGTGGATGGGCTTGAAGTATGCCGAATCCTGCGGAATAAAACAAATGTTCCGATCGTGATGCTCACAGCGAAGGATCAGGAAGTAGAGAAAATTTTAGGCCTGAGCATAGGGGCAGATGATTATATTACCAAGCCGTTTAGCATCAATGAAGTAGTTGCAAGAGTGAAGGCACTGATGCGGAGATTTCTCGTTTTGAACAACAATGGAAATGCACAGGAAGATGAGATCATTACATTTACAGGAATGTCGATTAATTTAAAAAAATACACAGTGACGATTGATGGAGAAGAAATTTCTCTAACAGCAAAAGAGTTTGAACTATTGAAGTTTTTTGCTTCCCATCCTGAACAAGTATTTACAAAGGTACAGCTATTTCGCAATGTATGGGGCAGCAGTTATATCGAAGACGATAACACCGTGATGGTGCATATTAGAAAGCTCCGTAAAAAAATAGAGGCGGACCCTTCTAATCCGCAATTCATTCAAACAGTCTGGGGAATCGGATATAAATTCACGGGTGAAAAAGATGAAGCATAGTCAACAGCTCATTCTTCTGCTCGTTCAATCCATCGTCATCGCCGCTCTTGTGTTTCTTGAATTTTATGACGAGACGCCCGGGATGCTTAGATGGGCGTTATTTGCTGTGCTCTGTGTTACAACGGGACTTCTTTTTTGGATCAGGCGCTATTCCCGCACAGCACTAAAACATATGTCCGGGGAGCTAAGACGAGCTATGAACGGGAATTTGAAGACAAGACTACTTGCTAGGGACGATTACATATGGAATGAAGTGATTTTTTCAGTAAATGAATTGTTGGAACAGTTAGAAAGCAACCGGATCGAGACAAGTAAATCTCAGGCAGCCAGAAGAAGACTGTTGTCCAGTATTTCACACGATATCCGGACTCCGCTTACATCTATGATTGGCTATGTCGATGCACTGCGGGATGATATCGCCATTTCCGAATCGGAGAGGCAGGAGTACCTTGCGATTCTGTCCCGGAAATCGAACGGTTTGAAGGAGTTAATTGATGGAATATTTACGATGGCGAAGCTGGATGCGGACGAAATGCCACAAAAAATGGAGCCGCTCGATTTTGCGGAACTAACGAGGGAGACGCTCATCGAGTTTTTGCCTGAGCTGAAAAAACAAGGGATGGAGCTTCAGGTTCTTATTCCAGATAAAAGCTGTCTTATTCTCGCCGATCGTCTAAGTGTGCTCCGCATTACGGGCAACCTGATTAAAAATGCGATTCATCATGGAAAAGAAGGAAACGTGCTCGGGATTGAGCTTGTTGAACATGATGATGAATATGAGCTGCTTATCTGGGATCGTGGGCCGGGTATTGTAGAAGCGGATCTTGGGCATGTGTTCGAAAGAATGTATCGCAGCGACCAATCGAGGAATCTGGACAGCGGGAGCAGTGGACTTGGCCTTGCGATCGCCAGAGCTCTCGTTGAAAAGAACGATGGAAGGATATGGGTGAAAAGCATGCCGTGGGAGAAGACGACGTTTGGGATGGCATTTAAGAAACTGTTAAGAAATAGGTAAGAAGCAGTTAAAACCGTCTTCTTATAATGGGACCATGCAGATAAGAAGGAGGTGTCCGACCATGAGTGTCGTGATTAAAACAACCGATCTGACCAAGATGTATGACAATCAGAAGTCGGTTGATCGTGTGAATATGACAGTAAAGCAAGGGGAGATTTACGGCTTCCTCGGTCGCAATGGAGCAGGTAAGACAACGACAATTCGCATGCTGCTAGGATTGATCAAACCTACCTGCGGCCAAATCGAAATTTTTGGAGAAAATCTGTTCACGAATCAGAAGGAGATTTTGCGTAGAATCGGGTCCATTGTTGAAGTGCCTGGCTTTTATGAGAATCTCACAGCGAGGGAAAATCTGCTGATTAACGCCAAAATTATGGGGATTCATAAGAAATATGCAATCGAAGAAGCACTGGAGATTGTCGGGCTGCAGGATGAAACGGGGAAGCTGGTAGGGAAATACTCTCTCGGCATGAAGCAGCGGCTGGGAATCGCTAGGGCGCTGCTCCATTATCCGGAGCTGCTGATCTTAGATGAGCCGACGAACGGGCTGGATCCGATTGGGATTAAGGAGATGCGAAGACTCATTAAATCGCTGGCGGAAGAGAGAAAGATCACGATTTTGATTTCGAGCCACATTTTATCGGAGATTGAACAGATAGCTGATCGGATGGGCATTATTCATGAGGGAAGACTTCTGGAGGAGATTGGGTTCGATCAACTTCAGAAAATAAACCGTAAATATTTGGAGTTTCAAGTGTCCAACGACAATAAAGCAGCGATGCTGCTGGAGAGCCAATTTCATATTTATGACTATGAAGTGCATGACGGAGGCTATATTCGCGTTTATTCTCATCTGGGACAGCAAGGGCAGATCAATAAGGTATTTGTGCAGCATGATATCGAAGTATTGAAAATTGTGATCAGTGAAGACAGGCTCGAAGATTATTTTACGAAATTGGTAGGGGGTGGCACCATTGGGTAGGTTGTTATATACAGAGCTTTTAAAACTAAAGCGTTCGCGGATGTTTCTGTTAAGCATCATGGGCGCTGCGGTGGCACCTTTTATGGTCGTGATCTCTACGTATATTCATAGTAAGACGAAAGAGCCCACAAAGGTCGTTCTGTTTGAGGAACTATTTTTTGATACCCATTTGTATACGGTGTTACTAATTGGAGTCCCTTTGTACGGCGTGGTTACGGCGTATCTCTTTAGCCGTGAATATACAGAGGATACGTTGAAAAATTTGCTAACGATTCCTGTATCGCGCACGAGCATTATACTGAGCAAGATGCTTCTCTTGTTTCTGTGGATTATGCTGCTGACGTTACTTGCATGGGGGCTGACGCTGCTTTTAGGTATGATTGGGCAGTTTGACGGGGTAAGCACCACATTAATCGTAAATACTTTGCGGACGTTTATAGTCGCTGGAGTGTTCCTCTTTCTCCTGTCGACTCCGATCATTCTGACCACGATCGTGCTGAAAAACTATGTTCCGACGATTGTCCTGACGATTGTGATTACGTTGATCAATGTGATGGGCTCTCAGTCTGAATATAAAGGGTTGGTTCCGTGGACAGCTGCATTCGATATCGCAAACGGGACGCTTCTGCCGACGTATCCGCCGGTTTATTCGTATGTGGTTATTTTGGCTACCTCAATCATTGGATTCATCGCTACTCTAGTCTACTTTAGAAGGGCAGATATTCAATAATGAGTGACATTATTAGCGCGATACTATTGGGCATTGTAGAAGGATTGACGGAATTTCTCCCGGTCTCGTCTACTGGTCACTTGATTCTGGTCGGTCATCTGCTGCGTTTCGAAGGAGAGGCGGCGACTACGTTTAAGATCGTGATCCAACTCGGAGCTGTGCTGGCCGTACTTATTCTTTATTGGAAACGATACGTGGATATCGCAAAGAATCTTCTAACCTTTAATTTCTCGGCCAAAAATAAATTGAATGCAATTCACATGGCAATGGCTATGTTTCCTGCTTTGCTTGTTTATCTGGTCTGTAAAGACTATATCAAATCGTATTTATTCGGACCGGCTCCTGTTTTGCTTGGTTTAATCATTGGCGGCGTCCTCATGATCGTAGCTAGCCGGGTAAAACGAAACGTAACGGCTGAAAATACGGACGACATTACGTACAGGCAAGCCCTCGGCATCGGATTGTTTCAATGCCTGGCGCTGTGGCCTGGCTTTTCAAGATCAGGCTCAACGATGTCGGGCGGTCTTTTGCTTGGGACGAGTCAGAAAGCGGCGGCAGATTTTACGTTCATCATCTCTGTTCCGGTTATGCTCGGGGCAACGGTGCTGGATATGTATGATAGCCGCGAGTTTTTGACCGCGGATGATCTGGTGCTCTTTCTGATTGGATTTGTGTCCGCCTTTGTCGTGGCGATGATTGCGGTGGTCACGTTTTTGAATTTGATTAAGCGCCTGAAACTGGAGTGGTTTGCACTTTATCGTTTTGCGCTTGCGGCAGTCTTTTTTCTTTTTGTGATGTCATGATGATCTGTCGACTGACATATTGCTACGTATAGGTACATATCATACGACAGATGTGAATTGTTTTAAGAGATCCTAGTACCCTTTCCAACACAATAAAGGTAATACACTGTATGTCTAATATTTACGCCTATTTATGTAAAAGTGTGTATTTCGCAAGAGTAAATAGGTTTACATACATACAAAGGGGAGATCATCTTGAAAAAATGGCAAGTACTCGCTTGTTTAGCAGCTTTGTCTGTAACAGTGGCTGGTTGTGGTGACGACAAAAGTGCTTCAACGCAGCAGCAAGAAAGTAAGCAAACGACTACTCAGAATCAACCTAAACAAGAGGAAGCTGGAAAGGATGCTTTTGTAAAGTATCTTGATTCCATCAGGCCAATTCTTCAGGAAAACGTGGAATTAGGGGCGAAGTTTCAGGAAGCCAGAACACAATCTTCTAACAGACAACTTTCTAATGCAGATTTTGCAAAACTACTTAGTGATACACTGATTCCAGAAGGAAATAAAATGCAAGAGGAATTAGCCGCGATTCATCCAGAAGCAGAGTTCCACGATGTACATGAGAAATTAAATAAAATGGTAGGTAGTAGTGTGCAAGCTTTTACAGAATTAGTTGCAGCTGTTGATACGGGAGATACATCGAAGGTGACATCTGCTAATCAGTTAATGGCAGAAGCAAGAGAACTTGATCAGCAGTTACTTGGTGACTTGCAAAGCCTAGCAAAAAAATACGGGGTTGAGTTAAACAAGCAATAGCATTGTTACGATCTGGTATGTGCTATGGAGTATTTTATAATCATCAAAAACAGCCTGGCATACTACCCTATAAGGGAATATGTCAGGCTGTTACTATATTCTTTAGGAATTATGAGCAATCTCAACACAATTCCGTCCCCTTTTTTTAGCAACATAAAGTGCTTGATCAGCTTCGGTATAACACATATGGAACGAATCTGTTAGTCGAGCTACACCAAAACTAGCTGTTACTTTTATCAATCTCCCATGAAATGAAAAAGAATATTCTTGTATGATTTTGCGTAATTTTTCCGCTACTTTCTCCCCAGCTTCTAGGTCAGTTTCTGGTAGTAGTACGATAAACTCCTCTCCCCCAAGGCGTGCAGAAACATCTACGCTCCTTAATGTACTTACAAGTATGCGTGAAGTCTCCCGGAGAATTTCATCACCTGCTGGATGACCAAAAGTATCGTTAATCTTTTTAAAAAAATCAATATCTAATACAATGATACAAGCTTCACTTTTTATACCACAAACTTTGTCTTTCTCCATTTCAACCAATTCTATAAAATAGGATCGGTTGAAAAGTCCTGTTAGGGAATCATGTGTAGCCAAAAACCACAAGTTTTCATTTGTTTCTTCAAGCTTCCTCTTCTGATCTTTGATTAGTCTTTCTTGCTGAATCTTAACTACATTATTCATCCATAACAACCATGATACCCCAAACCCCATGCCAATAGCAGCTAAGCTATTAGCTCGCACATGTTCCAATAGTTCAGGGACATTTTGTGTCCATGTTATCATATTGAAAAACAAGAAAAATATAGTGGAGTAGAGTACCGCCGCAACAATAGGTGGAATTAAAAAAATAACGCCAACTCCTATAGATGCAGTTAAAAGAGGATTAATGTCCGTAGTAACCAACTGATCACTTATACAAAGTAAGACACCAAAGACAAGATTAATAAAAGCAGAAATAAATTGAACAAAATAAGCAATTTTAGTTGCCTGTTTCTCTCTCTTTTTCAGAATAAAAGCGAGCAATCCTAAAATCCCATTTATAAATAACATAAGAGAATGAATCACAATAATAAGGTAAGACCATCTAATCATATGATCAGAATTGCCTGGGATAATATGAGCCCAAAAAAATATTACATGTGCGGCATTAATAAACCCCATAATCCATCCAATCCAATATATACGCTGAAGGTTTATGGAACTTATCTCTGCGAGGATCGTCATGTCAAAATTTATTAATTTTAGAAGTGATTTTTTTCCATGCTTCATTAGTATTCAATGGAGGCAAGTGACTTTAATCATGCAAAGAAATGGCATCGATTTAGACTTGATTTTTGTCGCATTGCTGAATCGAACTGCTCCATTACTTCCTCCCTCTATAAAGTAAAGTCTTCCTTACAATTTCGCATTATATCAGAAGCCTCTGAACAAATTCTGAACATAAAAAACCGGACATACTACCCTATTAAGGAATATGTTAGAGTAATAAATGATTGCGTAAAACTCTGACTGGATACGGAGCATTATACAGGGACAAAGCACACAAAAAAATTACAGAATATTTCAAGCGATAGAACGGATTATTATAGCTAATATTCAGTGCCTGGATAAACCTTTTATAACCGATCATGAAGGGGGAGACCATGAGGGCGATACTAGTAGATGATGAAGAAATGGCACTCGATGTACTAGAAATCTTGTGTAAGGAGGTTGGAGGAGTAACCGTTATCGGTAAATATAGCAACCCTTTTGATGCAATGAAGGCGGTACAAGAACAAGAGATCGATGTCGTATTTCTTGATATTGAAATGCCGGGCATCAACGGATTGAAAACAGCGGAAAACATGATGCAGATTAATGATCATGTGCATATCGTGTTTGTAACAGCGTATAACCAATATGCGGTGGAAGCTTTTGAGATTAACGCGATTGATTATTTGCTGAAGCCGATACGGAAAGAACGGTTGAAAAAAACGATTGAGAGACTCCGCCAAACCCCGACAGTTCAAGTAGAGCTACATAAAGAAAAAGAAGTACATCCGGCAAGGATTTGCTGCCTGGGCACATTTGCCCTCTATGATAAAGAAGGGCAACCGGTAAAATGGCGGACAAGAAAGACCAAAGAGTTGTTTGCCTATTTATGGTATCATCGTGGTCAAGCGATCCATCGTGATAAAATTATGCTCGATTTATGGCCGGATCTGTCAGGGGAGAAGGCCTCATCTCTTCTGCATACGAGTGTATATCAGTTACGAAGTACATTAAAAAAGATGAAATTTGCCCAGCCGGTTCTGTTCTCAGATGAAAAGTATGCGTTGAATGTACAAGAGCTGACGAGTGATGTGGAAGAAATCGAGCAAGGCATAAAGGAAAGCAGTACACCGATAAGCAATGCTTTGGTAGAAAAAATTTTGACCACATACAAAGGCGATTATATGGGCGAGGAAGATTTCTTCTGGGCAAGCGAATATCGAAAGCGAGTGCGAGAAATGTACATTCGTTTTTTGGAAGTAAGCACAGAAGATTGTCAGGACCAGAAAATAAAAGAGCGCTTATTACAACAGTTATTTGTTATGGACCCTTATCAGGATGAATGTTGTTATCGACTCATGAATCATTACATAAGTACGGGGGATATTTCCAAAGCGGTATCCTTGTATCATGATTTCGAAGAATTGTTGGCGAGAGAGTTACGAGAAGAGCCAGGACCGAAAATAAGAGAGTTATATATACAAGCTTCCCGTTTATAAGGAAAAAAACACAAAAACCGATCGCAGCTCCGATCGGTTTTTGCATTGTCTGTCTATTTTCCTTCGGTCACCTGGCTTACGAGGCTTTCTACAGCAGCCCGACTCAGCTTTTCCTCGCCTCGTTCTAATGCATCGAGTGTGCCGTGCGCGAGAAGAAGAGGGATGCGACAGAAAGTAAGCACCGGACTTGAATCAATGTCGCTCACATATTGATTCGCTAATTCCAGATTGCGCCTTGCATACGCAAACATATCGTCTCTTGTCCAGCCATCAGGAAAAAAGTCACTTCCCCGAACAAGATCTTCGTCACGATTGCGAATAATATTCACCGCCTGCAACCCACGGCCAAACGCGACAGCCAGTTCCGGATCCGTTTCCACCTCGCTGTTAAACCACTTCCACACTTCCGAGAGCAGGATGCCGACTAAGCCTGCGACATAGAACGTATAGTCGTCCAGATCTTCTTCGCTGGTAATCTTCCATTCCTTTGCCACCCAATCGGCCATTCCGGTTGACATAGTGGCGGTTGCTTTCAAAATATTTGGGGTAATGGTGGACGGGCTGAGCTTGATCCAATCGGCCAATCGCAAGGTAACGTCCGGTAACAGAGCGTGATAAGGCTGCAATAATTGTGTTAGGGCAGCTGCTTCAGCCGATTCTTCTAAAAGCGAACTGATGGAGCGCAGTAAGCGGATTTTGATATCGGAAGGAAGCGTCGGATGATCTTCTATTTCATCAATCGCTCTCATGCAGAGATACGCGGATGCAATCGCTTCTTGCAGTCCGGATGGTAAATGGTGAATGGGAATAAAGAACGTTCGGCTGGTTGCTAATAGCATATCCATTGCCTCTTTATGTAAAGTTTCTGTTTCTGTCATAAGGGTCGCACTCCTTTTTAATTATGCAGGTATTTTTAAGATACCCTATCTTGAGGAATATAGAAAGAGTGCCAGCATGATTCGTCTCATATTACAGCTTCTTTATCATAAGGAAGGGCGTGCTCCTGATTATAGAAGAGAAATATGTGAGAATGATGGTAAAGTTATCGTGTTTTGTGTAAAATTACATAATTGTTTCATAATGATAATAAAAACAGTTCTAAAACTTTAATCACTATTTTTATGGTATAAAAGAACTGGACAAAAGGGAGTAGTAGGGGAAATGAAGTGGACGATTGGGAAAAAGATCATTTTATGCATGCTTGTTAGTATATTCGGATTAGCCGGGGTTTTATCATGGATTAGCTATGTCACGACGAAAAACAATCTGATCGAGAGCATTAATAAAAAGCTCATCTCTGATCTTCAGTTAGGCTACAAGTATATCGACAAAAAAGTTCCTGGTGATTGGGAGATCGTAAATAATGAGTTATATAAAGGAACAGTGAAAATCAACAACAACTTTGAACTTGTCGATGAGCTTAGCGAGTTGACAGGCGGAAACTCTGTTACAATTTTTCAAAATAATACCCGGGTGGTAACCAACGTTAAAAAAGCAGACGGACAGCGAGCGGTTAACACGAAAATCACGCCGGAAATTGAAGATGTTGTCATAAAGCAGAAAAAGCGATATATCGGGGAAGCGAATGTAGTAGGTAAAATAAACCTGGCTGCTTATGAGCCGATTTTAGATGCGCAGGGCCGTGCGATTGGAATCTGGTATACAGGCGTTCCAGAAGAGCCGTATCAAAAGCTTGCCGAAAAAGCAGCGCTGCAAAATATACTGGTGGCATTTGTAGCGGCTGTTGTGTTTGCGGCTGTTTTTTCATTCTTTATTAAACGAATGCTGATTACGCCATTGGGAAAACTGCGTGATTCAGCCCAAGAAATTGCGAATTATAATTTGACAGCCGAGCTGTTCCAACCAAAGGGGAATGATGAGATCGCTCAATTAGGAAGGGCGTTCCAGGTTATGAATGAGAATTTAATCAAAATTGTGGACAGTATGATGCAGGAAGCAAACCATGCGTCACTCGCATCGCATGAATTGTCGGAAGCCGCTCACCAAACGGGAGAGTCTGCAAATCAGATAGCGGTAACCGTAAGTGAAATCGCGGAAAAATCAAGCGAGCAGGCAGCAGAAGCTACAAATATTCTCAAAAGTATGGAAGAAGCAGTAGAGAAAGCCGAGCAGGGGACAAGCTATGTGCGGCAGACGAAAGAAAACGCATTAGAAGCAACCCATGCGGCACATGAGGGAGAAAAAGCGATTAGGGAAGCCATCAAGCATCTGAGTTTGATCACTAAAACAGTTTCGTCGGCTACAGACTCGATTCAAAAGCTTGGCAGACGCTCCGATGAGATCGGGGGCATTATTACCGTCATTACGGATATTTCGAATCAGACGAATCTGCTGGCCTTAAACGCGGCCATTGAAGCAGCACGGGCAGGCGAAGCAGGCAAAGGGTTTGCCGTAGTAGCAGATGAAGTGAGGAAGCTGGCTGAACAATCGCATCATGCGGCCGAGAAAATTACGGACTTGATTACCGACATTCAGGCGGAAACATCGGTTACTGTGCGGGCTATGGAAAGTAACTTGCAAGCTGTAGAAGAGCAGGTTGATATCGTTCATACGGGCGGAGCAGCGCTGCAGACGATCGTGTCACAGGTAGAACAGACGGAGACGAATGTCGAACAAATTCAGGTGCTTTTCGCTGATCTACTGGACAATGCAGCTCGTTCTTTAGTTGCTATTAAAAGCATTACAGGATTGGTAGAATCGTCAGCGGCAGCGTCCGAGCAAGCAGCTGCATCCGCAGAAGAACAGGCTTCTACCGTAGAGGAAGTAGCGGCTACTGCTACCGCTTTGTCCGAGCTTTCGGAACGTCTGCAGAGCGACGTAGCAAGATTTACGGTTGCGAAATAAAGAGAAGGCTCCTGAATGCGCTCCTTGCTCGGTTTTGGTAAACCCGCTACAATTAAAACCGACACTAGAGAAACAGGAGATTGTATAGATGAAATCACTCGTACTAGCGGAAAAGCCGAGCGTGGCGAAAGAAATCGCCCGTGTGCTCGGCTGCACGCAGAAACATAAAAGCTATTTTGAAGGTCCAAAATACGTGGTCACCTGGGCACTCGGCCATCTCGTCGAACTGGCAGAGCCAGAAGACTACGATCCGAAATACAAGACATGGAAGCTGGAGGATTTGCCGATCATCCCGAATAAAATGCGGCTAAAAACCATTCGGGAAACATCGCATCAGTTCCGCGCCGTTTCACAGCTTGTAAAGCGGAATGACCTAAAAGACTTGATCATCGCAACTGATGCAGGTCGGGAAGGCGAGCTGGTCGCCCGCTGGATTATGGAGCTTGTGAAGTGGAAAAAGCCGTTTTATCGCCTGTGGATTTCGTCGCAGACAGATAAGGCGATTCGGGACGGATTCGCTCATTTGAAGCCAGGGCATGACTATGATAACCTGTATCAGTCTGCGGTTTGCCGGGCAGAAGCGGACTGGTTGATTGGACTGAACAGTACGCGGGCGCTTACAAGTAAATACAACGCCCAGCTGGCAGCAGGACGCGTGCAAACGCCGACGCTCGCGATGATGATGGACCGTGAGAAAGAAATCGAATCATTCAAGCCAGTCGAATACTGGACAATCGAGGCAAACTTCGGTACGTTTAAAGGGATGTGGCGTGATCGAGCGAATCAGGACAGCCGCCTGTTTGATAAAAGCCGGGCAGAAGCGATACGTGAGCGCGTCCAGAATGGACAGGGGCAAGTCATTCGTGTTAAAACAAGTGAGAAAACCGAACCGCAGCCGCTTGCGTATGATCTGACTGAATTGCAGCGGGACGCGAATAAGAAATATGGATTTTCTGCGAAGCAGACCTCAAATGTGCTGCAGCGTCTATATGAGCAGCACAAGCTTGTTACATACCCGCGGACGGATTCACGATACTTGACAAGCGATATGGTAGGAACGCTTAAAAGCCGCCTTGATTGTATTGAAATCGGCCCGTATGCCCCGCTTGTGCGTCCGCTTTTGAAGCTTTCGAAATTGCCGGTAACGAAGCGGATTGTGAATGATGCGAAGGTTACCGATCACCACGCGATTATTCCGACGGAGGAGCCGGTACGACTCGGTGAGCTGACGAATGACGAGCGCAAGCTGTATGATCTCATTGTACGGCGGTTCATTGCACTTTTCTATCCGGTGTATACATATAATAGTCTTCAGGTAACGGTCGATGTAGCGGGTGAGACGCTGCATGCGAATGGTCGGACGGTGACAGATGCAGGTTGGAAAACGGTATATGGTATGGAAGCTGTGCCAGAGGATGAAACGGACAGCGACGAGCCGGCCGATCAATCGCTTCCGACACTCACAGAAGGAACGAAGCTTTCGGTGGTGCGATGTGAGATGCGCAGTCAGATGACGAAGCCGCCGCTTCGGTTTACAGAGTCTGATCTGCTGACACGCATGGAGAAGCATAATCTAGGCACTCCGGCAACGCGTGCGGATATTATTGAGAAGCTGGTAAAGTCGGATACAATTGAACGGCAGGGTACGCGTTTGCATCCGACGAAGAAAGGCCAGCAGCTAGTCAAGCTCGTTGCCCGTGAGTTGCGCTCTCCAGAGCTGACAGCCAAATGGGAACAGGAGCTTGAAAATATTGCCCGCGGTCGTGGCAATGCCAGTCAGTTCCTGGCAGGTATTCGGGAGCAGACAGGCAAGCTTGTGACGGAAATTCGCACAAGTGACGTGGAATACAAGCCGCATAACGTAACGGGTTCGAAATGCCCGGAATGCGGCAAGAATTTGCAGGAGTTCAAAGGTAAGCGCGGTAAGCAGTTAATCTGCCCGGATCGTGAGTGCGGCTACCGCCGCGCTGCGGAAGCGCAAGTATCAAATCATCGATGCCCACAGTGCCATAAGAAGATGGAGATTCGGACCGGTAAAGCAGGTAAGTTCTTTCAGTGTAAGCCGTGCGGCATTGTTGAGAAGCTAGACGATGTAAAAGGCGTCGGAAAAAAGGTGAACAAGCGTGAAGAGAAGCGGCTCGTACAGAAATATGCGAAGGACGAAACGTTCTCATCAAGTCTGGGGGATTTGTTGAAGGCGGCGCTTGAGAAGCAAGGAAAGAGTGAATAAGAGTAGGAAAAAGCGAAGCCTGCTGGTGCAGTAAGTCAGCAGGCTTCCTACTATCTAGGAATGTTTCTCAGATGTACTTGTATGCGGATTGCGGGCGTGTGTCTGATTGCGGTACCCACCGGCCTGATCGGCTGCTTTAAAGTCATGGTTATACAGTACTTCCTGTGTTTTGGATAATTTATGCGGGCGTTCAGTGGGCCGCGATTGTCGGCTGCTCATCGTATACATCCTCCTTTAAAAAGTAGACTCCTTACCTATAATGGGTAAGGAGAGGAGTGTTTATTCATATTTTGAAAATGATTCCAGTACGATGGCGATATGAGGGCCGGGGAGACTGTATTCGAATGAGGCGGAATTTTGTTCTATAATACGATTGTTGACGTAGCATCTTTAAGAAAATGAGAAGTGAGGTTTTTTAACGTGGACTATACAGCATTTAAAGATATTATTCATGGACGACGGAGCGTTCGGAAGTTTACCGAGCAGGAGGTTCCGATCGCAGAAATTGAAGAAATTATGGATTGTGCGCGATATGCACCGAGTGATACGAACTCACAAACGTGGGAATTTATTGTGATTAAAAACAAAGAGACGATTAAAGCGATTGAACAAATGACATGGGACGCTTTGTATAAAAAATCGGAAGAGGCAGCACAGAGAGGATTTGAGAAGGAAGGCAAGCTGCTTACGCGCTCGTTTGGCCCGTATGCGACTGCTTTTGGAGATGCGCCAGTCCTGATTGTTTGCCTGGCTACTCCTTATACCTCCAAGTTCCGTGAGAAAATTTTTGATCCGGTGCAATTTGTACCTCCAGCTATCTGGGATGAGGAAGGAATTAAAAGCAGCTGTTTAGCGATCCAGAATTTGATGTTAGCAGCTCATGCACGGGGACTTGGAACTTGTGCGATGACAGGACCGATTCTACTCGCGCAGGATAAAATGGCGGAGTATTTGCAAGTGGAACCGGAAAAGCAAATCAATATGGTCGTTGCTCTTGGATATCCGAAGGATCAGCCGAAGAAGTTACCGCGCAAGGAAGTTAGTGAAATTGTGAAGTATATTTTGTAAGTCATTTTCAGTTTGAGAGCCTGTTGTTCTTATCGAGCAGCAGGCTCTTTTTCGTGGTAGGATAATAGAAAAACTTGTGATGATAAAAGGGGGACGGTTCATGCTTGCGAATCTGATCATGGAAGCAAAACATACGGTCATTTTTTCGGGAGCGGGGATGTCTACGGAGTCGGGTATCCCTGATTTTCGTTCGGCTACTCAAGGCATGTGGCGGCATAAAGATCCGGCGAAACTTGCGAGTACATATGCGCTGGAGCATAATCGGGACGAATTTGTCGCGTTTTACCGTGCTCGCATTGAGGGGCTTCAGACGTGTGCGCCTCATGACGGACATCGTATTTTGGCAGAGTGGGAGCAGAGAGGGCTTGTGCACTCGATTATCACACAAAATGTGGACGGGTTCCATGCGCTTGCCGGAAGCCGTTATGTCGCTGAGCTGCACGGCACGATCAGTCGCGTACACTGCCAGCACTGTGCCCGCGTCTATTCGGCAGTGCACTATCTCGAAGAAGAAGGAACGGTATGTGAATGCGGCGGCTTTCTTCGTCCATCTGTCGTATTATTTGGCGAGTCTCTGCCAGATGACGCGGTGGATATGGCTGAGCGGGAGACATATGCGGCTGACCTGTTTATTGTACTTGGATCATCCCTTCAAGTATCACCGGCAAATCTATTTCCACAGGTCGCAAAACGGAATGGGGCTAAGTTTGTCATTGTGAATATGGAGCCGACAGAGCTTGACTACTTGGCCGATCTCGTTGTGCATGAGCGGAAGATTGGCGAGGTGCTGGCAGAAGCGAACAAAATAATTTGTACGAACGAATGATCTGCTTTACAATGATAGAATGATAGAAAACGGAAAGAAGAGGAGGGGAAGCATGTGAGTTTACGAATTATAGCAGGTCGGGCAGGCAGCGGGAAAAGTGCGCATTGTCTCACAGAAATTCGGGAACAGCTTGCGATTTCACCGCTTGGCAGTCCGCTGATTTATATGGTGCCGCCGCAGATGAGCTTTCAGGCTGAGCAGACGCTTGCCGGGCAGCAAGGAATGATGCGGGCGCAAGTGCTGAGCTTTCGGCGTCTTGCCTGGAATGTGCTGCGCGAAGCGGGAGGACTGGCACGGATTCATATTGATAGCACGGGCATTCGGATGGCGCTGCGCCGAATTCTGGCTAATCATGCAGGTGAACTAAAAGTGTTCGGACGCGCCGCATCACGTGCCGGGTTCGTGGAACAGCTTGAAGGCATGTATTGTGAGCTGATGCGCTATAACGTAGGTGCAGCCGATTTGGAAGCGCGGCGAACTGCGCTGATGGAAACTGCTGAACAGACAGAAGGTGCGGGATTTCTGCCGGATAAGCTGCATGATATGCAGCTTATTTTTGGGGAGCTGGAGCAGATGCTTGCCGGGCGGTATTTGGACAGTGAGCATTATTTGCCGCTGCTTGCCTCCCGTCTGCCGGATGTACGTGCTCTCGAAGGGGCAGAGATATGGATTGATGGATTCGAGACGTTTACACCGCAAGAGATGCTGGTCATCGCTGCACTTTTGCGTACGGTGAATCGGGTGACGGTTACGTTGCCGCTTGACCGGATTTATGGAGAAGCAGACGGGCCAAATGAGCTGGATTTGTTTTATACACCGGCTGTAGCGTATGAGCGTCTTGTCCGGCTCGCACGGGAGAGTGGCGTACGGATAGAGGACCCGATTTTGCTGTCATCAGCCACATCGCCGCGCTACCGCCGCAATCCGGCGCTTGCGCATATAGAAGCACACTGGTCGGAGCGCCCTGCCCCTCCATATGAGGGAGAGGCAGCGACGATTATGCTACGTACGGCTGCGAATCGACGTGCGGAGGTGGATGCCGCAGCTCGCCGCATCGTGGAACTTGTGCGGGAGGAAGGCTACCGGTTCCGGGATATTGCCGTTGTGGTGCGTAATTTTGATGCCTATGAGCATGTGTTTACGACGGTGTTCGCTGATTATGAGCTGCCATTCTTCCTTGATGAGAAGCGACCGATGATGCACCATCCGCTAACTGAACTGATTCGCTCAGCGTTAGAGACGGTGCGCTACGGGTGGAAATATGATGCGGTGTTCCGTTGCGTGAAAACGGACTTGTTGCTTGTACCACAGGAGACGGAAGAGCTGTCTACGCTGCGCCATAGCCTGGATCGGCTTGAAAATTATGTACTGGCACACGGCATTGAGAGCTACCGCTGGACGCAGTCGGATTCGTGGACATACCGCATCTATCGTGGACTGGATGCGGAAATGGAGGGAAGCGATCAGTCGACGGATGAAGCTCGTATAGAACGTGAATTGAACGCCCTGCGCCACCGGATCGCGAAACCACTGGCCGATCTGGAAGAAGGTCTCGGAAAAGCGAAAACAGTGCGGGCGATGTGTGAAGCCTTGTATAATTTTTTACTTGCGTGTGAGATTCCAGACCGGCTTGAGACGTGGAGTGAAGAAGCACGGCTGGCCGGGCGGCCGGAACAGGCACGGGAGCATGGTCAAGTATGGCAGGCCATTATTACGCTCATGGATCAACTGGTAGAAGTGCTTGGAGATGAGAAATTGACGCTCGATCTGTTTGCCGATGTGGTGGACGCTGGGCTGGAAGATTTGACGTTTTCTTTAGTGCCGCCATCGCTTGATCAAGTATTGGTCGGACAAGTAGAGCGCAGCCGATTTGCGAATGTGCCGTGTGTGTTTGTGCTTGGAATGAACGATGGAGTGATCCCGGCACGTCCGCCCGAGAGTGGAATGCTGTCGGATGCAGAGCGAGAGGCGCTGACGGCGACGGGGATTGAGCTTGCACCGAGTGGGCGTCGTCGCATTCTGGATGAAGAGTTGATGCTGTACCGAGTGCTTGCTTCGCCAAGTGAACGGCTGTGGGTAAGCTGCCCGCTGGCGGACGAAGAGGGAAAGGCGCTGCTTCCAGCTCCGGCCCTGAAGCGCTTTGCTGAGATGATCCCGGGTGCCGATCAAGCATTTGCTGCTGATGAACCGGGTGATGTGTCCGAAAGTGAGCAGCTGTCATTTGTAACCGGGTCTGGGCGGGCCTTATCTCGTCTGATCGGGCTGCTTGGACAGTGGAACAAAGGGTATGCATTAGCCCCGCTCTGGTGGGATGTGTATAACGTGCTGTATGACCGGAACCAGGACGAGCTTCGTTTGCTTACGCGCGGGTTGTTTTATCGCAATGAAGAAGCGCGGCTGCCTGCCCGGATCACGAAGCGACTGTACGGCGAGACGATCCGGGCCAGCGTGTCGCGAATGGAAAAATACAAATCGTGTCCGTTTTCTCATTTTTCGACGTATGGCTTGAAGTTGAAGGAGCGAGAGTTGTATCGGCTGGAAGCCCCAGACATCGGTCAATTGTTTCACGCTGCACTTAAGATGGTCGGAGATCGATTGGTGGAGCAGAAGCGGGAATGGAGCAGCTTAGAAGCCGATCAGGCGCATGCGCTTGCAAAAGAAATGGTGACGGAGCTTACGCCGAAGCTGCAGAAAAATATTTTGCTTAGCTCGCGGCGCAATGAATACTTATCCCATAAATTGACGAATGTCGTAGGGCGTGCGGCGGCTGTGCTGGCTGCTCAGGCACGGCGCAGCGCATTTACGCCGCGGGCGCTGGAAGTCGCGTTTGGCATGGGGGATGGTGGCCTGCCTGCGCTCGAAGTCGAATTAGCAGATGGCACCCGCATGCAGCTAGTTGGGCGCATTGACCGGGTAGATGGTGCGGATGGGCCAGGTGGACTTTTGCTGCGCGTGCTCGATTATAAGTCAAGCGCAAAGGGACTCGCATTAGAAGACGTGTATTTTGGTCTGTCGCTGCAAATGCTTGTATATTTGGATGTTGTGCTGGAAAATGCCGAGGCATTTTTCGGGCAGTCTGCGCAGGCTGCTGGTGTATTGTATTTCCACGTCCACAATCCGCTGCTGGCGGCGAGTCGCCCACTTGCGGATGAGGCGATTGAAGCGGAGCTGCATAAGCAGTTTAAAATGAAAGGGCTTGTGCTGGCGGACCCTGATGTGGTGCGGATGATGGACAATCAGCTTGACACTGGGTATTCGGACATGCTGCCGGTTGCGTTGAAAAAGGACGGATCATTTTATAGCAGTGCCAAAGTGGCGACAGCGGAGCAGTTCACGCACTTGCGCCAATATGTGCGGACACTGATGCGCGAGATCGGGACAGAGATTACGGCTGGAGATGTTACGATTGCTCCATATTGGCGAAGGAAGCGAACTGCTTGCACGTACTGTTCTTTTAAACCGGTTTGTCAGTTTGATACGTTGATCGAACCGGGTGAATATAACGTACTGCGTGGTCCGGGCCATGATGTGATGTGGAATGAGATGGAGCGCAGAGGAGAGAGGTGAAGCGTATGGAGATGGAGAAACCGGTTGGAAGCACCTGGACCGATGAGCAGTGGTCCGCAATTGCCGCTCGCGGTTCGCATATTCTCGTCGCAGCAGCGGCGGGTTCGGGAAAAACAGCGGTGCTAGTTGAACGCATCATTCGCCGGATTGCGGATGAAAGTGATCCGATCAACGTCGATAATCTGCTGGTTGTGACGTTCACGAAGGCAGCGGCCGCTGAGATGCGGCAGCGGATCGGCGAGAAGCTGGAAGAAGCGGTACGGGAGCAATCATCGCTTTACTTGCGCCGTCAGCTTGCCCTTCTGCCGCGTGCATCGATTATGACCTTACACTCATTCTGTATGGAAGTATTGCAGCGCTACTACTATTTTATTGATCTGGACCCATCATTCCGCATCGCGGATGAGACGGAAGCGCAGTTGTTGCGGCAAGAAGCGCTCGATGGGCTATTTGATGAGCAGTATGTAGCAGAAGATACATGGTTTTTCCGGCTGGTGGACAGCTATGCGACGGACCGGGGGGATGAGGCGCTGCAAGCGCTTGTGCAGCGGCTGTATGATTTTGCTCGCAGCCATCCTGACCCCGATCAATGGTTGCATGATATGGCGGCGATGTATGAGGCCCGTACACCGGAGGAGTTTTATGAGCAGAAATGGTTCCAGGCGCTTACGCGTGATGTGCAGCTCGAACTTGCAGGCATCGAGGCGCTGCTTACACGGGCCGTGGATTTGGCACAGGAGAACGGGGGACCTGCTCCTTATCTAGCTAATCTTACCCCAGAGCTGACGATGGTGCAGGGATTGATCGCAGCCAGTGAGCGGTCGTGGGCTGAATTGGCAGACGAATTTGCTGCTGCTGTGTTTGGCCGCTTGAAGGCATGTCGGGGCGATCAATATGATGCGACTCTTGTGCAGAAGGCAAAAGATGTGCGCGAGCTGGCCAAGAAGCGGCTGGAGAAGTTGCGCGGTGAATTGTTTGCCATGACACTCGAGGAACAATTTGTGACCAATCAGGAATTGTCACCGCTGATCGGCAAGCTCGTGGACATCGTCCAGACATTCGGTATGCGATATGCGGCCTTGAAAAAAGAAAAAGGGCTGGTTGATTTTTCGGATTTGGAGCATTACTGCTTGCAAATTTTACGTGCCCCGGATTCTAAGCCAGGCGAGCTTGCACCATCGGCGGCAGCGCTTGACTACCGGGCGCAGTTCGGGGAAGTGCTGGTCGATGAATACCAGGATACAAACGGTGTGCAGGAAACGATTGTGCGCCTTGTCTCACGCAGTGGAGACGGTGAGGCGGGGAATCTATTCATGGTGGGGGACCCCAAACAGTCGATTTATCGTTTCCGATTAGCGGAACCCGATCTGTTTTTGTCGAAGTACAAATCATTCCAGCCAGATGGCACCGGGGGTGGGCGGCGAATTGATCTGGCGAAAAACTTCCGCAGCCGCCAGGAAGTGCTTGATGGCGCGAACTTTGTGTTTCACCAGATTATGAGTGAGGATGCAGCAGAGATTGATTACGATACGAAAGCCGCCCTTGTATTTGGATTTGAGAATTACCCCGAGATGGATGGACTGGATACATCGGTAGAAGTAATGCTGATTGATCGGCATGAAGCGGATGCAGAGGAGGCGTCATGGACGGACGATGACGAGTCGGATGTAGAAGAGACAGCCTCCGATGTGCTTGATACGGCTGAACTTGAGAATGTTCAGCTCGAAACAAGGTTGATCGCCGAGAAGATCAAAAGCATGATTGCAGCTGGTCATCAGGTGTATGACAAGCAGACAAAAGCAATGCGAGCGATGCAGTATCGGGATGTTGTCGTACTGCTGCGGGCGACAAGCCAGTGGGCACCTGTTATGACAGATGAATTCAAAGCGCTGGGCATCCCGGCGTATGCGGAGCTTGCGACGGGATATTTTACAGCGACAGAGATTGAAGTGATGACTTCGCTGCTTCATGTGATCGATAATCCGTATCAGGATATTCCTCTTGCCGGTGTACTGCGTTCCCCGCTCGTCCAGCTGACAGCGGAAGAGCTGGCGAACATTCGACTTGCCGATAAAAATGGGGCGTATTACGATGCGCTGCTCGCTTACGTACAGATGGAAGAAGCGGATCCGGTGCTTCGCACGCGGCTTACGTCCTTTCTACAAAAACTTGAAACATGGCGGACGAAAGCGCGGCAGGGAGCGCTTTCGACTTTGATCTGGGATGTGTTCCGGGATACCGGCTTTTACGATTTTGCGGGCGGGCTTCCGGGCGGCAAGCAGCGGCAGGCGAATTTGCGGGCGCTGTATGATCGGGCGTGTCAGTATGAAGCGACTTCCTTCCGTGGACTGTTCCGCTTCCTCCGATTCATGGAGCGCATGCAGGATCAGGGCGGCGACCTTGGAACGGCGCGTTCGCTTGGCGAGCAGGAAGACGTGGTACGCATCATGACGATTCACAAAAGCAAAGGGCTGGAGTTCCCGGTTGTGTTTGTGGCCGGGCTTTCTAAGCAGCATAACTTTATGGACTTGAACCGAGCGTTCCTGCTGCATAAAGACTTAGGCTTCGGCCCGAAATACATTGATCCTGACCGACGCATTAGCTTCCCATCTTTGCCGTATGCGGCACTGCGCCGCCGGATGCGGATGGAGCAGCTAGCTGAAGAGATGCGGGTGCTGTACGTAGCGCTAACACGGGCAAAAGAAAAGCTCATTTTAGTTGGAACGGCGAAAAATTTGCAGGCATCAATTGAAAAATGGACACAGCTGATGGATACCCCGCACTGGAATCTGCCTGCGTATGAGCTGGTGGCTGGCAAAACATATCTGGACTGGATTGGCCCTGCTCTCATGCGTCACGATGCGGCAGATGGATTGCGTGATGCCATTGACTGTGCGGAACGTCCGCCAGCCGATATCGCAGCTCATCGGTCGCGCTGGACGATTACATGCCGCACAGCCTCGTCGCTTCTGGCAGGAACATCTGCGGAACAGGAAGAGCGGACAGAGCTTGCGCGTGCGGTGCAGAATGGTGAGCGAGTATCCGTATCAGGTGGACATGCGGCTGACGTTGTGGCACGCCTGACGTGGAAATACGATCATGAGGCGGCGACCGTATTTTTGCCGAAGCAATCTGTATCTGAACTAAAGCGGCGCAAGCAAGCCGCACTTGAGCAGCAGGAAGCAGGATGGCAAGCACCGGCGTGGATGCCGGGCCTGTTCAAAAGTGATGTCGCCCCACGCCCGCAGTTTCTTACGAGAAAAGAGCTGAATGCAGCGGAACGGGGAACGGTGATGCATACGGTGCTCCAGCAGCTGCCGCACGGCATCGAGCCGGATGAGGGACTTATTCGGGAATTTATTGACCGGCTTGTTGGACGCGAGTTGCTGACAGAGACAGAAGCGAATGGGATCGATGTCGGACTGATCGTTTCATTTCTCACTAGCCCGATTGGACAGAAGCTGCGCACGCATGAACCGGCGCGTGTATACCGTGAGCAAGTGTTTACTCTCTCGATTCCGGCGCGGGAAGCGTACGGGGAAGAATGGCCGGCAGCGGAAGAGGAAAGCGTGCTTGTACAGGGCGTCATTGACTGCCTGATTGACGAGGGAGACGGCTGGATTGTGCTCGATTATAAGACGGACCGCACAGAAGGGCTTACCGATGAGCTGCTGCTGGCGCGTTATCAAGAGCAGCTGACGTACTATGCCCGGGCGGTCGAACAGATTACAGGTGGATCGGTCAAAGAGAAAGTTTTGTACTTTTTAGATGGTGGCCGTACCTTGTACGTGCCGTAGGAGAGGGGGAGAACATGAGAATCCTGCATACAGCCGACTGGCATCTTGGCAAAACATTGGAGGGACGCAGTCGCCTGCCGGAACAGGAAGCGTTCATTGATGAACTGTGCGGCATAGTTGAGGAAGAATGTATTGATGTGCTGCTATTGGCAGGGGACGTATTTGATACGGTTAACCCGCCATCTGCGGCTGAGCAGCTGTTTTACGACAGCATGGCGCGTCTGGCAGATGGCGGAAAACGAAAGGTCATTGTCATAGCAGGCAATCACGACAATCCAGACCGGCTTGCCGCTGCTCATCCGCTGGCAGCGAAACACGGCATTACACTGCTTGGACTGCCGACGGCGGAGATGCTGTCGGTAGCCGTGCCGCGTACGGGAGAAGAGGCTCGTGTATTTGCCCTGCCGTATCCGTCTGAATCACGCCTGCAAGTGCTGCTTGCTGAGAGCAGTGAAGAGGAAGTATTACGTCGAGCGTATGATGAGCGCTTGGCGCATTTGTTTACAAAGCAAAGTGCGTATTTCACACCGCATACTGTTAACCTGGTGATGAGCCATTTGTATGTGCTCGGCAGTTTTGAAAGTGAATCCGAGCGTCCGATTCAAGTAGGCGGTGCGTATACGGTATCGGCTACGACACTCCCGGAGGCAGCGCAGTATGTAGCACTTGGTCATCTGCACCGCCCGCAGGAGGTAGCAAAAGCGCCGACCCGCGCTCGTTATTCCGGCTCGCCGCTTGCCTACAGCTTCTCGGAAGCTGGGCAGGCGAAGTCGGTAACGATTATAGATGTTGCACCGGGCGCTCCGGCTGACGTGAGCGAGTTGTTTTTATCAAGTGGTCGTCCGCTTGTAAAATGGAAGGCACGAGACGGCATTGCTGAGGTATACCGCTGGATTGATGAAGGACGAGATGCGAACGCATGGATTGATCTGGAGGTGCATGTACCGGATACAATTCCGCTCGAAGATATCCAGAAGCTGCGGCGCCTGCATGGAGGAATGATTGGCATCCGTCCGATTTATCCGGATATGCAAGAAACAGCAGAGGCGATGGAGCGTCGTGCTAGCCTGCCGATTGACGAATTGTTCCGCCGTTTTTATAGTCGGCAGACGGGTGGTGCGGTGCCGGACGAAGAGACGGTGAAGCTGTTTATGGAAGTATTGGAGGAGAAGGAGGGGTAATTATGCGTCCGATTCATTTAAAGCTGGCTGGGATTAATAGCTTCCGAGATGAGCAGGAAGTTGATTTTGCCACGCTGTGTGAAGGTGGCGTGTTCGGGATTTTCGGTCCGACCGGAAGTGGAAAATCTTCACTCCTAGATGCGATTACCCTCGCCTTATATGGAAAAGTAGAACGTGCCTCGGGCGGTACGCAGGGGATTATGAATCAGGCAGAAGACCAGCTAAGCGTGGCATTTACGTTTGAACTTGGGAGTGCGGACGGCGCTGCGCGGTATCGGGTGGAGCGCCGCTATAAGCGGGTGGATGATGTGAAGCTGCGAACCGCAACCTGCCGTTTTATTAAGATTGAGGAGGACGGTGAAAAAGTACTCGCAGGTAAAGAGCGGGACGTCACCCAGTGTGTTGAAGACGTTCTCGGTTTGACGGTGGATGATTTTACTCGCGCTGTTGTGCTTCCGCAGGGGAAATTTGCTGAGTTTCTTTCTCTGAAAGGCAGCGAGCGGCGGCAGATGCTGCAGCGCCTGTTTCATCTGGAGCAGTATGGAGACGGGTTGAATACAAAGCTGAAACGACGAACTGCCGAATCACGTGGGAAGATCGCGGAATTAGCCGCTGAACAGCAGGGGCTAGGGGATGCTTCTGCAGAAGCCGTACAGGCGGCAGCAGCACGAAGCAAACAGGCGACAGCAGGTCTCGTGCAGGCGGAAGAGGTGAACAAGGCGGCAGAGGCGGCACATGAAGAAGGCAAGCGAGTTTGGGAGCAGCAGGCCGAATACAATGAAGTAAAGCGTCGTATCGCCTTACACGAAGCAGATGCTGAACGAATTGATCAACTGGCAGAACAGCTTGCACGGGCCGAACAGGCAGAGCGAATTCGTCCGTACTATGAGGAACGTCTTCGCGCGACACGCGATGCAGAAGTGGCACAGGAAGAAGCAGCGTGTGCCCAGGACATTCTTGCAAAGCAAGAGGCGCTATACAGGCAGTCCGAAGCTGATGCACAGACAGCTAGAGAACGCCAGCAGGCGGAAGAGCTGGGCTGCACGGTTCGCATCGCGCAATTAAAGCAGGCCGAAGAGTTAGAAGAAGAGGGAGCTCGCCTGCAGACTGCGATCCAACAAGCCGATGCTGCTCGAACGGATCTGCAGCAGCAACAAGCAAAAGCGAAAGAGTTAGTAGATAGTTCAGAAATACTGCGTATAAAAGCAATAACAAAACAATCAATCCTACAAAAAGAAATTCAAGAAAAAACAATCAAACATGAAAAACGCCAGCGTATCACGCAGGCGGTCCAAGAAAAGCATATTCTGCAAACACGACAAAATCAGCTTAGAACCGCGCAGCAGGAACGCGAAAATAGTGAACAGCGCATGGTAGAAGCACGGCGAAAAGTTGAGCTCGTTCGTAGTGCATGGAGTGATTTGCAGCTGCGCTCGCGTGAAGTGCTGCTCGATGTTCAGACGCTGTACGATACGATTCATCGTACGAATCAGGATGTACGGTATATGGAGGGGCTCCTTGTACAACTGATGTCCGAACTTCGCAGTGCTGCTGTGCAGGAAACGAGGCGTGCTCTGGCGATACAGCTTGCGACAGAACTGAAAGAGGGAGAAGCATGTCCGTTATGCGGCTCATCGAACCACCCTCATCCGATCCAGTCGAAAACTGAAACAACAACGGTACATACCGAAAAGCTGATTGCCGAGCTAGAAGCAGCGCTTTTGCGTGCGCGTACGGTACAGCATGAGAGTCATACCTTTATGTATCGATTGGAACAACTGGCCGATAGTTTGCAAGAAACAAATGAAGCTGACAGTGAAATTGCTTGTGCTCGACAATCACAGAACCATATGGAAATGAAGCTTGAACCACAGGCTGATGCAGATGCAAATGTAGCGCAGCTGCTTGCCGCATTGACCCGAACAGAGGAACAACTGGCACAGGCGAAAGCACAGGCAGAAACGTGTGAAACAGATGGGAAACATCTCGTTATCCAGCGCTCCCGTCTTGCAGAACAAATGGTGCAAGCGCAAACTGCATACGACGTAAGTATTCAGCAAGCAACTGAACTGCAAGGCAAGGAACAGGAACTTCATAAACAGGTAGAGGAATCCCGTATGCAATGGACCGAGCGCTTCGGTGAATGGATACTCGAAACCGTTGAGCAGGAAGCCGCACAAATTGCGGCGTGGGATGCAGAGGTGGAACAGCTGCGCGAAAGGCTGGCACGCAGCGTACCGTTTATTGAAGAGAAAGAACAGGAAATCAAAGCGGGTCAGGAAAAACTTGCAGCGTGTGATCGGGAGCTAATCCGACTGGAGACAGAAACGGCTAGCATGAGGGCGAACTGGGAGGAAAAAAATAAACGCCTGCAGCAGATTGCAGGCGGTGTGCAGGCAATCGTACAGCGACAGGAAGTCGAGCAGGCACTGCACCGTCTGCGAGAAGCTGTGCGAATCGCTGATATACGTGCCAGAGAACAACAATCTGTTCTGCGTGAGGTTGAAAAACGAAGCAGTGCGGCCCAGCAAACAAAGGAGCTTGCGACGGCGCGTAAGACAGAAGCGGAGCAGAAATGGGCTACCGCTCTTTCACGTACTGCATTTGCAAGTGAAGCGGATGTGGCGGCAGCGTTCACATCAGAAGAGACGCGTGCAACCTGGGTTCGTGAACTTACTGATTATCGGGATACAGAAAAACAGCTAGCCAATGAGCGCCATCGGCTGGCGGTACTTCTTGACGGACGCCACATGACAGAAGAGGAATGGAACAAGTTACAACAAACATTGCAAATCACCCGAGAACAAGCAGCAGAAGCCGCCCGGGAGCAGGCGCGAGCTGCGCGTGATCTTGAGGATGTGGAGCAGCGTCATACACGCTGGCAGGCACTTGAAGAGGAACGAATCCGCCTACAAGAAACACTAAACCGGCTGAATGCCTTGCAGACGGTATTCCGTGGCAACGGGTTTGTCGAGTTCATTGCAGAAGAACAGCTCATGCAGGTCAGTCAGGAAGCATCGGTTCGACTTGGTAAACTGACACGCCGCCGCTATGCCATTGAAGTCGATTCAAGCGGCGGGTTTGTCATGCGGGACGATGCGAATGGCGGGGTACGACGCCCGGTGACAACATTATCCGGCGGGGAAACCTTCCTGACATCTTTGTCACTTGCGCTTGCGCTGTCTGCACAGATTCAGCTGCGCGGCGAATATCCGCTAGAGTTTTTCTTCCTGGATGAAGGGTTCGGGACACTGGATCAGGAATTGCTTGATACGGTCATTACAGCATTAGAGAAGCTTCATACCGATCGCTTATCGGTCGGCATTATTAGCCATGTGCCCGAGCTTCGCGCCCGCCTGCCGCAGCGCCTGATTGTTACCCCTGCGGAACCGTCCGGGCGTGGAAGCACGGTACATCATGAAGTGCTCTAAGAGAGTAAGCGAACAATCAGTCAGCACAGCTAGCGAGGCTTTCGTTTGCCATCGCCCCATTTGACGATGTATACATCAAGATGGCGACGACCGAATGCGTTCACTTGTGCCATATTAGACATAAACACATCGATTTTGTTTCCTTTGATGGCCCCACCCCGGTCATATACAGTCCGGTAGCCGATGCCTTCAATGTATAACACCGTTCCATACGGAATATGGCGACCTGCTGCAACCGTAACACCTGCTTTTGCACGATGTCCGCTTGCTGTAATTCCATAGTCCGGATGGCGCGACGTTTTTCCGGTTTCACTTAGCCCGTTCGTATACGCGGAGATATTGCCGCGGAACTTTTCTGCGTATTGTTTAGGAGTCTGGCTGTTGGCTGTGATTGTGCGTTTCTGCGTGCTAGTTGTAGACGTAGGAGGAGACGTTGCTGTTTTTAAAGGAATTTCGTTACGTTTCCTCTGGACAGCGATTGAAGGGATGCGCTTCGGTGTCGAAACGGACAGAACGGTTGGCGCTGACTTTTTTGACACCATAAGCGGGGTAGATACGGGAGGAGAGGCAGGATGGGCCAAAAACGGATTCGGAAGAAGATCAGCGGATGAGGCTGATTGCTGGAGTTTCTCACGCGACGGCGTATGCGATAATGGGGTTGTATGGGTGTCCAGAAACAAAGTACACACGGGTACCAGTAGAACAATGATCCAGTACGAAATTAATCTTCTAACAAAAGTAAACATGTGCTAGCTCCTTTCGTCTGCATACAAGGCTACAGAATGGATTTGGATTTCACCGGTGATTATGTACATGTATATGCATGGACGAGACTAATAGAACTACAAAATTTGTAAATAGAAGGGAATGAATGTCGAATGGCGAAACAAAAACGAACAGGCGGACAAGTATCGAAGCCTTCTGAGGAAGGAGCAACTTTGAAAGACTTGCTTGGAAAAGGAACGCTCGATAAATTAAAAGATATGTCGCGGACGATGCGGGAGGAAGAGGAAAAAAAGCGTGCAGCAGCAGTAGAGCAGCAGCGTGCGGAACAGAAGGCGCGGGAGAAAAACAAGTCATTTTCTGAGCTGCTAGATGAAAGTAAGCTCGATTGGAAAAAATTCAAATAAAAATAATTGTTTGAGATAAACTAACCCCGCCCACATGTAAATGGGCGGGGTTAGTTATGAAAGGTTATTCGCTCTGGTTGCGCTTGGTAAGGCGGCGATTTCGTTCCGCGATAACATCGCTGCGGTCGCGCAGCTTATGCTTATGGATGAGAAAGGTATCAGAAAAATCCGTAGCAGACAGCCAGTGAATCCCTTCTGCTGCGCACCGTTTTTCACATCGTGCGGCTAACTCCAGGTGTAGCGGAAGATTCAAATCGGTATACGACATGCCCGCTTCGATATCGAGCACGCGTTTGCTGATCTCGTTTCGAAGAGCATCTCCTGCAAAGCCGAGCTGCTCTAATTCTGTAGGTGCAAGCTGGGTGAGAGCCGCAGTCAGCATTTTCTTGGCACCTGCCAGATTACCGCGCCGCTGATGATACAGTCCGACCGCAATCTGAATAAGACCGACCCATACATCGCGATTTTGGTCCGAGTCAAGACTTTTCCAATATTCTTCTAGAACTTCGTGGCATTCAAAATAATCACGTTTTGCGTGAAAATAAACAAGATAGTCTAGCAAAGCTTTTGGTGTCATATATGTGTCCTCGTATATTTTAGAAAATCAAGTACAATAGATTATGCAAAAATAGAGGAAATATAGGGATCACTGACAAATACTACTAGTGAGATTTATCCGTGTATGCCCCATCCTATATTTCATATGATTATTATACCGGCTTTTTGGCTCTGGACAAGAAACCGGATGCTCCAGCAGAAAGGAGAGAAGACATGGCATACCAGACTTCACCTTATCCAGAATGGTCATGGTCGCTTTCGCGCGATCATATGTTTCATACGTGCAAGCGTCAGTACTATTACCATTACTATGGTGCGCATGGCGGGTGGCTGATGACTGCATCGGATACCGCCCGCACCGCTTACCGGCTTAAGCAACTGAAGAATTTATATATCCTGCTAGGAGATGCCGTCCATACGGCTGCTCAGAAGCTCCTTGATTTACGGGAGACGCAGCAAGCGTATCCAGATGAAGCAGCGGTAAACCGTTTTCTACGCCAGTCACTGAATCAAGCATATGTCGAATCAAAAAAGAAGGATGAATGGTGGGCATACCCGAAGCAATATACGATGTTACACGAGATGTATTATGAAGGAGAGCTTGCTCCCGCTCGTGTAGAGGCTATCGCTGCCCGGATGCCTGTATGCGCCCATGGCTTACTGGAAAGCGACACGTGGCGGGAACTTGTGAGAGATCAAACGTGCACCATTGTAGAAGTAGAGCAGCTTAATCACATTACGATTCATGATACAAAAGTATATGTCAAACTGGATGCCTTGTATCGCCGCCCGGATGGCATCTGGGTAATTGCGGATTGGAAGACCGGCCGGATTAGCGAAAAAAATCGCGAGCAGCTCTGGCTATATGCCCTGTATGTGAATGAATGCTATGGGGTTCCGCTTGAGCAGATCGAGGTACGGACTGAATATTTACTGGACGGAATATGCGATCGAACGGTGCCGAATGAAGAAGAGCTTGATATAATCGCGCATAAAATTCGTGTCAGTACGGAAAGCATGAAGCAGTATAGTGCAGATGATTACTATAATCGCCCACTCACGGAAGAATCCTTCCATGGTGTGGGAGAGCCGTCTACCTGTATCATGTGCAACTATCGCCAAATCTGCCCGGCTGCCAAGCTTGGATAGTCGAAAACCAGGGGGAATGTATGAAAAGATGGGGGCTTATTCTACTGCTTATCGCAGTCCTCGCAAGCCCGTTCCCATCGATTGGGCGCACGAATGAACTGCCAAACTACAGCAAAGGATATGCACTTCTCAGGCTGGAGGATATTACACCGGGAAGCCCGTATCGATCGCCAGAGGAACTGGGACGGCTGCGAGCGGTATTTACGTACTTGCAGGAACAGAACGTCCCATTTTCTGTAGCGGTCATTCCACGAGCGGTATCCATAGGAGGGGACGGTTCACGTTATGATCACGGGTTTGATGATGAGAAGCCAGCGGAGAATGTTCGCCAGTTAGCTCGCCTGCTTCGGGATGCACAGGCGAAGGGGGCGGTGCTTGGCATGCACGGCTATACGCATCAATACGGTGACCGTTCACTTCCAGATGGAACTCAAAATACAGGCGTTGGATTTGAGTTTAATGTAGCGGGTGTCCCGGATACAAAAACAACATCATATGCTGCAGAACGAATCGAAAAAAGTTTGCGGGCATTTGACCGTGTTGGACTTGTTCCGGCATTCTGGGAATCGCCCCATTACACGGATACACGGGCACAGGAAGAAGTATTTCGCTCGTATATGGGAATCTTATATCAGCCTGATTTTCACTCGCTTGTTTCGTTACGGGATATGAATGTGTATGAAACAACCAATACATACCACAAGGAAACGGCCGGTTCTGTGTATGTGCCTGCACCTCTGTCGTATGTGCATGCCGGTCATTCATCGGCTACGATCGTCAAAAAACTTCAGACGTATAAAGGGCTTGCCTCGCTGTTTTATCATCCATATCTTGAATTCGGACATATGGAGCCGGTCCATCATTCAGATGGTACACCGGTTATGCAAGATGGCCTGCCGCTCTATCGATACCGTGCCGGAGAAACATCGGGCCTACAGCAGCTTGTAGCCGGTGTGCGAAAAAGCGGGTTTACCTGGATGTCGCTTCATGAGGTTGTGCCGTTTACGCCAGCGCATCGCCTGTCGCTGTCGGGTGCGCCTGTACACCTGATGACGGGAGATGTTACGGGGAGCGGGTTCGCTTCGCTTGTCATAGACGATGGATCAGCGATTTACGTACAGATGGGGGACTTCCGCTGGCCGCGTAATCGTAGTCAGCCGGATAGACGTTGTTTTCTGAGGCACGCTTTTGGATCGGACGAGATTCTTACTCTCGCAGATATAAGTGGAGATGGACGAAAAGATTTGCTTTCGTATGATCGTAAATCTGGTCGCACGGCTGTTTTTGAATCGACTGGAACTTCTTTTGCCAAGGCACGTGCATATGGTCAACTTCCACCTGAGGGGGTAGCTCTTCTAACAGGAGACTTTGATGGAGATGGGCATGAAGATGTGCTCTGGCAGAATGCAACGAGTTGGAAGCTTATGCGCAATACAAATGGGCAATTTACAGTCGGACGAACCGGTACGATAGCGGCAGATGCGGTCCTTTTGACAGGGGATATTGACGGGGATGGAGTAGATGAATGGATGGAAGTATCATCATCTTCTCACATGGTGCATATTTTTCGAGATAGAAGAGATTTTAAAACAAATGGTATTGCTTTAAAATCTTGTGATCAGTGGAAGAATATACAATGGTTGACTGGAGATACGAACGGGGATGGGAAATGTGATCTGATCGCATATGACCCCGCAAGTGGTCTCTGGGATGTATGGCAGAGTACAGGTTCTTCGTTTACGAAACTTCTTCCGACATACGGGCCGTGGGCACGCGGGGGAAGCATGGCGCTGTGTGCGGATTTTGACGGCAATGGCCGTGCCGATATCGGCGTCTGGGAGACAAAACATCAAGGGGTAGACATCAGTCTTTCTTTTCAACCAAACAAGCGGTAAAAAGATTAGGAGGATGTTCGTTTATGACGATGTTGGCAAATTTGCTGGATGATTTATTTATCATACTGCAGATTATTACCGGAACCATTAGCACCTATCAAATTACGATTGGGCTTGCCGGCTTTTTTCGCAAGAAAGAACAATGTGTGCATGCACCGGAGAAATCATTTGCGGTAATTGTGGCTGCACATAATGAAGAACAAGTCATTGCGCCGCTGCTTGAAAACTTAAAGTTGCTTGATTATCCGAAAGAGCTGTTCGATATTTTTGTTATTTGTGATAATTGCACGGATCGTACCGCAGATATCGTTCGGGCGCACAATTTGTATGCGATGGAGCGGTTTAATAGCGAGAAGCGTGGCAAGGGACATGCGCTGGAATGGATGTTTGAAAAGCTATGGCAGCGCAAGCGTCAGTATAATGCGGTCGTTATTTTTGATGCGGACAATCTTGTCAGTCGCAATTTCCTGCGTGAAATGAATGAAAAGCTTGTCGACGGCTCGAAAGTTGTACAAGCGTATCTGGATACAAAAAATCCGTACGATTCCTGGGTGACAATTTCGTATGCAGTGACGTACTGGTTTATGAACCGGATGTGGCAGCTTGCCCGCTATAATCTCAAAATGGCTAATTCACTCGGAGGGACAGGCATTTGTGTGGATACAGATCTGCTCAAAGAAATGGGCTGGAACGCTACATCGCTTACAGAAGATGTGGAGTTCACGGCCCGCTGTGTCGAGCGGGAGATTTATCCGTCCTGGGCGCATAATGCGATTGTATATGATGAAAAACCGCTGACGCTTGCGAGCTCGATGAAGCAGCGTCTGCGCTGGATGCAGGGGCATTTTTACTGTGCGCGTCATTATTTCTGGCCGCTTCTGTTCAAATCCGCCCGCACTCGTAATCTTTCTCAGTTCGATGCGGCTCTGTATTTGTTCCAGCCGATGCGGCTCTTAATTGTGGCGATGACAACGCTTATGCTGTACTTGCAGGTGGCAACTCCGCTGTATGACCAGCTTGGGCTAACGAAAACACTGCCAAACTGGTTCTGGTGGGCGATTAATATTGCCTTGTACGCACAAACACCGCTTGCAATGATGATTGAGCGCGTACCTCTCAGGGGATACCTTGGGTTATTGGCGTATCCGGTGTTTTTGATTACATGGATTCCCGTAACTGTGGTTGCTTTCTTTACAAGCAACAATACAGAATGGAGCCATACCGCTCATACTCGCTCCATGCGTATTGAAGATGTATCGTAAGGAACAGAAAAAACAGCCGACTTAGGTAAAAAGCCGGCTGTTTTTGTTTATTTAAAATACACGGCGACGAATTACGCGACGTACACGACGACGGACTATGCGGCGGCGAATTACACGGCGACGACGGCGGCGGATTACTCGGCGACAGCAGCAATCGCAGTCACAATCACGATCGCAGCCATCAAAGAAGTCATCGCAGCGGTCAAATGATGGGAATCCAAAATCGATATCGTTGAAGAAGGAATCGAATCCACGGTTACACATTACTCTAACACTTCCTTTGCTCTGGTATATTTCCATCATATGAGAGTACAGTTACAGACGTATGGACAAACATCTGTGGACAAAGGCCGCTTTTCGAGCCTGATTTTGGTACATACTCTACATTCAAAATCATTGTTGACAGAAACAACTAAGCACTATATTATTAAACCAACAAATTTAATAAGAATACTTTATTATTAGTGCGTGTTGACCAGACGTCTGGAGACCAAATTTATTTCGACAATAAATTTGGTCTTTTTTTGTTGGTTGACACATGTAACAGGAGGAAGAGATATGGGAGACAAAAACTTGAAGTTTGACACATTGCAAGTTCATGCTGGACAAAAGCCGGATGCAACAACGGGTGCACGTGCGGTGCCGATTTATCAGACAACATCTTTTTCCTTTGAGAACATAGAGCAGGCGATCTCTTTATTTTCACTCAAGGAAGCAGGGCATCTTTACACGCGTACTGGTAATCCAACGAATGAAGTATTAGAACAACGTATTGCCGCTCTTGAAGGAGGCGTTGCAGCACTGGCCGTCGCTTCCGGCGCCGCAGCAATTACATATTCGATCCTCAATGTAGCGAGTGCGGGAGACGAGATCGTATCAGCTGGCACATTGTATGGCGGTACGTACAATCTGTTTTCCGTTACGCTTCCAAAACTCGGGATTCATACCACATTTGTTGATCCAGACGATCCGGAAAACTTCCGTGCTACCATTACAGATCGGACAAAAGCCATCTACATCGAGAGTATCGGGAATCCAGGTATTAATATCATCGACATTCAGGCAGTAGCGGATATTGCACATGAGAATGGTATTCCACTCATCGTCGACAATACATTTGCTACCCCGTATCTGCTGAAACCAATTGAACATGGGGCAGATATCGTCGTTCATTCCGCTACGAAATTTATTGGCGGTCACGGTACATCCATTGGTGGACTACTGGTCGATAGTGGGAAATTCGACTGGGCTGCCAGCGGAAAGTTCCCGGAATTTGTTGAACCGAATGCCAATTACGGTGGCCTTCGTTTTGAAGAAAGCTTTGCACCGGCCGCGTATGCGGTAAAGGCACGCGTGCAGTATTTACGAGATACAGGAGCAGCGATTAGTCCGTTTAACTCCTTTTTGTTCCTACAGGGGATTGAAACGTTATCGCTCCGCGTAGAAAAGCACGTAGCTAATACGAAAAAAGTTGTCGAGTTCTTACAAAATCATCCGCAAGTAGCGTGGGTTAACTATCCAGGGTTAAAAAATAACGAATATTACGAGCTATCAAAGAAATACTTCCCGAAAGGACCGGGTGCAATCTTTACATTCGGCATTGTAGGTGGTCTTGAAGCAGGAAAAGCCTTCATCAATAACCTGGAGCTTTTCTCTCTTTTAGCTAATGTAGGGGATGCAAAATCTCTCGTAATTCATCCGGCCAGCACGACACATGCACAGCTTTCGGAAGCAGAATTAACAGAGGCAGGGGTTACACCTGATTTAATTCGACTGTCCATTGGCATTGAAGATCCAGATGATTTGATTGCCGATCTCGAGCAAGCACTCCAAAAAGTGGCAGTACAAAATCACGTAACAAATTAAAGAGGGGCAGGAGAGGAAAACGATGAGGAAAGCAAAGAAAATAGGGGCACTATCGATTCTGCTCGCCATGGGGCTTATGACGGCGTGCGGAAATGAGAAAACTGCATCAACATCTGAGGGAAGCAAGGGTTCTACTCATCCGTTTACGATTGCATATTCTGGCGGCACATGCGAAGCTCCGCTTTATATAGCATATGAGAAAGGTTTCTTTAAGGATGAGGGCCTCGACGTTAACTTGGTGAAAATGGATTTTGAACAATTGAAATCCGGTATTTCATCCGACAAAGTAGATGCAACTGTCGGAAACTTCGCCTGGTTTAAACCGATTGAGCAAGGGCTTGGCGTGAAGCTGACAGCTGGTGTACACGCAGGTTGTATCCAGGCCGTTACGCCAAAAAGTTCCGGGATTGCCTCGATTAAAGATCTGAAGGGCAAAACCATCGGCGTCGATACGATTGGTGGCGGTCCGATGATCACGATGTCCATTGAGCTGCAGAAGCACGGGATTGATCCGAAGAAGGATGTATCATGGAAAGCATACCCACCGCCGCAGCTGGCAAGTGCTGCTGACAAGAAAGAGATCGATGCTTTTATCGTCTGGGACCCACATGGACAAAAGGCGCTTGATGGAAACCAGTACAATCGCCTGTTAAACATTGCCCATGATGAACCCTATCACTCTGGTTATTGCTGCTATTCGGTGGTAAGCGCCAAGCTTGTGGAGCAAGATCCGAAAAAAGCAGCAGCCTTCACGCGGGCTATCTTAAGAGGAGCGGAGTGGGTTGGCGAGCATCCACAAGAAACCGCCCAGCTTGAAGTAGATAAAAAATATGTCGGAGCAGACGTAGAGTTAAACGCCAAGTTATTAAAAGATTACACATGGAAACCAAGTGTGAAGCGGGCAGAAGAAAGTGTGAAGTTTTTCATTCATGAACAAAAATCACAAGGGATTCTCGAAGCATCTACAGATGAGAATGAACTGTTCACGAAAATTTTTGCGGAAGTAATCCCGGATTATAAAGGCAATTAATCTATACTATCATCCAAAAAGAGAGGGGAGAATTCGCATGTCACCGGCTCGTTACTTGCGACTGGATTATCGATACTCGGTATAAGCATCACATTGCTAAACTCGTATCTTCTAGCAAGAAAATCATAACCAGGGGGAAGGGAGCTATGTCAAAAGTAGAAAGCATCACGCTGCCAGTCAAACGAATTTATAAGCAAAGTGCCGCTATGTTAGTGCAATCCCTGTTGCCAGTTCTGTTTTTGGTTGGGACATTGCTTGTTCATATCGGTCTACCAAATAAGCAAATGGTAGGGTCAACAGGTGCCTATACAGTCCTGCTTACAGCCGTGTTACTTGTGTATAGCGGCTGGTTTGTTCTATCGATTCAATCATCAAACATCCAAAAAATCTTATTGCATCAGGCGCCAATCTCAGCATTATTTATTGTCATATTTCTAGTATGGGAAGTGCTTACCCTAAAGTTCAATATTCTTCCGCTTCCTTACTTTCCGTCTCCGGTCAAGATACTGGATGCGTTTGTAACAGATGGGGCCGTTATAGGCATTAGTGCCGCTTACTCAGCTCGCTTACTTGTGGTCGGATTCGGCATTGGGGCACTGGCTGGTGTGGCAACTGGAATTCTAATGGGATGGTATCAGCGATTTGAGTACTGGATTAATCCATTCTTCCGCTTAATCGGCCCGATTCCGTCTACGGCCTGGATTCCCATTGTGCTCGTTGTATTTCCAAGTAGTTTTACGGCCAGCATCTTTTTACTTGCTCTTGCCACGTGGTTTCCTGTTACCGTTATGACATGGTCGGGGATCTCCGGTATAAATAGATCGTTTTTTGAGGTAGCTCGAACATTAGGCGCGAATGAGCGGTACTTGATCTGGAAAGTTGCGCTTCCGGCTGCACTTCCTCACGTATTTACGGGCCTGTTTATGGGATTGGGTACATCATTCGTCACGTTAATTGTAGCGGAAATGCTCGGTGTAAAAGCAGGGCTTGGCTGGTACATTCAGTGGGCGCAGGGGTGGGGGGAGTATTACAAGTTGTATGCTGCCTTGCTCATTATGGCTCTGTTGTTCTCGGTGATTATTACCATTCTCTTTAAGGTGAAAGATCGCGTTCTAATCTGGCAGAAAGGGCTGATGAAATGGTAGCAACTGTACATCAAGGTGGAGCGATCTCTATTCAGGGGATTACCAAAACGTTTTATAATGCTACGGGAGAAACTTTCGTTGCGCTAAGTCAGGTTAGTCTTGACATAAGGGAAGGTGAATTTGTTAGTTTAATCGGTCCAAGCGGGTGCGGCAAATCGACACTGTTGCGGTTGATTGCTGGACTTGAACATCCCGATAGAGGAAGTTTACTTGTTGATGGGGAAGAAATTGACGGACCACATCACTCCCGGGGATTTATGTTTCAGGACCCAACGTTGTTTCCATGGAAAAACGTGTGGAGTAATGTAGCAACCGGACTTGAGGCGCGGGGGATTTTGCATGAGAAAAGAGCTGATGTCGACGAATTTTTACAGCTTGTTGGACTTGAGAATTTCGTCAATTCATATCCACACCAGTTATCGGGTGGGATGGCACAGCGGGCCGCATTGGCACGGGCATTGGTGAATCATCCGAAAGTGTTGCTGCTTGATGAGCCGCTTGGTGCACTCGACGCTTTTACCCGGATGAATATGCAGGATGAGATTTTGCGGATTTGGAAAGAACGAAATACAACCATGTTATTTGTCACCCATGATATTGATGAGGCGATTTATGTTAGTGATCGGGTCGTCGTGATGTCAGCACGTCCCGGGCAAATCAAGGAAGTGATTGCGATTGATCTTCCAAGACCGAGACAGCGGGATGAGGCAGCATTTGTTGCCTATCGCTCTCAGCTTCTGCACAGCTTGCATTTTGCCTAGCCATACAAATAAATAAGGAAAGGGTTATACGATGAAAACATATAAAGTAGAGTCATTTCAGCTTGACCACACACAGGTAGAAGCCCCGTACATTCGCGTAGCAGATCAAAAACACTTCGTACAGGAAGGAGAGGTTCGTTCAGAATTCGTGGTTAGCAAGTTCGACATCCGGTTTACTCAGCCAAATGTAGAGTTTCTAGCAACGGCTACTATTCATTCGCTTGAACATCTACTAGCGGAAAATATCCGTACCTACTCGGATCATGTAATAGATGTTTCACCGATGGGATGCCGAACAGGATTTTATGTCATTTTGCAGGGAGCATATACGGTAGAAGAAGTATATGAACTGTTGACGACAACACTTCGAGATGTAGTGGAAGCGAAGGAAGTTCCGGCATGCAATGAAGTCCAATGCGGAAATTATCGTGATCACGACCTGGAAGCTGCGAAGAAGGAAGCGATACGTTTTCTTAGTCATTCTAAGGAATTTTTACAGACCTTTATTCGCATCACATAAATGTCAGAATTCCTTCACATTTGACGCAGAGGATTGAAGCTGTTGTCTTGAATCTTACACTGTTTTCGTCTACAGTTATACGTAAGCATACATCCTTACGTGTATGTAAAATACGGAAAGGGTTGTTCGTATGACACAAACACATGACAGCGCACAGGAGCAGCCGGTTAATAAACCGATCCAAGCCTTGCTTTCCTTTATATTTGGCACGGGTAGCTTTATTCTTTTGCTTTTATTTTTTTCTAGTATGATTATCCGTGCGGATGGAAATGGGGTCGTTGCAGCTCAGATGGCAATGTTGTGGCTGATGCTGTCGGTTCTGTTGGCTTTGTTCGGCTTCATACTTGGGCTTCGGGCTCGCTACACGTTACAGAATAAGAAGTTCGCTACGTTCGGACTTGTTCTGTCTTGTCCAGCTCTTATTACGACAGTTCTGATGCCACTCTTTACAGTCTTTATGTATTATGTACGATCGTAACATACCAAAAAAAGCTCCCCGTTGCTGGAATGGCACGAGGAGCTTTTTGCTGTTTCAGATAAATCGGCGACCAAGCTCGAATCCGAGCGCGGCTAGTATAATGCCGCCCAGAATGCTAAGTGCTATGTAATAGAATGCTATCTTGTTTCGTTGCCTGCTACGAAGTTCTGTAATGTCGAATTGAAACGTCGAAAATGTCGTAAACGATCCAAGAAATCCGACACCCGCAAATAGAAGCAGAGGCAGGCTTGCTTCCATACCGTACAAAAGTCCAAGCAGAAATGAGCCAAGCAAATTCACGACTACTGTTCCGTATGGCAGCGGAGAGGACACAACCCGGCTGATGAAAGAAGTAAGCGCAAAGCGGCTAATGGCTCCGATAAAACTGCCCACTGCGATCCAGACGATTTCCATACCTATCCCTGCCTCTCGTGTGGCCTTGTTTCTTGTGAGCGTGCAGCAAGTCGAATGCCGAGTACAGCTGTCCCGTAGCCACCGATTAGACTGGCAATCACATAACTAAGCGCAGCAGCCATCTGCCCGCTATGCATTAGATGAAGCGTTTCGTAGCTAAACGTCGAAAACGTTGTAAATGACCCGATAAATCCGGTTCCGATAGCCGTTCGTACATGCGGATGTACAGGGAAGCGTCGGGCTGTCCATGTATAAAAGAAGGCAAGCAGAAACGAACCTGTAAGATTAATGAGAAGCGTCGCCAGTGGAAAACTTGCGACGCTTCCCTGTATCCACATTCCCACTAGATAACGGGAAAGAGCCCCGGCTATTCCGGCAATTCCTACCCAGATGTAGCTCATTTTATCCCCCTTATGTCATCTCGCATTCAGGTTGTTCGTTTTTTCACCAGCCAGAGTATACTTGCAAGTAAAAAGATGCCAATTCCACCGAGTACGAGCGGAATGTAGGCAATTGAGCTTGATGTTTGTTGAGGTTGTAATGCATCTGGCGCAGAAGGGTGGCTTGTCTTCACGTGAAAGGTAACCCCACCTTGATTATGATTATTGGCTTTGTCGATAACGGCCCACGTTATGATAATTAGCCCATTCGGCAGCGGAGTTGCTGTATGTCCGGTCATTTCGGTTCCGTTTATTTTCAGGTTCTGCACGTTGATTTGATTGCCGGCCTCATCTTGGATTTTGAAATAACTTCCTTCTTTAATCGGGGATGTAAAAGTGAGCCGAATGTCTTGCCGGTCTTGTTGAACTAGACTGCCATTGGCTGGATCTGATGTTTGTAGCTCTGTCAGGGCAAACGCAGGGAGCGGTCTGACAAACAAGCAGATTATGATAAGTAGAGCTGTGACGTATCGCATCTGAAATCTCCTTTGTATGTATGTCCTACTTCGTTTTTTATATTGTACCACGATGAGGGCAGTAGATGTAATTTCCACGTACCTTGACACATTTGGGACAGGATTACGTGCACGTATCAAGTGCTGTTTATCTATACTGTATCGAAGTCTCGTAAAAAATGATAGATAAAGGACGTGTACCATAGTGAAAGAGTTATTCAATTTAACTGGGAAAACGGCCCTTGTGACAGGTGGTGGTAGGGGCCTAGGAGAGCAGATGGTGCAGGCGTTGGCAGAAGCAGGTGCTAATATTGTGATCTGCTCGCGCAATCTGGAAGCTTGCCAGGCGGTGGTGGACCGGCTGACTGCGCGAGGCACACAGGCACTAGCACTTGCCTGCGATGCATCTGACCCAGCGATGATCCGACAAGTCGTTGATAAAGCTGTAGAACATTTTGGTCGAATCGATATTTTGGTTAACAACAGCGGCATCTCCTGGGCTGCCCCGATGCTTGCCATGCCTGTTGATAAGTGGGATAAGGTGATGAACGTGAATGTTCGGGCCGTCTTTTTATTTGCGCAGGCGGTCGCTCCTATCATGATGCAGAATGGTGGTGGCAAGATCATCAACATCGCATCCGTATCCGGGTTTGGCGGTACGCATCCAGCATTAATGGATACGATTGCCTACAACACAAGTAAGGGAGCGGTTATGACATTGACGAAAGATCTGGCTGTTAAGCTTGCTTCCTATAATATTCAGATCAATGCGATCGCTCCCGGCTTTTTCCCAACGAAAATTACACAAAAGCTGCAAGAGAACATTAGTGAGAAATTACTCGTACACATTCCAGCTAGGCGGTTCGGTGGGGAAAATGACTTGGGTGGATCTGTTATTTTCCTAGCATCTTCTGCCTCCGATTATGTGACTGGGCATGTACTAGTCGTAGATGGCGGCATGTCTGCTCTTGTATAAACCATATAGAAAGGATAAACCATCATGGAAAATGAATATTGGAAGAACATAAATCGTCTATATAACGATTTAAAGAAAACTGGAGTTATCTGGGAACAAATGGTCAACCATCTGATTCACAGTCAACTGAACAGCCCAGCTGCGGTTCAGCAGGGACGCGACTATACCGAATCTTTTATTCAAATGATGAAGCCGCTGCGCGAATCGATCGAAACCATTACGGCGCTGTTAAATATTCCGACAAAAGATGATGTGGCTCGAATCGCGAACCTTGTTATCCAGTTGGAGGAGAAGCTGGACGCTATCGAAGATCAATTGGCCCTGCGTACGTCCACAGCCAAACCACATGCTCGAATGACCTCACGCCGAACCACCTCGCGTCGGACACGTCAAAGACAGCAGCCGATATCGACTGAGAAAACAGAGAAAACAGCTTCACCGACTGCCACATCTATGCTTGCTAAAATAATGGAAATGGGCACATTCGACGCAAAGCCAACTGCGGCCAAGCGGATGCGTTTTTTGGGAGTAAATAAATGATGAGTCAGGAGCAAGAGCTGCGCCGTTGGTCTAATTTCGTTAGTATCTGGCATACTCCTGTGCCAGAGATTGGCGGAACACCGCGCGCAGCGATCTGGAAGAAAAACAAAGCAACTTTGTGGCATTATCCAGCTGTAAAGCGCAAGTATGCTGTTCCACTGTTTCTTGTATATTCACTTGTGAACCAGCCGTATATTCTTGATCTAGCTCCGGGCTCAAGCATGATTGAATCGTATGTACAAAACGGCTTTGATGTGTACTTGCTGGACTTTGGTATTCCAGGCTATGAAGACAAAGACATTACACTTACCGATTATATTATCGGCTATATTCAAAAAGGGGTACGTCGCGCACTGCGTCACTCCGGGGCAGAAGAAATGACAGTGATTGGGTATTGTCTTGGTGGTACATTGGCTGCTATCTACACCGCGATTGCCGAAGAGCCAATTCGCAATCTGATTTTATCCGTGACGCCGCTAGACTTTAGCATTGTACCTGTGCTAGACAACTGGGTAGCTGCACTTAAGGAAGAGGACGCTCCGATCAAAGAATTTCTTGAGCTGTATGGTATTTTGCCGGCTCGGATGATGGAAGCATCCATGCGCGTGGTGACCTCGCCGGTATATGTTAGTCCATACTTGTCGCTCTTAGCTCGTGGATATGATGATGCTTATGTGGCACGCTGGCGCCGTTTTAATCAATGGACGAAAGATCATATTCCATTTGCTGGAGCTGCTCTCCTGCAAACAATACAGGATTTCGGGCGCGACAATAAGTTGATCAACGGCGGATTGGTCATAGGGGGAAAACCGGTTCATCTTGCATCGATTCGCGCGAATCTGTTGGTCATCACCAGCAGCAATGACCGTCTTGTGCCGCCTGAGCAAAGTCGCCCGATTATGGACATGGCCGCAAGCCTCGATAAAACATTCCGGGTTAATACAGGTGGTCATGTCATGTTTACGGCGAATGGTGGGTTGCCAGAAGATCTGGCAGAATGGTTACCGGAGCGGTCGAAGCCAGTAAGATCGGAGGGGAAAAGATGACGCAAGGACAGCAAACAACTTCATCTCCGTATGAGGAGTCGTGGATGGCGTATGCAGGCATGGCCGTGATTGTATACCGAAGTTTTTTTATACCAAAGTAATGCGTGATAAAACGTAAGGGGCGAATTTAGATCGCCTCTTTTTTCATTTTGTTTTCAGGAAAGCACGTTATGATAGCTACTAGTGAAAAACAAACGGAGGGGAAAACAAAAATATGGCAAAACATACGTTGACGAAATGGGTAATCAGTCTCTCCAGCGTGGTAGCATTTACCGGCTTTGTTGGCCTTTCCAAACAAGCAGATGCGACGAAAGCAGCCACGCAATCTGCTGAAGTTCAGATGCAGCCGATCACACCAGCTGCACAGCAGCCTGTTTCCAAACTAGTCCAACCTGAGACCGTAAAGACAGATAGCCAAGCGAATAAAGAAGAGAAGCATCATAAACGAAAATATGAACAGCATAACGAGGACGACGATAAAGCGTATGACGATGGGGACCATGAGGAAAAAACAGTTGTACAAAAGTCCACGAAACACCGCTCAACTGCACAACGTTCATCGTATGCTGAACAGGAAACAGCGAAAAAACCAGCAGCTCGTTCCCGTGCTTCTTAAGTAGGAGGGCTGAATATGTACACATTTCGGGCGATGAACACGACTTTTGGTACGGTTGGACTTGATCTGGCTTCCCATGAGAAAACAGAACAGCTTATCTATACACTTGAAAAGAAACTCAGTCGCTTTCAGTCGACCAGTGAGCTTACAGCGTTAAATCAGGCTGCGGGTCAGCCGCATCGTGTGTCGCCCTTACTGTATGGGCTTCTCAGCCTTGCACATACGTACCACTGGGAAACCGACGGACTATTTAATCCTTATCTAGGAGATGTTTTGTGCGCACTTGGATACGATAAGAGCTTTGAAACACTTTCTACTTATTCGCAATCATTCTCGTTCCCGCAATCGCAGCAGCCTGCTTGCCTACATAAATCGCCGCTTGTGCTTGATGCGTCCGAGCAGACCGCTTTTCTACGGGCAGGGGTACAGGTTGATCTTGGCGGCATCGCTAAAGGATGGAGTGCGGATGAAGTACAACGCAGATTACTGGCATCCGGCATTTCATCCGGTCTGATTGATGCTGGTGGTGATATTGCGGTATGGGGCACAAATGAGGGGGAGCCATGGGGCATCAGCATCGCAAATCCGTTCCATGTGGATGAGGATGTAGCGGTGTTGTGGTTTCATCGAGATGCAGGGATTGCGACAAGCAGTTCCATAAAACGCAGCTGGCAGCTGACTGATGGCACACGCGCGCACCATATTATTGACCCGCGCAGGTGCATGCCTGCCACATCTGATCTTGTACAAGTTACAGTTCTCGCACCTGATACGGTAACCGCAGATGTATATGCCAAAACCTTGCTGATTCGCGGATCAAAAGAAGGAGAGCGTTGGATGCGGGAGAACAAACCAGAGCTTGGTTATATCTTTGTAACGCAAAGCGAAACGATCATATTCGGAGGGAATCTGGCTGATTATTGCACCGAATGGGAGGAAGTGAAAGAATGACAACTTTACTAGATTCGATTCAAGCTTTTTTCTCTGTCTGGCATACAGTACGGGGGGCGGGGCTGACTGCTTATATTCTACTGTTTCTCGCTGTCAGTGTCGGGCTTGTTCAAAGCCTGCCTGTTACACCACCGCGCATCCGACCTTTTCTTATGGCTACCCACACGACAGCCGGGTGGCTTGGATTGTTGTTTGGGCTTGTACACGGACTTGTGCTGCGATTTGATAACTATATTGGATACAGCTGGGCCGATATTTTTATCCCATTCTCGTCTGCGCATAAATCCATTGCGACATCAGCTGGAATCATCGGGTTTTATGTAATGCTCATCATCATGGCCAGCTCAGATTGGCGGAAGTATGTTAACCGCAAAATTTGGCGCTTGCTTCACATGATGGCGTACCCGGCGTATCTGCTGGCCTTGTACCATGGGCTTGTACTAGGAACAGATACGCAGCTGGCATCCATTCGATTGCTGTATGTATGTACAAGTGTGATTGCGATTGCACTTTTCATCATTCGCCTGGTAGTTTCGATCCGCCCCCTTTCTTTTTCTCGTCCCGTGGTGGACAATAGAAAGAAACCGCATGGAATGAAAGAAGGGTAAGAATGTACGTACTTGTTGCCGAAGATGATCAGAAGTTAGGCAAACTGATTACACATATGTTAAAAAAAGAAGCGCATACGGTCGATTGGTTCGATTCTGGTCACGATGTAGTGGAGAGTGTCCAAGCTTCCGCATACGATGCGGTTATTCTCGACTGGATGATGCCGGGTGAGGATGGTGTCAGCATCTGCCGCCGCCTGCGGGCGGCTGGCTATACAGGTGGGATTTTACTGTTAACCGCACGGGATGAACTTGATGATCGGGTGTGCGGACTTGATGCCGGGGCAGACGACTATTTGGTAAAGCCGTTTGAATTTGCGGAGCTTCTTGCCCGCGTTCGGGCGCTGGCCCGTCGTACGCGCACACCACTGGTAGCTGATACAATTGAGGCGGGGGGACTCGTGCTTCACTGCACGGAGCATACGCTGCGACAAAACGACACGGTCATTCAGCTTACGCCACGTGAATTTCAATTGATGGAACTTTTGCTGCGCAACCGGGGACAGGTTGTACCGCGTGATGTGATTCTGGAGCGCATATGGGGATATGACGCGGATATTAGCAGCAATACGCTCGATGCATTTGTTCGCCTGCTGCGCAAAAAAATTGACACATCCGGTAGTCACAAGTTGATTCAGAACGTACGCGGCATTGGCTATCGGCTCGAGGTATAACATGTTTACGAAAATCCGCAACCGTTTGACGCTATTGTTTAGCATATGTATGATGCTATTTTTACTTCTGTTTATCATCAGCAGCTATTTTTTGCTATCGCTAGGCGTATATCAAGATAGCAAAACGATGGTACAGAATGTAATCGCACATGAGTGGGAAGATCATCGGGATGACATAAAGCGTCCGCCACGACATGAGCAAGCTGAAAAGGAAACCGAGCATAATCAGCATGATGAAGCTTTTTATTACATTGTGGATCGGAACGGCCAAGTAATAGATGAGCATGAGTCATTTCCAGAGCTGCATGCGGCCATTCTCGAGCGCGTAAAAGGATGGAAGCCGCGGCCTGGAGAAACGCGAACGGAAATATTTTATGTCCAAAATCACAAACCTGTGCGTCTGATGCTTGCCGGGCAAATGTTTGATGGGAAAAAGCCGAATCTCCAGGTGATTTATGCAGGCATTGATATTACGCAGCAGCATGACGCACTTGAGCGTATTATCGTGACTCAAGTCGCGGCAGCTGTCGTTTTCCTTGCCTTATCGTCGTTGCTTGCTTATTACATGGCAAACCGGGCCATGCGCCCTATTATGCGTTCCTTTGCTCGGCAGCGTGAGTTCGTGGCCGACGCCTCTCATGAGCTGCGCACGCCGCTTAGTGTGCTTCATTCCTCGATTGAAGTAGTCGAATCGGAGGAAGATGCGCGAATGTCTGAGTTTTCCCGGCAGATTTTGCATGATGCAAAGGATGAGGTACGAATGATGACTAGCCTTGTCGGTGATCTGCTTACACTCGCCCGAGCTGATTCGGGCGTTCTGGAAGTGAATCGACAGTCTTTTGATTTAGTTGACATGTCTAATCAGCTTGCTCGTACGTTCCAGCCTGTACTGGCTCGGCGTAATCAAACCTTTACGCTGCATGTCCCGGAAACATTGCCGGTGTATGCAGATGCGGAGCGCATTAAGCAGTTGCTCTACATTCTGCTTGAGAATGCGGGCAAGTATACACCGAACGGCGGACGTATTACGCTGGAAGTTGGTATGGAACGGAAAGGGAAAGAAGAGCATATCCGACTTGCGGTACAGGATACAGGCATTGGCATTCCCCCTGAGCAGCAAGCTCGTATTTTTGACCGTTTTTATCGGGTAGATAAAGGACGTTCGCGGCAGATGGGCGGCACCGGGCTCGGGCTTGCGATTGCAGAGTGGATTGTACAGGCACATGGCGGGACCATTCACCTGCAAAGTACGGTGGGTGTCGGGAGTACGTTTACTGTACTTTTGCCGACAACTATAGATAAAGCAAAACGAAACGAATCGTAGCATCATAATAGGAGCTATCCCTATCCGTCATAGTACGACGAGTAGAGATGGCTCCATTTACGTTACGATGGGTCTTGTAGAGGTTGGGACTCTACTTCGACTTTGGATTTGTTAATCATAATAATCCCGATGATAATCAAACAGAGGGCCACAATTTTTAATACACTTACATTCTCGTGAAATAGGATGACCCCGATGATAGCCGTTAACGCGGTTCCGACACCGGACCAGGTCGCATAGGCGGATGATAAAGCAATGCTTTTGAGCGATAAGCTTAAGAACAAGAATGAGGCGACCAGACCAATGAGTACGCCTATACTCGGTCCTAGTAAGGAAAAGCCCTGTGATAATTTGAGCATGGTTGATCCGAAAGCTTCGCATACGATAGCAAGTGCTAAATATAAGATTCCTCGCATGATCGTTCTCCTCTGCATTATTTTGCTAGGTTTAATAAGACGAGACCAAGCACTAAGACCCCGATTCCGATAAACCCCTGCTTGCTTATTTTTTCTTGAAAGAACCGGATTCCTACAAGTACAGTCAAAATCGTCCCGACACCACTCCAAACCGCATACACAAAACCTAAAGGAAGACCCTGCAGCGTGATGGAAAGGAAATAAAAGGCGAGAGCATATCCGGCAATAACTCCTACAACAGGGAAAAAGCGAGTAAAGCCATGTGACATCTTTAACATAGTTGATCCGAAAACTTCAGAAATAATCGCGATTCCTAACAAAAAATAGACCATCTGCATTATTCGCCTTTCTCTATTTTTTCAAAGAGGTACTGCATCACACTTTGTTGCTCTTCTGGTGTTAATGGATCGAGCGCAAACATTTTGGAAAACCAAAGTCCGTCACATACAAGACGCACAATGAGAGCCAGCTCGGGCTTTACATCTTCTTGGCGTAGTGCGCGTCCCCATTCTTCATACACGTCTCTCCATGCGGATAACAATTCATGATTCGTAGCCATCGCAGCTAAAATGCCGGTGTTCGTATCTAAATAATTACAATCCGAAAGATCGGTGAGAGTAGCCGAAGCATAGGCACGAATAAACGCTCCTCTGCCTGCTGGGGCCTTGTCTTGCTCCCGCTCGATTTCTTGCTGAAAACGGGTGATCACTTGATGATTCATAGCGGTAATAAGCGCTTGTTTATTCGGGAAGTGGTACATCAATCCCCCTTTGCTTACACCTGCTTCTGCAGCGACAGCATCAAGCGTCAATTTATCTAATCCTTTTAAGGCAATAACCCGGGAGGCGGCTTCTAAAAGTTCTTCTCGTTTAAATGCGGTCAATTCACTCATCCTTCCTACTGTACCGACTAGTCGGTTTTTTGGAAATTATAGTGTGGAAAAAATAAATTGTCAATATCGCGTATCTTGAATCAGACTTGAAATAATCTCCACATCCCATTATAGTAGTCATATATATAACTACTATAATGGAGGGTATGATGGATAGACTGATTGACTACTTAATGAAAATTGGATTTTCAAAATATGAAAGTCAAGCATACTTGGCACTTCTGAGGCAATCACCTAGCACTGGTTATGAATTAAGCAAACAAAGTGGGGTTCCTAGATCCATGATTTACCAAACTATTAATAAGCTTATTTCTCATGGTGCGATTAACGAGCTGCGTTCTGATCCGGTAACATACACGCCTGTACCACCCAAAGAATTCCTTGGACGTTTACGAGATGAAAAAGATCGAACATTCAGTTACCTGGAGGAAAACTTACAGACGCTTGAACATCCTCCTGATGCGCACGTCATTCGTCATATTAAAGAAAGAGGCCCTGTCATCGATAAAATAAACGCCTTACTTTCAAAAGCTCGGCATGAAGTTTGGCTTTCCTTATGGGAGTCTGAAGTAGATGAAATTCAACCATTTGCGAAAAAAGCAGTAGATTCGGGCGTACAGCTATATTCGCTTTTGTTTAATTGTGAATCTGCCAGTCATTTTGGTACGACATTTTATCATCATCCTTCAACAGCTGCGATCGAGGAGCAGCGTATGGGACAGAGATTAACGGTTGCTGTTTGTGATAATGAAGAAGTGATGATAGCCGGGTTTTCTAAAGAAATGATGCCGGTTGCCTTACATACGGAGGACCCGATGTTAGTATTGCTTGCGAAAGAATACATTCGGCACGATATTATGATGAAAGTGATGGCAGAGAAGTGGGGGATAGAACATATAGAGCGGATTTGGAAGGGCAACCCTGATCTTTTGTACATTGTCACGAACCAGATGTTGAATAGAGAGTAAAGTAGGAGGCGGTTGTGTTGTTTGTTGAGGTGTTTATCATTGGAATTCTAGCTGCTTTATCACCAGGCCCTGACTTTTTTATCGTCATGAAAAATAGCCTGGGATTTGGCTGTCGTATAGGGATTGCTACTGCACTTGGCGTTGCTTTTGCTTTGGTTATTCATATTACGTATACGGTTTTAGGTTTTACGTATATCATGGAAAAAGTTCCAAGTCTATTTACCGCGATAAAACTTGTCGGTTCGCTTTATTTAGCATGGCTTGGATGGCAAGCGATCCGGTCTGTGCCGCAGCATGGACACGACCAAGCAAATCATCAAAAAGTAAACGACAATAAAACATTTATGCAAGGATTTCGTGAAGGATTTTTCTGTAATGTTTTGAATCCAAAAGCGGCGCTATTTTTTCTGAGCGTTTTTTCGCAATTTATTTCAGCCGATACGGGAAACTGGGTTCGTTGGGTGTATGGGTCGGAAATTATCGTAGCTGTTGGATCATGGTTTGTGCTTTTATCTGTTATCATTTCCTATCGAAAGTTTAGAGAGTTTTACGATCGATACAATTATTGGTTTGATCGATGCTTAGGTAGTATTTTACTTTATTTTGCAGTTGTTATCGTTGTGTCGACAATAAAATCATAGACGTACAATTATATGGTTTTTGAAAAACTGAGTAGTTCGGATAAAAAGTTCTTTCTACCATGTGAAGCTGGGAAAAGAAGCAAAATAGTCCCTATCTTATGAAAGAATAGGGACTAATCCAATTGCGGTTATTTTCCAACTCAAGCATAGCTTTCGTATTTAACTTGTCCTAGGTTTTTAATAATAAACGGTATTCCCTATACCACCGGTTACCGAAATGACATCACCAGTAATCGCTGCCGACAAAGGTGAAGCTAGGAAGGTAACGACATAAGCAATTTCCTCCGCTGTAATCAAGCGGTTGAGCGGACTCATTTCTGCTGCCCTGCGTAAAGCCTCCTCATTAGTGAATCGTTCCCTATTCGTTTCCGTATCGACAATCCCTGGGTAAATAGCATTGACGTTAATGCCATGCTTTCCTAATTCTAATGATGCGGATTTTGTTAAATGGACAACAGATGCATTACGCGGACCGGAACTAAAATAATTGCCGCCTATTCTAGCAGCCAGACCACTTATATTGATGATACGCCCCCAATTATTTTCTATCATATAAGGAGCAACTGCTCGCATACAACGAAAATAGCCCATATACTTTTCTTCAAAATCTTTCAAAATAAGTTCATCTTTAATGTGGTTAAAATCTTCGGGCTCTCCGCCACCAACACGGGCGCCGCTGTTGATCAGAATATCAATACTACCCATCGCTGCTGCTGATTTTTCAACTAAGTTTAGGATAGAGTCAGGATTCGAAGTATCTGCCACGATCGGATAGATATTTCTTTTTGTTTCCTGAGCTAATTCCTCTGCAGTGATCTTTAGCGAGGATTCGTTTCTAGAACAAATCGTACAATCTACACCTTCCAGAGCCAGCTGACGGGCAATAGCTTTACCAATTCCACGGCTTCCTCCTGTAATAAGTGCTTTTTTTCCAGATAACTTTAAGTCCATAAGTAAGCCTCCATTTTGATTCAACACGTGATATGACCAAATTAGAAAGGTATTTTCAGGATTTTTTATGATTATTAACTTACTTTATACATAATGATTATACTTGTGAATTATAGTTGGATCAATTTTGTGATTGTTTTTTATTTGGGATTTGACAAGTCGCTCGATACTGAATAGAATGTTCTGTAACAAAAGCACACAAATTCGATGACGAGAACAAGTACGTTGTGAGTCTGTTCCCCAGAGAGCCGGTCGTTGCTGAAAGCCGGTGTTCAGTTCACAGCCGAATATCCTCTCCGAGAAGTCAAGCTGAATACGAGTAAGCTTGAACGGGATTCTACCGTTAAAAAGAACGCGTATGATTGTACGTTGCTGAGTGCTATTGATGAACGGTTTGTCATCGATAGAAGCCAGGGTGGTACCGCGGGTGAACCCGTCCCTAGTCATAGGGGCGGGTTTTTTGTGTGCTTTGTAATCCCAAAAAGGAGTGGTATCACATGAAAGAGGTCAATGTAAAAGAGTCAGCCACAGGGCGAGAACAGCGGATTCATGAGCAATGGAAAGAACAAAACACCTTTCAACAATCGATTCAAAATCGGGAAGGGAAACCATCCTTCGTATTTTATGAAGGGCCGCCAACAGCAAACGGGCTTCCTCATGTCGGGCATGCATTAGGGCGAACCATTAAAGATGTAGTGGCGCGCTACAAAACGATGACAGGTCATCAAGTCATCCGCAAAGCTGGCTGGGATACGCATGGATTACCGGTTGAGCTTGGTGTAGAAAAGCAGCTCGGCATCTCGGGTAAGCATGAAATCGAGAACTATGGAGTCGAAGCGTTTATTGAGAAATGCAAGGAGAGTGTATTCACGTACGAGAAGCAATGGCGTGATTTTACCGAGCAAATCGGATACTGGGTAGATATGGATAACCCATATATCACGCTGGATAATGCGTATATCGAAAGCGTTTGGAACATTCTTGGAACCTTGCATGAGCGAGGCTTATTATATAAAGGGCACCGAGTATCTCCGTATTGCCCAAGCTGCCAAACGTCTCTTAGCTCGCATGAAGTGGCACAAGGCTATAAGAACGTCAAAGATTTAACGGCTACTGCTAAATTTAGAGTGAAAGACCGCAAGAATGAGTATTTTTTAGGCTGGACGACAACACCATGGACACTTCCGGCAAATGTAGCGCTAGCTGTTCATCCTGATCTGGAGTACGTACGAGTCAAAGAAGGAGACTGCATTTATATTGTTGCGAAGGCACGAGCTGAACAAGTTTTACAGCAGGAATATACGGTATTATCCGAGCACAAAGGAAAGGAACTAGCAGGTCTTGCTTATGTACCGCCATTTGACTTTGTTAATGTGGAAAAAGGACATCAAGTAGTAACGGCTGATTATGTCACAGAACAAAGCGGTACTGGCATCGTTCATATTGCGCCAGCGTACGGAGAAGATGACTACAAAGTGATTCGCGAGAATGGCTTTTCTTTCGTAAATGTAGTGGATGGAAAGGGAAGATACACGAGCGAAGTCCCTTTATTCCAGGGCCGGTTTGTAAAAGACTGTGATGTCGATATCATTCGTTATTTAGCAGATAAAGGTCTGCTGTACCATAAAGAAAAACACGAGCACAGCTACCCACATTGCTGGCGCTGTGATGCACCATTGCTGTACTATGCAAATGAGAGCTGGTTCATTCAAACAACCGCTGTAAAAGAGCAATTCATCCAGAATAACGAAGGCGTAACATGGTATCCCGATCATATTAAGCACGGGCGATTCGGAAACTTCCTGGAAAACATGGTCGACTGGAACATTAGTCGAAACAGATACTGGGGAACACCGCTCAATGTGTGGCAATGCCAGGCGTGTGATCATCAATACGCCCCGAAAAGCATACAGGAGCTGCAAGATCATGCGACTCATCCGGTTACAGAGTCCATTGAATTGCACAAGCCATACGTCGATGAAATCAAACTGTGCTGTACGAAGTGCGGTGCTGCGATGACGCGTACCCCGGAAGTGATTGACGTGTGGTTTGATAGTGGATCAATGCCGTTTGCACAGTATCACTATCCATTTGCAAACAAAGCGCAATTCGAGAAACAATTTCCGGCTGATGTTGTGATCGAAGGGATTGACCAGACACGCGGCTGGTTTTATAGCCTGCTGGCTGTATCTACACTCTTTACCGGAAAAGCGCCGTATAAGCGTGTGCTATCACTTGGTCACATATTAGATGAGAACGGCCAGAAAATGTCCAAGAGTAAAGGAAATGCCTTGGAACCAGCTGACTTAATCCGGAAGTTTGGCGCAGACGCATTACGGTGGGCGCTGCTAGCAGATAGCGCACCGTGGAATCCGAAACGGTTTTCTGAACGCGTCGTACAGGAAGCAAAGTCCAAAGTCATTGATACGATTGTAAATGTATACGGGTTTTATGTGTTATATGCAAACCTAGACGAGTATCAACCAGATAAGAAATATAAGCAAGCTCGGACTAAACTGGATGAATGGATTTTGTCCCGTTTACACAGCACGATCAAACGAGTTAGAGAAAGCCTGGAGGATTATCAATTTACGAGTGCAGCACGGGAAATCGCCACATTCGTAGAGGAGCTGAGTAACTGGTATGTTCGTCGTTCACGGGACCGTTTCTGGTCGCAAGGGATGAGCGAGGAAAAAGCGGCGGCGTATGCAACGTTGCATGAGGTACTCGTAAAAACAAGTCAGTTGTTAGCGCCTTTTACACCTTTCATAGCTGAAGATATGTATACCAATCTCGAAGGCGGAAGTGTTCATCTAACTGACTATCCGGATTATAATGAAGCAAAAATTAATGCGAAGCTTGAAGAAGAGATGAATGCGGTATTGCAGGTTGTGGAAGTCGGGCGCAGTATCCGAAATACCGCTTCCTTAAAAGTTAAGCAGCCATTAGCGAGTCTGTCACTAATCGTAACGCACAACCAGGACATTCAGTGGGATGCTTATGGTGACATTATAAAAGAAGAATTAAACGTAAAAGCATTTCATGTTATCCAAAACGATGAGAACTTCGTGTCGTATAAGCTAAAATTGGATTTCAAAAAAGCAGGTCCGAAGTTTGGAGCGGAGACCAATCAGGTGAATCAGTGGCTGCAAAGTCTAACGAATACACAAGCTAAATCGTTTGTGGATAGGGGAGAAGCTAATTTTCAAACGCCTGCTGGTACGACACTTACAATCACCGCAGAAGATGTACAGATTGAAAAAGTTCCACACAAAGGATTTGCTGTCGCATCAAGCGGACCATATACCGTTATTCTTGATACGATGCTAACAGAAGAACTTGTTCAGGAAGGACTGGTTCGTGAATTACTTCGTGCGATTCAAGAATACCGCAAGAAATTACAGTTACCGGTTAACTTACGGATTGATATCGAGATGAGCATGGATGAGGAAATGAAGCAAGTCGTGGTACGCTACGAGAGTCTCTTGCAGGAAAACCTGCTTATGAATTCGTTACGTGTATGTAATGAGCTAGTGACAGGGGAACAAGTAAAAGTAGGAAGTAAGCTTGTTACGGTTCGAATTGTAAACCATTCATAATTGAAAACAACTTAGAAACAGATGAATACAAGTGGGAAAAAGCAGGGAGCGACCAATCAGCTTCCTGCTTCTTCACATTTTTTTGCCCTTTTCTTTGAGTCTTTTACTAAATGGTATAAGTCCAGTTTCCAAACATTTTGTTCCCTTTTTAATCCGTAATTTACAACCCGTGTTGTAGTCCCATACGTAATTTTAATTTGGACCACAAGGCTGTCCTTTTTTCTTGTTTCCTCATCTACTGAAATGGAGTCATAAAATCGATATGCTAAATAATCTTCGTTTAAATATTCAGATAAGTAATGGTCGTATTCATCTTTGAATCTATCAAGAGAAGGAAGTTGACCATTATTGTAAGTTAGCGCATATATTTTATCAGTTTCATGTTTCAATACTAAGTTCATATAGAGTAAGACAATCTGTTCTGGTGTGAAATCTGTTAAATGATCGAGATTACCATCCTCTAGAAATTGGTTGTACGTCTCTAGTTTATCTTTTGGTAATTGTTCAAGATAGGTAAAATCATGTTTTCGATCGACAGAGGTATTTACTGAACTGTTTTTATCGCTTTTCTTTTGACTGTCTTTAGTTTCGCTTTTTATCTCTTTGTCATTCGTTTTATTAACTGGAGTACACCCAGTTGTTAGTAAAAAAACACTCGATAACATGATTGGAACTATTCGTTTCAAATTAGCTTCCCCTTTTTGCATGAGTTTTAAAGTGATTTAGAAACAGATAGAGCATCATTTTTGGCTACAAGGTACTGTTTTCGCGCCAACCCCATCAACAATAATGCACCGACTGCGCAGCAAATAGCTGAGATGAAGAAGGAGGTCGTATAGGAATGGGTAACAGATACGACCCAGCCAGTGCAAAGCGGAGAAAGTGCCTGCCCGATGCTGAAAAACAAAGTCAGAAACCCCATTCCGGTCGGGACAGCCCGTGGTGGGAGAAAGTCGCCTACACTTGCCATCATTAAGGTCGGAACACCCCATAACGTAAGCGCATACAAAAATATAGATCCTGTTATTGTAACTGGATGGGGGAGTAGGAGAAGTAGAAGTAGCGTACTTTGTACACTGTATATCCAGGTCAGAACTCGCACTCGCCCGAATCGATCGGATAAGGCACCACAAATGAATCCGCTTACAATGCTAGAGATGCCAGCAAGGGAGAATAATCCGCCTGCTTCTATTTTGGAATAATTCAGCCCTTCCATTAAATAATCCACTAGAAAAGTAGTAAAGATCAAATAGCTAAATCCCCATAAAAAATAGCTGCCCCCAAGCATCATAAATACAGGATTGCGAAACAAAGCGCGGAAGGTAGTCTCCTCCTGTTCGCCGCTATGTTCTGGCGTACTTGACTCCGTATGTATGCAAGGATCTGTTGCCCCGATTTTGCTCAGCTTCACTTCAGTAGGATTATTCCGTAAAAACAACATACAGAAGAGCCAGATGGCAGCCGAAAAGCCGAAAAACAACAAGGTTGCGTTCCGCCACCCGTTGTCTGCCTGCGAGTAGCTTACCATATACGGGACAAACATCCCGCTAAATACCATGCCGCCACCGCCACCGGCATTAGCAATGCCAAGGGCCATCCCTTTTTTACGGTCTGCAAACCAGTTAAATAAAAGACCAAGCGCTGAAATGTTCAGGATACCAATGAGGAAGCCGAGTAGAAACACAAGTACAATCATCGCGGCAAAGCTGGTTATACGTGAAAAAATAAATAGTACAGAGGAAAAGATGAACAATCCGCAAACAATCGTCCGGCGATGCTGATAACGATGAATAAACGATCCCGCCAGTAGTGAGCCAACAAGATAGCCAGAGAAAAGTGCAGTGGTTAAATAGCCAACTAAAGCGTAAGACAATTGCATATCATTGCGAATAAATGGAATCATAATACCAAAAGAAAAGCGTCCGAGCCCCATGCTTGCCAGGATGGTAAGCGTCATTAGGATAAGAATGATCCAACCATAATGAACCGATCGCTTGCTGAACCTATTCAAAAGTGCTTTCCTCCTCACCAATTCTCTCATTATTATATAGAATAGTAAGATAATATATGATTGATTGCAAGAAAAACCATATGTTTGTCAGGATTGGCACGGTTTACACTGTGAATCTAACATATAAAATGTTTATATGGTAAGATAAGAGCAGAATACAGCATTATCAGGAAGAAGGGACATATATGACGTTTGTGATTGTAGCCGTTGGGGCACTTATTGTTACGACAATTCTGTTCCAGATCGTAAAACGTTTTTAAACTTGCAGCGGAGTTGGCTTATACATCGTATCTACGATGGAGCTAACTCCGTTTTTCATTATAAACAATTTTTGCAGCACCTCTTGAAAGTCAGGAAAGGTCAGTATATAATCAAACTATAAGGTCAAAGAAAGTCAATGTCAGATAAAACAGATACAATAAAGGAGGCAGACATATGCTTTGTCAAAACTGCAATCAAAAACAGGCGCATGTATTTGTTACGATGCAGCGTCAAAATCACACGCAGAAGGTGCATCTCTGCCGTGACTGCTATACAACATTTGCAAATAAAATGGGCATGCCAGCAGGAGCTGGGTCATTCCCGAATTTCTCGGGCATGGATGCACTTTTTAAAGGATTCTCAATGCCGCCTGCCAACGAAGGGATGGGAGCTGAACATTCACCAATGGCTGTACCGCAGCAAGGTGGCATTCTTGATAGCGCAGGACGCAATTTGAGCGAAGCAGCAAAAGCCGGGTTGATTGATCCGGTAATTGGCCGCGATCATGAGATTGAGCGCATTATTGAAATTTTAAACCGTCGCACGAAAAACAATCCGGTCTTACTCGGTGAACCAGGCGTCGGAAAGACCGCGATCGCTGAAGGATTAGCTGTCAGAATTTCTGACGGAGACGTTCCAACCAAACTTCGCAATAAAGTTGTGTATACACTCGATGTCGCTTCACTTGTCGCAGGCACGGGCATCCGAGGACAATTCGAGGAAAAAATGAAGCAAATTATTACCGAACTACAGGCACGTAAAAATGTCATTTTGTTCATTGACGAAATTCATCTACTCGTCGGTGCTGGTTCAGCAGAAGGCTCAATGGATGCAGGCAACATTCTGAAACCAGCGCTTGCAAGGGGCGAGCTGCAAGTAATCGGAGCAACGACACTGAAAGAATACCGTCAGATTGAAAAAGACGCTGCCCTCGAACGTCGCTTCCAGCCGGTCATGGTCAAAGAACCAACTGTCCCAGAAGCGATCAAAATTCTGCAAGGTCTGCGTCCGAAATACGAAGCGTATCATGAAGTGGCGTATTCGGATGAAGTGATTCGTGCCTGCGTTGAGCTGTCACATCGTTACATCCAGGATCGTTTCCTGCCAGATAAAGCGATTGACCTGCTTGATGAAGCAGGTTCCAAAGTGAACTTGCGCACAGCCGGGCATGACACAGAAGCGCAGCATGCACGGTTACGTGAGATTGTCGAGGAGAAACAAGCGGCTACTGTGAAAGAGGAATATGAACGTGCTGCCAAACTTCGCGATGAAGAAATGCACATTCTCGAACAGCTTGATCGTCATAAAGGCGAGGTGGCACGCACGGATGTAACCGTAGAAGATATTCAAGACATTATTGAACGAAAAACGGGGATCCCGGTTAGAAAATTGCAAAGCGCAGAACAGACAAAAATGCAGAACCTGGAAGCACAGCTTGCAGCACGAGTAATTGGTCAGCCAGATGCCGTTAAGCAGGTAACAAAAGCGATCCGTCGCAGCCGCACCGGACTGAAGCCGAAAAATCGACCAATTGCTTCGTTCCTGTTTGTCGGTCCGACTGGTGTCGGTAAAACCGAGCTGACCCGTGTGCTTGCCGAGGAGCTATTTGGCACGAAAGAATCAATGATTCGCCTTGATATGAGTGAATACATGGAGAAACATTCTGTCTCTAAACTGATCGGCTCACCACCAGGCTATGTCGGCCATGAAGAAGCGGGCCAGCTGACTGAACGCGTACGCCGCAATCCATACAGCATTATTCTGCTGGATGAGATTGAAAAAGCGCATCCGGATGTGTTGAACATGTTCCTGCAAATTCTCGAAGACGGACGTCTGACAGACAGCCAGGGCCGCACAGTGAACTTTAAAGATACGGTCGTAATTGCGACGAGCAACGCAGGAGTAGCGGAGCGGAAAATCACAGTCGGATTTGAGGCTGAAAGCAAGGTGGAGCCTGCAACCGTTACTGATTCGCTTACAGCTTACTTTAAACCAGAATTCCTGAATCGTTTTGATGCCGTGATCTCGTTTAATCAGTTGGCAAAACAAGATCTCGTACAAATTGTCGACGTAATGCTTGCTGATAGCCTGAGTGAATTGTACGAACAGGGGATTGCTGTCACAGTTACAGCAGAGGTGAAAGAGATGCTGGCAGATCGCGGCTATCACCCTGCCTTTGGCGCTCGTCCATTGCGTCGGGTCATCCAGCAGGAGATTGAAGACCGTATTGCTGACCTGTTGATTGAAGAAGGCGACGTGAAGCAGATCGAGATTATCGTAGAAGATCATGAATGCAAAGCTGTAAAAAAATCATAAATCCGGGGATCATGCCTAAGAAATCATGTTTAAACGTTGCAAGCATTCTGTCAAAAGGCTTGCGAGATAAACAAGCCCATATTAAAATGTTGGAAAAGAATAAGCGGAACAAACATGATTTTTTATTATAGGAGTGATCTGGCAACTTGTTAAAGGTAGCGATTTATCTTGTGCTTTCATTCGGGATCGTAGCGTATCTTGTCCATTTTCTCTTGAAATATTTAGATAAAAACGATATTCGATAAAGAGTATATGACCAAAAAAGCCTGACGAAATCTGATAGATTCGTCAGGCTTTTACTTATTTTGTATGCATTTTGAACTCCAGGAACAGTTCATTATAATGGGCGAGCATACGCTTGCCAAGGTTTTCATATACTTCAAGTTTTCCTGTTACGTCTGGACTTGGGTAAAATCGTTCATCTTCTGCGATATCTTTTGGTAAGAAGGCCAACGCTTTTTCATTCGGTGTCGAGTAGCCTACATATTCAGCATTTTGTGCGGCATGCTTCGGATCGAGCATGAAGTTAATAAATTTATGAGCACCTTCGATGTTTTTAGCTGTTTTCGGAATGACCATGTTATCAAACCATAAGTTTGAGCCTTCCTCCGGTACAACATAATCAAGCTTTTCGTTCTGGCCCATAATTTCACTTGCATCTCCCGACCAGACCACACCGACAGCAGCTTCTTCATTGGCAAGCAGCATTTTAATTTCATCCCCGACAATAGCTTTTACGTTCGGCATTAGAGTCGTCAGCTTTTGCTTTGCTTCCTGAAGATGCGCTTCATTCGTATCATTTAACGAGTAGTGCAGACTGTTCAGCCCCATGCCCATCACTTCACGCGCACCGTCTACGAGTAAAATCTGATTGCGTAAATCCGGGCTCCACAAGTCATTCCACTTCGTAATCTTTTTACCCCCGAGCATTTCAGGGTTGTATACAATCCCAACCGTTCCCCAGAAGTAGGGGACGGAGTATGTATTATTTGGATCGAACGATAAATTAAGAAAGCGCGGGTTAATGTTTTTCAAGTTCGGAATTTTAGCATGATCAATCGGCAGAAGGAGATTCTCTTCCTTCATCTTGCTGATCGTATATTCAGACGGAACAGCGACATCGAATGTTGTTCCACCTTGCGCGATTTTCGTGATCATGGCTTCATTTGAATCAAAGGTTTGATAGATGACTTTAATTCCGGTTTCTTTTTCAAATTCTGTTATGAGTTCTGGATCGATATAATCACCCCAGTTATACACCGTCAGCGTATTAGCACCAGTATAGCCCTGTGTTGAATTAAGGCGGGATGTTACAAACATCAAGGCAAACGCGACGGCAAACAAAAGGATAAACATACGTGTTAGCTGCTTCATGGACGTAATCCAGCTCCTTTCGCTCGACCGTTGCTGCGCTTATTAATGAAGTAATAGCCGATGACCAGTACAATCGTAAACAGGAAAATAAGCGTGGACAGTGCGTTAATGTTAAGGGCGATACCTTGGCGAGCGCGTGAATAGATTTCAACGGATAACGTTGAGAATCCGTTCCCTGTCACAAAGAATGTAACCGCAAAATCATCAAGGGAATACGTCAATGCCATAAAAAATCCTGCGAAAATTCCGGGTGTAATAACCGGCAGGACCACTTTCGTCAGTACATCCCACTGACTTGCTCCTAAATCACGAGCCGCATCGATCAGCGTTGGGCTCATATCCTGCAGCTTCGGCAGCACCATAATGACCACAATTGGTACACTAAAGGCGATATGCGACAATAATACCGATGTAAAGCCAAGCTTAATACCCGCAATGGTAAATAGGATGAGAAAAGACGCACCAATAATAATATCCGGGCTTACAATCAATACATTGTTCAACGAAAGCAGCATGTTCTTTGCTTGATGCCGTCTAACATGGTGAATAGCCAATGCCCCGGCTACGCCAAGTATTGTCGAGAGCGCTGCGGATAGAAGGGCGATCACAAGCGTATTTAGCACAATAATGAGCAAACGCGTATCATGAAACACTTCCTCGTACCATTTCAGTGTAAAGCCTTCAAATTCATGCATGGACCCGCCGCTGTTGAACGAGTAATATGTCAAATAAAAGATCGGTGCATACAAAATGACAAATACAACACATAAATATACATTTGATAGATTTCGTTTTAGCTTCATCATCGACCCACCCTCACTTCCGCTTTCCTGTTACGATCATAATGATCACCATGGCAAGGATGAGGAAGACGGCAATGGTTGCGCCCATTCCCCAATCTTGTGTTACGAGGAAGTGCTGTTCGATCGCAGTCCCAAGCGTAATGACCCGGTTACCGGCAACGAGACGGGTGATCATAAACAATGACAGAGCTGGAATAAATACCGCTTGGCAGCCTGATTTTACGCCATCAAGTGTCAGCGGGAAAATCACACGGCGAAATGTCGTCCATGAAGATGCTCCCAGGTCGCGGGCTGCATCGATAAACGATGGATTCAATTTCTCAAGCGCATTGAAAATCGGTAAAATCATAAACGGAATAAAAATATAGACCGATACAAACAAAAAACTAAAATCGGTAAATAAGATTTGTTTTTTGCCGATACCGAGCACTTCTAACAGGGCGTTTGCTGTTCCGTATGTACCGAAAATCCCCAGAAACGCATAAGCTTTCAGCAGCAGGTTGATCCATGTTGGTAAAATAATGAGCAGCAGCCATAATTGCTTATGCTTTGTCTTGGTCAAGAAATATGCGGTCGGATACGCAATCAACAGCGAGAATGCCGTAATAAGAAAGGCATACCAGAATGAGCTCAGCGTCATTTTTAAATAAACGGGCGTAAAAAACTTCTCATAATTCGCTAGCGTAAAGTGCCCCTCAATGTCAAAAAACGAATAGTAGAGGACAAGTAAAAGAGGGGCAATCACAAACAGCACAATCCAGAGCAAATAAGGAGCGAGATATACGTTACGAATTCTATTTTGCATGGTGAACCTCATCGTACGATTCGAGCCGCTTATCGAATTCTTCTTCTGTTTCGCCGAAGCGCATAACATGGATCGCTTCTGGATCGAAATAGAGACCTACCGTTTCGCCGACAACTGCCTGGCGGGTAGAGTGGACGAGCCATTCATTTCCGCCTTCATCATAGCAGCAAATCTCATAATGGACGCCCCGGAATAGCTGGGAGTCAACTCGTACCTGAAGTTTTCCATTTTCACGTGTTGTTACTTCCAGGTCTTCCGGTCGAATCACGATTTCAATCGGTTCATCTCGGTTGAAGCCCTGATCGACACACTCAAACTGCTTCCCGGCGAATTCCACGCGGAAATCATCAATCATTTTCCCCGACACGATATTCGATTCTCCGATAAAATCTGCGACAAAGCGGTTGATCGGCTCATCATAAATGTCTGTCGGGGTGCCGCTTTGCTGGATTTTACCTTCATTGAGCACAAAAATCTCATCGGACATCGCCAGCGCCTCTTCCTGATCGTGCGTAACAAAAATAAATGTAATGCCCAGACGCTGCTGCAGCTCACGCAGCTCATACTGCATCTCTGTTCGAAGCTTCAGATCAAGTGCGGACAGCGGCTCATCAAGCAAGATGACTTCCGGCTCATTCACGATCGCCCGAGCAATTGCAACCCGTTGTCGCTGCCCGCCGGACATTTCACTAATTTCCCGTTTTTCATAACCGTCCAGGTTAACGAAGCGAAGGGCTTCTTTTACTTTCGCCTGAATCGCAGCTTCTTTCATTTTTTTAATGCGCAGGCCAAACGCTACATTTTCAAAGACGTTGAGGTGGGGGAAAAGGGCATAATCCTGGAATACTGTATTTACTTGACGTTCATTCGCTGGAACGTGATTGATCACTGTGCCGTTAAAATAAATGTTTCCATGAGATGGCTCAGTAAAGCCGGCAATAAGGCGGAGAATCGTCGTTTTTCCACAGCCGGATGGGCCGAGGAGGGTGTAGAATTTCCCGCGCTCAATTTCAAAGCTGACATTATCAAGCACAGGCGCATCTTCATCATATTGCTTTGTAACATGTTCAAAGCGAATAATCGTGTTCGTTGTGTTCATAGCTATGACTCCTTGTTCAAATTAGTAGAGTTGTGCTTACAAATATGATTCGGTCGCAACGAGAAGGAGTTCGGATGGGCCCGTGTCATCGTTTACAATCTGATGTTCATCGGATGCATGGAAATAGATCGCTTCCCCGGCCTTGGCATGATATACGTGCTTACCAAGCCGAACGGCAATGCGCCCGCGCAGTACATACGCGAACGTCTCGGAAAGTGATGGTTCAAACTTTTTAAATTCTCCTTTTTCCTGAAGCAGCAGATGAATCGGCTCCATTTCTTTTTCATTAGACTCTGGCACGAGCCATTGAATATGATAGCCGCGCTCCTCATCCGTGAAACCGGTTTGTTCTTCTTCGCTATACACGACTTTTTGTTCCCGTTCTTCTTCATTAAAGAACGAATTCGGAGTACAGCCGAGCACTTCAAGAATATGAAAAAACGTTTCGAGAGAGGGGGAGCTTAAATCCCGTTCGAGTTGGGAGATGTATCCTTTACTTAAATCAGTCCGTTCTCCTAGCTCTTCCTGCGTTAGTCCTTTTTTTAAGCGTAAATTTTTTATTTTTTTCCCGATCTGCATGGTATTCTCCTTCACTTTGTTCACCTGGAGTAAACTTGCGGTCAAGAAAGTTTATTTTTATCAAACTATAAGTTTACTTCGAATATTATACAAACTTTTCCTTGAACTACAATATGTAAATAGACCCACATACCTAGTTTTTTAATTTATTACTACACTTTACCAATTAAATCATAGCATAATGATCTAAATACTTTTAAAAAGATAGAAAGGTGACGAATGTGAACCCACTACTCCAAAGCATCATAGATGTTATGAAAATTTATCAGGCCGGTTACCCGGAAGATACGTGCCTTTTGCTGTATGACCATGAAAAACTAATCGGGTATTTGCCAGGAGAAAAGTTAGATTTTAAACTCCCACTCGGAACACGTATCGAAAATATAAAAGGAACAGTTGTGGAAAAAGTATGGCGTACAAAAGTTACCCATCCATTACGCGAAGAACGAGGGGTAGAAAAATACGGGTTTTCCTACATATCTACCGCTATTCCTATATTTGATAATGGGGAACTCATTGCGATTTTTAGTGCGGTCGTTTCCAACGAAAAACTGGATACGATCCGTTTAGCTTCGAGCGACTTAGTGATCGCGATTACCGATTTGACCTCAACAACCGATCATATTGCACATGCTTCTCATGATGTAGCCGTTCATGTAGAAGAATTATCGAATCGCTCGTTATCCGTAAAGAGTGACATTCAAGAAATAAATAATGTGCTTTCGTTTATTCAGAAAATTTAAACACAATCTAAAATTCTTGGGCTTAATGCGTCCATTGAAGCGGCGCGGGCCGGAGAGCAAGGACGAGGCTTCTCAGTAGTGGCGAAAGAAATTCAAACAATGTCAGAACAAAGTCGATCTTCAACGGACGACATCGCAAACCAGCTGGAGAATATTATTGCTTCCATCACGTACATAAATGAATCCATTCAGCGAATTGCTGCTCATGCGCGAGAAAATGCGGCAACATCGGAAGAAATGAAAGCAACTTTTGATACAATTTCGCATACGTCCGATAAGTTGCTACAGCTCGTGCAGAAAACCGTATAATGATGACAACAAAAATCCACCTGCCTAGAAATGGGGCTGATACAGCCTACACCATTTTCCTAACAGGTGGATCTTTTATTATCTACAGGCGATGAAAGCCTTCTTCACGTAGATATTGTTCTGCTTCGTCATACGACTCAAAAGAAGCTTCCAGATTCAATCCGGTATATACATTCCATAGCTCGTTTTCATACATAAGTACAAGTATATGTTGATCCGGCCCTGCCCAACGTTCTTCCTGTCCATCTTCTGTAACAGCCGATGTATGGTGAGATGATAAGGAATCAATGGACGACTTGATTAAAGAGCGAAGATCCGCTGCGGAATAGTCGCGAATATTTGTTAAACCTCGATCATCTGATTCATAGCCCGGCAGCTGTCCGGTGTAAACAAAGCCATTTCCGTTCGGATGCAGATGATACACGACGATTTTTTTGTCAAATATGCTTTCATCATAGTGAAAATTTACTCGTCCAAGCGAGACGTTTTTCCGCTGCAATTCAGGGAATGATTCAATAACTGCGAGCTTTTCTTCAAATGGTAACATGGACATCTCCATTTCAGTTCAGTTAGATTCTTTGTGCGTTTCGATTATACCATAGGCGTTGAATGTGTTGCGAGAATGAGATCGCTCTCTTACAATAATAGGTATGAATGATATAAAACCTACTGCCCTAATGATGAAATACTTATACTCTCTTGTGTTAGAAGCAGGGGAGAAGCCTGATTCTTTATTAGTTCAGCTTTCGTATGAGGAAGCTCTTGAACATATCAATCGTCTCAAACGACTTGTCACAAGACAGACGATTGATACAAGCGATCACAAAGAACTGGCCCAGATCGGCAATCAGCTTAGTCTTACCTACTACGGACGTCCATGCAAAATTCCGATTGAGTGGGATAAGTCACTGAAAAATGCGGCCGGTTATTTCATGTTTGATCCGCGAGCCCATAAACCGCTGCGCATTATTCAGAGCATGTGGCAGTACAACCAGTTTGGTGCTCGGCACGTGATTGCTACATTGAAACATGAGCTGGCTCATTATCATTTGTTTATCGAAGGCAAACCATTCCGGGATGAAGACGCTGCTTTTAAAGAAGAATGCAGGCGGATTGGTGCTCCGTTATACGCATTGGCGATGCAGGAAGGCTATGAAACGCACTGCTCGGTTTGTGGGACATTCACCGGGCTTGAAAAGAAAAATCGCAAGAAGCTGATGAGCCGTTGCTGTAAGCAGGCGCTTGATTTTGGCTCGTATGTGCTTATTTTTCCAAATGGGCTGCGGGTAGAAGTGCAAAAATAATTTGTAGAGGAGAGATATGAGTTATATGGAGAAGTTCACATTTTTTTGGCGATCTAAATCACCTTTTTCTCAATGGTATCCAGGCACATTTTGTGTGAATAATATTGTGTTTAATTGTGCTGAGCAGTATATGATGTATCAAAAAGCAAAATTATTTAATGATGAAACCATTGCTCAAAAAATATTACAAACGAAATCGCCTAACGAACAAAAGAAGCTCGGTCGTAAAGTAAAGAATTTTGATCAAAAAAAGTGGGAACAAGCTTGCAAGCAAATTGTCTATGATGGAAGTTACGCAAAGTTTTCGCAAAACGTAGAGCTAAAGAAAAAATTATTGGCTACGGCAGGAACAACCATTGTAGAGGCAAGTCCGGTTGATCGAATTTGGGGTGTGGGATTAAGTGAAGATGATCCAAGAATATTGGATCGGACGAAATGGCTAGGAACTAACTGGTTAGGTGAAATTTTAACAAAAGTACGGGAAGATTTAATGGAGGAAAAAGAATAAAAACGATTTTTCCTACGCTTTTAACGAGCGGCTTATCACCTGCTGATACCTCAGCAGGTGATAAGCCGCTCGTTTTTCGTAAGTAGAAGGGGAAGTGAATTTATTTTCCTCTTTTAGTTAAGTGAGATAATCTTAGGTTCTCCAATCTTTCGGCTTTATATTTTTATTCATCCATTCCTTTGGTGGTACTTGGTATGGGGTGGTTGCGATTAAATGATTATTGTGCCAGCTTGCTGCTCCGGAACGAACCATTTCATCGAGCAGGATATGAACAAATTCTTCAGGCTGAAGCTGGAAAGAGTAGCGGGCAAAATCTTGGAACCAACCACATTTTAATAGGTAGTTATTGATTTCTTCTTTTGCCAAACCGTTTTTAATGATTAATGCGTATGCAAAAATTCTTTTACAGGCATGCCATGAAATTTTTTCTGGCGTTCTAAGCCACTTTTCAAACCGTTCCCTTGCGGCATCAATCGCAGCCAGAGGATTCTCTATTTGAGGACCATGTCCTGGATAAGCCTGTTGAATCGGGAGCACTGATAACCGGTCTAAACTTTCTATCGATCGTTGGACGGATGCAACGCCTTCTCGAAAGATATTGATCCATCCGATATCATTTTTGTAAAAGAGATCTCCACAAATTAATATCCCTTCATCAGGTTCATATAAAGATATATGGCCTAACGTATGTCCCGGTGTGTGCAGGACCTTCAAGGTTCGACTTCCTGTAATGATCTCATCGTTATCTGAGAGATTTATATCGACTCGATAAGGTTCTACAGGCTGATCTAACCACTCTGCACTACAAGCTTCAGGGTCACAAGAATTAATTAAATCGGCTTCCCATTTATGAGCAGCAATCATAACACCATAATTTTTTTGAAGATGAAAATTGCCTCCTACATGATCACTATGATAATGCGTGTTCACAATAAGGTGTAATTCCTCTGGTGAAGTGCCCGCTTCCTTAATTAATTGCTCTGTATCTTTCGCATCACTCCCAAAACCGGTATCAATAAGGATCGGGAGCTGATCCTGAATAAGAATCATGTTTGCACTTGGGAATTCTCTCTCAAAGAAAATGATACGGGACTTTTGCATAAGTACCTCCTTAAATCAATAAATACACAATTATGAGCGAATGATCAGTCAACTATATTATATATAGATAATAATTAAAATAAAAAGATTATTTTATGAAAAATGTTAGTACGCTAACGGTTAGATTAGTAAAAAACTATAAATGAACAAAAAACACATCTTGAAGAGCAGGTAAAGTTTTAAAATACTGCGTACAAAAACAAAACCACACAATCTCCCAACCACAACCCAAACAAAAAAAATACCCGTATCACAATATGCTGTTCATCTTCTATTCATATTGAGAGCTTATAATGATCTCAATCAGATATCCTTTATCAACAAAGAGATGAACAGGAGAGGAAAACATGTTAACATTTGCGGTTGTTTTTATTAATGTAGCATTAGTTTTGTATACAATTGGTGTGTGGAGTGAACGGAGAGCCGGACAGTTAAAAGGAAAACATCTTCTGTTTTTCTGGGGTGGGTTATTATTCGATACACTTGGCACAACGTTTATGGAAAAGTTAAGCACGGCTCACTCTTTGAACTTGCATGCAGTGACCGGAATAACGGCCCTTGTCCTTATGCTAATTCACGCTTTGTGGGCTACGGTTGTTTACTTTACAAAAAACAAAGAACGTGTCACCCGGTTTCATACCTTTAGCTTATCAGTCTGGGGGATCTGGCTTGTTCCTTATCTTATTGGAGTAGGCTTAAGTTTTATATAAAACTTGATGTACGATAAGGGGAAAATTAACGAATCAAAGGACGGCTATATGCCGTCCTTTGTTATTGGTGTAGAACTAGTCAAAAGACTTCTGTTCCTGCCCCATTTTATTCATGAAAAACAACTTCATCATTGGAGGAGTCACAATTGTTGTAACCAATACAACGACTACAAGAATCGAAAACAACTCCGTACTCAACAGGTTCGCTTCCAGTCCAATCCCTGCAATAATTAATGCTACCTCACCACGCGATACCATCGCCGATCCGATCCCCATTGAACTTCGCCATTGAAAACCAGCCAACTTAGCTCCAAGCGCTCCACCGAATAGCTTCGTCACGATTGCCAGTACACTTAACCCTACGATCAGACCAATCTGGTCTCCAAGGCCACTAAATTCTACTGCAATGCCAATCGATGTGAAAAACACCGGTACAAAAATCGAATAACTAATTGTCTCCACTTTCTCAAAAACTTCATGCTTATAGTCTGTTACACTAATGGCAACCCCGGCAATATAAGCCCCGATAATGGCTGCAATACCTGCATACTCCGCCATATACGCAAACGTAAAGCAAATGATTAATCCTGCTGACACAACTGATTCTGTTACGCGCAGCGGAGCAAACTTCTTCAGCACCCACGGCACGATCTTCCATCCTACGAGAATCGCAATAGCAAAGAATGCGACCTTTTTGCCAATAACCATACTTAGACTGACTTCGCCACCTGCCATGCTCATCAGGAAAGCCAGTGCAATAATTACGACAATATCATCAATTACAGCTGCGCCGAGAATTGTTACCCCTTCTTTGGTGTTCAAACTTCCCATTTCCTTCAGTGCCTGAACGGAGATGCTTACACTAGTAGCAGATAATAATAATCCAAGAAACAGCGCTTGTAAAGAAGAATAGTTCATAAATAGCCCTGCAAGATAACCGGCCCCAAGCGGCAGCAGAATTCCTGCCATTCCGACATACGTCGATGCTTTGCCAGATCGCTTGAATTCATCTACATCGGTTTCCAATCCAGCGATAAACATCAATAAGATTACCCCGATCTGGCTTATCTCATGCAGTATTTCCGTATCGTGGATCCAGCCTAGCATAGCGGGCCCTAATACAATTCCAATGACTAACTTTCCTAACACAGACGGCTGACCAAGCCGTACGCTCACATCTCCAGCAATTTTAGAAGCGATTAAAATAAGTGCTAATGTTAGAACAAGCATTCTTTTTCCACCTTTCTGTTGTAGTTTGTGAAAGTAGACCAAAAAACATAAAAAGAGCCTGTGAAACACAGGCTCTAAAAAAGAATAGAACAATCCCGTGTTTGACAGGCTCCTCCAAGGTCCATGCATGAAATTATGTAATTATTTTATCATTTTTAATAAAATCGAGCAAGAATATAAAATACATCTTGATTTATTTGTTTATCAATGTCTATACTATTATTTGTTAATCATATAGCATTCGGATGAACCATACAGGAGAAGATCAACCGATCTACCGATGGGGCAAGAAGCTGGTCGGACAGCTTTGAAACTCTCAGGTCTTGGATAACAAGTAGAACTGCATGGGGACGAATCTCTGGAGAGACTCCCTCCTGCCAGTGGCATGGAGGATACAGAGCACCGAAGGAGCAAATCTGCACAGCAGATAATCTCTCAGGTAAAAGGACAGAGACAAGCGACAGGAAAAACCGATGCCGAATCGGTTTATTTTTCTATCCCTTGTATCTCCAGAGACCATTTCATATGAATGAAATGGTTTTTTATTTTTTCTGTAAAGGGGAATGGAGATGGAGAAGGTAAGTCAAGTATTAGAACTCATTAATCATTATGTCTGGGGATTGCCTACACTGGTACTCCTGGTAGGAACAGGAATCCTGCTTACTGTGCGCTTGCGCGGACTACAGTTCTTCAAGCTGTGGGATGCCCATAAGCTGGCGTTTGGGAAATCACAGGACGGAGCCTCGGCTGGGGACATTAGTCACTTTCAGGCGTTGATGACCGCCATGGCTGCAACGATTGGGACGGGGAACATCGCCGGGGTTGCTACCGCCGTATCAATTGGTGGTCCTGGTGCGGTATTTTGGATGTGGATGACGGCTTTGTTTGGGATGGCGACGAAATATTCCGAGGCCATTCTTGCGGTGAAATATCGAGTTAAAGGGGAAAATGGGGAATACTCTGGCGGTCCGATGTATTATTTGGAGTACGGCCTCAAGAAAAAATGGCTGGCTGTTTTATTCGCAATTTTTGGTGCTACTGCTTCTTTCGGAATTGGGAACATGGTACAAAGTAACTCGGTTGCAGAGGCGATGCGCGTTAACTTTTCGATTCCTCCACTTGCAAGTGGCATCTTAATGTCTATATTTACAGCGCTCGTTATTCTGGGCGGGGTTAAGAAAATCGGGAGAGTAACTGGCTATTTCGTTCCGGTAAAAGCGCTTTTTTATGTAATTGCCGGGCTGATTATTATTTTTTATCATATCGATCAAATTCCAACGGCATTTTCGCTTATTTTCTCCGGGGCTTTTAATGGTACAGCAGCTGTCGGTGGATTTGTTGGGTCAGGTGTAGCCGCAGCGATTCAAATTGGGGTGGCGCGTGGCGTATTTGCGAACGAGGCCGGACTCGGAAGTGCACCAATTGCAGCCGCCGCCGCAAGAACGAATGTGCCAGCCAAGCAAGCACTTGTATCGATGACCGGAACGTTTCTTGATACGTTTGTTATATGTACGATTACATCTCTCGTATTAATTACCACCGGTGCCTGGGATTCGGGTAAAACAGGAGTAGAAGCAACAACACTTGCGTTTCAATCTGTATTCGGCAGTGCAGGCGGTATGATTCTTGGCATTGCGATTGTGTTGTTTGCGTATTCTACGATGTTAGGCTGGTCGTATTATGGAGAGAAGTGCATTCAGTATTTGTTCGGTCCAAAAGCCGTTCGTTACTACCGCTATGTTTTTGTGGTTATGATTGCGGTGGGCGCGAATTTAAAACTGGGACTGGTATGGACATTCGCTGATATTGCGAATGGATTGATGGCGATTCCGAACTTAATCGGATTGGTTGGACTAAGTGGGGTCATTGTCATGGAAACAAGACGTTTTCTACAGGATGAGAAAGAAGCTGCTTCTGAGAAAAGAATAGCAAGCTAACAGGGGAAAGCCAGGTTACGATAACATGTAGCCTGGTTTTTTCACTTTTTCCAGGAAAATGAGGTAAGATTATGGGGAAGAAGCAATCTGATACATAAAACAACATAGGGGAAGAATAGCAGATGAAAAATAGACTCATAAAGCTTAGTTTAACTTTGCTACTTATTTTGGGGCTAGTAGGATGTGAGGGAGCGAAGCAAAAGTCGCCAGAAGTTTCAACTACCGGGAACTTGAGTGTTTACTATTTTGATGTAGGTCAGGGAGATAGTATCCTCATCCGAACAAATAAAGGCGAAAATGTTTTGATCGACGGAGGAAATAACGACAAAGGGAAGCAAGTGGTTCGTTATCTTCAAGCGTTACATATCGATACGCTTGATGCCGTCATTGGCACTCATCCTGATGCCGATCACATAGGTGGATTGGATACGGTGATCGATAACATGAAGGTACAAGCTGTTTATACACCAAAAGTTACGCATACGACTATTACATACGAGGATTTTGTGAAAGCAGTCAAACGAAAAGGATTGAAGTTGAAAGAAGCGAAGGCAGGAGTGTCCCTTGGTCTAAGTGGAGCGGATGCTGTATTTGTCGCTCCTGTTAAATCATACGGCGACGATCTGAATGCATGGAGTGCCGTAGTAAAAGTCACGTATGGGGAAAATTCCTTTTTGTTTACCGGAGATGCACCGGTTAAATCAGAAAAAGATATGATTGCTGCTGGTCAAAATATCCGCTCCAATGTTCTGAAGGTCGGGCACCACGGAGCCAATACTTCTACTAGCCAGGCATTTTTATCGGCTGTTCAACCAGAGTATGCGGTCATTTCGGCTGGGAAGGGAAATAAATATGGACATCCGACAGCTGAAATTATCAAGCGATTACAAGCAAATGGCATTAAGATTTACCGAACGGATGAACTAGGAACGATCCTTTCTACAAGTGACGGTAAAAATATTATGTTTACTAAAGTGCCATCTCTTGCACCACAATAAGGGAAGATCGTGAAAAAAACATATCTGATTTTCTCTTCCTGTGTTACCCTAGGTTTATATAACTTTTTGAGGTGAAGATATTATGCAACCTACTGTAGTCAAAAATGCGCCAACAACATTTTCTAGGACGAATCCATTTCAAGCAAAAGTTATCAAAAATGTAAATTTAAATGGAGCTGGCTCTAGTAAAGAAACAAGACATATCGAGTTATCGTTAAAAGGATCTGACCTTTCCTATGTCCCAGGTGATTGCCTTGGTATGATCCCGGAAAATGATCCGGAACTAGTGGCTTCTCTGCTTGAGGAAATGAAATGGGATACAAAAATCGATGTTATAATTAATAAGCAAGGTGATACACTCCCATTAAAAGAAGCGCTAACAACACACTTTGAAATTACGTTATTAACGAAAAAAATTATGCAGCAGGCAGCAGAATTAACAGAAAACGAAGAGTTACAAAAGCTTGTATCGAATGAAAATATAGATCAACTGAAAGAATATATGAACGGGCGGGACTTGCTTGATTTGTTACGCGATTTTGGTCCATGGAAAGCTTCTGCCCAAGAGATCGTCTCTTTATTAAGAAAAATGCCACCACGTCTATATTCCATTGCAAGCAGCATTACTGCTAATCCTGAGGAAGTACATTTAACCATCGGTGCCGTACGTTACACGACTCATGGACGCGAACGAAAAGGGGTTTGTTCTGTTTTATGTGCGGAACGTCTTCAAGAAGGAGATACGCTCCCGGTATTTATTCAACAAAATAAACACTTTAATCTGCCAGAGTCTCAAGATAAAGATATTATTATGGTTGGTCCAGGGACAGGCATTGCACCATTCCGTTCCTTTATCCAGGAACGTGCCGTGAATAAAGCACCAGGTAAATCATGGCTATTTTTTGGAGACCAGCATGCAGCGTCGGATTTCCTTTATCAAAACGAGTTAGAAAACTATCAAAAAGATGGAGCGCTGACAAGAGTAGATGCTGCGTTCTCGCGTGATACGGCGCAAAAAGTATATGTACAGCATAAAATGCTTGAAAACAGCAAAGAGTTGTTTGCATGGCTAGAAAACGGAGCATACTTCTACGTTTGTGGAGATAAGCAATATATGGCGAAAGATGTCCATGAAACGCTTGTTAGCATTATTGAAAAAGAAGGTGCGATGAACCGTGAAGCGGCCGAAGCGTATCTAAATGATATGCAGGAGCAAGGGCGTTACCAACGTGATGTGTATTAAAATGAATAGGTGTTAGTGGTACTGTCGAATTGTTTTAAAAAAGAGTGTCTTTATTCTGCAGCTAGCAGTCATAAGGAGGCACTCTTTTTTTTGACAACCTTTTTCGATATGGAAGGATGTTAGTCCTCCCACAAGTCATTCGTTAATTGTTCAATTCGTTCTTTTCGCTTCTGGGTATCTTGTTTATCAATAGCGATTGTCTCTCCATCAATAATGATCGTATCCCCGGGCTTGGCTTCAACTGGAAGTAGGGCGCGTTTCATATCCATTGTATTTTCTCCAACTTCGATCACTGCGTATTCGGATTCAAAACGATCGATTATCCCACGCAATTTCATCTGCTTCACCCTCCGATTGAAATTCCTTTCTTAGTGTAGGGAAACCGGCTTTTATTTGCTATAATATCAACTTCCATCCCTCGGTTTAGCGGAATAAGAAAGTAGTAGTTTCTAATTTGTTAAAAAAATTTTTCCTTGATTCCTCCTTGAAACCTCAGCAAAACAAACTGCGTCATGTACATCCTGTAGGTCATAATACGACACAGGCATCATGAGTTTCAATCTCCCATCAATTATTAAAGACATCAAATGGTTAAATGTTTTTTGCCAAGTTTGTACAGAAACCTGTTGATTCCAATGTCTCAGATGAAACATCTTAACATGTACTTTCGCTTTATTTGTAACATCTGCCCAATTTACTGGTGTTCCCGATAAGAGACCAATGGTTAAAAAAGTGCCACTCGGACGAATACAAAATGCTAATTCTGTTCCAGATGACCCTCCGACAGAATCAATAGCAGCATTTGCACCAAGTCCATTCGTCAATTCCATAACTGTTTTATGTAATGGTGTTTCCATTGTGTTTATTACATACGAAGCACCAAGTTGGAGCAGTTCTTCTGTATAAGTGTTATTCCTAGTTACGGCAATTAACGTAAAACCGATAACCTTAGATAGTTGAGCAAATAAGCGACCAATCGAAGAGCCACAAGCATTGACTAATAAAACATCGTCCGGTCTTAAATGTAAAACTTCTGTACAAGTAAGCCACGCTGTTATTGGGTTTATATATAATTGAGCGGCTATGTAATCATCAATGCAGTTAGGAATAGGAATCACTAAGTCCGCTGGTGCCTTAACATATTCTTGCCAAGTACCTTCCCCACGTAAAGGCAAAACACGTTTACCAATAAGTTGTGGAGAAACAAACGGACCAACTTCTTCCACAATACCGACTCCTTCATATCCAGGGATGGCCGGAAGTGTAATACGATGAGAGTAAGCTCCAGTAATAGGGATCAGGTCGGATGGGTTGATAGGGCGAACGTTCATACGTACAAGAACTTCTCCACGCTCAGGTTTTTCAATTTTCTTATTTTCAACCTTTAATACATTTTTAGGAATTCCAAATTCATAAAATCTTATACATTTGCTTTCCCGCTCCATATAACGCTACCCCCTGAAAATAACTTTGATAGTACGCCCCCTTGTTCAATAGAAAATTAAGCCGATTATCTTTAGCATATGTTTTCTGTATTTTACTGGGAAGACTCTATCGAAGCATAACGCTTATTCAATTTCATTTGATGTGATTTAAAAATGTCTTCGAGATGTATATCGTATTTATTGGCAATTACAATAATATTGCCTAAAACATCTCCTAGTTCTTCAACAAGCTCCTGTTTTAGCTCAGAGGGCGAGCCTGTGTGTTCATCAGGTCGATCTCGTCCAATCTCTAATGCTCGAATTGCTCGGGCTACTTCTCCGGTTTCTTCAGCTAGAAATCCAATACGAATAAAGATATCAAGCTCTGACCATCCTCTTATTTCGTAATATTCTTTCACCCATTTTTGAAATTCATTAACATCCATTATGTATTCCTCCTACCTTTTCTCTTTTACTGTAACATAATTTTCTTTATACTTGTAAAGGCAGGTCTATAAAGTTTATAGCGAGGGGACATCTATAACTATGAAACGATTAGCTGTTTTTTGCGGTTCAAGTAACGGAGCTTCGGATGCGTATAAAGAAGGAGCGATTCTACTCGGTAAAGAATTAGCAAAACAAGGTATCACACTTGTATATGGCGGGGCAAGTGTAGGCATTATGGGTACACTTGCAGATACAGTCTTAGAATCAGGGGGACAGGTTATTGGGGTGATCCCAACATTACTAGAGGAGCGAGAAATTTCACATCGTAATTTAACAGAACTCATTGTTGTAAATTCGATGCACGAGCGAAAACATAAAATGGTAGACTTAGCGGATGGATTTATTGCCCTACCTGGGGGACCGGGAACGTTAGAAGAATTTTTCGAAGTGTTTACGTGGGCGCAATTAGGGTTACATCAAAAACCTTGTGGCATTTTAAACATTAATCACTACTACGATCTGATTATTTCCTTTTTCGATCATATGAATGAGCAGCAATTTCTCCAGGATAAGTATCGTTCAATGGCTCTGGTTGATTCTAATCCAGAACGTTTACTTGAGAAATTTAAGGCTTATACACCTCCGACAGTTAAGACATATACCACAGGTAAGTAATGATACTGACTTCAATACATATAGGGATATAATTCAAAAAACTAAACCGCCTTGTTTCAGACGGTTTAGTTTTTTTATATAGGTTTTACACGACAAGATTTCTCTGCCAAGTGTAGGGCCTTATCTGCAGACAAAGAGCGTTGTGCCAATGTGTGCAATTGTAAAAGAACGTTCAGAAGCCGTGCGCCCTGCGAGTGGATTACTCTCACTTTGATCATACTGCGACAAATACGAAAAGTCAGGGCGAGCTGCTTCATCGATAAGATAGGCAGATGTTGTTGCGCCTGGTATGCGTTCTTTATTTAAATGCGCGATTACTTGTTTTTTAGTTGTGATGCCAATTCCGTAGGCGAAGTAAAGATGATTTTCCAGCAGCACAACGTTTTCCCCCTGCCATTCAGGGGTTTTCGGATTATATTCAGGGTTTTTGAAATACTGGATATCTCCCGGTAGATACTCCACGTGTTTGCCCCAGGTTATTCCTAGTTTCTCGTCATAAACACCATCAAACAAGAGAATAGAGGGGAACAGCCGATTAAAATTCTCGCTGCCGATTGATTCGAGAACCCCTTTGTAATAAACAATTACAACGGCGGTTGCGCATTCAAATGCATACATATGGCCATTGATGAAAATGTCTCGTATCCCCTCAGATGGCTTCACATCTTCGTTCAAGCGAAATCCGCCCTTGTCAGTGAGTGTCCAGTAGCGAGGATTACACCTGGAATCTTTAAATACGGCAAACTCCGTGCCGCTCCGGTACAGCTTTTTGGCGGATGAGACAATATGGCTCCGCAGCTTGCCTTCGAATTTTAACTGGTCAAGAGATGGATACGTATATACATCCGGACTTCTTGCCAGACACTCAATGATACGTAACTGGTCATAGTCAAGCAGCCATTCCTGTTTTCTTGTTTTGTTCGTTACTGATGAATCTAAAATTTGAATCATATTTCTCCTCCCTTTTATATCCGTATACAATCACATCTTATGAGCGTACCAGGCAGAAACGTGCCCATTCATAAGCTTTGACAGGCATAAAATACAGATGGTTCTATTGCTTAAAATTGCCAAAAATAATACACTAAAAGTCTAAGCTTATGATAAGAACGAGCCATTATACATAGTTGATCAGCAGAGAGGAGTAGTCAGATGGAAAAAGTATTGGCAGGAAAAAAGATTGCAACAGGCGCTTCGCGCAAGACAGAAGAATGGGGAGCACTTATTGAGAAGCAAGGAGGCATTCCACTTGTTCGTTCCCTGCAGGGCACGGTGTTTTTAGCAGAAGAAGAGAGCAAAAATGAACTGAAAAATCTTATAGCAGAAGGCGTAGACTGGGCGATTTTTACGACAGGTATGGGGCTTGATGCCCTCGTTCGACTTGCGGAAGAATGTGATCTTCATGCACCGTTTATGCATTTGCTCCAACAAGCAAACGTGGCGGCTCGCGGGTATAAAACATATGCCGCTTTAAAAAAGCTCGACATCAAACCTGTCGCGGTTGATGATGATGGTACGACAAAAGGGTTGGTTCGGGCATTAGAATCGTTTGATTTTACAGGTCAGCGGGTCGTCGTCCAACTGCATGGGGAAACAGCTCCGGCACTGGCACGTTTTTTTGCAGAGAGAGGCGCATTAGTCACGTATCTTCTTCCGTACCGTCATATTGCACCACCAGCTGAATCGGTCGAACAAGTATGCCAGGAATTGAATGCTGGACAAATCGATGCGATATGCTTCACATCTGCTGTCCAGGTGCGCTTTCTATTTGAATATGCCCGCCAAGCTGGTCGTGTCGGTCAGATCAAGCATGTATTTGAACAGTTATCACTTGCGGTGGCCGTGGGGAAACTGACGGCAGAGGCGTTAGAAGAAGAAGGCATTACACGTATTGTTGTGCCAGAGATTGAGCGAATGGGCGCAATGGTAATTGAATTAGTTCGTTACTATGAAGCGCTGCATATCGAATAAGGGGAATGATTGATGCAGCATAAAATACTGCTTGTAGAAGATGATCGGTCTATAAGCGAGATGGTTACGAATCAATTTGTAAAAGAAGGTTTTTATGTTGTACCTGCTTTTGACGGAGAAGAAGCCATTCGACTTTTTGCAAGGGAATCATTCGATTTAATTTTACTTGATTTAATGCTGCCGAAGCTGAACGGCATGGATTTTTTGAAAGTGACCCGTGAGAAAAGTTTAGTGCCGATCTTAATTATGTCCGCAAAGGATGGGGATGTAGATAAGGCGTTAGGGCTTGGCTTTGGAGCGGATGATTATATTGCGAAGCCATTTTCGATGATTGAATTGCTAGCAAGAGTAAAAGCAATTATAAGACGAGCAACCTTATATTCCCGGACAGATCAAAAAGAAGAACCGGGGATTCTCCAAATTAATGAGCTTACCATTGATTTGTATAATTTCTCGGTCCATAAAAATGGGGAAGAGTTGAGGCTTACTTCTAAAGAGTTTCATATTCTTAGGCTGTTTGTTACGAATCCAAACCGTGTTTTTACGAGAGCACAAATCTATAGTGCGATCTGGAATGATGACTACTTTGGAGATGAGAATGTCATTAATGTTCATATGAGAAGGCTGCGTGAGAAAATCGAAGATGATCCTTCTGAGCCCCACTATATTAAAACGTTATGGGGAATTGGATATAAGCTAGGGGAATTTTAAAATGGTAGTTTTACTATCAATCATCATTATTCTTTTACTCACGATCAATTACATCCAATTTCAATCTCGTAAAGCGCAAAAAAGAAACCTCGCTAGGATGCAAGAAAAGCTGAGTAGTATTGTGACAAATCATACCGGTGAAAAGCTTCTCCTTATGACGGATGATAAAGAACTTCAATTGCTGCTAGTTGAAATCAACCGCTTGCTAGAAAACAATCAAAAGAATATTGCCGCCTATCATAAAACAGAGCAATCGATTAGAAAAATGCTTTCGAATATTTCACATGATCTAAAAACACCGCTTACCGTTGTATTAGGCTGTATCGAAGTGATGGTACACTCTAGCAATGTAACCGAAGAAGAACGGCAAAAGTTACTCGTAACGGTACATGACAAAGCAATCGAAGTACTCGACATGATCAATAAATTTTTTGATTTGGCAAGGTTGGAATCAGGAGATAAGGATATTCAAGTAACGCGCGTTAATATAAGTGAGATCTGTAAAAAGAATATATTAGATTTTTATGAAAGTTTAACAGCAAAAGGATTTGATGTTTCGCTTGAAATTCCTGAGCAAGATATATATGGGATGGGGAACGAAGAAGCGTTAGGGCGAATTCTTGCCAATTTAATTTCCAATGCGATTCGCTACGGGAATGATGGTAGGGTCATTGGCTTAACGTTACGACATGATGAGCAGCATGTATATATTGATGTGTGGGATAAAGGGAAAGGGATTCATGAGCTGCATAAAGATCGGATTTTCGAAAGAATGTATACACTTGAAGATTCACGAAACAAGTTGTATCAAGGCAGTGGACTTGGTCTTACGATTACAAAAAGGCTTGTTGAACGATTAGGCGGAACCATCTCGCTCGTAAGTAAGCCGTATGAAAAAACAACCTTTACTGTTCAGTTGAACAAAATGAACTATACCCGTTGATGCGGGTTATTTTTTTGCCTTCCATTATGTGATAGCAAAATGCGTAAGATTTTCGTAAGAATCAGGTAAGAAAAAAGAAAATTTCCATCGCTATAATGTGTAAGGAAAGGGGCTTTACTTATGAGCTATGTTGTTCAGACGAAGCATCTCACGAAAGCATTTCATGAAAAGGAAGTTGTTTCGAATGTAACGATGACGATCAAAAAAGGGGAAATTTATGGACTGTTAGGGGCAAATGGGGCAGGAAAAACAACAATTCTAAAAATGATTACGAACTTGATCAAGCCGACCAGTGGAGAAATCGAGCTGTTTGGAGAGAAGCTAACCCCTACTTCTCATGAAATAAGAAAAAGAATCGGCAGTATCATTGAATACCCGTTATTTTATGACAAGCTTACAGCACGAGAAAACCTGGATCTTCATTGTGAATATATGGGCTATTACGATAAGCAAGTCATTGATACGGTATTACAAATGGTCCATTTACAAAATAGTGCCCATAAAGCTGTTAAAGACCTTTCACTTGGCATGAAACAGCGGCTCGGAATAGCCAGAGCCATGATAACCAAGCCAGAGTTACTTCTATTAGATGAACCGACTAACGGGCTTGATCCGGTCGGGATTAACGAATTTCGGAGTCTGTTTACCACGCTGAGCCGTGAATACGGGATCGCAATTGTAATGTCGAGTCATATTTTGGGGGAGATCGAACAAGTCGCTGATACGATCGGAGTAATCCATGAAGGGCAGCTCATTAAAGAAGTTTCTCTTGATTCGATCCGTGAAAGCAATACGGAATACATCGAATTGCTAACCGATGATTGTCAAAAAGCTGTTTATGTACTGGAGTATAGGCTTTTACTGAGGAATGTTAAAGTGATCGACAATGCCAAAATAAGAATTTATGAGCCAGGGCTCGTTGTAAACGATTTGATCAAAGATTTACTCGTACATGATGTCATGATTGAAGGAATTACGAAAAAAAGTTCCTCATTAGAAGACTACTTTTTGAACTTGATAAACGGCGGTGGTTTGATTGTTTCATCTCATTAAGCTAGAAATTCGAAAGTTTACATTACACCAGTACATCAAAAAAGTAGTAATCGCTGATGTAATCATCTTGCTTTTGCTATGCTTCATACAGTTTGCAGATAGAAGTGATGGCACCGTTACATTTGTAAATTACGACATGGCGTTTTCTTCTATTACGAAAATGACGAGAGCGACATTTATGATTTTTGCCGCTGTTCTCCTAGCAAAGCTTATCATAGACGAATACAAAACCAAAACGATTGCACTTATGTTTATGTATCCGATTAAGCGAAAAAAACTAATGATCGCAAAGTTACTCATTGTAGGGAGCTTTACATTTGTCACGATTTTTCTATCTAGTGTACTCATTGGACTCGGTTTTTACGTCGTCGATTATTTCTTTCATCTTGTTCCCACAAAACTGACTAATGAAATCATCGTTACCAATCTCGTACATACATGTACAAATGCTTTATTGTCTGCGTGTATAAGCTTATTGCCGCTCTATTTCGGGATGCGAAAAAAATCGGTTCCAACAATCATTATAGTAGCAGTTGTAATTGTTCTATTTTTAAGTTCTTCCATTAATAATTTTGTGGTGGATTCGATTGCTTCTATACGTATTTCGCTTGCCGTCATTGGTATATTCACGGCCTACTTATCAATACGAAACGTTGAAAAGGCTGATGTTACGGAATAATTCAGGAGAAAGGGTGAGGGGATGGGACTTCCTCATGTGTCGCGAAAAGAACGACACAGGCACACACGATCAGGCTTCGTACGCTGGTTAATGAGAATCGGGCTAGCTCTTATCTTTGTTATGGGGCTAGCTGCTGTAACATTATTGTATGGCGGTAAAAACCATTCTAGCCTGCAAGGGTCAACCGAACAAAAGCTAGAGCAATTCATGGATCAGTATACAAAAGATCACCCGTTTAGTGGTGTTGTTCTCGTTCGGCAGAAAGATAAGATCGTATTCAAAAAAGCATATGATATGGCCAATCAAAAAGAAAAGCTTCCAAATACAACAGAAACACACTTCGCTGCCGGCTCGCTTACGAAGTCGCTGACTGCGGTATGTATTCTTCAATTAGAAGAGAAAGGGATCTTATCGGTAAATGATCCTATTTCTCACTATATTCCCGACTATCCGAATGGGAAAAATATAAAAATTCATCATTTGCTAACGCTAACATCTGGAATACCTGACTACCTTGAGCCGGAAATCGTAGGAGATTGGACGAAGCCTCGTACACGTGATCAAGTGATTGAACTTTTTAAAAATAGACCAGTACAGTTTACACCTGGTGAGAAGTGGGATTATTCCAATTCAAACTATGTATTGCTAGGCACGATTATTGAAAAAGCGTCTGGTATGAACTATGAAAACTATGTACAAAAAAATATTCTCGATCAAGCAGGGATGAAGCATTCGTATCTGCACAGAAATAACGATATTTCGATCGCACAGGGATATGAGAATGGGCAGCCGGTAGGGGCAATTGATGATTCTTTGTTATTTGCTTGCGGAAGTCTCATTACAACAGTTGAAGATTTATCCTTGTATGACCAGGCGTTACAATCCGGCAGGCTGTTAACACAACCGTCCCTGGATAAAATGTACACCCGGTACGTGGATGCAGATCGATTTGGTTTACGAGGGTATGGATATGGCTGGTATGAGTCGAGTAAAAAGAGTTCTTTTTACCATCGTGATCTTTCTCATGGGGGCTCGCTTCCAGGTTTACGGGCAGGTATCGACCGGTTTATCGATGATGACCTTACGATTATTACATTATCCAACTTCAGTGGGGACTTTAACGTTGTAGGATTTCATAATGAAATCGCTTCCATTATTTTTGATAAAAAACTTTTCTATTGGCAGTTACTTCCGTAGTTGAAACGGTGAACAATAAAAAATGTAGGAGGAGTTAGTGTGAAGAAGTGGCTTCTTATACCCGCCATCGCTATGATTATGATCCATTCAGGATGTAGTCAGCCGGTTGCTTCCAAGGAACCGGAAGAAATAAAAAAAGCAAAAATAGTAGATGTAGTACAAGTAACAGCGCAGCAGCAACCGCTCTTGCTGACTAAGTCAGGAATCATCGAAGCGAATGTAGAAACACAACTTGCCTTCGGAACTTCCGGGAAAATTACTAGCCTACCCGTAAAAAAGGGAATGTATGTGAAACAAGGGCAGGTTTTGGGTGTAGTAGATACAGCGAATTATCAAAGTGCTCTTGCTGTATCGAGTGCACAGATTAAAGAAGCTGAGGCGAAGCGAGCTAAAATTTTGCAAGGCGATCCTAAAGTAACGGATGCATATGATAGCAACGTAAAACAAACGGATGATTCGATAGCAGAGACAGAAAGCTCCATAAAGAAGCAAAAAATTAAACTGGAAAATGAAGCGAAAAATGCAGCGCAGTATAAAGCGGAGCTGCAAAGAACAGAGGCACTGTTTGCGAACGGAGCACTATCAAAAGTAGATCTCGATACGATAAAGACAAAACTGGAGCAAAGCGAACTAACGGTAAAAAGCGAGCAGACACAGCTAACTGCTTTACAGGAACAGAAAAAACGGCTTATCGAGCAAAAACAACTCACGCTAAAGCAGCGGCAAAATGCGATTCGTGCAGATAAAAACAACGCTGACCGCTTAGCGAGCACAGCTACGGAAATCGCCAATGCAAAAAATGGACTGACACAGGCCAATAAAAATATACAAGATTCCCAAATTACAGCTCCCTTCTCAGGGATGGTTGTAGAAGTCTCCTCGCATCAGGGAGATATAGCTGCTTCGGGCAGTCCCATTATTACCCTGGTTGATTTATCCCAGGTGAAAATAAAAGTCGAGGTGGAAGCTGCTTTGATTTCGCAATTTGCTCCCGGCAAAAAGATAGCGGTCGTTCAGGAGAACGGAACCCGAAGTGAGGGAATGGTATCGTTTGTACCTCCACTCGCTCATGCAGAAACAGGCAAATATAACGTAGAAATTACAGTGCCTAATGCGAATGGAGTATGGCGCGGAGGCATGCTTGCTACAGTCGAGCTGCCGCGCAAACTTTCTACGGGCATCGTTCTGCCTCTTCAATGCATGGGGATTGGAGAAAAAGGGCGGTATGTATTACTAGTGGACAATGGAGTAGTACGAAAACAACAGGTAGAAGCAGGACAAATCATCGGGGATAAAATTGAGATTCTTTCAGGGGTAAATCCTGGCGATCTTGTGATTACTTCTGGTGTTTCTTTCCTCGTTGAAGGGGAAAAAGTAACGCCAAAAGGAGCGTAAAAATGGGGAAATTTATTGATTTTTGCCTACAGAAAAAACTGATTATGTATATGCTTACGTTATTCATTCTACTAGCGGGTAGTGTATCTATCGCTTCCTTTAATCGTGAGGCGCTCCCAAAAATGAATTTTCCACAAATCTCGATCTCTGTTTCAGGGGCAGCGCTTCCGCCTGAAGAGATGGAAGACAAAGTTACGAATCCAATTGAAAAAGAATTAGAAACGATTGAAAATATTAAGTCCTATACATCCAATACAAGTACGGGATCGACGAAAATTATGGTAATTGCTCTAGGAGGAAAGGGCGAACAAGTTAAGCAAGATGTGCAAAATGCAGTGAATCGGCTGCGCAGCACGTTCCCTTCTGGAATTAAAGATGTAGTAGTAGAGCAGGAAGGAAATCGTGATAGTGAATATTTGATGGCAGTAGCTGTTTCGGGCAAAGATATTTCTGTGCTCTATAATCTTTCAAAAACAGCGATAAAAGATCGGCTCGAAGCCGTTGAAGGCGTTAAAAAAGTCGAAATAGATGAAGCAAACATTGCAAATAAAATTCAAATTACATTTGATCCGATAAAACTAGATGCCTATCACATAACACTGAAAGAAGCGATCGCTGCCCTTCAGCAAGCCAATATCAAACAGGCGGTTGGAACGCTAAAAAATCCTGGATTTACTACTGTTGTTGAGGTTGACAATTCTTTTAAAACAATCCAGCAGATGAATACGGTACTGATTCCGACGCCTTCAGGTAACGTACCGTTATCAAGTATAGCGGTTATTGAGGATGTACGAGCGCAGAAAAAAGATGCTGTTTACCGTTATAACGGCAAGGAATATATTCAATTGATGGTAATGAGAACATCGAACAGCGATGTAATTCGTACAGTGGAAAGAGTAAAACAGGTAATCAATGAATTGAATAAAGAAGCCAATGGACAGTATGCAATTGTGATTCAGCAAGAAGTAGCTTCTTTTGTACAAAATTCCATTACAAATTTGAGCCGTGATGTAAGCATCGGTGCGATTCTTGCTGTTGTGATTCTCTTCTTTTTCCTCAAGAACTGGCGGGTAACGCTTGTTATTTCAACTACGCTGCCTCTATCGATTATGCTGACTTTTATCAGTTTAAAAGTAGCCGGTTATAACATCGACTTGGTGACCCTGATTTCTTTAAGTTTAGCGATGGGATTGATTGTGGACGCTGCGATTGTTGTACTCGAGAGTATTTATCATTTTAGAGAAAAAGGAATACCATTACAGGATGCTATTAAGCTTGGTGTGAATGAAGTGATCACCCCTGTCCTAACGTCACAACTAACCATTGTCGTTGTGTTTTTGCCGCTTATTCTTGCTAATTTGGGTGGCGAGGAAATGAAGGCGATCATGGGTACGATTGCTTTTACTGTGACAGCCGCGATTATTGCCTCTACCATATCTGCTCTCGTATTTGTTCCTGTTTTTTCAAATAGTTTTTTACAGAATGATAAGCATATAGGGGCGGAAAGCGGAAAGGAGCCATCCCGCATTGTACGATGGTTTACGAATATGCTGCTGATAGCTTTGCGCCGGAGATGGCTTACGGTACTGTTGGCAATTAGCTTATTTGCAGGGGCGGTTTTGCTTGCTCCATTTGTAAAAATGGATTCGTTATTCAACCAGAGTATCGATGAAAACTATGCAGCGGGTATGCTGAAGATGCCAAAAGGGTCAACGCTTGAGAAAACGTTACCGAAAGCAATCGAAGCGGAAGAGAAACTACGTACAGTTCCTGAAATTCAAAACTTATATGTGAATGCATATGATGATAATGTCAGATTTGACATTATGCTTAAGGGAAAACAGGAAAAGAAACGGCCAAAAGAAGAAATTTTATTGGATATTAATCAGAGGCTTACCGCGATTGCGGGGGTGGAACGTGTTCAGGTCGGCTTCGGCAAAGATCAGAATAAGGCACCGATTCAGCTTGAAATAAAAGGTAGAGACATGGAGGTTATTACTAAACTTTCTAAACAGCTGGAGCAATTACTCGTTACTATTCCAGGGGTAAAAAATCCGCGTAATGACACAAATGAAGGAACAGAAAAAGTTATTCTTTTGCCAAAGCAGGATGTGCTTGAGCAGTTTGGCATTACTCAGCAGATGGTCATGAATCAAATCAGCAGCGTGATGAATGAACAAACGATTACAAAAGTAGTCGTTGAAGACCTCGATGTCGATGTAATCGCCCGCTACCCGGAGAGTTTATTAACACATCCTGAACAATTACGTGCCATCATGATTACGACACCGAAGGGAGTACAAGTACCTCTGTCTACACTTGTTGACTGGAAGTATGGAAAATCACTGACAACTATTACACACAAAGACGGGGATCGCGTGGCTACTATAAGTGCTGAACTAATTGGCTCTGATATTGGGACAGCAGGCAAAGAAGTTATGAAAAAGATAAAGGAGTTATCGCTTCCAAACGGATATACAGTGGAGGCAGTCGGGGATATCAAGCAGCAGGAAGAAAACTTGTCAACGGGCTTGATTGTTTTCCTGGTGGTAATTGGTTTGATCTATTTAATTATGGTGGCACAATTCAACCGATTAAGCCATCCGTTTATTATTATGATTACGATCCCGATGGCGATTGTCGGAATCGTTGTTGGCATGGTTTCAACGCAGCGTTCGTTGAATGAGCTTGGAATTGTCGGTGCTATTATGCTCATTGGGATTGTTGTGTCGAATGCGATTCTACTCATTGATCGAATTAACTTGCTTCGTACACGGGATAAGCTGGATTTGCAAGCGGCGATTCTCGAAGCTGTGCGAAATCGCGTACGTCCGATTATTATGACCAAATTAACAGCCATTCTCGGGATGCTGCCGCTTGCACTTGCATACGGGGAGGGAAGCGGAATGGAAGCTCCGCTGGCGACCGTCGTTATTTTCGGGCTGTTGTTTCATACGATTATTACGTTATTACTTGTCCCTGTTCTGTACTCCTTATTTGAAAGTTTTCGTGTGCGAAGTATAAAGTGGCGGAAAATTTAACAAATTATGCACACGTATATGACAATAATATCCTATCCATGTATTACAATGGTGTAATAGGTAAGGTTCTTTATAAGGAGGGAGAAACATGACAGATCGTACAGGAAATATGGTGGCAGTAGCGGTACAGGGGATTGGCGGAATGAATGCATTTAATGCCGGGGCGTTGCAGACATTTCGTGAGCATGGGATACGTCCTGATATTTTGTCAGTAACGAGCGGGGCGATTTTATCTGCCTATTACTATTTAGATGAACAAAACCTCCAGGCACTTGCAGAGTTTTATACGAAATATTTTCAAGAGACGAGTGAAGATGGGGTACCGGATGAAGTAAAGTTCATGCAGTACGCGCTTACAGGAATGCCGGATGTATTTCGTACGATTTCACCACTGGAACGATATATGACAAGCTTTCCGTTATTAACCTGGAGTGATTGGTTATCGTTCTGGTTTCCTGCTAAAACGTATGAATCCATTCGCCCTGATTCTTTTTTTGAAGAGATTGCAAATCGGTTTGCGTCATCGGATATTGGAATTATTGCGAATGCCTATCATTTTGCTAAAGACAAAGCGGTACTGTACACGAATCATGCCGCACGTGAAAAAACAGAGCTATCAATTGGCGAGGATGACAATTATATCGTAAAAGATATGTCGGCTGATGGCATTAAAAGCTGCTTACAGCTTATACAATATGGAGAATATAACGGGGAGTATGACGGGGCATACCAGTATAACCCAGTGTTGGGTCCACTTACGGTCGCGGATCATATTATCCTCATTACAGTCGAGACGATTGAGAAATCTTTAAAGCCTATTACGAGCTATTTTGATGTGGAAGATTTCAAACTAAAAATGCTTTTCAAAAATGCAATCTATGCGGAATTGAACAGTATTGAGTTGATTAATCGACTTATTAAGGAAGGGAAGTTAGTCGATTCAAAATATAAATCGATTCAAGTTTCGATGATTCAACCGAATGAGTACCGTGGATATTTCGACTATTTTGTAGAGACGCCCACCTTTTTTGCGAATGGAAAAGAGCAGGCGGAGGAGTTTCTTAACACGACAGCTATTGTATAAATATAAGGGGAATTAGGCTTATCTTATAGCATATTGACTATAAAATAGGCCTTTATTTTATGTGCTCAAAATATACTAAAATGATATAGTGTGTATAATGTCGTAATATTATAAAAATAGACAAAATAAAAGGGGGGGGGTTGAGATGCAGTCTATTCGTTCTAAAATATTGGGGGCTATCATTCCGCTATTTATTATAGCGTTGCTTGGTACCTCATGGGGAAGCTACAGTATTACATCCAGTCTTCTAGAGAAAAACTTCCAGACGATCTCGATAGAGTTAGAAAACCGAGTCGTGACCTCATTAGATACGTGGATGGAGGCAAGAAAGTCGGATGTTCGCTTATACAGTACGAATAGTGAACTGATTACTGCACTTAAGACGGGCAATATCGACGCGCAGAGATCTTATATTGCACGGCAGAAAGATAACTGGCAGCGAACGATGCTTGGTTTTTTCGTGGCAGATGCGAAAGGAAATGCCTGGACAACGCTTAATAACAAGATCGTGAGCATCGCGGACAGAGCATATTTCCCAAAAGTCATGGCGGGTGAAACAGTTATTTCTGATCCGCTTGTGGCACGTGGAGACGGTACGACACAAATTGTCCTCATCGTACAGCCGATACTAGATGAGAATAAGCATGTAATTGGGTCGATTGGTGGTACAGTATTGTTGAAAGACATGTTTTCGCTTGTTGGGAATTCCCCGCTTGGTGAGAATAGCATGTATTATATGCTCACGGCCGATGGCACAGTTATTACGCATCCGAAAAAAGAGTACATCTTGAAACGTAATGTAACACGTGATGAACAGAACGCGGATTTGAAAAAGATTTTGACAGAACAGGCGCTGAAACAAGAGAAGGGGAATGCAAAATACATAGACGAAAATGGTACGCATTTTGTATTTTTCCAGCGAGTGAAAGGATCGAATTGGGTATTTGTATCAGAAGTGTCTGAGAAAGCTGTCACAGAAATCACTGGCCAAGCACTGCACTGGACAATGTTAATTTCTCTTGTAGCATTAGCTGCAGCCATCATTATTACACTCGTGCTTGTATTTCGGGTTACACGTCCCATTGCTGGATTACGACAAAGTGTCCTATCGATTGCTGGTAATGACCTAACAAAAGAAGTACCTGTGTTGTCCAAAGATGAGCTTGGTGAGCTGAGTGTACAAGTGAACCATATGCGCGAGAGTTTACGCACAATGATTCACGAAATTACTCGGACGTCAGACAACGTAACCATGGCATCGCGTGAATTGCATGAACGCAGTGCAGAATCAGAAGCGGGACTTAAAGATATCGGAACAGCGATTGAAGAGATTGCAGTAGGTTCGAACGAGATTGCGGCACTCATTTCCAATGTCACACAGTATATGGGCCGTGTGGCACAGAATGTTCACTCGCTTGTTGACGATAGTAAAGTCATGAATGAATCAGCGAGCAAATCGGCAAGTTCAGCGCATAATGGTCGTTTGCTTGGTGAACGGGCTGTTGAACGGATGGATACGTTACAGCAGACAATGAAAGAATCAACAGATGTTATTGTACAATTAGGAGAAGATGCACAGCGAATTGAGGAAATGGTTGTGCTCATCCGAGAGATTACCGAGCAGACGAACTTGTTAGCACTTAATGCCGCTATTGAAGCAGCGCGTGCGGGTGAGAACGGTCGCGGTTTCTCTGTTGTAGCCGATGAAGTGCGCAAGTTAGCGGATCAATCTAATGCTGCCGCGACACGTATTGCCGATATTGTTGGGGAGACCCGTCAACAAATTGGAAAAGCGATCGAAGTTATTACCGTCGGAAATACCATCGTAGACGATAGCGGGAAAATGATGAAACATGTGAATGATTCATTCAGTGAGATTGCGCATGACGTAGAGCATATTTCGACACGCTCGCATAATATTATGCACTCGGTCGGCCAATTGAATGAACAAAATGCGCGGATGACAAAAGATTTGCAGCACGCGACTTCGATTACAGAAGAATCCGCAGCCGCATCGGAAGAGATGAGCCAGATTGCTGGTCAGCAAGTGAATGTGGCACAAGGACTGGTGCAGATGGCGGATGATTTGGCATTGTTGTCTGAACAGTTATTAGCGCTAGCTGGAAAATTTAAAATGTAGTATATAATAGTAATCATGGAATTGAGATATAATAAAGAAGCCTTCCGATGATATTCTTAATAGAATCGGAAGGCTTTTACTGTTTTTTTCATTGCAGTGAACTTTTTTAATAAATATCTCGTCCTTTTACTTGAGATTTACGAATAGTACCGGGATAGACTTTACGGGATTAATGGGAAGGAAGAGAACTGGTGGAACATATAGTACCTTGGATGAATCATTATGGATATATCGTTTTATTTTTGTCGCTTTTGCTGGAATTGATCGCCCTTCCGATTCCTGGGGAACCCCTTATGAGTTATGTGGGATTTCTTGTTTTTCAGGGAAAAATGAATTGGGGACTGAGCATCCTGGTAGCTTTCAGTGGAAGTGCATTAGGGATGACACTCGCTTACTGGATAGGTTTTGCGCTTGGTGCTCCGTTTTTTCATAAATATGGTCACTATATTCATCTAGGACCCGAGAGACTCGAAAAAGTTTCCCAATGGTTCAGCCGATATGGAAACAAGCTATTAATAATTGCTTACTTTATTCCAGGTGTCCGGCATTTTACTGGATACTTCTCGGGTATTAATCGCTTACCTTTTCGGAAATTTGCGCTTTATGCATATACGGGTGCTTTTATTTGGGCAGGGACTGTTATTTCACTTGGCAAAATCCTGGGATCGCAATGGAAACATTTCCACCCTGCGATAAAAAAGTATCTCATTATTGCGGGGATTGTCATTGCGGTGGCGATTGTTCTTTACTTATTGTACAAAAATAACAAAGCGCAGCTAAAAGCGATCACGACAACGATACTTACAAGGATCGTACATACGTTTCATTCTCTAGGACGTGTCCGGTTTCTTGTTACGACAGTCGCCGCAATCGGGGTCATTCTCTTCATTGTCATGATCAGTCTTATTGAAGACTTTCTGGCGAACGAGTTTAAGCAGTTCGACGAGGTTGTAAGCGCGCTTGTTCCGTTAGTGTTTACCTCAGATTGGGCAGGTTGGATGCGGTTGTTTGCTTATGCAGCATCGTGGCCGGCTCTGATTTCAGTCGCTGTTCTTTCGCTTGGATGGATTATCGTTGTGAAAAAAAACCGAGGCCTGGAAGCTTTTTTTCTCTGCTTCACTTTTTTCGGTGCAAAACTTTTTGAAGAAGGGCTACAGCATATTTTTCATCATCTATCACTCGCTTTATCGCATGTGGAACATCTTTCGTACAATTTTCCAAGTGAACATACGTTGATGGTGACGGTTGTTTACGGATTTGCGGCGTTCTTATTGATTCGCCATCTTGAAAATCCAATCGTAAGGATGATGATTGGAACCAGCTTCTTTCTGATTGAGATTCTTGTCGGGGTCAGCCATTTGTATTTCGCATTAAAGTATCCGAGCGATATCATAGCAGGGTATGTTTTTGGGGGCGTATGGCTGAGTGTAAACATTGTATTATTAGAAATCAATCGTTTGCTGCGCACGACCTTTTGATTGTTAAAGTAATAAAGAAGAGGCAGTGCTTGTGTTTACAAACTCAAATAAAAGGTATATTCTTTAAAATTAAGTCTAGTAAAACAAGATAGAAAAAGGAGGATATACCTTCTGCTGTAATGAAGAGGTGGTAAAGACATGCAAATATTTAGCAAGATAAACGGAAATCATAGTGTGATTATGAGACCGGAAGTCCCCAATGGATATGGGATCATCATCGCAGGTGGTAGTACAAGCTATGTGTCGGAGAATTCGAGCGATTTTCATGAAAATGAGGAAAAACGAGGGCTGTTGCAGCACTTAGTCGAACAAGGGTATACGATTGGAATTTGTAACCATGCCAATCAAAAGCATTGGGGAAACCCCGAAGCGATAAAAAATATGCAAGGCTTACATCATGTTTTAGTGGAACAGTGTAACATCAATCCATATGTTCATATGTTAGGAATAAGTATGGGAGGCATAACATGCTTGAACATTCTGGCAGGTAACGATATTCCTATTATGTCAACTATGCTCATTAATCCCGTACTTGACTTATCCGCTCATCGATCATACATCACAAAAAAAGAAGGAATCGATCGGATCGGGTACGAAATTGCGGAAGCTTACAACATTCCGTACAATCAAGTGGATGCTTGGTTTGAAAATGATGCGATATTGGATAAAGAGTTGTTCTCGTGTCCTTGTCTAGTCACACATGGAGATGGCGATCATGCAGTACGATGGCAAAATAACGCTCTCGTATTTACAAAGTTAAGCTTAAATAGCCAGCTTCCAGTCCAGCTGCGCATTGTGAAACATGCAAGACACAATGACCCGAATTTGCTGGGTGACTACACACGTATACGGGAATTTTTCCAACAAAGTGAGCCAAAAGAGTTTTCATTCACGAATAAATAAACGACGATAAACAGGTGCCCTACATAATAAGTGGGGCACCTGTTTTGACAAAATAGCAAATAAGTTGTAAAATGAATGAGAGTCAGTCATATAAGTAAGGAGTTTGATAATGAACAAACGAGAAAAAATTATTCATGCCGCGATAGAGGCTTTTCGAGATAAAGGAATTGAGAAAACGAAAATTTCGGATATTGTGACATTAGCTGGAATTGCACAAGGTACGTTCTACTTATACTTTCCGTCAAAGCTAGCTGTTATGCCAGCCATAGCAGAAGTAATGATCGAGAAGACGATTGCTGCGGTCAAAGAGCATGTGCAAGAAGAAGCGTCTTTCCTTACTAAATTAGAACAGATGATTGATGCGATTTTCATCGTCACGCGCGATTATCGAGAAGTGTTGTCTCTTATTTATGCCGGTCTTGCCGCAACAGAATATATAAAAGAATGGGAAACGATCTATGAGCCTTTCTGTTCATGGGTACGCAACTTTTTGCAACAAGCTAAAACTTCTGGCATCATCCGCGATTCGATTGATGTGGAACGTACGGCAAAGTTGGTAATTGGTCTTATTGAATCGGCAGCTGAACAAATTTATTTATATGACTTCAAGCAAGAAGATAAGGTGCTCGTTCAAAAAGCAGAGGTTTTGGAATTTTTGAAGCATGCCCTGCATGTTCGAGAGGTTCAGGAATAGAAAAGTGGAATATTCATTATTCCACGCAATAAAATGAATGATAATCAGTCATTAGAGGTGGTAGTAATGAATAAATCTTGGATATATGTGATCTTAACTTGTCTGTTTGAATTAATTTGGGTGTTTGGTTTTAATACGGCTGAAACCTGGTGGCAGTGGGGATTGGTTATCGTGTTTATTCTCTTTGATTTCTATACGCTTCCGAAAGCGTGTGACACGATTCCAACCGGAACGGTGTATGCCATTTTTGCAGGCGTAGGCACAATAGGGACGGCGCTTATGGATGTTTTCTTGTTTGACGGAAATTTTAGTGTAGAAAAAGTTCTGTTTATGACACTGCTGATTGCGGGGATCATCGGGTTAAAGCTCGCGGATAATAAAGTAATCGATAAAAATATGGAAGGAACGTTTTAATCATGGGTTGGTTATTTGTATGTTTGGCGGCAGTAAGTGAAATGGTCGGTGTCATTGGTCTTAAGCTGTATAGTCAAAATAAAACAGTACGCAACGGAGCGATCTATATTGGTGGGCTTGGAGCAGCCTTTGCATGTTTATATGCATCTTTCAATTATTTGCAAGTAAGTGTAGCGTACTCCGTATGGATTGGGATGGGAACAGCTGGTGCGGTTTTGGTGAATATGATTTTCTTTGGAGAATCAAAGAATATTGCGCGGATTGTTAGTCTCGTTGCGATCATAATTGGTGTTACAGGATTAAAGTCTCTATCATAACATTCAATAAGAAAGAGGTTGTTTCAAATGCTGTAACACAGCGACTGAGGCAGCCTCTTTCTTTTCTTGAGGGTGGTTTTTATCCAAAGTGTGGTGGAGGAGCGGGATCGGGCGGGTCCTCGTCACTTGGTACGCTTACGGAGAAGCTGTAACTGTCCGCTTCAGGCGCCAGACGAACTCGCCCACAAAAGATGCCCACGATGGATTACAGTGAAGCATTGTGGGCAAAAGCCCGTTCGTCTGCCCCCTTCCACTAAGCAGGCACGTACAGGCGTTCCGCAGCCCCGCCCGATCCCGCTCCTAACACACTTTGGTTAAACATCATCAAGAATAATCAAGATACTGAGCTTTGCTATGCAGGTAAAAATAAAGAAAACCGTCTTTCAAAAAGTCAGTGTCTATCGAGCAAATCAATTCTAGCGACGAGAGTCTTTTTGTAAACCGAAACGTTGTGCGGGGAGTGGGAGAAGGGAGGAACACAAGCGCCTGTACGCACCTACTCAGCGGAGGGAGAACGACGAACGGGCTTTTGCCCGCAATCCTTCAGTGAACGAGCATCGCAGGCTGTTCTTTGCGGGCGAGTTCGTCGGGCTCCCGGAGCGGACAGCTACTACTTCTCTGCAAGCGTACTGAAGCGAACGGCTCCTTCTCCCTCACCACCAAACGTTGTCGATTCTACAACAAAAGCTGTCCCGTCCGCCATGTTCTAGTTCTTTTGGGACAGCTTTTTTCTTATTGAAGCAGATGCGGGGATGGATTATATAACTGCTGCAATTGATTGATCGCCTTTAAAATGATCTCATCATCAAAACCATCTAGCTCACTGATTTGCTCAATCCGTTCGTCTAAACTCCATTCTTTATCTTCATAGAGAGACCATAGTACGATATCATCAATCGCAAGCGCAAACTCCAGCTGATGATCATAATAAATATGGGCACGTTCCAAATAACTACTCCCATGCTGTGGGTTAATCGTAAGACATTGCGTAAAAACTTCGAGTGCTTCATCGATTCGCCTTAACCGTCTGTATAGAACGCCTAGATTATAATGGGCGTGATCGAGCTCTGGATGCAATGTCCGATATTCGAGGGTATCTAGTAACGCTTCTTCATAATTCCCGCTTTGATAATGAAGATAGCCACGTAGCCAATAGAGCGAGCCAGAGAGAGGATCAATCGCAAGTCCTCGGGTACAATCTCGAATTGCTAATTTCGGTTTATCAAGTTGAATATGACAGTTCGCACATTGTTCATAAATCCAGGCAGCCTCTGGATTTATGCGTAGCCCTTCCGTAAACTCAGTCAGCGCAAGCTCCCACAATTCCATACCGTAAAATACGCGTCCCATTGCTGTATGGTAATATTCAACTTCTTTTAGCTCTGGATTTAATTCGGCTGCTTGATAAAGATCTTCAAGAGCATTTTCATGCTGCTGTATTTGATAACGAGCATAACTTCGCTTCATGCGTATATCTTCACGATCGTGCAGTTTGATCGCAAGTGAATAAGCGGCATTAGCCTGTGCGAAATCTTCGATACCTACTAAAATATTCCCCTGTTGAACAAAATTAAGGACGTCATCATCTTCCATTTCAATAAGTTTTTTGTTTATCTCATACGCTTCTTCATATCTTTCGAGTCGATAATAAGCATCGGCAAGCAGATAAAGCGAAGTGGGAGAGGGAGGATGCTTTTCGTGCAAGGTAAGTAAAACTTGCAAGGCCTGTTCGTCTTCATCTTGTGCCCAATACAGGCGGGCTAGCTCATAACAAGGTGCTTCCTCTTCATGATCGTGTACAGCTTGAAGGAGAAGCGTCTCAGCTTCTTTCCATCGTCCCATGTTTTGTAGTATTTCACTTTTGCAGAATAAAAGACTGAGTGATTGAGGAAATATAGAGAGCCCTTCGTCAAGTTGCTCCTGTGCTTGCGTATAGTTTTCTTGTGTAAGATAAAGTCTGGCCAAAGGTAATGTGTAATAACAATGCGTTTGCAAAGAAGATCGCACCGCATCAATGGCCGGCATCGAATAACCGGCACGTTCTTGATAAAGTGAAATACCGTGATCGGGCTGAGACTCAAAGAATGAAATGCTTTCTTTCCCTTTCTGCAAGTAATGGATCGCTTCTTCCACTTCTCCTATTTGTTCTAATGAGTAAGACAACCAATAGTAATAAATCGGAATCTCACGTGATGGGTCCTCTACCGTCATTTTGAAAATACGAATGGCTTCCGGGTAATCTTCCATTTGTACATATGTACGAGCTAACTCATAGTACGTAGAAATGACGGTTTCCTCAGTCTCCCGCTTAATTACCTCGTTGAAATCTGCCACTGCTTGTTCGAAATCACCGAAATCCTTATAAATGATTGCGCGCGCATACCAATACATATATGGCTTTGGATTCAAACGAATAGCCTCATTCAGATCAGCCAGCGCCCGCTCGTCTTCGCCACTTTCTCGCAAAATATGTGCCCGTCGCTCATACGCATAGTCATAGTCGGTGTACTCAATTATGTCTGTAAGAATTTGCAGGGATTGATCCACTTTCCCTTCGCTATGTAGCCGCGCCGCAATAATTGAAAATTCACGGAACGGATAGGGAGACTGTTCGTCGATGTGGAGTGCTTGTTTTATCACTTCCTTCGCTTCTGCCTGTTTGTTCATTTCCCGAAGAACCATCGTTTTGTAAATAAGCAACTCTACGGATGTAGGGAAGTGTTCAAGCCCTTCCTCAAGCTGTAGTAAAGCTTGGGTGTAATCGCTGTTCTCGTAATACAAAATAGCAAGAGGCAGCGTAAACAGATAGGCTTCTTGTGCGATTTGACGCATTCGTTTACTAGCATGTACAGAGTAATTAGCACGTTTGTAATAAAGTGAAAGGCCTTGATCATGTCGGGATTCAAAGAAAGTGAGTAACTCTTTTCCTTTTAGCAAGTAATAAATCGCTTCCTCAATCTCACCTAATTGTTGTAATGATTCACTTAATCGATAGTAATAAACAGGAAAGGCATAATTCGGATCTTCCACCGAAGTTTTCAATGCAAGCACCGCTTCCGAGTACGCACCCATGTCCATATAGATACTTCCCTTTTCATAATAAGCGGAAAAGGCATCTTCTCGACTTCGGCGTTTGATTGACTCATTCATATCTTCAACAGCCTTCTGTTTATCGCCAAAGTAACTATGAACTAAAGAACGTGTATACCAATACAGATTAGGCTCCGGATTTAAGCGGATTGCTTCATTTAGATCAGCCAGCGCCCTCTCATCTTCGTCGCTTTCTCGTAAAATATGTGCTCGTCGCTCATACGCGTAGTCATAGTCGGCACGCTCAATTACGTTTGTAAGAAGTTGGATTGCATACTCCGTTTCTCCTTCATCATGTAGCTGTGCGGCCATACTCGAAAATTCATGAAAAGGGTACGATGAATTGGCGTCTATGTGAAGTGCATGATTGATTACTTCCTGCGCTTTTGTCCGCTGCTTCATTTTTTGCAACGTCACGATTTTGCGAACAAGAAGCTCCATCGATTGAGGAAAATCCAGGAGCCCTTCGTTGAGCTGCTCTAGTGCTTTATCATACTTTCCATATGCATAATATAATTTCGCAAGAGGTAAGGTGAAATTATATTGGTTTTGACAAGTCTCGCGAAACGAGTTACTAGCCTGCCTAGAAAAATTGCCTCGTTCACAATAAAGTTTAATGCCGTGATCAAGTTTCGACTCGAAAGAAGCCAATAATTCTTTCCCCTTACTTAGGTAATGAATGGCTTCCCCGAGATTCTCTTGCCTTTTTAACGCTTCAGATAATCTATAGAAATAAATTGGTACAGCATACTTCATGTCTTTCACAGTTATCATAAAAGCTTTGGCAGCTTCAGAATACTCACCTATGTCCATATGGATAATACCTTTTGCATAATGAGTAGAAATCGATTCTTCGGGGCTTTCTCGTTTAATACACTCTTCCATATCTTCAATTGCCTTTTGGTAGTTCCCAAGGTTACTGTAAGCTAAAGCACGCGTATACCAGTAAATAGGGGAGTGGGGATTGATCCGGATTGCTTCATCAAGATCAAGTAGTGCTTTATCTGACTCATTATTTTCAAAAAAATAATGGGCCCTACGTTCGTAAGCAGCATCTGATTGGGCACGTTCGATAATTTGGCTTACCAGTTGAATTGCTTTTTCAGTTTTGCCTGTAATATGAAGCATTTCTGCTACATGTATGAGATCGTCATCCTTTAACTCTGTAACACCGAATTTGTGGTAATAGCTAAGGGATTTATTTGCCTCGCCTGCTTCACGATATTTCCTTGCTAATACAAGATATCGTGCTTTGTGAAGATGTCTGATCTTTTTGAATATATTTTTCACGATGGCTCTCCTAGTATATTTTTTTGATATTATAACTGAAAATTGGAACTTATTAAAATAAAATCATAAATTAAGGAATTATGGTGATTATTTACCGGGTGTTTTTCCCTTGGAATTGTTCCGTGACTTTTCATTGCACTCGGCAGCATACCATATTACTATGGAAAAAGATAAGAAAATGAACAGTAAAATGTTCACGAGGAGGAATGTGTATGCTAAATCGGTTGTTACGAAGTTTATCTGTCGCAGTACTTGCTTGGTGTCTCATACTAAGTCCTGGTACAGTCTGGGCGAGTCAGGGAGTCAGTTATACAAATTCACGCGATATTGTGGTTCAAGCTACGATTACCGTTCCTAAATCACAGCTGGCGAATCTAAGCAGCTATACAATCAAGGGAAGTCTCATAAATGGGGCAGAACACCCATATGCGAATCCTTATTATTATGCAGGTGCAACCAAGCAGGTAGGGATCAGTTCAGATAGCGAGAAAAATTTCTTTTATACGATCTCTGAAAATATCGAGAATGAAAACATAACAAGTGATAAAACGTATACAGCTGTGGCGAAAGTAAAGTCCTCTCTTGTTACGTATAATATCTCCCCAAAACAAGTAGCGAGCACAGTCGCATATCCCCCAGAAGTAAAACGATACGTAGTGCCAAGCCCTCAAATCGAAAGCAATCACCCATTAATCGTAAAAAAGGCAAAAGAGATTGTAAAAGGAGAAACCAATCCATACGTAAAAGCAAAGAAAATTTTTGATTTTACGAATACGTATATGGACTATACGGAAAAAAACGCATGGGGTACTGCGGTTCAAGCACTGCAAAGACGTTCCGGTGTGTGTGAAGATTTTTCTCGGCTCATGGTAGCTTTATTACGGGCAGAAAATATTCCAGCACGTACAGTGGCCGGATATGCCCTTGATAAGAATGAAAAAAATGTAGATTTAACAGAGGAAGACTATGCCCATATGTGGGTTGAATTTTATTTGCCAGGGTACGGCTGGCTTCCGGCTGATCCAACAGTTTTAGAATATGATGAACATGATAAGCGGGTAGCTGCCCAAAACTTTGGGATGGGAAACTGGTATTATATCCCTGAAGTGATCGATCAGGAAGGGGGAATTAGCTATGAGTATTACACGAAGGAGGGAGTCGAAGATAGCGGGGATCTGCTAGATCCAATCGTTACAGAAAAAGGAAAGGTTGAAACAAGTAACAGTACAAAAAACTGATTCATGATCAAAAATGAACGAACATGCAAAGGGGCTGTTGCCTATTCGTCTATGTAGACGTTTAGGTGGCAGCCCCTTTTTAAGGTTTATGTAAGGTTCACATTAAAATGGTGTAAGGTTTGCGAACTATAATAACTTTTACAGACGAGGATAAACATCAATAACTTTTATAGGAGACATCCAGATGAAAACAATTTTACAAGCGATACATGTACAAAAAGTATTTGGGACTAAAGGAAATCTGTATAAAGCGCTGGAGGATATTAACTTAGAAATTCAAGAAGGTGAATTTGTTGGGATAATGGGGCCATCTGGTGCTGGTAAATCAACACTGTTGAATATTTTATCGACAATTGATACACCGTCATCAGGTGACATCATCATCGATGGTCAGGATATTGTCAAAATGAAGGAAGAACAACTATCAGACTTTCGCCGCAATAAGCTCGGCTTTATTTTCCAAGATTATAACTTACTTGATACGTTAACCGTGAAAGAAAACATTTTGCTTCCGCTTGCCTTATCAAAAGTGCCGCCGAACGAAATCGAAAAACGCGTCAATGAAATTGCGGATACATTTGGAATTCGGGAGATCTTAGATAAATATCCGTACCATATATCCGGGGGACAAAAGCAGCGAACAGCCGCATCCCGTGCGATCGTTGCCAACCCAAGCCTAATCCTGGCGGACGAGCCGACAGGTGCACTCGATTCAAAGTCTGCTACAAGTTTGCTTGAAAGCTTACGCACATTAAACGAAAAGAATACAGCAACCATTATGATGGTCACTCACGACGCATATGCGGCAAGCTTCTGTAAGCGAGTATTATTCATTAAAGACGGCGGACTCTTTACGGAACTTCATAAAGGCCAGCAATCACGCAAAGAGTTTTTCCAAAAGATATTAAATACGCTTGCCTTGCTTGGAGGTGAAGAGCATGACATTGTTTAGTATTGCCAGAAAAAACATACAGAAAAACATGACGAATTACTTTCTTTATTTTGCTTCGATGATATTCAGCATTGTGATTTACTTTACATTTGTGTCATTAAAGTATGATCAAACGATTCAAGCGACTTCTAACGCGTCGCCAAAAATCAGTTCGGTATTTAGCAGCGCGGCTGTCGTTCTGGTTATCTTCGTAACGATTTTTATTTGGTATTCTAACTCGTTCTTTACACGGAAACGCAAAAAAGAAGTTGGCCTTTACTCGTTGCTCGGTGTACGTAAGAAGCAAATTGGTCGCATGCTTTTTTATGAGAACTTCATAATGGGAACGTTAGCTCTCGTGGTCGGCATTCTGCTCGGTTCTGTATTATCCAAGTTTTTTGTAGAAGTTTTAATGATGGTTATGGGCTATGATGCCATTGCTGCTTTCACCATTTCACCCGAAGCGATCATGAACACCATTGTTGTGTTCACGGTTATTACGCTGATTACATCGTTTCAGGGATATCGCTTAATTTACCGTTTTAAATTGATTGAACTATTCCAGGCGGATAAAGAAGGGGAGCGGGAACCAAAGGCATCTTTTATCATGGCTTTATTATCGGTTGTATTGATCGGCATTGGTTATTGGCTTGCCCTACAAAACTTGTTGGACTCAGCTGCATGGAGAAAGCTGGGGTTTATGATCGCGCCGCTTGTTATCTTAAGTTCCGTTATACTCGGTACGTATTTCTTGTTTACTACCGTAACGGTTTATGTATTAAAGATGGTAAGAAACAACAAGAAGCAGTACTGGAATGGCATTAACGTAATCGGCATATCCCAACTGCTATACCGTATCAAAGGAAATGCCCGTACGCTAACCGTCATCGCTGTACTGAGTGCGACAACATTAATAGCTGTTGGAACCGCGTACAGTATCTATTACAACACTAGAAACAATGTAGAAATCGCTGACCCAAACAGCATGATGTTTATTGCCATAGACAAACATATAGCCAATCAAGCTAAAGATTTGATTTCAAAGCATAACACTCATGACATTGTTTATCATGAAGCAATTTCTACACTACAAATCGATGCAGACGTATCCAGCTTAAATAGTAAGTTCTCCAGCGATGAGATGGCGTATACCGTGATTGCCAACCGTGATTTTAACAAGCTGGCAAAAGCACAAGAAAGGAACGATGTCCTTTCGTTAAAAGCAAACGAAGCAGCGATGTTAGACCCCCAATACATGAAGGGAATGTCACCTAACTATGTCGGTTCTACGATTTCTTTACAGGTAAACGGTCATAAGGAGAACATTTTATTTACGCATTTGAAAACCTATACGGTACTCAATCTGTATACAGCGGGTGCGATGCTCGTAGTTAGTGATGAACTGTTTGTAAAATTAAAAAACGAAATCACTCCTGTGAATATGGAGATGTACAAGATTACCAAAGAAGAGGATGCAAAGTCATTAACAAAAGACATTCAAGCCATTATGCCGGAGCAAGCACGTTTCTCAAGCTTCTATGCAGATTACGCGGCTGGCTTAGAAACAACAGGCTTACTGATTTTCATGGGCGGTTTTTTAGGGCTCGTATTCCTTGCGGCAACAGGAAGCATTATTTACTTTAAACAAGTAACCGAGGCGAATGCAGACAAGGGACGCTATGAAATTTTGCACAAAATTGGCGTGAATAAGAAGGAGTTACGAAACAGCATTGCCAAACAAGTGTTATTCATTTTTGCCTTGCCTTTGCTTGTAGGAATCGCTCATTGTATGGTGGCGTTAACGGCTTTATCAAGACTTTTACAAACTAGCCTGGTTATTCCCATCAGTATATGTATGGGCGTATACACATGTATGTATATCGTGTATTACTTCTTAACTGTCAATGCGTACTACAAGATCGTGACAAAGACAAAATAAAATGGAATGAAGGGGAAGAACGATGAAAAAATGGATGATATCTTTAGCGGCAATCGCTGCTTTGATCGTTGGATCGTTAATTTTTATGCAAAATGTGAATGTAAACCGCTTCGGTACAGACAATTATTATGTGCAGATTACGGGGAATGGAAAGAAAATAGAAGACAAATTAACGAGCGGAGAAAAATTTGTCACGTATGAATACACGTTGCCTGCCTTTGATCAAGAGGGGAAAGAAAAGATGCTTATCTTTACAAGCACGAAACCGCTTCGCAAAGAGGCGTATATCAATCTGTTTGTGAAAGAAGAACAGAAAGTAACCTCGTATCAAGAAGTGAAAAAAGAAGACATTCCTGGAAAAGCAAAAGAAAAATTAAAATGAATTGATGTATAGAAAGGGGGGCATAGAGTGAACCCATCCATATCACAGAAAGAAAGAATTGTCTCATTAGATATTATTCGTGGCCTTGCGCTATTCGGTATATTGTTTATCAATGTAGCAGGATACAAAGTTTTGGTGGAAGGTGGACCCATGCCGGACTATAGTGGAGTGAATGGAATCATTCGAACACTGATCTCCATTTTCGTGGAAAAAAAGTTCTTTTCGATTTTCTCCTTTTTGTTTGGCGTGGGCTTTTATATCTTCGCCTCACGTGCGGAGAACTGGGGCGATAAGCCAAGGTGGCGCTTCACAAGACGCCTACTGGCTCTTCTCTTGTTGGGAATCATCCATGTTTTATTTTTCTGGGGGACGATCTTGCCTGCTTATGCAGTGATTGGTTTGTTGCTTCTCCCTTTTTATCACGCAACCATTTATACAATTAGTAAGTGGCTTGGAGTGATTACCGGGATTTACGTGGTTGCACTTATAGCAAAGCTCGCATCTCCTTCGATGGGGAGTTTCTCAGGAGTAATTAATTTTATTATTAGTGATTCCACGTTAATCTTCCTGATGCTTTTAGCAGGCTTTCTGGCTGCTAAGGCTGATTGGATCAGGCAGATAAACGATTTTAAAAAACAGATTAGATGGATTCAAATTGGAACATTTCCTGCCGTTGTTGTTTTTTCTTTCTGGATTTGGACAGCATCTGAAAAGAGCGCAGAGAACCTCAGCCAAATCATTTCTATAAGCACCATTCCGATGGTTTTATTTTACGTAACTACATTGTTTTCCATACTGGAGAATAAGAAGATCCAAAACTTCTGTAAGCCCGTGTCACGTGTAGGCCAGATGGCGTTTACGAATTATGTAGCCCAGAGCTTTATCGGATTAGCCATCATCTCATTCATGGGTCTTGAAGTTGTATCACCTAACCATGTTGTCCTCATTTCCTGTCTAGTCTTTGCTTTGCAAATCATCTACAGTAATGTATGGTTTGTATTCTTTAAGATGGGACCTTTAGAGAAAGTATGGCGCTTTATGACATATGGAAGAGGTATACTAACAAAGAGAAACGGTTAGGAGGCTGGCCATATATGTCATTACAAAATAAAAAGGTTTTACTGATCGATGATGAAGAAGATATTTTACGAATTCTAAAAACGGTATTAACAAAAGAAGGAATCGATACCATTTATACTTCGACAACTGCAAAAGATGGGTTTGCGCAATTTCAACAAAAACAGCCAGATCTTGTTTTGCTCGACATTATGCTGCCGGATGGAGAAGGATATGATGTTTGTAAACAAATAAGAAGTATTTCGAAGGTGCCTATTTTATTCCTATCTGCAAAAGGCGAAGAGATTGATAAAATTTTAGGCCTTGCGATTGGCGGTGACGATTATATCACCAAACCATTTAGTCCAAAGGAAGTCGCGTATCGTGTAAAGGCACAATTGCGCAGGGCTGACTATATGCAAGTTGATGACAAAAATCATCCCTTAAAAGCAGGCCCTTTTGAATTATATGAACAACGAGCAGAATTGAAAAAGAACGGAAAAACCATTGAGTTAAAGCCAAAAGAACTTGGCTTAATGGCGCATCTTCTTAAAAACCCCAATCAAATTATTAGTAAAGAAAGTCTCTGTGATCATGTATGGGGCGAAGAATTTATCGGTTTCGATAATACGATTATGGTACACATTCGGAGGTTACGGGAGAAGATTGAAGAACAACCTTCCAATCCGCAATATTTGATTACAGTAAAAGGCTTAGGCTATAAGCTTGTGGTAGAGGATAAATAATTGATGAAATGGCGGTTAACGGGGCGATATATATTATCCATTGTTTTAGTAGTGATACTCGTTGTTTTTATAAATTTTCTGCTGATACTAGCCTTGCTCATAGCCCAGGCTACAGGTAAAGAGCCGATTTTTCAAGCAAATAAAACATCCGCTGAAGCATTTACAAGGAGCTTAGATGATTATGTGATAGCTTCTGCTGATCGTGTGACAATAAATGAAAAAGGACAAAATGCGCTGCAAAAAAACAACGCATGGATTCAAATCTTAGATGAGAATGGCCAGGAAGTATACAGCTACAGGCTACCAGCAGGGGCAAAAAAGAAATATACACCATTAGAAATTGTACAAATGTATAAGTATAAAGAAATTGATGCGGAAACGACTGTTTTTGTGAGTGGGAAGGAAATCAATCATAAAAAATACAGTTATTTTATTGGAATCAAAAATCCTTATATCGGTAAATATGTCTTGTCATATGACTATCGGGATATACTCCACATGTTTAAAGTAGGCAGTACGGTCTTTATTATAATAGATGGCCTCATTGCTTTATTGATTGGCTATTTATTCAGCAAAAGACTGACGCAGCCATTAAGCATGCTCATAGATGGAATCAGAAGATTAGCAAACAAAGACTATGATGTCATTTATGAACCGAAAGGCATGTATAAAGATGTTTTTCATAATGTGAATTATTTATCCAATCAGCTAAAAGTAAATGAAAATGAACGAAAAAAGCTAGATAAAATGAAAGAAGAATGGATCGGAAACATATCCCATGATATCAAAACACCGTTAGCTTCCATTCAAGGTTATGCTGAAATGATGAAAGACCCGGACTATCAGTTTTCATTAGAAGAAATGAGAGAATACGCAGAAATTATTGAAAATAAATCCCTTTATATAAAGGAAGTCGTTGAAGATTTGAGCATAACGACAAGATTGAAAAATAAAGAATTAACGTTACATAAAAAAGCAATTAATATGGTAGCTCTTTTACGAAGTATTGTCATTGATATTTTGAATGATGCCAAATATTCAAATCGATATATTGAATTTCAGTGTAGTCAGGAACGGATCAAAATAGATGCTGATGAGATTTTTATTCGGAGGGCGATAAATAATCTGATCTATAATGCGATCGTCCATAACGACAGCAGCACCCAAATTGTCGTCTGTATCGAAAAAAAAGAACGGACATACATTACAATAAAGGATAATGGAAAGGGGATACAGAAAGAAGAACTGGAGAGAATTTTTGACCGTTATTATCGTGGGACTAACACAGGAGAATTACATAAAGGTTCCGGACTTGGCATGGCCATTGCCCGTGATATTATTTGGGCACACGATGGAGAAATTAAAATCAATAGTGAAATTGGCTGCGGGACAATGGTTGAAATTCAGCTTTGAAGATGTGAGGAACTAAAAATAACCGGGCATATGCCCGGTTATTTTTATAAGATGCGTTTTGCACCGACAAATTTGGATGCCCAGTATTTATCTTTTAAGTTCGAAGCGGCTACACCTCTTTTGGTTGTAACGGAGAGGAACGTATTGTTGCCAAGGTAGATGCCGACATCGGTTGCACCTTTGCCGACATTTGTATTAAAGAAGACGAGATCGCCTGCGATCAAGGCGTTTTTTGCGACAGGTTTCCCTGTTCGAAATAGCGAATTAGTAGAACGAGGGATGTTTATTCCGTTTTTTGTGAATAAATAGTTAACATAACCAGAAGAATCAAACCCTTTAGGCGTAGATCCCCCCTGCAGGTAGCGTGTTCCTTTGAGCGATTGTGCAAGTTTTAAAACTTGGGCTTTTTGCTGTTGTGTGTTAAGTTTAGGTTTAGCAACTACAACTGCTGGGGTTGCCGGGTGAACAGGTGCGACGATCACAGCCTTTGGAGCTGGTTGTTGTGCTGGGATTTTTGTCGCTGGCATGGTATCGGCCCATACAGAGAAAGCTGCTGCGGGTAAAAGTGAAGAGATTCCAAGGCAGACGACTGCTTTTTTAAGTTGTTTTTTCATTGTAAAATCTATACCTCCAGATTTCATGTTTATAACTACGTAAAGGTTACTAATACATTGTATAGGTAATAGGTTAATAAATCTTTATAAAAAAATTAAAAGCAGCTAAAAAGCGTATAAGAGAGATACTCAAAAGGGGAAAGGATATAAAGAATGTTTACGGATAAGAGGGACCATTATAAAAAAATAGGAAAGCTTGAGGCTGGGATGATTTTGCTGTATGTATTACCACCTATTGGTATTACATGGCTCATGCTGATTGGCTTGTTCCAATTATATCGGGTAATCCGCGGGCGAAAACCACTTGATGTTACCGTCACCGTTGTCTTTTTCTTAAGTTTGTTCATTTCCACTGTGATAGCTTCCATTCAGCTTCATAACTTGACGTACCTAATGTCCGTACTTTTTATTTTGGGGTATCTCGGTTTTTATCTGTATGTAAAACAGCACGGAACCATCCAACTTTTTCGAAACTGGCTCTGGATTAACATCGGCGGAGGGCTATATATTGCTTTATTAGGATGGATACAAGTATTGTTTCACATTGGATGTTCAACGGATGGAATAGTGGGCTTAGTAACGGGTACAAGATTATTTGGCTATGATCAGTTGGATCGTCTATTCGGAAGTACGTATAATCCTAACTTTGCTTCGTTTTTGCTGCTGTATGCTGTAGCTCTGTTATTAGTCGTATGGCTCTATAAAATCCATCAGAAAAAACGAAAAATTAACCTGCTATTTATTGGTTGTTTGGTTGTTTTATCTACAGCGATTATTGAAACAGGGTCACGTACCGGATTTGCCGCGATGGTGATGTTATATCTCTTCTTTTTCTTCCGCCTTCGTTTGAAGCTGCGCTTTTTGGGGCTGATCGGATTTTTGACATGTACTCCGCTATTTATGGAATGGCTGCCGCGGAGTGGAAGCCTGGGAGAATCCATGAGTGATCGAAAATTGATCTGGGAAACAAGTTTGAACATATGGAGAGAGCATCCGGTTTTTGGCGTTACACCAAACGGATTCCAGGACATGTATAAAGAGTTGATCGGTCAGTATGTTGCTCACCCTCATAATATTTTTCTCTACTTTTTTGTGAATTTTGGTACGGTGGGAGGCATGGCATTTTTGCTGCTGGTTGTTGTCCTATTGTACCGACTTTTATTAACGTTGACAGCGAGTCGTACGCACAAAGAATTTTTAGATGTTTTTTTGTTTTTAATTCCTGTCACGCTTCTCACTGGACTGTTTGATTTTCCTATGTTTTCACCACAAACAGCCCTAGTAGCGGTTGGGCTGATCGGGTATTGGGAGTATTATTCCAGAATGTGTTCTTTTGGCTATTCAACATGGAGGCAGAAAGAAGAAACGAAGATGAAAAACATCGGAAGGGATAACTGATAAGGAGAGGCTGCCTCAAAAGCTGTAATACAGCATTGAGGCAGCCTTTTTTTGTAGAATCGACAACGTGTGTCTTTCAGATTTACGTTACATAAATCTCATTTAATTCTCATCGTATTCTCATTTTTTAGGGGGATAGTATCAGATATAATTTAATTTGTAGTCCAATAAAATTTACTTTTGGTTTTAATACAATCAGGTAAAACAAAAGATTAATTTGTGGGAAACCGCTGCTAAAGAAAGGAAGAAATATATGGAAGACAACCAGACCAAATTGAAAATTTTACTTAGCAAAGTACCAGAAGTTACGATTTTCTTTTGGATCATTAAGGTTTTATGCACAACTGTCGGTGAAACATTTGCTGATTTCCTAAACTTCAGCCTTGGATTTGGTTTAACTTTCACTACGATCATTATGGGAATCGCGTTTTTCATCGTATTGTTTCTTCAATTCAGAGCAACGAAATATATTCCAGGCATTTATTGGCTAACGGTTGTTCTTATAAGCGTATTTGGAACGCTGGTCACTGATAATTTAACAGACAGTATGGGAGTACCTCTTGAGCGTAGTACAGTAGTTTTCTCTGTGCTGCTAGGATTAACGTTTCTTTTTTGGTATCGTAGCGAAAAAACACTTTCGATCCACTCGATTTATACAAGAAAAAGAGAAGTTTTCTATTGGCTTACCATTCTTTTCACATTTGCGCTTGGAACAGCAGTCGGCGATTTATATTCTGAACAACTTGGTCTTGGTTATCTCAACACAGGAATAACAGTCGTTAGTATAATAGCTTGCGTATTTTTGGCATGGAAGTTCTTGAAACTGGATGGAGTATTAGCGTTTTGGATTGCGTATATTCTGACTCGTCCACTCGGAGCATCATTAGGAGATTACCTATCTCAACCAAAAATTAATGGCGGGTTAGGTTTGGGGACAACCGTTACGAGTGTAATTTTTCTTATAGGTATTTTAGCGATCATCATTTTTCTTGCTGTTACAAAAATTGATACAACGGCAAAAAATGAAGCAGTGGCAATAAACCAAGCACATGAAAGTAAGAAAAATGTTTTGACACAAACTATTGTGGTACTGTGTATTTTCTTAGCTACCGGTATAGGCGGTTATGTTTGGTGCAGCAATAATATCGCATCGCAAACTGATTCTCCACAAGCTACATTAGCTGGACAGTTAACGGATTTTGTTAAAATCGAAAATGATATGCTGAAATCTGTAAACGCAAATGACTTTACTTCGGCGAAAAAAGGTGCTGACAATTTGGAACATCAATGGGACATATCAGAACCTAAGCTTAGAAAAATCGATAGCACAACATGGACCCAAATCGATGGAACGATTGACGATGTATTAGCAGCCGTTCGTTCAGCAAACCCTGATGCTAGCCAGTGCAAAGCTACGCTTACCAATTCGCTTAGTACCTTAAACGGAGCAAATAAAGTAACATCGCAAACTAATTCTTCACAAACTACAGTAGGCGGAAAATCGCAAATCGATTCTCCACAAAATAAATTAGCTGGACAATTAACAGGGTTTGTTAAAATCGAAAATGATATGCTGAAATCTGTAAACACAAATGACTTTACTTCGGCGAAAAAAGGCGCTGACGATTTGGAACATCAATGGGACATATCGGAGCCTAAGCTTAGGAAAATCGATAGCACAACATGGATCAAAATTGATGGAACGATTGACAATGTACTAGCAGCCGTTCGTTCAACAAATCCTGATGCCAGCCAGTGCAAATCTGCACTTACCAATTCGCTTAGTATCTTAAACGGAGCAAATAAATAAAAATGAAAAACGGTCGTCTGTTTTCAGACGATCGTTTTCGTGCTTACCCGCAGTCCGATGCAAAAAAGGAAGGGGGAAGATCATATGGATCAATTATCCATTTTGTTAGTAGAAGACGAAGAGAATGTCGCACAATTTATTCAGTTAGAATTACAATTTGAAGGGTATTATGTCGAGGTGGCTTCCGATGGTCAGCAGGGCTTAGAGTTATCGCAGCAGAAAGAATGGGATTTGATCTTATTAGACTGGATGTTACCAAAACTCGATGGGTTGGAAGTGTGCCGCCGCATTCGCAAACTTAGTGAGGTTCCGATTATTCTCGTAACAGCCCGGGATTATGTAGGAGATAAAATTGCAGGCCTGGATACAGGCGCGGATGATTACATTACAAAACCATTTGAAATTGAAGAGCTGCTGGCTCGCATACGAGCGAACATAAGACGGAATAAGAAGGGACGAGCTTCCACCAACGATGGAATAGTACAGATAGAAGACTTGCTTTTAGACGAAAAAAAACGATTGGTATCTCGTGCTGGAATTCAAATTGAATTAACGCAACGGGAATTCGAGCTGTTGCTTTTCTTATTGAAACATGCAGGTACAGTATTAACGAGAGAACGACTATTATCTAACGTTTGGGGCTTCGATTTTGCGGGGGAGACAAACATTGTAGATGTTTATATCCGCTATCTTCGTAATAAATTGGACCGGGATTTCACACCAAAGTTGATTCAAACGGTTCGGGGAGTTGGCTATGTACTTCGCCCGTTATAAAAACACACTGATGTTTCGGTTTACGGTGTGGTATATCATGAGTTTGCTTGCTGTTGTCCTCCTGATTGGCATCATGATGACGGGAACGGTCAGTTATTTTCTCTTTAAAAATACGAAACAGGAAATGGATGCCATTCAGTATAAGCTGCAGGTAGCTTCCCAGGAGAATCAGCTAAACTGGCAGGAAACTTTAGATGAATTGCTTTATCCAGATCATGCTAATTATTTTATTGAAATCAATGACTCGGCAGGAAAAACAGTAGCGCGTTCTCGAGGGTGGGAGAAGGACTTTACCAATGAAATTCAAAAAACTGAGCATGAATGGTTTAAAGGATTGCTGTGGGATGATCAGGATGGCTTGTTCTTTGTAGATAAGAAAAGTTGGAGTCAGAAAAACGGACAAAAGGGCCAAATGCATATTGCGGTCCAGCTTAGCAATATCGAAAATTTACTTATCTTGATCGTAAAAGTACTAGGATTAACGACAGCCGTCGGCACGCTTATCGGCTCTTTTTTGATCTATCATTTGACACGCCGCAACATGCGTCCGCTGCTTGCCATTACGGATGCCGTTGATAACATGAAGCACTTCCCTGATCTGAGTAAACGGATTCCAGTGCCAGGGGGTCCGGAAGAATTAACGAATTTGTCTAGTACCTTTAATACAATGCTGCAAGAACTAGAAAGGCAGTTTGAACGTGAGAAGGGGTTTATCGCAGATGCTTCCCATGAATTACGGACTCCGCTCACTGCTTTGCGAGGCAATCTTAAACTGTTAAAACGATGGGGGAAGAATAACCCTGAAATCTTTGCGAAATCCATTAAATCAATGGATGAAGAAGGGCTTAGAATGCAGCGGCTCATTTCCCAACTGTTAGAATTAGCACGTTCTGATCATGTACAGACCAAAAAAACAAAAGTGAATGTGGCAACCGTGATACAAGACGCTGTGGAGGAAACGTGGCAGGATAACAATGGCATTTCCCTAACATGTCAGGTAGACGAGAGTATTTTTGCAATGGGAGATCCAGATCAACTTAGACAAGTACTTGTGATCTTACTTGAAAACGCGCAGAAATATACCAATACAGGGGGAAATGTAAAAATATTCACCAAACAGAATGGGGATATTGTTGAAGTACGTGTTCAAGACAGTGGTATAGGAATACCTGAGGAAGATATACCGAAAATATTTAATCGATTTTATCGTGTAGATAAAGCGCGCTCGCGGAAAACAGGTGGGACTGGTTTAGGACTAGCGATTGCAAGTCAATTAGTGGAGCAGCATAATGGGACGATTGAAGTGCAAAGTGTCGAAGGGAAGGGGAGCGTATTTACTGTCCATCTTACATCGGCTACTACTTCTCAGTGAATTCTCATCCATCTCTCATGTAACGATCATAATTTGATCATATTTATTCTCTACACTAACTAACAGCTGGTGACTTATTGGCACAGACTATGAAAGTGGGGTACGCCATCAGTTCCATTATTTTATTTGGGCTGTTTTTGATTAGTCTCGTATCGCAACTTATGTCGAAAAAGTATCACCCCTCCCTTTATTGGACGGTTATTCTGACAACGAGTACCGCTGGCACAACAATGTCTGACTTTATGGACCGCAGTCTGGGCTTAGGATATGCAAAGGGGTCATTGATATTAGTCAGCATCTTGTTGGTGATATTCGCTTATTGGTACGTTAGTGAGCGGTCATTGAATGTCAATTATATTAATACACGTAAAGTTGAAGTACTTTATTGGGTTGCCATCCTCTTCTCTAATACGTTGGGTACAGCTTTAGGTGATTTCTTAGCTGATAGTTCAGGCCTTGGATTTGCGGGAGGAGCCATGCTAATCGGGGACTTACTGGCGCTCATAGTTTTAGCTGCTTTTTATACCAAAATTTCTCGTATCTTCTTATTCTGGATCGCCTTTGTCCTAACTCGCCCTTTTGGAGCGACATTCGGAGACCTGCTTACAAAGTCACATGCAAAAGGGGGGGCTAGATCTAGGGACGATGGGATCTTCTCTAGTTCTGATTTCAATTCTTATCGCTTGCGTCATCTACACTACTTTGAAACATAATAAGATGACTGTTCCATCGAACTAACGCGATTGAAGGAATACACTCATCATACAGAAGCAGAAGTTTTATATAATAACCGGGCCTCTCCTCTGACGGAAGAGGCTTTCTCTATAGCTAAATTATCATCTCATGACTTGAAAGAAGGTCAAAATCAATGTAACCTTATGTTGAATTAATAAAATAATAACTATCATGAAGAAATGAGAGGCTTACTTAATATGATTAAAGCAATTATTTTTGACCTCGATGATACGCTACTATGGGATCAAAAGAGTGTAAAAGAGGCTTTTGTAGCCACCTGCAATGCGGCAAAGCAAAAATATGATATTGATCCTGAAACGCTTGAGGAAGCGGTACGAAAAGAAGCAAGAGAACTTTATTCTTCCTATGAAACGTATCCCTTTACACAAATGATCGGTATTAACCCATTTGAAGGATTGTGGGGTAATTTTTTAGATGATGATGAAAATTTTAAAAAGTTAAAAGCGGTTGTCCCGACATATCGCAAGGAAGCATGGACAAGAGGATTAAAAGCAGCCGGAATCGATGATCCTGAATTTGGATATGAATTAGCAGAACAATTCCCTGTTGAGCGCAGAAAGAATCCATTTGTATATGAAGAAACGTTCAACGTATTAAATGAACTAAAAGGAAAGTATCAACTCTTGCTTTTAACGAACGGTTCACCTGATTTACAAAATACAAAGTTGGAGATTACTCCAGAGATTGTTCCATATTTTGATCATATTGTAATCTCTGGTGCATTCGGCAGAGGGAAGCCTGACCCTTCTATTTTCGAACATGCTTTAACACTGATGTCCCTACAAAAAGATGAAGTAATTATGGTCGGAGATAACTTAATGACAGATATTTTGGGTGCGTCTCGTGCCGGCATAAATTCAGTGTGGATAAACCGCCACAACAAGGAACGAAATGAAGTCATTCCTGATTATGAAATCAAACATTTAGAGGAGCTTTACTCTATTCTCGAGACGCTTAATAGTTGAGTATAGAATTATTGAAGAAGCCAAATTCCTACTACACCAAGGAATTTGGCTTTTTTCGTTGACGCTAAATTAGGAATCATGGTTAAATATCTATATAAATGTTAACTGAACAAAAATATAAGTTAACAAAAACGGTTTTGATGAAAATTTTCCTAATTTTAAAATTTATATCTACTTATTAAGTAAACAGGAGGAAAAGTTACGATGGAAAACCCTTCTCTTTATAGTTTGCGCATGCGTGCAGCACAGGGAGGAGCCCATGAATGTGGGGGGCTTCATATTTCAGGAGGGGAGAGGCTGAGTACAGCAGAAGAGGTAGAAACACTCGTAAGCCAACTGCTCCATAAAGCAATGAGTCATAGCCGTGGTACAGCAGATTTTATCTCGATCGTCATGGAAAAGGTAGATCAGAAAGAAGTAGAATGTCTGTCTCCTCTTCCTGTTTCGACATATGACGTACACACACCTGAGGAAGGAAGAAGGCAGGCAGCCATTTTACTGAAGCAGTTGTTTGTTTCCGATACAGCCATTCAGAACGGATTAGACCTGCTTGCCTCTTCGCATAATTGGCGGGGAGCGATCCTGCTTGACAGTCAAAGCGGAGAACGGATCGATCATCGTGGTGATCGTGGGATACGAGTGTCCCGCATGGATTGGGAAAAAAGTAAGCACCGCTTGTGGCAGAATCAACATCCTTCCTTTACGTCTTCCCGTATTGCGGAAGCGATTGCTTTAGCAACAAAAGTTGCTCGGTCTCCCTATACAGTAGCGGAGCTGTGCTGGTCCGATGATCCTGAGTATGTCACAGGATATGTGGGCAGCTGTGAACTGGGGTATTGTAGGATTTCGCATTTAAAAAGGAAGGGCGAGCTTTCTGGCGGGCGGATATTTTTTGTGAAAGAAGGAACAGACATCGAGTCATATATTGAGTATCTAGAACGAAAACCGGTCTGGATTGGGTGAGGAGGAAATGGCTATGGATACCTTTGAAGCGGCGTTAAAGGATGCTCTAGGTGAAACAGAAGCCAAGGGCCTGCTTCGTACACTTCGAGTTGTCGAGGAGAACCAAAACATTCATGTGTTCTCTACGAATAATTATCTTGGACTTGCCACAGATCAGAAAATGAAAGAAGCGGCGGCACAAGCGATTCAACGGTATGGGACAGGAAGCGGTGGTTCTCGCCTGACAACAGGAAATTTTACATTACACGAACAGCTTGAAAAAAAGATTGCTTCCTTTAAAAGAAAAGAAGATGCAATCGTATTTAGCAGCGGGTATTTAGCGAATCTCGGAATCATCTCCGCTCTTATGAGAGAAGGAGATGCGATTTTCAGTGATGCATTAAATCACGCAAGCATTATTGATGGGTGTCGCTTGAGCAAAGCACAAACATTTATTTATCAACATGCTAATATGCAAGACTTAGAAGAAAAATTACAACAAGCTGTTCAGCATAAAAAGAAACTAATCGTAACAGATGGAATTTTCAGCATGGACGGTACGATTGCGCCCCTTCCAGAGATTGTGGAGCTAGCCGAGCGATACGGAGCATGGGTGATGGTAGATGATGCACATGCCACCGGGGTACTCGGAGCAACAGGGGCAGGCACAGCGGAACACTTTGGATTAAGCGATAAAGTTCAGCTGACAATGGGGACATTAAGTAAAGCCATTGGAGCGGAAGGCGGGTACGTAGCCGCTGCTGCATCGGTCACGAACTATTTGCGTAATTATGCGCGTTCGTTTATTTTTCAAACATCTCTTTCACCTAGTGTAGTGGCAGCTGCAATGAAGGGGATTGAACTCATTCAGTTGGAGCCTGAACGGCGGCAGACATTGCGAGAGAATGCGACTTATATACGATCCGGTCTTCAGCAATGTGGCTTTACGCTCATTGAAGGAAACACACCGATTATTGCCGTTATTATTGGCGATGCGAAACAAGCAGTTCGTTTTTCTCGCCTGTTAGAAGAAGAGGGGATATTCGCTCCAGCGATCCGACCACCTACTGTTGCGGAAGGATCAAGTCGAATTCGGGTAACGGTCATGGCCACACACACCGTTTTCGAAATCGAGAAAGCGCTTGCTAGTTTTAAGAAGGTTGGAAAAGAAATAGGGATCATCGGATAACCATTTGTTTGAAGAGAGGAAGGTTGTCATAATGGCAGAAAATATCGTACAGGTAAGCAGGTTCAATCCATTATCACCAGAGTTTCGGACAAATCCATATCCGTTTTACGATGCACTTCGAGCTACAGCTCCGGTGCACTGGGTCTCCTCGATTGATCAGGAGGACTGGTTTGTCACAAGTTATAAAGAGGCATTCTCCATTCTCAAAGATTGTCGCTTTGAAAAGCGGATGCGAATTCCGGAAACTTCTGAAGCGTATGGACCGCTTGCTCACATTCAAAAAAATATGATGCTCTTCCAAAATCCCCCTGATCATACACGACTGCGGATGCTCGTAAGCAAAGCGTTTACTCCTCATATGATCCAGGAGTTATATCCGTATATCGAAGAAACGGTGAATGAGCTTCTTGATGAGATACAGCCTACAGGAAAAATGGAGCTCATCTCGGAGTTTGCGTTTCCGCTCCCCGTTATTGTCATTACGAAAATGCTAGGCATACCGATTGACGAGCGGGAACAGTTTAGAGAGTGGGCGAATGTTTTGATTCGTACCATTGATTTGAGCAGAACAGAAGAGTCGCTCGATCAAGGTGGAGAGGTGGCTAGAAAGCTCATAGGGTACTTCCACAGTCTAATCGAGCAGTGTCGACGGCATCCCCAAAATGATTTAATGAGTCAGCTCATTCAAGCTGAAGAACAAGGCGACCGATTGAATGAAGACGAGCTGGTCGCCATGTGTATCTTGTTGTTGATTGCTGGACATGAGACTACGATGAATCTAATTGGGAATGGAATGCTTTCCTTGCTACAGCATCCTCAGCAATGTGAAAAATTAAGAGAAAATCCTGTGCTTATTTCAACGGCTATTGAGGAAATTTTACGATATGAGAGCCCGACACAGATGACGGTTCGCTTTGCAACAGAAGACGTTGAAATCGGTGGAAAGATCATTCGAAAAGGGCAGCAAGTGTATATTATACTAGGAGCGGCGAATCGAGATCCAGAGGTATTTTCTAATCCGGACCAACTCGATATCACTCGAACACCGAATCATCATCTTGCATTTGGAACCGGTATTCATTTTTGTTTAGGTGCTCCGTTGGCACGTTTAGAAGCGGATATTGCCATTCGTACGTTGCTGCGGAGGATGCCTACGCTGCAACTGGACACAAAGACCCCACAATGGAGAGGCCTAATTGGATTTCGAGGTTTGCACACCCTGCCCGTCTCTTTTGAAAAAGCTTAGTAACACAAAAAAATAGTATAGGAACGTCTAAGCCTGCCAATCCGATGTTTTTTAAATATCTGGCAGGCTTTTTGTTTTATATACATGGAGGTTCACGTTTGTATAATTCCTGGTGCACAAGCACCACTTTTTATCTATAGGCATATATCAGGTAATGTAGATGATGATCTCTATACAAGATAATAGGAGGAAATAAAAATGCAGGAATATGTACCTGTTAATGTGGAACAGCAAATAGAGGAGCGTCCGTATTACTATTACCCACGTCCTCGACCTTATCCTTACTATCCACCTTATTATTACCCGTATCCGTACTACCCGCCATACCCGCCATATCCACCATATCCATACTACCCACCATATCCTTACTATCCACATCATTACCATTCATATGGGCATCGTGATGAATAAAAAGTTGACGAACGAAAGAGATAGTGAAAAGCCTCCCAGATAGTGGGAGGCTTTTCGCCATTATATCTTAAAACGATTGATCACCTCATGTAGCTCTTCAGCCATTTTAGAGAGCATAATAGAGGCAGATGCCACTTCTTCCATAGAAGCAGTTTGTTCTTCAACAGCGGCGGCAACATGCTGCGTATTTTCAGCAGCCGCTTCGGAAATGTCAGTTAGCTCATCCATGGATTGGATCATTTGTCGTGTGTCCGTTTGAATGTGAGCAACAACTTCCGTTACCCTTTCAATTTGACTCGATACATCTTGTACAGCGGTACGAATTTCTTCAAAGGCTGTAGAAGCATTGTCGACCATACCTATTCCTTCACTAACAGCTGAACTTCCTTCTTGCATGGCTTGCACAGCTTTCTCTGTCTCGGATTGAATGTGGGTAATTAAATCCCCAATGTCCTCAGCCGCATGGGCGGATTGTTCAGCTAGTTTACGAACTTCGTCGGCAACAACGGCAAATCCACGTCCGTGTTCCCCAGCGCGGGCGGCTTCGATGGCGGCATTTAGCGCTAGTAAATTTGTTTGTCCAGCAATTGAAGTGATAAGCGATACAATCTTTCCGATTTCTTCCGATTTTTGACCGAGTGCATGGATAACATCGTCAGAATGCTGAACTTTTTCGTTTATCAGATTCATATGTGCACGAGCAGTTTCGACGATTTGACTACCACTGATCGATGTCTGTGCAGCGTGTTGAGATGCTTTGCTAACTTCATGGACACGATCTGTAATTTGCTGTATGTCATCGGATACACGCGTTACGATGGTATGAGTAGTGGTAACAATACCAGATTGTGTATCCGCACCAGCAGCAACCTGTTGAATGGCTTCGGAAATTTGTTCGGTTGCTTTGCTCGTTTGCTCAGCACTAGCTGTTAATTGCTCGGAAGTTGAGGCAACATGGTGTGAATTATTTGCTACCTGGAGCATCATATCACGAACCTTTGTTGTCATGTCATTGAAGTTATCTGCCATTTGTCCAAATTCATCAACAGAATCGGTTTCGACCGTTTGCGTAAAATCTCCAGTAGACATTACTTTTGATAGATGATTAATGCGTGTAATGTTAGACGTAATGTAGCGACTATATAACAGAATTACAGCAATGATGATCAGAATCGCAATTACACTCACCGCAGCAAGGGTTTTGGTCAATGATTGCAGTGGTGAGAATAATTCATGCTCAGGCATCACCAGCGCAAGTACCCAATCTGTTTGTGGGATCCGAGTGAAAAAAATCTGATTTTTCCCGTTCCTATCTTCAAAAACAGAATGTCCATTTTTTTCATTAGCCATTTGCGTGGAAAGCGAAGCTAATGATTTGTTTGGATCTTGTGCAAGTTTTGTTTTCATTACTTTTTTTTCGTCGGGATTTGTTAGATACGTTCCTGTATTATCGACTAAGAATGCCCAGCCTGTATTCCCAACTTTTGTGTTACGTATTATTTTTTGTAGTTCTGTAATATCGATATCACCTGTTGCTGCACCAAGGAAATTTTTATTTTGATCATAAAATGGGGCAGTCGCCGTTACCATTGTCACATTCGTAGAGGTATCGAAATATGGAGGTGAGTACACAATGGCTTGAGGAGAATTTTTGCCCCTACTATACCAATCTTGACTTGGATAGTCGTATTTTGGATCGCTATATTCATCTGTAACGGTTACCTTGTCACCAGTCCGATATGCATAATAGGAGAAATACTTCAGATTTGGACGGTATTTATTCGGTTCAAAGAAAACGCCTGTACCGAAAGTATCAGAACTGAGTGATAAGCTATTTTTTAATAGTGCAGTATATTGGGGAGGGGTTAATGAGGTAGGGGCTGCTTCAATAGCACGAGCAAGTCCTCTTGTTACCGTACTATGAGCAGTAATTCTGATTTGTAATTCGTTACTGACACTTGCCATTTGATTTTCCATTTTTTGATTGATTTCTTGTTCGATAAGTGATCGCGAATAAGAATAGGAGATAACTACGATGATAAGTAGTGTAACAATGGTAAGGGGCAATATCGAAACCATTGTACGCATTTTAATGCTAGTCAATTTCATAGAACGATTCCTCCAGAAAAGCAAGTAAAGTATGTAGTGTATGTGCTTTAGATTATAGCATTAAAGTACCGGGCCTTTACTGCTATTTACTTAAATTTTACGTGATTAAGCCATTATTACGAATTATTAATGTATCTGTGGGAGGATATGTTCGTACTATAAGTGTTTATTGTTCAGCAAAAAAGGCATAGACGACAGTCTATGCCTTAGACAAGCAATAAAAAGGTTACTACAACGTTTGTGACGGGGCGGGTTCATCCTTAACATCTTTGTGGGTAATAGTCAGGTACCCGACAAGGACAACGATGATGATCGTTAGGCAGAGGCTGACCGGGCCTTCACCCAGGCCAATACCGCCACGACTATGAGGCACTGATATCCAGTCGGAAAATGAGGCACCTACCGGACGCGTCATAATGTAGGCGAACCAGAACGCGACAATTTTATTTAGACCAAACAAATATCCTAGAGCAGGGATCGCAAGCAAGACGGCAAACAGCACCCCGGAGCCGAAGTAGCCCAAGTGCATGGTTGCGGCAGTCATATCTCCTGCAGCTGTTCCGAGTGCGAACGTTGCCAGTACGGTGCACCAGTAAAAAGCCTCCGAACGAAAAGTATAGATACTGTGTATAGATAAGGTTTTCTCGATCGTATACCAGACAACGAAAATGATGGCCAGCGCCACCACAAAGAACGTAGTTGATACAAGGTATGGAATGCCTAGGACAACGTGCACAACATCGGCCGCCATCGTCCCAAATATACTTACCATAATAACGACTAACCAGTAGATCCATGCTACATATCGGCGGACTGAGAACTGCAGAATCAACGAGACTACTAGCCCAATCCCCCCGAGAGCTACCGCAAGTATCGGGTTGATATGGTTGACGAGATAATCAGAGAACACCTCGCCCATTCCAGTGGTCAGCACCTTGGTGATCCAGAAGAAGGCCGTAATTTCCGGAACCTTGGTAAAGATCGAGCGCTCGCGATGCAACTTGCCCGATAAAGACTTATTCATAGGCTAACTCTTTCCTCTCAATACCCCGACCTTTACAAAAAATCACTGCTTCAGCTCCCAAAAACATGTTACACCAAAACAATATTTACTGTAAACATAGATTAAATACCTAAAAATCCTATATTCTGGTCGTAAAACTGACGGCAAGAATATAGGCCTTCTTTTTTTATTCTTCTCATACAATAAAAACTGAGAATAAACGTCCCGAAAAAATCAATCTATTTCCTTGCTCCGTATTATGTAGACTGACCATCGCGAGAAAAGGAGTGAGTGGTTTGAATCAAGTGGAAACAGAAATCAATCGCATGATCACCATAGTAAAAAATCAACAGGTACGTGACGGGTCCTGGCGCTATTGTGTAGAAGGCAGCGTCATGACAGATGCTTATCTGATCATCTTATTACGAACATTGAACATTCATGATGAAGATTTAATAAGAAGATTAGCAGCAAGATTGGTCGATAAACAGGAGCAAAATGGTGCCTGGAAGTTATTTCATGATGAAGAGGGCGGAAATCTGTCAGCTACAGTTGAGGCTTACTATGCACTGCTCTTTTCCGGTTATCATAAGAAAAGTGACAAGAATATGCAGGCAGCCAGACATTTTATCTTGTCAAGGGGAGGCATTACAGAGGTAAATCTGCTTACAAGAGTGATGCTCGCCTTAACAGGACAATATTCATGGTCGCAGTATGCTCTACTTCCACCTGAAATTATGCTGCTTCCTTTGACGTTTCCTGTTAATTTCTTTGATTTGGTCGGGTATGCCCGAGTTCATGTTGCACCGATTCTAATTGTGGCTGACCGAAAATTTTTTATCAAAACACAACGAACGCCTGATCTATCAGACATAAACGTGCCACAACGTATACACCAACCGTCCAAACAGTATCGCTCAATTTTAGAGCTGATAGAATCTGGAGTTACCAATCTTCTTTATCTTCCTAATCAGATTCATAATGTGGCTATACGTCGTGCTGAACAGTTTATGTTGGAGAGAATTGAACCAGATGGAACTTTATACAGCTATTTCAGCTCAACCTTTCTTATGATCTTCGCCTTTTTGGCAATGGGATATTCGGATAAACATCCTGTTATCTTACATGCTATTAACGGGTTAAAAGCATTAGCTTGTAAACCAACCGAACAGATTCATACGCAGATTTTTACGTCAACCATTTGGGACACGGCATTACTTAGTTATGCTCTACAAGAAGCCGGGGTACCTAGCTCAAGTAGGACGATACAACAGGCTGGCCAGTACCTGCTTTCACGACAACATAAAAAATACGGAGATTGGATGATTCATAACCCACATGCTGCACCAGGCGGATGGGGATTTTCGGATATCAACACGATAAATCCTGATGTGGATGATACCACTGCAGCGCTAAGAGCGATCCGTACGTTAGCCAAGGCGGACCCAAGCTATCGTCAGGCTTGGGATCGTGGAGTAAACTGGGTGCTGTCCATGCAAAATGACGATGGGGGATGGCCGGCATTTGAAAAGAACGTAGATAAAGAACTAGCAAAATGGATTTCCATCAGCGGGTTCGATTCAATTGGTACGGATCCTTCGTCCGCTGATTTAACTGGGAGAACGCTACAGTTTCTTGGACATGATGTAGGACTACATATTCGTTATCCTACCATCAGTCGAGGGGTTCAGTGGCTAATGAAACAGCAAGAAGGGAATGGATCATGGTATGGTCGCTGGGGAATCTCCTATATTTATGGTACGTGGGCTGCGATTACCGGAATGAAGGCTGTAGGGATATCGCCCAACCATCCTGTGATTCAAAAAGCTGTTCGGTGGCTGATAAAGGCTCAAAATTCTGATGGAGGATGGGGCGAATCTTGTAAGAGTGATATTGTTAAAAAATATGTTCCACTAGGGTTTAGTACGCCCTCTCAAACTGCATGGGCAGTCGATGCTCTACTTGCTGTTTCAGAGGAACCCACTTCTGCGATTGAACGAGGGATACAGTATTTGATTGGATCGGGGAATAAATACGATTGGACAACGACTTATCCGACGGGAGCGGGGCTACCGGGAGGCGCGTACTTTCATTACCACAGTTATCGCTATATTTGGCCTTTACTTGCGTTAAGTCATTACAAGTTAAAATACTTAGGAAATGATGCCCGATAGAAGGCGGGATGGTGATACGTTAGTTAGGAATACAAAACTGCCTAAACAGCCTATTCGTGATTGTATTACCCAAAACCACGGATGGGCTTTTTGTTTTTTAACTCATTTTTCACTAAAATCATTTACAATCGAAAGATAGCAAAACAATAAAGTTGGCACAGTTCGCAGTTTTATATTAAGGAGTGTTTGGTTTGAATATTTTATTGGCGGAAGATGATCTGCTTTTAGGTGAACTGATTACTCATCTTTTGAAACAAAAAGGGGGTTATCAAGTAGAATGGGTGACGCAGGGAGATGATGCATACGATTATGCTGCAGGTTCTCATTATGATCTACTTATTTTGGACTGGATGCTTCCAGGCGAAGAAGGGGTTCGGGTGTGCAGCCGTCTACGGGAAGAAGGATATTCAGGCGCCATCATGATGTTAACGGCAAAAGACGCGCTCCAGGATCGGATCATTGGATTGGATGCGGGAGCAGATGACTATTTAGTGAAACCGTTTGAAGTGGACGAGCTGCTTGCGAGAATACGCGCACTAAACCGGCGCAACTACGCTCCGATTCAGGAACAAATCGTTCAGATACAAAATATTACTGTCAATCTTACCAATCGTACGGTCTCGTACGGCGAGGAAGAAATTCTATTAACGCCCCGGGAATTTCAGCTATTAGATTTACTAGTTCGTAATAAAGGACAAGTGCTGTCGCGTGAGATCATTTACGACAGAATATGGGGATATGACTCTGATGCAGGTATAAAAACCATTGACGCTACGGTTAAACTGCTTCGCAAGAAATTACATGCACATGGTCAAAAGGACATGATTCAAAGCATTCGCGGGGTGGGATATAAACTTGATATATAATATACGATCACGTATTCGAGACTGGAAAAAGGATTTATTCGTTCATACGCAAAATCGACTAACCTTTCAATACAGCGCCTTACTTATGGTTTTTCTTACACTATTTATTACGATTGTTTATTTTTTGGTGAACACGACAATTTCTCACGAGCAGGAGCAGCAATTGCAGCTGCTTGCTGACCAGCAGGCGAGCGTACTTACGAATGCGTTACAGGACGGCAAACTTAGTCCGGAAGAGTTGGATAATATCAATGCGCTCCAGGAAAGTGGAAACCAATTCTTTTATGAGATCGTGGATCCAAAAGGACAGATGATTTTTGGGAAGGCTGTCATCGAGCGGCTCCAACCGGACATTTTTCATGCCCTGCAAGGATGGATTCCTCAATCAAACGAAATCCGTTATGAAACGATGCTGATTCATCCGAAAAGACATCAGGGGCCTCATGAAGCTCACTTGGGGCCACCACCTCAAGAGGAAAGACATCCGATTGATTTGATGATGACCGGGCGGGCGATTTATCAAGGCGACCAGCTAGTAGGAGTTTTTTATACCGGGAAAGATGTTTCTTTTTACTATGAGTTAAGCCACCGGCTGCTTATCATTCTAGTGACGCTAGGGATTTTATTTTTAGGGATTGCCTTCTTGCTTAGTTATTTTATGTCTAGACGAGCCATGATTCCGATTCGCAAATCCTTTGAACGGCAGCGGGAACTTGTGGCGGATGTTTCCCACGAACTCAGAACACCGCTCAGTATTCTGAACTCGTCGCTTGATGTTTTTAAAATGGAAGAGGAGCATCTGTCGGATTTTTCTCGAAAGGTATTGGGCAATATGCAGGGTGAAATTAAACGAATGACCAAACTGGTTAGCGATTTATTAACACTGGCGCGCTCCGATTCAGGTGCTGCTGATTTGCAATATGAACGCTTCGACTTGGTCCTTCCTGCTGAACAGCTGGTGGCGTCTACTCAGACCCTTGCTCATTCTAAAGAAATGAACCTGCAATTGACCGCCCCTTCTGAACTGCTGGTTTATGGCGATCAGGAACGAATTAAGCAGCTGCTTTATATCCTGCTGGATAATGCGATTAAATATACACCAAATGGAGGGGAAGTGAAAGTGACCCTCTCTGCTGATACACATGAAAAACAGCCGGCGCTGCAGATCGTTGTACAGGATACAGGCAGCGGCATTCCACTAGAGGAACAGGGCCGTATCTTTGATCGGTTTTACAGGGTCGATAAAAATAGATCCCGACAGCTGGGCGGCACAGGTCTTGGTCTATCCATTGCCAAATGGATTGTGAAAGCTCATCATGGGACGATTCAGGTTTCCAGTACACCCGGGAAAGGAAGTAGATTTACAGTTAGAATTCCTCTTAGATACGCAAATGGATAGTCAACATACAAAAAACACTGGTTTTTCTATATGTTGAAGCGCAGCCGTTACGTGCTGCGCTTTTCTTTTTTCTACTCGATTGATTTTCACCGTTTTTTCTTTTTTCTTTCCTATAATCAAATTCATCGGAAGGACAAGCAAGAGGAGGATGAAACAATGAAAGCAAAAGGAAAGAAAGTTTTCCTATGGATTGTAGCAGTGATTGTCACACTACTTGCGATCCAATGGAGTATGAGATTTTTAGGAGGACATGGGATGCATGCCATGCATCACTTTCATTCAGGCTATGGCCGAGATGAAGCTCGCTTTATGTATGGCCCTCATCCTATGGGAGCGTTTCAGTTCATTAGATTTGCGGCAGGGCTTGCTCTTTGGGTAGCTGTTGCGGCGATCTTGTGCAAATGGCTGTGGAAAAAACGTCCCCTCAAGCATTCAGCGATGGGAGAACCTGTTTTCTACCATACTTATTCTGCTAACCATGCACAGACAGACTTTCTGGATGAATGGGAGAAAAATCAAAACAAACCTAAGGAGGAACAATAAGATGGGAATCTTAAAACGAATTAAAAGTATTACAATGGCTGAGATAAATAAAGTACTTGATCAAGTCGAAGATCCAATTAGTATGCTGAATCAATATATGAGGGAAATGGAGGAGGAAATCGCAAAAGGCCAGCACGCTCTTGCGAAGCAAATCTTCCTTGAGAAAAGACAGCTGGCATTGATTATAGACACAGAGGAAGTACTGGCTAAAAGAGAGCGTCAGGCAAAACTTGCTGTAACAAAAGGAGAAGACAACATTGCAGCACTGGCGCTTCAGGAAAAACTGCTTCAGGAGAAAAAGAGAAGTCTATATAAAGAGCAGTATGAAATGATAAAAGGACAAACAAGCCTCCTGGAGGAAAAAATCAATCAGCTAAAAGAACAATATAATGAATTACAGCACAAAAGACTTCTGTTGCTTTCCCGGGCTAATGTAGCTCAATCGCTTAAACAACTAGACAATGCAGTCGTTTCCTTGAATACAGACAACATAGCCAGAGGCTTTGCTCGTGCTGAAGAACGAATTGTTATGATGGAATCTGAAATAGAAGCTAACACCCGGCTATCAAACATTTCGCCAAGTTCTTCTTATGCAATTGACCCTTCCGTTCAAGAAGAGGTACAAAAACAATTAGCACAACTAAAGGAGACAGCGAAAGAAACAAGTGTATAAAACATGTTAAGCAGCCATGACCCGGCTGCTTTTTTACTTTGGCTTGACGATTCGAAAAAAAAGATGTAAATTTAACCGATCAAAAACAAACTGTTCATTACCGAACAGTTTCGAGACGAAAGAATGGTGGAGTTTGGATGGAGAATGAAGAGCAAAAAGTAATGCGTTCCACACAATTATTGCGTTCATTTTGGCATGTGCAAAAGAATATCATGCGATTGGTGCAAAAGACAGCGGTAGAAAATGGCTTATCCATTCCGCAATATACGGTTTTGATGACCATTACACTCCATAAGGAAATGACGCAAAAGAAAGTGGGCGAAAAGACGTTTCTTCCGAAAAGCACGCTGAGCCAGGCGGTTGATGGACTCGTTCGAGCAGGTTTGCTCCATCGTCAGCAAGTGGAAGGTAACCGGCGGGAGATGCAGCTCGCGATTACCGAAAAGGGAGAAGCACTTTTAAAAACGATTCATCTTCAAGAAGGTGGTATTCATCAACTATTTCAATTTGTAAGTGAATTAATGACGGATAAGCAGTATGAAGAGCTGCTAGAAACGCATCTGCAAATTACCAATTATTTAGAAGCAAAAATAGTAGAGCAAGGAGGGGAGACAAAATGATAAAAATACTGAAAAACTTATCTGTTTATAAATGGATCGTTTTAGCTGTTTTCGGTCTTGTCCTTGTTCAATCAATGGCAGATCTTTTTTTGCCTACATTAATGGCGGATATTGTAAATAAGGGAGTTATAGCAGGAGATACTTCTTACATCTGGAAAATTGGCGGATGGATGCTGCTAGTTTCAGCACTAGGAGCTTTTGCCTCGGTTATCGCAAGCTACTGTTCGTCGAAAGCGGCCATGGGATTAGGGCGTGATATTCGTCGCAAAGTCTTCAATCATGTTGAAAACTTTTCATTGCAAGAATTTGACGAAATGGGAACCGCATCATTGATCACAAGGACGACGAATGACATCGCGCAAGTTCAGCAAGTCGTTATAATGATGCTGCGCATGGTTATCAGTGCACCTATTATGTTAATCGGTGGAATTATTATGGCAGTGTCGAAGGACGCCAAATTATCACTGATCATTGTTGTCACAATGCCTGTGTTAATTGGTGCAGTACTACTTATTTTGAATAAAGGGGTGCCGCTTTTTCAAACGGTGCAAAAACGACTGGACCGTTTGAACCTTGTATTACGAGAGAATTTAACCGGGATTCGCGTTATTCGTGCCTTTAATCGTGAACCAGAAGAGAAAGTACGTCTTACACAAGCGAATAAAGAGTTGACAGACGTCTCGATTAAAGTAAATAAAGTAATGGCATTCATGATGCCTACGATGATGCTCGTCATGAACTTGACGATTGTCGGGATCATCTGGTTTGGCGGAATTCGCATTGATAATGGGGACATGCAGATTGGGGATTTGATGGCGTTTATCCAGTATGTCATGCAAATCATGTTTGCACTTGTTATGGCATCGATGATGTTCATTATGATTCCACGTGCTGCCGTGTCGGCCAAACGGATTAACGAAGTGCTTGATAAGGAACCGACATTCCAGGATATGGGCACAGCAAAGGCAGATCGTGAAAAAGGCTCGCTTGAATTTGAACATGTGACGTTTCGTTACCCAGGAGCAGAACAGCCTGCATTATCGGATATTAGTTTTACGGCAAAACCTGGTGAGGTTACGGCGATCATTGGGGGAACGGGTTCAGGGAAATCAACGCTTGTCAATTTGATTCCACGCTTTTATGACGTTTCGAGTGGAACCATTCGCGTCAATGGTGTTGATATTCGAGAAGCATCACATGAAGAAGTCCGCTCGAAAATTGGCTTCGTGCCACAAAAGGCGATGCTGTTTACAGGTACGATTGCGGATAACATTCGCTTTGGAAAACCAGATGCAGCACAGGATGAAATTGAACATGCAGCTCGTATTGCGCAAGCGGAAGATTTTATTCGTAGAATGAAAGATGGTTATCACGCAGCAATCGAACAGGGAGGCTCGAACTTATCAGGAGGACAGAAACAGCGACTATCGATTGCGCGAGCCCTGATTCGCAAACCGGATCTTTATATTTTCGATGATAGCTTTTCTGCCCTTGATTTCAAGACAGATGCCAAACTTCGTGCAGCACTGAAAGAGGAGACAAAATATGCGACGGTGTTACTTGTTGCACAGCGCGTTAGTACGGTCATCGACGCCGACCGAATCATCGTGTTAGACCATGGACGCATGGCAGGCATGGGTACACACGAAGAGCTGCTTAAGACAAATGACGTATATCGTGAAATCGCCCTTTCACAGCTCTCAGAGGAGGAAATTGCATGAGAAATCCCCAAAAACCTCAAGGCGGTAGGCAGATGGGATATGGCCCAGGTGCCGGCAACATGATGATGATGGGGCAAAAGGCAAAAGATTTTAAAGGAACACTGAGACGTCTTTTGACGTATTTAGAACCACGTCGTAATCAATTAATCGCCGTTTTTTTCGCCGCGATCTTGAGTACTGTCTTTATGGTTGTTGGTCCCCAAATCATGGGGACAGCGATTACAGAATTGTTTGAAGGTGCATACGGGAAGCTGCGAGGCATACCAGGAGCGGCCATTCATTTTGATAAAATTGGTTGGATTCTTCTACAGCTGGGTGGACTGTATGTCTTCAGCAGTCTTTTTAATTACGTGCAACAATATCTTATGTCTAGTGTTGCTCAAAAAACGGTTTACAGTCTTCGAGAAGATGTCAACGCAAAGCTTGCGAAGCTTCCACTCAAATATTTTGAGGGACGTCCGAACGGTGAAACACTCAGCCGTGTCACAAATGACATTGATACCATCGGCAGCACACTTCAACAAAGTATGACGCAGTTTATTACATCGATCGTTACCATTATTGGGATTGTCATCATGATGCTTTCGATCAGTCCGATGTTGACACTCATCTCGATTAGTAGCTTACTAGCTTCAATCTTTGTCATTCGGCCCATCTTGAAAAGATCGCAAAAACATTTTGCCGATCAGCAGCGTACACTTGGTCAGTTAAATGGACATATTGAAGAAATGTATACGGGTCATCAAGTTGTGAAAGCATTTGGACACGAGAAGAAGGCCGTTGCCCAGTTTGATAGAATAAATGAGGAATTGTATAAAGCGGGAAGGAAAGCGCAGTTCATATCCGGGATTATCATGCCGATGATGTTCTTTATCGGGAATATCGGCTATGTTTTGATCTGTGTTGTCGGCGGGATTTTAGTCACGCAACGTGCGATTTCAATCGGTGATATCCAGGCATTTATCACATACTCCAAGCAGTTTACACAGCCAATCACACAAACGGCTAATATCGCAAATATTATTCAGTCAACAGTAGCAGCAGCTGAGCGTGTCTTTGAGCTGCTTGACGAAGAGGAAGAAACAGAAGTAATCACGACTACAAGTTTAACGCGGGCACAAGGTGCGGTAACGTTTGAACATGTGGACTTCGGATATGGCGATGACTTATTAATAAAAGACATGAACATTGAGGTCTTACCTGGACAGACGGTTGCGATCGTTGGACCAACTGGTGCTGGAAAAACGACGATGATTAATCTTTTGATGCGATTTTATGAACTGAATGGCGGAAAGATTAAGATTGATGGTTTGGATACACGGAATATGTCCCGAAGTGATCTGCGCAAGAACTTTGGGATGGTACTACAGGATACGTGGCTCTTTAAAGGAACGATTAAAGATAATATAGCTTATGGGAAAAACGGCGCAACGGGCGAAGAGATATACGCAGCTGCCCGCACGGCTCATGCCGATCATTTTATTCGGATGCTGCCAGAAGGGTATGAGACAGTTCTAAATGAAGAAGCGTCGAATATCTCACAAGGGCAAAAGCAGCTTCTTACAATCGCGCGGGCGGTCCTTGCAGATCCACCGATCATGATCCTGGATGAAGCAACGTCAAGTGTGGATACGCGGACAGAGACGTATATCCAGCAGGCGATGAACCGCTTGATGGAAGGACGAACTAGTTTTGTCATTGCCCATCGCCTCTCAACGATTAAGGATGCTGATTTGATTCTTGTGATGGACCAAGGAAAAGTGATCGAGCAAGGAACACATTCAGAACTGTTAGAGGCAAATGGCTTCTATGCAGATCTTTACAATAGTCAGTTCTCTGAAAAAGTAGCAGGATAAATCATTTTTAGGAAGCCTACTTATGATTGTAGTAAACAAAATCATAAGTAGGCTTTTGCTTATATACAGATAGAAAATTAATAAAGTACAAAATACTTAAATATAATATGACAGACAACTTGCGGAGAACAGTGACCTTACATTGGTACTTCAAGGGGAAATTCTAAGGTACATGGGAGGAGAATATGAATCATTTAGATATCATAGGAAAAAGCGTCCCAAGAAAAGAAGCCTTAGAAAAAGTGACAGGAGCGGCTACATATACAAATGATTATATAGAAGTTGGAGTTTTGCATGCAAAGATGACGACAAGCATCTATGCCCATGCAAAAATTAAATCGATTGATACCTCGGAAGCATGGAAAGTACCTGGTGTTCGAGCGATCGTAACAGGGAAGCAGTTTCCTTACCTTACAGGGGCGCCTTTGGAAGATCGGCCTCCAATTGCAGTAGATAAAGTTAGATATTATGGTGAACCCGTTGCCGTTGTCGTTGCTGATCATGAGTTTCAAGCGAAGAGAGCCGCCGAAATGATCAAAGTAGAGTATGAACGTCTGCCAGTTGTAAACTCCCCCAGTGAAGCCATAAAAAGCACCGCCCCTTTAGTCCATGAAAACCTGGGTCAATATCGGCATTTTGGAGATGTGTATCCAGAGGCCAATACGAATATAGCAAACCGGACGAAAATACGAAAAGGAAATATGGAAAAAGGCTGGCTAGAGAGTGAAGTAATGGTAGAAGCTACTTTTTCATTCCCCCAATCCGATCATGCCGCAATGGAAACCCGATGTGCCCGGGCAGAAATTTTACCGGATGGACGCACGATCATTTATTCCGCTTCTCAATCCCCTTTTATCATCAAAAGATCAATCAGCCGTTACTTCAATATTAGTCCAGGAAAAATTATCGTACATACTCCTTTAGTTGGCGGGGCATTCGGAGGGAAGGTAGCTGTACAATTGGAGTTGATCGCGTATTTAGCTTCGCGTGCTGTAGGTGGTCGAATGGTCAAGCTAGTGAACACGAGAGAAGAGGATTTTGTCACTTCTCCTGTTCATATCGGGCTCGATGCCAGCGTCAAGCTCGGGTGTACAAAAAACGGAAAAATCACAGCCGCAGAAATTACGTATTTATTTGACAGCGGCGCTTATTCAGACAGGGCAGCTATCATTAGCAAAGCAGCAGCTGTAGGTTGTACCGGCCCTTATAGTATTGAAAATGTGTGGTGTGATTCTTTATGTATGTACACCAATCATCCATATGCAACCGCCTTTAGAGGATTTGGACATTCAGAGTTTACCTTCGTTATAGAAAGAACCATGGATTTGTTAGCAAATAAGCTTACGATGGACCCTTTGGCCTTACGATTGAAAAATGCGATAGCTCCGGGAGATACCTCACCGACTCAAGTTCCCCTTAACGCTAGTAAAATAGGAGACTTACCAAAGTGTATAGAGAAATTATATCGCTTAATCAATTGGGATGAAGGTCAAAGAATCGAAATCGGAAAGAACAAATATAGAGCAAAAGGGATCGGGTGCTTTTGGAAAACTTCTAATACGCCTACGGATGCCGGATCGGGAGCGGTTCTGACTTTTAATATAGACGGTAGCATCAATCTGAGCTGCGGGGTAGTTGAGATTGGCCAGGGGACAAAAACAGCACTCGCACAAATCGTAGCTGAGCGAATGAAAATGGATGTGAATTACATTCATGTCATGATGGAGGTCAATACGGAAGCAAATCCTGAACATTGGAAAACGGCTGCAAGCAGAAGCCTTTTTATGGCGGGTCGAGCTGTTCTAGCAGCGGCTGACGATGCCATTCAACAACTGTATAGAACCGCTTCTATCGTCTTACGGTGTTCGCCGGAAGATCTGGAAGTGGGGGCAGGAAGGATATTTTTAAAAGCGAACCCTAGCATCGGCATCGAGATTAACGAGATTGCTTACGGTTATGTGTATCCGAATGGAAATTCCATTGGAGGACAGGTGATCGGGCGAGGTAATTATATTATGAAACATTTAACGGAACTAGACCCGAATACAGGAAAAGGAAATCCAGGCCCGGACTGGACAGTAGGTGTGCAAGCAATCGAAGTAGAGTTCGATACAAAAGAGTACACGTACAAGATTATAAGAGCAGCGTCCGTTATTGATGCTGGAAAGGTAATAAATAAAAATTTGGCTTACGGACAGGTTACAGGTGGAATGTGCTTAGGATTAAGTTTTGCTAGTAGAGAGGCTTTTTCGTTTAGTAATACAGGGATCATTCAAAATCAGCAATTACGCACCTATAAAATTATGCGTTTAGGGGAGAATCCGGAGTATCTCGTTGATTTTGTCGAAACTCCAACTAGTGAGGGACCTTATGGGTTGCGCGGACTTGGAGAGATGGGGGTCATTGGGATACCGGCGGCGCTGGCAAATAGCTTATCTGCAGCAGCTGGAGTCGCGCTTAATCAGCTGCCGCTGACACCTGAGCTCATATGGAAGACAAAAAAGGGGGATCAGCGTGATCGCATTTGATTTTGAATATTATAAGCCCACTTCCATTATCGAGGCGGTGAATGTATTTCAGCAGTTACATCTGCAGGGGAAAGAACCGATCTATTATGCCGGGGGAACCGAGATTATTACATGGGCACGTAGGAATGATATATCGATGAAAGCAGTGATTGATATAAAAGCAATCCCTGAATGTAATGTTTTGCAGTTCCAAAACAATACGCTTGTTATTGGCGCGGTCATTACGTTGACACACCTTGCGGAGGCTAATGTATTTCCTTTGCTCAGCAGGGCGGCCGGCGGGGCCGCGGATCATACGGCGCGGAATAAAATTACAGTAGGAGGAAATATAAGCGGAAGGATTATTTATCGAGAAGCTGTGCTGCCTTTTTTATTAGCAAATAGCCAGGTGGTGATTGCAGGCCCGAAAGGAATCAAGTACGTTTCGATTCATCATGTTTTCAATAAAACCTTACAGGTAGAAAAAGGGGAATTCCTTGTTCAAATCATAACGGATCAAAGCTATATCGGTTTACCTTATGTTGTGATGAGAAAGACAAAAATTCAGAAGGTAGAGTATCCCCTTACCACGATTGCTGCGATAAAAAGAATGGGCCGGATTAGAACGGCATTTAGCGGGGTATGTTCGTTTCCCTTTCGCTCTCCCGAGATGGAGGAGGACTTGAATGACAGAAGTGTTCCGCTTGAAGTAAGGGTAAATCGCGCCATCAGCCATGTACCTGCCCCTTTATTAAATAATGTTGAAGGTTCGGCTGAATATCGAAAGTTTGTTCTTACAAATACACTGACCGACACGTTGGAGAAATTGGGAGAGGAGTGAAGAAGGGAGTGGAGAGAAGTCAAAGATTCGTACTCGATATTCATGTAAATGGTGAAGTGAGAAGTGTAACCATAAGAGTAGCAGATACGCTGCTGCATATTCTGCGCGAACAGCTTGGGCTAACGGGAGCTAAACCTGGTTGCGAAAATGGAGATTGTGGTGCCTGCACCGTACTTGTAGATGGTTGGCCCATTAAATCCTGCATCATGCTTGCTGTTGAAGCGACAGGACATGAAATCATAACCATCGAAGGTCTGAAGGATACACCGATGCAAAAGGCTTTTTTAGAGAAATGGGCCTTTCAATGTGGATATTGCACCCCTGGATTTATTATGAATTGCTATGCCTTAGTGAGGATTCATCCTGATGCAGATGATCAAGTTATACAAGAATGGCTTGGCTCAAATATTTGCAGATGTACGGGATATGAGGAAATACAGGAAGCTGTAAAATCGGTTTTGGCGGCCCAACATCCTTCGAACACAAGAACTTCGTAAGGGGCGATATTTATTTAAAATCTTCAATGATTTGCATCATGTCGTTGTACAGGGCAAGATGATGTCGGTAATGTTCTAGCTCCATTGGAAGTGCGGATGGAAGCGGTGGATTTCCCAAACTGGAGAAGCCGGTGTTCATCTTTTCCTCCCAATCTTTAATGTATGCAGCGATATCATGTAGATAACTTGCCCAAACGGTTTGATTTTCGCGAGTCATGTTTCCATCGTTCGACCATTCCATGAGGGTTCGGATCATCCCTGTTAGATGAACGTAACCTTGGCAAAGATGAACCAATTGATTGTTCTGCTGATCAAAGAGGATTCGGCTTTTTCGCGCAAAAAGCTGATAGCGCAAATCTTCGGAGGCTTGCTTCAAATTCGTGATTGTTTGTGTCAATTCATCAAGCAATTTTTGCGCATCACTTTGTAAATGATTTCCTCCCTCTACAACACATCCGTGTTCGACCCATTTTGCTACCCTAGAAAACCGTTCAGCTAAATCGTTCGCAAACTTCTGCATGGAGTGCAGCGCTTTTTTTGTTAAATCGGGCGGAAAAATAAGTAAATTGATTAAAACTACGACAATCGCGCCAATCAACGTATCTTTAATTCGATCGAATGCATACGCAGGAGACTGATTTTGAAAAAAGAAGACCAGTAGCACGCTTAGCAAGATTTGTTTAATGACTTGCTCTTGTACGTGAACCCATTTGGCGATTCCTGTGGTAACGAGAATCAAAAGCCCGATACTCCAGCCTGTAGCTTCCCCTAGATACGGGGCGATAAAAATGGTTAATAACACACCAACAATCGTACCGAGAATTCGCTGATACGTAAATTGAACAGATTTGTCCAATGTCGGTTGTAAACATAGAATGACCGTCAGCGGTGCCAAGTAAGGATGTTTGGAGCCTGCCAGTTTGGCTAATTCCCATGAGATCGTGGAAGCAAGGGCCATTTTCCAAATGATACTTGTTTGCTGTACATAACAGAGCAGACGTTTTGACATTGGCTTAAAACCCCCTTCCCCCAAAAAACGCATCCTTAACATAATTGCGGCCGTTTACGTAATTATCATGTGCCTTAAACGTCCGATTAAACCAGGATTTTTTCCGTAGAGTAACTTTGGAATGTGGGGAGTTTTCGATCGTTGTCTGAACCAACTGCTCATGCAGGAAGGGAGGTATAACCGTAATGGATGATATTCATCGTATTCTGGAAGCGATAAAACATTCAAGCGAAAGAAGTGCACTCGCAACGATTATCCATGTAGAAGGTTCGGCATACCGAAAAGAAGGAACTTCCATGTTATTTCAAGAAAGCGGTGCCCATATAGGCGTGCTTAGTGCAGGATGTTTGGAAGTAGATCTGGCGGCTCGAATGGATGAAATCTTTGACGAAGGAACCCCATGCAGCCTTGTTTTTGATATGCGGGCGGAGGATGATTTATCCTGGGGGCAGGGAGCCGGGTGTAATGGAGTGATTCGTGTGCTTCTGGAGCCAATCGACCATAATCTACGCGAACATCTTGGTACATTGAAGCGGTATCTTGATAGCGGAATGCCGGTAATAGTAGTGAAAAAATTAACCCCTGATTTATCTGTTTCGGATTATGTATTCATAACCGATCATGAGCAAACATTTGGGGAATGGCAGGGAGAAATTCCTGTTCAATTGAAGCATCAGCAAAAAAGCGGGATGGAGTATATTCCTGAATTATCATCTTATTCCTACATTCATCGTTTTTGGCCGAAATCGCGGTTCATTATTTTTGGAGCAGGTATGGATGCGAAACCACTTGCTTCTTTTGCAGCTGATACAGGATTTTCAGTCATCGTATCCGATTGGCGGCCTGCTTTATGTAGTAGCGCCCATTTTCCTACTGCTGATATGCTTTTGCTTGGCTTTCCAACTGAAATTATGGAGAAACTTGTGTTAACTCCTTTTGACTCCGTAATTATTATGACCCACCATTTTGGCCGGGATAAGGAACTCCTTCGATGGCTAATGAAAAAAGAAGTGTGTTATCTAGGAATTCTAGGCCCGCGTAAGCGGACAGCACGTTTGCTCGATGGGGCAGATCTACCGCACTGGATTCATTCTCCGGTGGGGCTACCCATTGGTGCCGAGGGACCGGAGGAAATTGCGATCAGTATTCTTGCTGATGTAATCAGTGTGCTAAGACAACAGGGCATGAAAAAGGCGGTTTCTCCATGAATAACGGAGGGATTTTTGGCATTTATCTTGCGGCAGGTAAAAGCAGTCGCATGGGTTTTGATAAGCTTTTGCTTCCTTTAGGGAGCATGCCCCTTGGGAGTTTGGCCCTTCATACAGCGCTTATGTCGCAGCTTGATCGTATACTAGTGGTAACAAAAGAAGAGGATTCGCTTGATTGGATAGATCCTTCGCTTTTAGTCTCCCCCTTATGTGAAAAGTGGTGTTCGATTCCGTGTGCGACAGCCTCTCAAGGGCAGGCGTATTCTCTCCGGTGTGGCTTACAGGAAGCACAAAGGGGAGAGGCGAAGGCCGTGATGATTCTGCTTGCGGATCAGCCATTTGTCTCCTGCGAGATGATAAATGAACTTATTTTTCATTATAAAAAGAGTTTGCGAGAAAATAAGCAATGTGACTATGTGGCTGCAAGCTATCAAGAGATACTCAGGCCGCCTATTTTGTTTTCTAATCAGCTTTTTCCGGTTCTTTTGAAAATGCAGGGAGATAAGGGAGCGCGTCAGTTGTTACGAAAAGGTGCAGCTTTTGAAGGAATAACAATTGAGTATGAGGATGCAAGGGAATTTCATGATGTAGATACAGAGGAAGAGTACTTTTCATTCTAAAATGGAGTCGGGAAAACGGTGTATTCGTTTTCCCGACTCCATTTGTCAAGCGCTTCCTGGGGCTGGCATATCAACGCCTGCAATACGATGTCGATGTCCAGCGTTCACGGATGTATAAAAGTCATAATAATGAACGTGTCTTCCATCTCCAACAGGAATGGCAGGGCTGGAATGAGCTTTGTAATAGTGAATATGTCCACTTTCAAACAGTACATAGCCTTCCGTGTAATGAATGTGTGAGCCATCCGGGGTAGGAATCGCTGGATGAGTTACATCTAAACATTGATGGACATGGTCACGATCTATAGAGGTATAGGTGACAGAGCCGTGATTGTGGCCGGGGACAAATCCATGAGTCGCACTGTTGTTATTTATAGCCATAGTATGAATTCACTCCTTACAGTAGACGTATATCATACTCTATGCAAAAGTCTACTTTTGGATTAGGTAGTAGCCCAAAGGAAATGAAAATGGTTAATCATTTACTGGCAGAAGGCTTTCCTGCTAGAGCCATTTCAAACATATCGATAATCTCCAAGAATCTCTCTGCTTCACGGAATACATGGTCGGCCAACAGCGGATGGATAATACTCTTAATACGACAAGCTTCAATTAAATCACGGGCTGTCTTTTTAAAATCGCGAAGAGATTTTACAGAAACTCTATTTTGGTCAAGAAATTGGCTAAGCAGAGGATGGGTTTGTGATTGTGGACGCATCGAATCCAAATCTACTGCTTGAAATAATAATTGATCAAAATCACGACTGAAATCTTGTGCTTGCTCAACAAGTTTTCGTTCTGACGGGTCCAAGAGATGGCCAATAAATTTCGCATGATCAGCCATAATACGCAAGAAAAATACGTTTTCATCAATGATGGCATCTGGCAAAGGTTCCAATTGCCCTTGGTTCAACTGTAACAGTCTGTTTCTAAAGTAGTTTGCTTCCCTGCTTATATGATCAATGAGTAATGGAAATAAATTAGCTCCCGCCAACTTGCAATGCAAAATAAGACCGAGAAGTTTTCTCTTATAAGCCCAAATATGGGAGACGGCATTATAAACCTCGGCATTGAATTGTGCCATCTGTAGGGGATCGGTATTTAACGTAAGCGCATGTGACTGGTTTTCAATTTGTTCAAAGATACGAAAAAATTGTTGTGCTTCATTTATTAGCTGAGTATCCTCACAACGCAGACCGAGTGTAATAAAGAACGAGTGTTCTTTCATAATACGGGACCAGAAACGAATTTCATCTAATGATCGGGCAACAAATCCATCAGACATGAACAAACCTCCCAACATAAATTTTCAGGATAGGATATGCGCAATTGTCTGGATGGGCGACTATCATATGTCTTAAAATCCGTTAAAAATGGGTAATAGATTAACTGGTTTACTGTAGAAGTACATCATAGTTTACAAGGTCGCTCTTTGGAGTATTCGACATTCGTTCATCGTAAAAATGAAGACGAGCTACCTAGCATAGTAGCTCGTCTTCATGACTTGCGGGAAGGATAATAGAAAAACACGTTCCTTTTCCTTTTTCACTTGTTACGTTTATTCTTCCGTTTAATCCCTCGACAATTCGATAAGAAATCATGGTACCCAGTCCAGTCCCTTTCTTTTTTGTTGAATAAAATGGCATGCCCAGTTGACTGGTTTCTTCGGGTGTCATCCCTATCCCTGTATCATGAATTTCAATCACAAGATCGTTGTTTTTCTTCTCTACATGAATCCGTAATACCCCATTCCCCTCTATCGCTTCAATTCCATTTTTCATGATATTAATCAAACATTGCTTTATTTTGACCGGATCAGCAGACAAATAGAGAGGGGATGGGACTGCACTCTGTATTTCTACGTTTTTCAATAACCCAAAAGGTTCAATAATCATAATGACTTCACGAACAAGTTCTCCCATTTCGATTTGTGTTTTTGCCTCTTTTTCTGGCTTAGCAAGCGACAAATATTCCGTGATAATCAATTCTACTCTGCCTAATTCTTCAACCACGAGCTGCAAATACTCTGCCCTTTTATTTTCTGGAATCTGATTTTTGATAAATAGCTGGGTGAACCCTTGTATAACCGTAATAGGATTGCGGATCTCATGCGCCATAGCAGCCGCAAGTTCACCGACGATATACATTTTTTCTGCTCGTTGGATTTCTTGTCTTATTCTTTTATTTTGAATCATTTCTTCTATTAAATAAATGGATATCCACATTGTCAGCATGTTGATAACAATATAGATGGAAGTAAATTCAAGAAGGGTATTTGTAACTGTATTGACTTTATGTATTTGATCCCATATTGCAAATGCAGAAAAAGTAACAGAATAGCTTAAAGAAAAGAGAACTCCAAAAATAATTTTTCCTCTTCTGAAATATACCGCATAAAACGCTTTTAAGAAAATTAATAGCGGAATGAATATACCGTATACAGTGACCGAAGCGTAAAACCCGACTCCTCCTAAATAATACCGGTAACCCATATAGACGATACTAACAAAAAACAAGCTTCTATATCCACCGTAAAACAGACTTAAAAAAATTGGAATAAATCGTAAATCATAAATATATCCTTCAAAAAAACGAAAAGGGAACGTCATACATAAAACAACAGCTATTGCAGCCAGTAACGAAATGAATAACGTATTGTGTACTTCCGACTTCCTCTTATCAGACCAACTTACTTGATATAAAAGAATAGAGGCAATAATAATAAGTGTGTTTAATAATAATGCGCGGATTCCAATCATATATGCCCCCCTCATCTCTTATATTCACTGCAACGATTATATTTCAGATAGTAAAATAAATATAATACAATTGTTGTAAAAATTAAATATAGTTACAAAAGTAAGGGCGGAAGAAAACACATTTATATAACTCCGACATGAAAAAAGGCCATGAAAAACCTTTCTTCTGAACTTCATATCAATGGAGCTGCAGATGATGCAGCAGGTTTATCTATTTCAAAAAAGATGCATGCACAAATCCAGGGACTTACACAAGCGCAGCGCAACGTTCAGGATGGGATTTCTCTCATCCAAACAGTAGAAGGAGCACTAGGGACAATCCATGATAATCTACAACGAATGAGAGGGCTTACAATACAAGCAGCAAACGACACGCTAACGCCTGAAGACAGGAACGGTCTTCAGCAAGAGATGACACAGTTATGTAAAGTAATTGACCGTACAGCATATGGAACACAATTTAATGAACGTTCGCTTTTATGTGTACCTCAGACAACAGCTACATCTAAAAGATAAACTTCCTATGCAACTAATGCTTCAAGCTGATCCTTCGGAGGAAATCATTAAAAACTATATCCAGCGAGGTCAGTGCTTTGTTTCTAAAGTCGATGATCGAATCATAGGAGTGTATGTCTTGCTCCCGACTAGACCAGAAACAGTCGAAATTGGAACAGGAAACTCAAGCATCGGACAGTTAGCTCTTTATCAAAAGTGTGGGTTTCGAATAATCGGAGTCGACAGAGATTTTTTTATTAAACATTATAATCGCGGGGATACTATAAAAGTCATAGTATTTATGCTACCCGTGTGTATGTGAATGCTTACGGGTTTATGTGAAAAATGTAAGGAGGGAAAGACATGAACGAAAATAAGGGAGACCAGGTCATGAATCTAGCGCGACAGGAGCCTAAGTCCGAAATCGAAAAGAAGATAGAGGGCATGGATGGAAATATGGTGACGGATGAAGAAAGCCGTACATACCAAGTGGGAATTGTGCAGAATGATGGCATATTAAATATAGTGCTACAACCACGTGATAAAGACTAATGGATTAGAGGCGGCTAGGTAAGCCGCCTTCTTTTAGTATGGAGGAAATAATTATATTTTATATTGGTTTTCTAATTAACATAATAAAAATTATGTCACTTTTTTGTGAGACATGCCCCCGGGTAGTTATGTTCTACAGTAACATGAACATAACTACTTTTTTTATTTTGGTCAAGAAATAATAGTTACATATCATCCATAAAGAGCTTGCAACCTAGTTCATTCAATGCTGTTTCAACCACGTTGAAAAGCGACTGTATGTAGTACTGATTCTAAAAAAATTCTAATATTGACTAGCTATACTGCTCCAGTAAATAGAAAGTAAGGTAGGAGGAATTTCAAATGAAGAAAATGGACAAAAAATGGGTAATCCTTTGTTCAACGGCGATCGCAGCCATTTACGCTGCTGATTATGTTAGTACAGATACCCAGGCAGCCATTGATCAACCCATGCAACATATAGCAAATAACGTACAAAAATACCATAAATCCAATAACAATAAAGTCATCAATAGAACACCAAAGAGTTTATATAAAAATGGCACATATATCGGAACAGGAACGAACAGACGCGGATCGATTGATGTGGCCGTAACAATAAAGAACGATAAAGTTATAAATGTAGAAATTAGTAATTTTGAGATGCATTATTCAGAAAGTGATATTGTCGAACTGCCCAATGAAGTAGTACAAAATCAAAGTGCCAAGGTGACGAATGTTTCAGGAGCTACTTATAGTACAAAAGCTTTTGAAGATGCTGTACAAGACGCACTTTATCAAGCAAAAAATGTGGCAGGTTAACAAAATGAAGAAAACAAAATTGTATATGGATACAGTTGTAGATATACAGGTAGTTACGCGGAAATCAAGGGAAGAAACAGAAGCAAAAATCAATCGTGCTTTTCATGCTTTTCAAAAGGTAGAGCAGGCATGCAGCCGTTTTACTTCTTCAAGCGAATTAATGCAGGCATGCCAAAAAGTAGGTACACCCGTTGAAATCAGTCCGTTTCTCTTTGAACCTCTTTTCTTTGCTATTGAAATAGCCAAACTGACAGAGGGACTATTCGATCCTACTGTAGGAAAAATAATGGAAGAGGGTGGATTTAATCGTCATTATGTAACAGGAAAGATTATAGAAAGCCCTTCTTCCGCTTCGGTTAGTTATCAAGATATCGTTTTAAATCCACAAACACATACATTAACCTTACGAAAACCTTTAGTAATCGATTTAGGAGCTGTAGCTAAAGGGTTTGCCATCGATTTGGCTGCAAAAGAATTGAAGGAATTTGATGGATTCGTGGTCAATGCTGGTGGTGATCTATTTGCAGGCGGAGTGGATCAAAACGGCGATCCATGGAACATCGGCATCCAGCATCCGCAGCAAAAAGACACAATCATAGGGAGTATTAAAATTTCTGATGAAGCAATCTGTACATCCGGAAGCTACGAAAGAAGGAATCCGAACAGACTAGGTTCGCATCATTTAGTGAACCCGAAAACCAAACAATCCCCTAATGAGTGGACTAGCTGTAGTGTGATCGCACCATTTGCGATGATGGCAGATGCTTTTTCAACTGTTTCCTTTCTGTTAGGTGTAAAAAAGGGGAGAAGTCTCCTGAAAGAGCTCAATCTAAAGGGATTTCTTATTACACCTGAATTACAAATTAGTAAAGTCGGAGGGATTTAAATGGCAGGGAAGAAATGGACTACTACACCAAAGAGCTATGTGACCATTGCCATGGTCTCTTATCTAATTATCGCTTCTATCGGGTCAAAAAATACGACAGGCATATTGAATGGACTTATCGCTGTCGGTGTAGCATTAGCTGTAGACTATCTGTACTGCACGTTTACAAACAGAAAAAGCAGCAAGGACGGAACTATTATTACTGGGCTCATCATTTCATTAATCTTAAGCGTTACTACACCATGGCCTATTGTCGCAGGAACTGCCATGATTGCTATCGTATCCAAGCATCTTCTGGTGTATAAGAAAAAGCCGATTTTTAATCCGGCGGCCCTTGGTTTGCTCGTATCTATCTTTATTTTTCATACAGGACAAAGCTGGTGGGGAGCTTTTGGAGACCTTCCTGTATGGACGATTATTTTGCTTTTGATTGGGGGATACTTGGTAACCGGGAAAGTGAATAAATATCCTCAAGTTTTTTCATTTTTTGCTACTCTTTTTGTCTTATTGTTTCTTATGGGTCAACTGCATATAGGGGATGCACCAGATGCACTTCGCCCACCATTTATCAACGCGGCTTTATTTTTCGGCTTTTTTATGCTTACAGATCCGCCAACTTCTCCAGCAACATATAAAAAACAAGTTATTTTCGGATGTCTCGTGGCGCTCTCGGGAACTATTATTTACGGACTTTTCGGTGGACTTACGTACTTGTTTATCGGATTGTTTGTTGGGAACCTGTATCATTACCTCAATAAGCACTCTATGAAGAATTAAAAAATGATGTAGGGAGTTGTAGGGAAGAATGCGTGTTTTGGTTGTAGAAGACGACTTGCCATTAAGAAGAATCATTTCGAAAATTCTAGAGGAAGAACAATATGAGGTTGATCAGGCTGAAAATGGGGAGGAAGGCTATTTAAGAGCCTCTTTATCCGAGTACGATCTGCTCGTTCTTGATGTTATGATGCCAATAATGGATGGTTTCTCACTCATTAAAAAATTACGAAGGGAAGGCTATCAAACACCTACGTTATTTCTAACTGCCAAGGATCGGATTGAAGATAAAGTACAGGGGCTAAATTCTGGAGCAGATGATTACATTGTGAAACCATTTGCTACGGAAGAGTTTTTAGCAAGAGTTCAGTCATTGCTGCGGCGAGCTGGCAAAATAGGAATGGAAGGGAAATTAACATACGGCCCTATTCTTGTAGATACCAATCAGCATGAAGGATTTATAAACGATACGGCCTTAAAACTTACCATTAAGGAATATGAATTACTTTTTTATTTCATTCAAAACAAAGAGCAAATTTTAACTAGAGACCAAATTTTTCAGAGAGTATGGGGCATGGAATCCGAAACAACAAATGCTATCGTTGATCTTTACATCCACTATTTACGAAAAAAATTAGCTCCTTTTGAGTATGACCGTCTAATTCGGACAGTCCGGGGTGTGGGATATATGCTAAAGGAGTAGATCAGAAGAATGTTTAAAAAGACCAAACGCCGGCTTGTCATGTTAAATGCACTTGTGTTTTTTATTCTCCAAAACACCTTTGGGGTTATCATCTATGTTTATACACATTATAGTTTATATCATCAAGTTGACCAAACTATAATCGAAAAGAAAAATCACTTGCTCCAGGAAAAGGGGAAAATAAAGGACGAATTAAGCCCGGAGCGTGAGGAAAATTATCGACTTGTCTATTTGCTTTGGGAAAATAACAGTAAGCTATATCAGGTTCTTCCGCAGGATTCATTATCCAAAATTAATCCAGCACGTTTTTCTCAATTATTAAATACGACAGGACTTCAAACTACTTCCATCGAAGAAGGGTCCTATCGCGTTTTAACAATGTCTGTAGCAGAGAAGAAAATTTATTCCCCTGTAAAGAATATACAAATTGTATATAACCTAAAACGCGAAAACGAAATGTTAAACCGGTTACTCATGGTGATTGGCTTTGGCTCCTTCTTGAGTGTGTTTATTGCGCTTATAGCCGGAATCTATCTTGCCAATAAAGCATTAATTCCAATTGGTGTTTCCTGGGAGAAGCAGCAGCGATTTGTTGCAGATGCCTCACATGAATTGCGTACGCCTCTTTCCGTTGTAAAACTGAACCTTGAGCACTTATTTCGTCATCCAGATGCCAGTATTATTCAAGAAAGCGAGACCATTCATCAGGTTATCCGAGAAATTGACTATATGTCAAAAATGACTAACGATTTACTAACGTTAGCACGTTCCGACTCCAATCAATTACAGATTATTGAGAAACCTGTACAGGTAGATGAAATTCTTAATCAAGTGGTGAAGGACTTTGAAGTTTTAGCCATTCTAAAAAATATACAAATAACAGCTGACATTTCCCCTATAAGAATGATAGGTGATAGGGAAAGACTAAAACAACTGTTTGTTATCTTGTTAGATAATGCTATAAAATACACCAAGGAAAATGGCTCGATATCCGTCAAGAGTAGTGTGAAGAATTCTCGAGCGATCATCCATATAATCGATAATGGGATCGGAATCCCAAGGAAAGATCTCCCCTATATTTTTGACCGATACTATCGTAGTGATAAATCCAGAACTCGTCATTCAGAGGGATCGGGACTGGGACTTTCTATCGCAAACTGGATTATTCACGCCCATTCCGGGAAAATCCATGTTACGAGCACGGAGAGGAAGGGGACACATGTTTCCGTCAGTCTCCCGATTACGTATAAGAATTAGAAGGACAAGCAATAGAGCTTTACAAGACAGGCAAATATACGATAAAAGAAATATGTGAGATTACAAAGGTGAGTCGCGCATCTTTATATCGAGAAAGTAAAGAACGGGAGGGGAAGAGATATGTTTAAAAAGTTTGTTTCCGTTTCTATGCTTGCGTTAACCATTTCCATCACACCTTCGTTCAACACATTGCCTGTAGAAGCTAAATCAACTACACAAAAGAAAGACACTACAATGACATCGAAGCAAGTCATTGACTATTTAAAAAAGATCGAGAAGGCGCAAGATAAAGCTGATCCTTCCAATCCGACCTCTTTTAAGAAAATAATGGCTCCGTATTATACATCAGAAGCTATACAAGATATTCTTGATATGTACGAAGCTGGTGCTGACTTCTATTACGTTGCTCACTGGGCAAATGATAAAAAAGCTAAAATATCTTATTCCAAAGATAAGAAAAATATTTATATCACTCAACATTTCCCGTACTATGCTAATGAGAGTGTTATGACGACTAGTTATATAACCTTAACGAAAGATAAAAACACGTGGAAAGTTTCTGATGTCCGGTTTGATCTTAATTAATGATTATTTTTTGTGAAGAGTCGCTAATACTGCGGCTCTTTTTGTTTTTGGCTCTGTTAAAGGTAAATGTTGATTTTTAGATATAATAATGGAAAGCCTTCAATAAAGGCTTTCCTTATCCTTAAAAAGTAAATCTTAATAGAAATCAATATCAGACTTTAGTTCGGAAACTGAGGTGAATTTCTTGAAATCACTCAACAATTTTGAAAAATATTCTGAGTCAATTTGAAAGCCACCATTTAAGGTGTTCATTATGGATATTTCACTATTAAATTTAGAGTTTGATAGGGAATATAAGGAAACAATATCCCCTTTTTTATTGTAACTTTCAAAAGTAATATTGAAATCTTCATAAGTCATTGCACTTAAACAAGCCTTACCCTGTCTCGTTTTTTCTAACTGTTCTAAAGCATCAATAAATGAATGTAAATCAGAAAGAGAGAACCATACATCTGTATTCCAACCTGTAAATTTATTATCTAAGACCTCAATTGTACAAGACAAACTTGGTAATCGCTGATGCATATATTCAACAAGAGTAAAGGTTATGTGAGAGGATTTATCATTTGAAATAATCCTGAAATCATAATCGGTAATTGGGTTAAACATTATTTCACCTCACTATTTTTAAGCACTGAACTTTGACAACCTTAAACTATCATAAGTATCTGTCATTTCAAATAAAAATGATGTTAGTAAAAGCTCTTTAATATGTTGCTTAGTGCTTTCGTTACTGCGACTATCAATAAACAAGAACCAAGCAAGGTAATTGTCGAGATATTTTGTAGCGACACCTTTAAAACGGTCAATCCATTTCTTCAGCCGAGAATGAAAGCTATTGACATTTTGAATGTGATATAAGCCTTTAATAACGTGCTTTCCATCATCTGACTTGATTCGGTAATGCTCTAATCCTTTTTCTTTCGCATAGGTTTTGTAGGCTCTCCAAGCATCAGTTACAAGCACATTGTTGGAGGAAAGTTTAGAGCCAATGATTTTTTCAACTTTGGGTTTCACAATACGCCCCATACAAGAAACTTTGGACACAGTTGCTTTTGTACGGTCTCTGGCAACAAGGACACATACTTGTTCGTGGCTGATTCCTCTGTGTTTGGATTTTCCTCCACGCTTTCGAGGCTTCCGTTCTGTAATGCCACGTTGCCCCTTTTGAGAGTATAAGAAATAGGTCTCGTCAACTTTAACGATACCTTCAAAATGGTCAAAATCCATTTGTTTTAAGGCGGATAACAATTTATGTCTCCAGTAAAAAAAGCGTAACCCAAGTAACCCCTACGATTTCAGCCGATTTTCGCAGGGAATAGCCTTTGAACATACAGTCCACAAATGTAATCCATTCGTCACCTTTTCTGGTGCGATAGAGAACTGTATTAGTGGTATCGGTAAAATTTGCAACGGTAGCGTTGACGACCTTTGACTTTGCCGAATCGGACAACGTGTTCAGAAGCACAATGAGGACATTCAAAACCATCTTTAAAACGGGTTTCTCGCATTTCATTAATTAACCGACCACCAACGGAGGATGCAGGGTCAACATAACGTTTTACCCATTGATATACCTGCTCTTTTTGGGTATGTGGTAATTTGTCGATATACTTTAAAAAGTTACTGAACGCTTTGCTCACTTTGACACCCTCCACCGAATACTTGTTCTCATAATTATTATACCAAGATTTCGGTAAGTCATCAAATATCAACAATATTCTTTAACAGAGCCTTGTCTTTAAAAAGATGCATAACTTTCCCATACGCATGGTGACTGAACAATTTGAGACAGGAAATGCACCGCTGGAGTGTACGAAGATATGGAAGTTAACTTCTAAATTTTTCTATAATTCAGTTCATGAACCTGGTTTAGAGTATCCCTAGAGGTGCCGGATTGGAAGATTGTTCAATAGGTGACATGTTTTGACGAGACTAAAGGAAAGAACAGACTGACATTTTTCACATGCAGGTCTGTTCTTTCAGCTTTCCTACAGGATTTTATAAGGGATTTCTTGAAATTAAATGCTATTGTTCTTTTTTATGGTAGAGATAAAAGGAGAGGATTACATTTGGTAAGGATATTAGTCGTGGATGACGAACCTCACATTCGTGAGTTGGTTTCATTGTACTTAAAAGATGAGGGGTTTGATATTGTTGAAAAATCAAACGGGGTAGAGGCATTGGACTATGCGGAAAATAATTCCATTGATTTGGTGATTTTGGACATTATGATGCCGCAAATGGATGGTTGGGTTTTATGTACAAAACTTCGAGAGTTTGGGGATATGCCTATTTTGATGACCACTGCAAAAGGAGAAGCACAGGATCGAATTCATGGGTTTAAGCTTGGGACAGATGATTATTTAGTAAAGCCATTTGATCCGGTAGAGCTTGTTCTCCGCGTGAAAGCCCTGTTAAGAAGATATCGTATTTCTATTTCTAATAAAATAAAACTCGGAAGCTTGTTGCTAAATCGTGAGAGTTATCAGGTGGAATATACAGATGGTAAGGCTATAACGATTCCCATGAAGGAATTTGAGCTGCTGTACAAACTGGGGAGCTACGCGAGTCAGTTGTTTACACGGGATACTCTCATTGAACAGATCTGGGGGATCGATTATGAAGGTGACGAGCGAACGGTGGATGTTCATATCAAACGGTTAAGGGAACGATTTGCCGAATTTGAATCTGAGTTTCGGATTGTCACCATTCGTGGTTTGGGGTATCGGTTGGAGGTGTACTAAGATTAAGTCGCTATATACTCGCGTTGTGCTCATATTCGTCTCGATCGTAATGTTAAGTCTGACTGTGGCCTTTCTCTTTGCTTCCTGGGTATATCAAGACCGAACACAAGATTTGATTCAAGAAGTTCTTATCTCGAACGGCAATCAAATGATAAAAACGTATCAATCGACACCTTCTGCGGATGTAATCCCGTTTATGCAAAACCTATCCGGACTTTCTCTTACCCTTATTCAACTTTATAACAAGGAGGGGAAATCTCTTCTTAACGAAAAAGAGTGGACGTTTCAGATTCAGCCTCATGATATTGAACGTGTGATCGCAAGGGATAAGGCTACTGTTATCAACCAGGCAGACGGTTCAGACTCCTCGCCTCATGCGTATTCTGTTCCTCTACCTGTCATAGGCATTCCTTTTCAAGCGAATGGGCAGCCATACGTATTAGGTGTAACCGTGAAGCAGAATAGCGCGGGGGACGAAACGATGAATTCCATTCATCTGATGTACGTTATTATTTTGTTTTTTGGAAGTTTTCTTATTCTTATTGCTGCACGTTATATTGTAAATCCCATCCTCCGTTTGACGGAAGCTACCCGAAACATGGCGAAAGGACAATTTGATATCGAGCTTCCTACTAAACGCAAGGATGAAATCGGTGTTTTAAGTGCTAGCTTTAACCAGATGGCGAAAGAACTCGGTAAGCTGGATCGAATGCGGCGAGATTTTGTGGCCAACGTCTCACATGAGATCGGATCGCCTTTAACCTCTATTTCTGGATTTACTAAGGCATTGAAGCATAAGCAGATAAGTGAGGAGAGTCGGATTCACTATTTGACCATTATTGAAGAGGAGAGTGAGAGGTTATCTAGGTTAAGTCAAAATTTACTGCAGTTATCTCATCTTCAACAGGACAGTCAGCCGCTAAATATCAACACGTATCGACTCGATGAGCAGCTTCGGAAAGTCGTCATTGCGCTTGAGCCACAATGGAGTGAAAAAGAAATTGAAATGGATCTTCAATTGGAGTCTTTACTCGTTCAGGCCGATGAAGATAAGCTCAGTCAGGTATGGGTTAATTTACTGAGCAATAGTATAAAGTTCACGCCTGTCCACGGTAAGATTCTCATTAAAACGATGATGAAAAACAATCAGAACACAGTATCTATCACAGATAACGGGATTGGCATTCCGGAGGAAGAACAGGAGGATATTTTTAAGCCTTTTCATAAAGTAGACAAAGCACGCAATTCTTCTGTTAAAGGAAATGGTCTTGGTTTATCGATTGTTAAACAAATCGTTGATATGCATCAAGGAGATATTCAAGTATCAGGTAAACTAGGGATGGGTACAACATTCGAAGTAAAACTGCCACAGTGATCACAGAAATACCGCCATTTGGCGGTATTTTTTTGTACATAGGAGGGCACATACTCACTCACATCACGAAAGGAGAATATCACAAGGAAACGTCCGTGAGTTTTTCAGAGCCAGTTCATATTCAGTTCATGATACGAGTGTATAGTTCCATTATGAGGAAGGTAATTCAATAAAATTTTCCGGGGGAGGGGAAATCAGGTGTCTTATATACCTTACATGGGTAATGTAAATTAAACAAATTATGATTGCAAGGAGGAAAAAATAAAATGAAAAAAGTATTATTACGTTTGGCTGTTTATATAGTGAGTTTTGTTGTGTTTGTAGGAGGGGTTGGTTTTTTCCAGCTTAGCCGTTCTCAGAATGACTTTTACGGGTCGGTCCGTCATGAGTCGGTTCCGTCCCTACAAGGAGTAAAAGTACCTCCATACAATCCAAATAAACCTACAGTGGCAGTCGTTTTAGGAGGTGCAGGGATCGTAACGGAGGACTTCGATTTTCTCATTCCATACGCACTGTTCTCTATGACAGGCGCTTATAATGTATACGCGGTTGCACCCGACAAAAACGTGAAGTCTTTATCGGGTGGACTGGATGTAGTACCGCATTACTCGTATAAAGAATTAGATACGTTAGTAGGAAAAAGTCCAGATATTATCGTAGTTCCTTTTATGCCTATTGTTGACGAAAAAGAATATCAACCAACTCGCGCATGGATTCAACAACATTCTAGCAGTAAAACCACGTTCTTGAGCATTTGTGGAGGATCAGGGAATCTCGCCGATGCAGGATTATTAAAAGGGAAATCAGCCACCACGCACTGGCAAGCAATGGGTCCGTTAAGCAGGAAATTTACGGATACACGATGGAAAGAGGATGTGCGGTATGTTCACGATGGAAATATCGTAACTTCGGCTGGACAAAGTGCAGGTATCGATGCTGTGCTACACGTGATATCTCAGAAGGTAGGAGAACCCATTGCTGCAAAAATAGCGAAAGAAATGAATTACCCTTCCTACCATTTCGTTAAAAATCCAAAGGTCGATCCTTTTCGTATGGACCTAAAATTTGCAACCTATATACTAAATGGTGCATTCCATTGGAATAAGAAACAGATGGGTGTATTATTGTATAACGGTATGGACGAAATAGCATTGTCTTCTATATTTGATAGTTACGCAGATACAGGAACGACACAAGTCTTGACTGTTTCAAGTTCAGATGCCCCAATCACTACAAAACATAATCTTACTATAGTAGCTAGACATCAAATATCAAATGCCCTGGAATTGGATAAAATGATCATACCCGGTGGCAACGCGAAATCACTAGCTGCAGCAGATATCAAACGTTGGAGTCAAGAAGGTAATGCTAAAGAGACGCTCTTCATCCATAGCGATTCACCAAACAGATATGCATTTGAAGCGCCGTTAGAAGATCTCGCTAAACAAGAAGACCTTTTAACTGCTAAACACGCTGTAAAACGATTCGAATATCGTTCGAGTAATATCCATCTTGAAGGCAAACCATTACCGCTTGGAACGTATGGTAATATGCTTTTAACTAGTTTATTGGCATTTATAGTAGCTTTCTATATTGACAGACGATTCATTATAAAAGAAACACTAAAAAAGTAAAGGTGGAAAGGTATTATGGCTTTATTTGATCATTCTGCTGAAACATACGATGAGTGGTGTGCTACTCCGCTCGGCTCTTTTGTTGATGCTATCGAAAAACAAATGATAATGGAAGTATCCGAACCTAAATCCGGGGAAAAGGTGCTGGATATTGGTTGTGGTACCGGGATTTATTCTCTGCTGCTTGCTTCAAAAGGAGTAAATGTAACAGGTATTGATATTTCTACAGCTATGTTAAAAAAAGCAAAGGAGAAAGCGGAGAAATCTCGGCAAGCTATTAGCTTCCTGGAAGGAGACATTCATCACCTTCCATTTGCTGACCATACGTTTGACCTTGTTATATCTAATCTCGTTCTTGAGTTTGTTGATTCTCCAGAAGATGTGTTAGCTGAAGCAATGAGGGTGGTAAAACCAGGAGGACGACTTACAGTAGGGATGATTGGCAAACAGAGTGAGTGGGCTTCCCTGTATGAAAAGCAGGGGAAAGACAAAAAGAAAAGCGTGTTTTCTGGTGCTCACTTTTTTACTGTGCAGGAGATAAAAGAGCTATACACAAAGGAGCCTTCTATTATTCAATTTGGATTATATACCGCCCCTGATGAATTTGTTACGAAAGAACAAGCTTATGCTCTTGAAAGGCAGCGTTCTCGTCACGGACAAGAAGAAGGAGCAGGATTTATTGTTGCTAACTGGATTAAAAAGGCATGAGTAAAAACGTGTTAGAAGGCGGCTAGTTAAGCCGCCATCTTTTTATTAGGCATCAAGAAGATCTCGAACTCTCTCATTAATAGTTTGAATTTGTTTGTAAAGCCGGTTTTTTTCTTTCCAGTGCATCGGCTTTGTAACTTCTTCTTGAATAGTTCTCTTTATGCGGATGAGTTCTTTTACATCAAAAGATTGCTCGATATTTAGATAGAGTTCCATATAGATCCTCCTGTACTTTTTAGAACATTATACCAAACGTTCAATATACTTCATGTAAGTAAATTCCCTAATATTTATATGGAAAATCCCTAATATACAGGAGTGAGCGGGGATGTAAACTATTCAAGAATAGACGCTATGGTACAAGAAAATAAAATAACCATCATTATCTATCCATAGAAGATAATGATGGTTATGTTCTTATCGCTACATTATTCATATTATAGATTTGACAACTCCTGAATCACTAAGACTAAGACAGCTGCAAAGGAATAGGCTGCATAAAAGATACCTTTAACGAAGTCCCCAGTATATTTCACAGCATTTATCATAGCAATACACTTCCTTCATATTGGATTTGGTTATGAATTAATAATATTACAACATTTAAAATAGTTCAATATATTTTGTTGAAAAATGTTCACAAATTAATAAGATATCGAAGAGGATTTAGGATGTATATTTCCACGACAGGAAATCAAGCACATGGTTACTTACTTTTGTTTTTACAGCTGAGTTTGTGATATACTAATTTTAACAATCGTAGAAGGAGTGATGGGTGGACGATGATTAACTAATCTTATTTTTAAAATTTGAAATCGCATATTTCAAATCATACAAAATAGGATTAGTCTGCCCATTTTCTATAAATTGTAGAGCTATTAATGAAAATAGCTTATTTCATCATGTAAAGGTACGGCTAATCCTTCCAAATGAACGGGAGGATTTTTTTTATTCTCCCTTTGAAGAGAGGGATCGATTATATGAAAGAAATTTTAAAATTATCCAATGTCAGCTATGAAGTAATGGACCTTACCATTTTTGGGGATATACATGCTAGCGTTCAACAAGGGGACATCATCGGTGTCATTGGCAAAAATGGTGCTGGTAAATCTACGTTGTTGCAATTACTTAACAATGATTTAGTGCCGACACAAGGACAAGTACAATGGCTGCAACAAGGCTTGGAAATTTTTATGGTTGAACAAGAAACTGAGTCGTACGTTTCCGAAGATAAGACCCCTTTTGAAGTCAAATTACTAAAGAAATGGCATGTACCAGCCCATGATTTTCTACAATTAAGTGGCGGAGAAAAGCTAAAAGCACGACTTGCAAAAGGCTTTTCAAAAGGTGCGGACCTTTTACTATTAGATGAACCGACAAATCATCTCGATGCTCAAAGCTTAGAATTCTTGACTAAACAAATTAAGAATTATAAAGGTACCATTATTTTTGTTTCGCACGATCGTTATTTTTTAGATGCTGTTGCAACAAAAATATGGTCGATTGAAGGCAAAAAGCTTATTGAACACAAAGGAAATTATTCTAGCTATATGGAGTTTCGCAAACAGAAAAGACTTACCCAGCAACGGGAATATGAAAAACAGCAAAAAATGATTGAACGAATTGAAGATCAAATGAATGAACTCACTTCTTGGTCGAAAAAAGCTCATGCACAATCAACAAAACAGGAATTCCCTAAAGAATACTATCGTGTAAAAGCAAAGCGTATGGATGCACAAGTAAAATCAAAACAAAAGCGTCTTGAAAAAGAGCTTGAAAAAGCAAAAGCTGAACCTGTTGCGTCAGAGTATACGATACATTTTTCAATGAAAGCAAAGCACAAGGTAGGAAAACGGTTTTTAGAAGTTAAGAATGTAACAAAGAGTTTTGCCGGACGAACATTATTTAAAAACGTCAATTTTACGATCCAGCATGGTGAGAAGGTTGCGATAATAGGTCCGAATGGTAGTGGAAAGACGACTTTATTGAAGGTAATTGTTGGGCAGGAAAAGGCTAAAGGTGATGTATGGATTTCACCATCTGTAAAGATTGGCTATTTAACGCAAGAAGTATTTGATTTACCACTTGAACAAACACCGGAGCAGCTATTTTATAAAGAAACATTCGAGGCGCGAGGGAAAGTCCAAACGTTAATGAAGCATTTGGGATTTATGACATCTCATTGGACAGAACCCATTAAGAATATGAGTATGGGTGAACGTGTAAAGTGTAAGTTAATGGAACATATAGTAGAGGAGAAAGATGTGCTTATTTTAGATGAGCCGACAAATCATCTTGACTTACCTTCACGTGAACAACTTGAAGATACCTTAGCACAGTATAATGGAACGCTAATCGTCGTTTCGCATGATCGATATTTTCTCGAAAAAACGACAAACAGTAAACTCATTATTTCGAATCATAGCATACAAAAGCAATTGAATGAATTATCTCCAAAAAGAGCTAATCTGGATGAACTACGGTTAATACTTGAAACAGAAAGACAAGAAGTTTTAGGAAAGCTTAGTTTTATGACTCCAAATGATAAAGCGTACACAGAACTCGATAAGAAATTTAAAGAACTTACGAAACAAATCAATGAACTTTTGTGATGAGTAGACTATAATAAAGACGAACCGGAAAATTGTAGCTAGGGTTCCGCTATCTAGGTAGGTCAGTGACCAAGGGCTATCTCTTTTACGATATGTAAAAGGCACCTATTGACATAAAAGGTCCGAGGGGAAGGGTTCAGCGTATTTGTGATGCGTTGAAATCTTTCTCTTCGGGCCTTTTTTATTATTGTAAGGAGGTTTAATTTGTGAACAGAATTGATGATGTAAAAGCTGGAGTTGCCGTTATTATTTTGAATGAGGAAAACCAGGTTTTATTACAGAAAAGGTCAGATGTAGGACTATGGGGGATTCCTTCGGGGCATATAGAAATCGGGGAAACAGTTTCTGAAGCGGCTATCAGGGAAGTAAAAGAGGAAACTAATTTAGATATAAGAATTAAAAAGCTTATTGGTGTATACTCTGACCCTAATTCGCAAGTATTTGCTTATCCAAATGGTAAGGTAATACATTTTATAACAACTTGTTTTCTTGCTGAAATTACGGGTGGAGAACTACGCTGTAATTCTTCTGAATCACTAGATGTTAAGTTTTTTGCACAACAGAACCTACCGCAAGACTTATTAAACATGCATCCTCGATGGTTAAAAGATGCCTTCGCTAATAGAGAATTGGCGTTTATTCGGTAGCTAAGGCCCGATGATATTTGTATAATGACTTAATCAAAGGGTTGAAAGGAAAGCAAAATGAAAAGAATATTGTTGCAGTATATGACTAGATTTACAACACTTAACGAAGAAGAACAACAGGCAATCGTTGAAGATATACTGATTAAAGAATATGAAAAAGGAACAGTGCTCCTTAGACAAGGAGATGTTCCGGCTCAATGTTATTTTGTATTGAAGGGATGTGTTAGGCAGTATTCTATAGATGAAACGGGAAAAGAGGTCACATCTAATTTCTACACAGAAGAACAAGCCATTTCGAATTTGAATCATCATAAACAAGATAAGTCATCCGCGTACGCTTTAACTTGTCTTGAAGACTGTATATTGGTCGTTGGTGATCTTGACACCGAAAAGGATATGTATAACAAATACTCACAATTGGAAACAATGACACGCAAGATGATCGAGCACAACTTGGGTAAGGTACAAGATGAATGGGCTTCATTTATCGCATCTACACCAGAAGAACGCTACAAAGCACTATTACGGACACGACCTCATTTAGTCGATCGTGTCCCTCAGTATCAATTGGCGAGTTATCTTGGTATTACCCCAGAGTCATTAAGTAGAATCAAGAAGCGGGTATACAAAGATCAATTTTAGGATGTTGTCATACACCTTTAGGGACTTTTCCTCCTTTGAACAGCAACCATATACCAAAGCTCAATTCTCCTGCGATCATTGGTACACTAAATACAAATGTAAGTGTTGAAAGTACTCCACCATATTGCGGAAGAAATATGTTAAATAGATGAATGGAAATATAGCCTATTGAAGCCAACAACAATAAGATGCTAATGACTTTTGGTATGCTGTCTGATTTGAAAGCCAGATAGCCTACAATCATTAGATGCCCACCAAAAATGATCAAACCGATAGACCAAATCGATTCAAATGCTTCAAGAAACAGCATCATATGCGCTTGAAGTTGATCGATTTTAAATAGCGATAAATAGTTTGTACTAGTAGAGAGAAGCAGCACAAATATCAAATTCAATATAGCAATTCCTAATATAGTCGCATAGGTAAGACGGAGCCATGCACCGAGCAATGAAAGGCTTTTATTAATTGGCTTCAGGAAGATATAGAAAGCCCAGGCGACCACAATGTCACTGATCAAGATGATGACCCAACCGAAGATTTCAGCTTTGAAAAGCATGTTTGATGACATGATGTTGTGAAATGTGGCGCTGGCATCGCCTTTCACCACAAGGCTTCCATGGACAAAGCCATAGGAAAAAAACGCAGCAAGTGTCATGATTAGAAGTGAGATGCCAGCAGTCAGAGCGACTTTTCGCTGCAATGATCGTTCTTTTACTAAGGTAGTCATAAAATATCCTCCTACATTACGTTGTTGGTTTTTATTTTAAATAGAAAGATCATGATTGGTCATTGACTTAAATCAAGGGAGCAAATCTTTTCTTATCGTATAGAAAGCTTAAGGTTGTTAAAGTGTTAAATTAATACAGGATCGGGCGTATGCCCGGTTTTTTATTTGTAATTATTTGTAGCTATAAGTGCGGTGAACCGTATCGAAATCACTGCATGCTCGCGGCTTGATGTGCATGTGCATGTTCCCTTTAAAAAACAAAAAATGTCTGTAATATAGGTGTCTATACAAGAAGTAATGCCTATACAAAAGACAATTACCTATCATAAAAATAGATCAAATTAAACGAGAGGCAGAGGGAACCGTAGTGCCGTATTCAATGGATATCAGAGGTAAAGATCAATCGGGAGCACCAAATCTCTTCTTTGATCTGAAAAATAATAAATTATCTCAAAAGGGTTCTAAAAGTACCGTATTCAAAGTTACCTCAACACAACTACCGGCAATGCAAGGGGTAGCACTAACTGACCTTTTACTTACTCATAATAATAAAGGCGAACCACATTGGCATCCAAATGCTGGCGAGTTGGATTATATAATCTCAGGTGAGGTAGTAACTTCCGTTATCGATCCCTATACACTTCAGTTGCTTCAATACCATGTGAAACCAGGTCAGGTCGTCTTTATTCCTATGGGATGGTGGCATTGGATTACTCCCATTTCTGAAAAGGCACATCTTCTTGTAACCTACAACAACGATAATCCTAAGACAGTGAAAAGTTCCGATGTGTTACAGCTGATTCCACTGGATGTCTTAAAATCGGAACATGGACTACCGAGTTATTACGCCACTGTCACTCCATATCAATACCAAAAATATCCTGTGCAATACCAGTAATAAATTAATTACGATTAACAAAAAAGATGCTAAAAAAGCAGCATCTTTTTTAAAAATTCATGTTATTTTTCTCCCATGGTACCATATGCCGACTGGTATCAATAGTAGTGAAAGGAATCCTCCTGCGAGGGGGAGTGTTGCATAACTGGAATGAGCAACCATTCCTGAAAGTGCTTCACCTGAAGCAAAACGCCGTCCCCTAAACGAGAGGCTTTAATACCTTTCGTCCTCATTATTTCAACCGCTTGAGCAGACATAAGACAATAGGGACCATGGGAGTAAGCTACAATCTCTTTATTGGCTGGTAATAATGCAAGATGCTTCTCCAATTCTTCAATAGGAATAGAAATTGTACCAGGAACATGTGCCATTTCGTACTCTTCCCTCGGCCTTACATCTAACAACAAAACTTCACCTTTATCCATCCATTCCAGTATTTCTTCCAATGCGACAGGTTCCATGCTTTCATGATGTTGTAGAATTTCAGTCTTTAACCGCTGAATCTCAACTAATTGTTTTTCATTCAAACGATGTAAAGATACCATAAAATTAGCAACGAATAATTCAGCAAGCCAACTGTTCAATTGATTTATTGAATTGATTATATTGTCAAATCATTTTAAGTCAAAATGGATTAGGGCGATCTGAACACTGTCAAAAAGCATAAAATTAAGGTTTGTTTTTTGTTATTTTGGTATAATCTAGAAAACTATTTTAAAGAGGAGAATAATAGTGAAAAGAAAAAAATACAAAGTAGAGCTAATCACCGCTGAATCTGAGTCCTCACGCTTTGTACGACATCGGCGAATGATCCGTTTTCCACAATTAACAATGCCATTACTTGCCGCCTACACTCCTTCCCATTGGGAAGTTACACATACAGACGAAATTGTACAACGCATAGATTTTACTAAAGAAGTCGATGTAGTGGGGATAACGGCAAATACAGCTGCGGCTCCTCATGCATACTGGATTGCGTCTGAATACCGTAAAAGAGGGGTTAAAGTTATAATCGGTGGCCCTCATGCTACACTCATGCCTGAAGAAGTTCAAAATCATGCAGATGCCGTGGTAATCGGAGAAGGGGAACTTGTCTGGCCAAAGCTGTTAAACGACTACGAAAATGGATGTCTGCAACCTATATATAAATCCTGCGAACTTCCTGATTTACATAATATGCCTCGTCCCCGATGGGATTTAATCAAAGGACGAGTGTATGGAAAGGGAGTTACGATTGCTACCCGGGGATGCCCATTTGCTTGTGAATATTGCACAATCCCAAACATGTATCAGAGAAAAATGCGCTATCGCCCTGTTTCGGATATCATAGAGGAAATAAAATGTATGCCAGGACGAGCTCTTATTTTTTGGGATGATAACATTGGGGCAAATAAAGCCTATGCTAAAGAATTATTTAAAGCCCTTGCTCCTTTTCAAAGATGGTGGACAAGTCAGGCTACGTCAGATGTCGCATTTGATGATGAATTTATGGAACTTGCCGCAAACAGCGGGTGTAAGGCACTTTTTCTAGGATTAGAAACAATCTCTCAAAGCAGTCTGAATGGCGCTAATAAGGCTCATAACCAGGTTTATAAATATAAGGAGATCATGAAGAGATTTCATTATTATGGCATTGCCGTTCAAGCAGGGACCGTTTTTGGATTTGATCATGATGATAAGTCGATTTTTCGTACGACAGTAGAATTTTACAGAGAAATCGGTCTCGACTCCGCAACAATTAGTGTATTGATTCCATTTCCAAATACCCCGCTATTTCGCAAACTTGAGGGAGAGGGCAGAATTCTAACGAAAGATTGGTCCAAATATAACGGAAAAAAAGATGTAGTCTTTCAACCAGCTCTTATGTCTCCGGAAGAATTATTGATGGGGACGGAATGGGCAGCGCGCCAATTTTATTCAATTCCATCTATTATAGAACGAATGTGGAAATCGAAGACTGGATTATGGTGGAATATCATTCGTAATATGGGGTATCATTTTGCTCTCCGAAACTTTGGGAATATCGGATATAATCCGGAAAAAAGTGTAGAATCATCCGTACCTCTTCTATCAGAAGGGAGAGTAATTGAAAAATGAATCAAAAGGCAGGATTTTGGTTAAGGGTATTGGCCTTAACCATTGATGAAATCATTCTTGTATTACTTACTTATTTGCTTTATCAATGGTTGAAACCAATCATTCTAACTCCATGGAGTGAATCCATTTGGTTTATTCTTATATTTTATGAATTTATTGATTATAACTACTATACGTTGTTTTGGTTCTTAGGTGGACAAACCATTGGGAAGATGTTGGTTAGAACTAAAATCGTAAAAATAGATGGAAGTAAATTTACCTATAAGGATGCATTTGTTCGCTACTGGATTTGGATGATTGGTGTTGCTTTGCTAGGAATAGGATACTTTTGGATTGCCTGGCAAAAGGATAAACAGGGATGGAATGATATAGCCGCAAAAACTTATGTAATAAAAATATAAAATCGAAAATATTATAATGATAATAAAAACCGATTTTTTCCTCAAGTTGCATTCTAAAAGATAGCAATAAAGCCGGTTACACCCTTAACATGGTGAAAACCGGCTATCTTTGTGAAAAGAGCACAATTGGACCCATCCCCGATTTCGTTCTCATTCTTATGTTGTAAAACAAGTGAGGCAGTGCCATAAGAAAATTGTTTTTTACAATGTAACCTTAAAAAACGAATCTTGCTTTTTGGGTAAATTAAGTTGGGAAGGGATTTGTAAAGATACCACACTCGCCAAAATTAATAATACGGTGGTGATGCCATAGGCAACCAGATGCGTACCAAAATGCTCATAGCTCCATCCGCCTAGAAAAGAACCAATTGCTCCGCCGATTTGATGAATGAAATAAGCCCAACCATATAAAATACCGAGCCATCTCACACCATAGATATCTCCCAGAATCGCAGAGGAAAGCGCAGAACTGCCTGCCCAGACCAAACCTCCGATTACAGCCACTAAATATAGCTGCCATGGGGCGATCACCAAAACGAGACCTAAGAAACCTAATCCACGGACAAAATAAATCAAACCCAGCATATTTCGACGAGAAATGCGATCTGCAACAGAACCCAAGAACACCGTACTTATCACTGCAACAATACCAATTATCCCGACCCCGAACGAAGCGGTGACATTAGAAAAATGATGATCAGTCAGCATTGGCACACCATGAGATCCAAGCAGATTCATACTGAAGCCGCAGACAAACAGACCAAAAGCTACCTGCCAAAACGGACGTGTCTTAAGCGCTTCAGTCCAAGAGGATAAAACAACAGGTTCTTGTCCTTTAGTACGGGATGAGCTCCTCTGGTTTCCTGGCAGCGCATCGCCTCCCTCAGGCACTTCATCGCGGATGACAAAAATGGCTGAAGGGACAGCGATAACGATAAAGATGCCTGCGAGCAACAGTAGCGTGTTGCGCCATCCGACAAGAGTAATAAACATTGTAAAAATCGGAGTCATGATAGCAATCCCTGCCATAGAACCAGTTGCCAAGTAAAACAGCGCCTTTCCTCTTTGCTGTGTAAACCATCTACTCACAACCGGAGTAACTGTTACCGGACTGGTAAAGGATAATCCCAATGAGAGCAACCCGCCATAAGCAATCGCAAAACTTAGTACGTCATGAGAAAAATATGTCCAAATAATAGATAACACGACCAATCCTACACCGATCAGCAGAACAGTGCGTGTTCCAAACCAATCCAGCAGTCGCCCTGCCAACGGCATACCAATGCCATAGACCAACATGCTGATGGCAATAATGACCGAGAGTGCGGTTCTATCCATCCCTAAGTCATTCAAAATTGGTTTTACAAACGGCCCAATGCCTAACCGCGTCCCTACTGTTAATAACGTAAGAACTGCACACACGGCTACAATGTTCCAGCCAAAATACCATCTTCCTTTTAATTGATTGCGACTCACTTGTTCTCCTTCTTTCCCCATTTTTCATGATGTTTTTTCCTTTTTCTATATAAAGGATTATAATAGAGTGCAATCAATAAGAAAAATATATATATAATATAATAATCATAAGAATTACTTATATCTTGATGTGAGGTGGTCTTTGAATATATGGAGCTTAGACAGCTAAATTACTTCGTCGAGGTAGCGAGACTTGAAAATTTTACAAGAGCAGCAGAACGGCTAAAGATAGCCCAACCAGCGCTCTCGCAACAGATACGTAATTTGGAACAGGAACTCGGCGTTAAGCTCTTTAAACGAATCGGGCGAGGGGTAACGTTAACAGAGCCTGGGGAGCAATTTTATATTGGTGCTGAAAAGACCTTAGCAGAGGCGCAAAGAGCGAAAGACTCAGTTAAAGAGTTCACAAACGATCCGCACGGCAAAATTATGATAGGAGCGCTCGAGTCCTTAGTACAAACTAGGCTGCCAAGCTTGCTGGTAGCGTTCGGGAAAGAGTACCCTGGGATTAAAGTGTTTATAAGGGAGAATACTACTGAACCGTTGCTAGAGGATCTCCAGAAAGGAGAATTAGATCTCGCACTGGGCCACACATTGGATGTTACATACTCACCGAATTTGGTAAGGGTAGTAGCGCAGACGGGGATTTGCTCAAAACCTCTATATCAAGATGAATTGGTTTTGGTCGTCGCGAAAGGACATCCACTGGAGAAGCGAAAAACAATTTCTATCGGGGAACTTAGGGAAGAATCATTTGTATTCTTTAAGGAGGGGTCTGGAATTCGTTCACAACTACTTGCGGCATGCATTAGTGAAGGTTTCGATCCGCTTATTGCCTACGAGTGCGCCTCTCCACGAACACTAGTAGCAAAGGGGTTAGGCGTTTCGATACTTCCGCGTTTGATGGCGGAGTCTCCTGGACCAACCGTTTCTATTTTACCTTTGGACCCGCCTCTTTCACGTTGGGTTTCTGTTTTTTACGTTGAGGGACGCTATCTCTCGCCGTGCACTAAGGTTTTTTTGCGTTTTGTGGAAAAATACCTCGGCTCAGAAATCGAAGGCTAAGAATATCCCGGCTACCTTATATCACTAGGCCAATAAAGTAACCGTAAAGAGAATCGATTTAGTTCTCTTTACGGTTTTTATTTTACAAACAATACGTATCCATATTATAAATTCAACCCAAATCTCTTTAATTCAATAAAAATACCTTCCAATCGTTTTCCTTTTTCCGTCAACGTATATTCCACGCGCGGAGGAACCTCCGGAAATACCTTCCTTTCCAGTATGCCGCGTTCCTCCAATTCCTTAAGTCTGAGTGAGAGCGTTTTTGGACTAATCCCATCCATGGATTTCAGCAGGTCGCTGAATCGCAGCGTTCCTTCGATAAGCAGGTCCCGAATAATTAAAAAAGTCCATTTAGTCCCTATCACGTCAAGCGTTTTGGCAATGGGGCAAGGCTCACCCGGTGTTCCTTTAGTCAGTTCGATCGGTTCAAGACCACTCATTGAAAAATCCTCCAAAAAAATATTTTCTACTGATTTATCTTATTATGTCACAATAGTATCTTTTCGGAAACTATATGTATTTAATATCACTACTTCCTTAAATAAACTTACTATATATACAATATCAATGTGAGCCGATAATTCCGTTTCTAAATGAGGAGGTGATTACAATAATGCAACAACTTGGTGTCATACTGGAAAGTTAAACCTTGGGATTCGAAGGAGATGGGTAGAAAATGAAAAATATACTTATCATAAATGGTCACCAAAAATATGGTTCGGCGGAGGGGAAGTTGAACCAAACGTTAGTAGATAGCATGGTGAGTCTATTCAACGAAAAGAACAACGTAAAAACAACAAGTATTCAAAATGGATATAACATCGAAGAAGAACAACAGAAGTTTATTTGGGCCGATATTGTCATTTACCAAACCCCCATCTATTGGTTTAGTGTTCCCGGGTTATTAAAAACATACATGGATGAAGTATATGCATACGGCTTATTTTTCAAAGGCGCTCAGCAATATGGGAGCGGCGGATTATTAAACGGAAAAATGTATATGTTTTCTACGACTTGGAATGCCCCGGAAAAAGCATTTAACGATCCAACACAGTTTTTTAAAGGGGATGGCTTAGAAGGAGCACTCAGTCATTTGCATCGTGCACAGGAATTTCTCGGCATGCAGCCTGTAAAGAGCTTTGCTTGCTACGATGTCATTAAAAATCCAAAGATCGATAAGTTTGTATCCGAACTCGAAGCACATCTTAGGGAGGTAATCTCATGTTACAAGATCAAAGAGTAGTGATTATCGGCGGCAGCTCCGGCATTGGTTTAGAAACAGCTAAACAAGCGATAGTACTTGGGGCAGAAGTGATAATAGCCAGCCGCTCTGAGGATAAATTGCAAAAAGCAAAAGAGATTCTGGGATCCAAAACTACAGCTTATCAACTGGATACAACTGATGAACTGCAAGTACAAACATTTTTCGAAAAAGTCGGTCATTTCGATCATCTGGTCGTCAGCGCCGCGGAAACATCGGGCGGGTTATTCCTCAAAACGGATTCTGTCCAAGCTCGGAAATTGTTCGAAAACAAATTCTGGGGCCAATACTATGCAGCTAAATACGGCGCAGCCCAAATTTCGCCGTACGGTTCGATCACTTTATTCTCTGGTGTTGTTGCTTACAAAGCAATGATTGGTTCATCGGCACTTGGCGCAGTCAATGCAGCCGTATCGAGTCTTGGCCAAACTCTCGCCTTGGAACTAGCTCCAATCCGCGTGAATATCGTTTCACCGGGCATTATTGATACGCCTTCACGCAGTAAAATGCCTGAAGATGCGCGCAATAATTTCTATGCAACAGTGGCAGACAAACTCCCTGTGAAACGAGTTGGAAAAGCAGAAGACGTCGCACAAAGCGTACTATACCTGCTCCAAAATGGTTTTGTGACTGGAACCGTTCTCCATGTGGAAGGTGGTCACATAATAAGTTAAGCTACAAGAAAGCTGCCTCGGTAAAATGAGGTAGCTTTCTTGTATTTGTTGCCGTTCATACATCTACCGCTCTGGAAACCTATTGTGAAAATATTGGAAATCGATTATAGTTTACTTACCGACCGTTAAGTAAATTGAAAGGGAGAGGATATAACATGAAAACATCAACGACGTCGACGACGTACGAAGCCATATTGAAGACGGCTTATCGCCTGTTTGCCGAGCATGGTTTTGACAAAACGAGCATGGCGATAATCGGCAAGGAGATCGGTATCTCAAAGCCCGCACTGTATTATCACTTTAAATCGAAGGAAGCGATCATCGATGTGCTTTTTGATGAAATTTGCAAAAGCATCACATTTGTCAACTTCTTCAGCATCGAGCAATATTCGAAGGACAATTTCGAGGAAAAGCTTATTGCAGACGGGCTAAGCACCATTCAAAGCCAGACGGAAGACGAGTATTATTCACGCATCATGCATCAATATCAAGCGCTGGGCTATCGGAATCTGAAGTATATGCAGAAGCTGATTGAAAGTTTGGACGGATTCACAACGGGATTCCACGAGCTGCTGCGGCACGGCGTTTCGATCGGGGCAGTCAAGGACGGGGATACGCTGGCTCATGCCCAAATGCTGACGATGATTATCGACAGCATGGATAATTTTATGACCTATGGCTTTCAATGTCGCTATGACAAAATTTGGGCTAAAGCGGTTAAATCTATCGTTAGGGGTGAATAGAGGGTGAATCAACCGACACAAACGCAACGTATCACGGCTCTTGACTACGCGAGAGCATGGGCAATCTTCGGCATGATTATTGTGAACTACAAGTTGGCAATGCAAGCGCAAAGCGGCGGCGCTGAATGGCTGCAAGTGATCGCCGGCCTGTTCGAAGGGAGAGCGTCCGCCTTGTTCGTGGTGCTGGCCGGTATCGGCGTATCGCTCATGACCGCCAAAGCGAGAAGCTCGATGGAACGGGATGCGCTACGGAAAAGTCGGAACAGCTTGCACCGAAGAGCGGTATTTCTATTCTTGGCTGGGCTCATGCTGCTGCTATTCGGCTGGAATGCGGATATTTTGCATTATTACGCCGTGTTTATGCTCGTTGCGTCCGTATTGCTTACTGTTGCGGATCGGTTGCTCATCGTTTTGTTCGGAGCTGTGCTGATTTTGTCGCAGCTGTTTCTGCTCTTGTTCGACTACAGCAAAGGATGGAATGCCACATTCCATGAATATTCGGGTTTTTGGACAATCGCCGGATTCGTGCGTAATCTCCTATTCAACGGTTTTCACCCGATTTTCCCCTGGCTGTGCTTTTTCCTGATCGGCTTGTGGATCGGCCGCAAGCAATGGTTAAACAGGGAAAATCGGATGACGCTTCTGCTGTTCGGTGCAATCGGGACGACTGTATTCGAGACAATTTCCTATGCTCTAATCCGAGGGACGTCATCGATACTGGACAAGGAAGCGACTCATTACCTATTCGGGACTAAACCGATGCCGCCCGGCATGCTATATGTTTTGTCCAGCATATGTTCCGCCCTTTTCGTCATTGCTCTAAGTTTGTATATTGTGGACAAGTGGGAGAAGTCTAGTCTGACGAAGGCGATCATCCATACCGGTCAGCTCTCGTTATCCCATTATATCGGACATATCATCATCGGATTGGGCATTCTTGAAGCGGTCAACTACCTGGAGAATGGGCAAATATCATTTGCGCTCGCGTACAGCTGCTGTTTCTTTGTGTTGGCGATTATCTTCTCGCATATATGGAGAAAGTGGCTGAAGCGAGGGCCGGTTGAAACAATTATGCGTAAATATTGCTGAACCAGCTTCAAATTTGATAGTGAATTTACCCAAAATAAGAAAAGAGGGAATATCAGCGAATAGAAAATGTTTGACTTGCATAATGTTCTAGTGTACTATTCAGATGGAACACTAGAATATGGAAATCATCAAATGAATGATGTTACAAAATAAAAAATAACAGAGGAGAAATGAACATGAAAAACATGAAGAAAATCATAGTAGGTACTGGTGCAGCCATCGTATTATTAACGGGTTGCTCGTCTGCCGGAAACATAGACTTTAGCCAGTATATTACAAAGCAAATGGAAGTTACGTCAATGGAGGCGAATGGGGTAACATCGATTCACCTGAATTATGATGAGAAGAAAGTAAAAGACCAAGATAGTCGTAAACTGCTCAATTTATTTAGTGATATTCAAATCACAACACACGTGGTAACAGAAAACAAAGACACGGTGTCAATGGAAGGGACACTAACATTAAAAAAAGGCAAGATTCCATTTAAGTTATTTGTAAAAGGAAATGAAGTAATTATACAGTTGGATAATGCAAGTAAGCCAATTCGTATCATAGATAAAAATATATTGCCAGCTGCTTCAAAGGAAAGCTATGCGGAAACATGTAAAAAGGTTATCCCGTATCTTGTAAAACATATGCCAACTCCATCCACACTTCAAGTTATGTCTAAACAAGATAAAGTACACAATGAGATGGTTGATGGACATAACATACATTTGGAGGTGTATGGAAATGAAGTTCCTTCGCTTGTACTCGGTTTGATGGAGGGAATCAGTAAAGATAAAGAGGCAATTGCGGTATTCGTACGTGCGATCAATGAGGCAGATTCTTCTACGAAAGTGACAGCTGAGTCATTCAAGAAAGAATTAGATACGATGATTGGGAATTTCAAAAAAGATCTAGATGCAGCGAAAAAAGACAAAGAATTCGAAATGCTTTTCAGTAAGGATAATTATGTGAAGTCTGATATCTTTGTAGATAATACCCTTCATGAGCGTAAGTCCAATATGAAGATTCATGTTGGGCTGCCGAATGCTGAAGAAAGCGGAGTGAAATCTGTAGATATTGAAACGGAAAGTGAAAGCTGGAACGTCAATCAACCGGTAAAAGCTCAAGGGATTTCAGCTTCCCAGTACCTTACAGAAGAACAGGTCACAGCGAATGACGGCAAAGCGTTTCTGGATACGCTGAATAAGAAAGACAGTGTGTTATACGATCTTCTTGTTCATGATTTAAAAATAACAGGAGAGAAAAAGAAATAATAGTATGACACTATTAAAAAGCGACGATTGGTTCATCGGCACTCGGCGCAGTCAATGCAGCCGTATCGAGTCTTGGCAAAACTCTCAATTACTTTAACCGAAACGTATCCACAATTAGCGATTAAACTCTTTCAAAAAGGATTGATTAAGAAAGCTGCCTCGGTAAAATGAGGCAGCTTTCTTGTTAGATTCCAAACGAATCAATGGCCTTTTTCTTGTTGATTTCAGTATAAATTAATAATATGTGAGAAATTAATGCATTTGATTACATAGGACAGCTAAACAGTATTTTGGAATACAGTAATGAAAACATATCAAAAATGGTCAACTCGGAAAATCTATTTGCATAATCTATCTTTTTATGAAAAAAGCTGTTTGCCACAAATACCTTTTTGCTAGAGATTCCGCTCATCAAACCATCAAAAAAGGACACATAACCACACACTATTTCTAAACCTGGATAGTGTGTTTTTTGCGTGCAAAAGCGTCACATTTCCTTGATTGACATTAAAGGGGGCACGCTAATTAACTTTAATAATTGCAGGGATTTTGCTGAGTTACAATGAATCTTGTATTGGAGATGACTATAAGCGGGGTAAGAAAATGAAATTATACACATTGTCGGCAATTGAACTTGCAAAGGGTATTCGAAATGGAGAATTTACTTCATTGGAAGTGGTCAATTCATTTATTGAAAGAATTGAAAGTAAGAATAAGGATATCAATGCTATCGCGGTTCCGCTGTTCGAAAAAGCGCGCGTTGAAGCAAAGAAACGTGACGAGATGGCGGCAAGAGGAGAATTTTTAGGATCGCTTCACGGCGTTCCTGTCACAGTGAAAGAAAGCATTCATGTGGCGGGAACACCGTCTACTTGGGGGATAGAAGGTAAGGATGATTTGCTTAAAGAAGATGATCCTTCTGTAGAAAGATTAAAAAATGCTGGTGCTATCATTCTCGCTAAGACCAACGCCATGCAGCTATTAATGGGGTGTGAAACCTTTAATCCGGTATACGGGAGAACAAATAATCCATGGAATCTTCAACGAACACCTGGAGGAAGTTCTGGAGGAGAAGGGGCTGCTGTCGCTTCTATGTTTTCGGCGCTTGGCATAGGTACGGACATTGGTGGAAGTATTCGAACGCCAGCCCATTTTTGCGGAGTCCATGGACTAAAGCCTACTCCAGGAGTAGTACCGCAGCACCCGCCGAAACGTATCACCCATATTAGAAGAGAAGCAGGGGCGATGTCTTCAATTGGACCTATAGCCAGAACTGTAGACGATTTAAAATTGGCATTCGAGGTTTTAGCGGGCAAAGAAATGAGCCTTCAAACTATCGAAGGTTTGAAAATCGGCGTTTGGACAACTGATCACATCCTTTGTCCCTCGCGTTCTATCACAAGAGCGATAGAAGAAGCTGCTGGAGTATTATCAGAGCGTGGCGCAAAATTGGTTGCTTATGAATTTCCGCTAATTAAAGAAAGCATGCAAAATTTTTACGGGATGATCTGTGCAGACGGAGGTAAGGGCATCGAGGAAACGATCGGAGTATCAAAACAGGAATATCCAATACAAAAATTACTCAGTGCTCAAAGGTTGGGAAAGGTTAAGAGAAAACTGGTGGTCTCCGTTCTTACATTATTAAGACAACAAACGATCGGATCGGTTGTCCTTCCATTTACGGGTGCCAAAACAGAAGAAGAATATCAGAAGCTTTTATTAAATCGAGAGCAATATCGGGACTTGGTTTTAAACGACATGCGGGAAAAAGGTTTGGATGCCGTTATTTGTCCTGTTTTTCCAACGCCTGCGTTATTTCATAATGGTTCTAAAAATCTTTCGTACGAGGGAGCGTACAATTCTCTCATCAATTATTTAGGTTTTCCTTCAGGCGCTTTTTCGTACAGTTTTGTTAAAAGTGGGGAAGAAGTTCTTGAACGAAACAAAAATGACATCGTTCAAAAGGCGGCGATGGATGCGGAAAAAGGCTCGCTAGGTCTTCCTGTCGCGGTGCAAATTGTGTCGATACCTCATCAAGAAAACATTGTTTTATCCATTATGGCTCAATTAGAAGAAAGCTCAAGAGAAAGAAGCGACTATCCTCCAAAAAAATGCTCTTTTTTGTTCAAATAAAATAAAAGACGCTAAAAGTGTTTAGCTAATAAGAAATGTATGACGAGGAGCTTGCCGACCAGCAGTTCCTCGTCATACATTCTGCAGGACTTTGCGGATAGAGAGCTGACCTGGTATATATGAAAGAAGATTAAAAATGTTTACTGTTAATAATTTGCAATTTATCTAAATAGGTGTTATTTTCTAAATATGATATTTTAACCTCGATTATTTCGAGTATGAAGGCAGAATTAAAATTGTCTAAACAATCTAAATTTTATTCGGTTGAAAAAGAACGTCAACACCGAAAAGAACGATTAGCTACGTCTTTCTGGTTATAGATTCTGCCCGGCTAACAAGCGAGCAAATGGGGAACAGTGAAATCGGTTGGTTTCGTTTCAGTTTCAACCCCTATGGGAACGTATAAAAAAAGAACAGCCTGATTTTCTAGATTGATAGGTTGATAGATTAATTCGATTAAGGGAGGACTAGATGATGGGAATTATTTTAAAGGAAAAAATTCAAGGATCAGCAACGTGGAAAGGAAAAGAACTACTACAGGATGGTTCCTGGATTTATTATTGGTCTAAAGAAGCGATTGCATCTCTTGAAAATGCTTTACATCATGTACAACAAAAGGGGTTACGGGCACCAGATTTTACCAAGGAGGACTTTTCAATTCCTGACCTTACTGATGAAATTGCTTACTTTGTTGATGAATTAGAGAATGGGAGGGGGTTTCTATTACTTCGTGGATTGCCGATCGAACGATATACGGATGAACAAGTAAGCATCATTTACTATGGTCTTGGGCTTCACATCGGCATTCCGGTCACGCAAAACGCAAAAGGAGACCTTTTAGGACATGTGAAGAACATAGGGGCGAAGGATACGAAAACTGTCCGTGTTTACGAAACGAATGAGTACCTTCCCTATCACACCGATTTATCTGATGTGGTCGGATTACTGTCTCTTCGTAAAGCAAAATCAGGTGGTTTAAGTAGCCTGGCAAGTGCTATGACTCTTTATAATGAAATTTTGGAAAAATATCCAGAGTATCTTGGAATTCTCTACCGCCCAGCCCTGATGGATAATCTTGGTGATGGCGGGCCAGACTTTACCCCGACCTTTAGTTATCACGCTGGTAAATTAAGTTCTCGATATATGCGACGTTATGTCGAATTGGCACATGAGACAGCGGGGACCCCGTTGTCCAAGGTGGAAATAGAAGCTTTTGACATCGTTGATTCCATTCTTCATGATGAGGATAATCGTCTAGATGTGATGCTTGAACCAGGCGATATCCAATTCGCTAATAATTATACGGTTTGGCATTCCCGTACTCAATTTGAAGATTATGAAGAACCGGAGCTAAGACGTCATTTGCTAAGATTGTGGCTCAAGATGCCCAATGCTCGAGAACTGGCTCCGGATTTTCCAGGACGCAATGGGATTCCGAAACGCGAAGAAACAGCCAGCGGTATAAAAGCCTAAGATAATAAAGGGACTAGCTTGAATGCGAAAGATTACCTTTTAACAATATACGAACGAATTAACAAACATATATGCATAACATTCGTTAAAATCCCGCAAAAATGCGAAGTGTTCACCGACCGGATACAGATCATTTTTATAGAAAAGCGAACATAAGTGAAGATAACTGTAGTCTTTCACAATAATGAAATTTACGAAATATGATTGTTTTTAAAGCGTTTCTAAAGCTAATTAATGGAGTAACGGAAAAAGCCCAATTTCTTAAGAGTAATGCTAAGAAATTGGGCTTTTTAATATTGGAATTTCCTTCTTCCTTTAAATTTGCAACAATTATGATCCATCATAGCGATGGTCGTGTAAATACATTGATAAAAAGGATAAACTGTGGTAAATTTATATAGATACACCACCAATGTATTTTTGTATAAAATATATCCATTTTAATTATAAATCAAAAAATCCTTTTCAGTCAACCCCTATTTTTATTTTTTTAACTTCCTTCCGAAATTCATCTACCACTTCTAAACGTGAAGGTGCAATAGCACCAGTGAAAGCGGGAGATGAATTTCGGTTGGCGTAAGCCAAAGGTGTCGCAATCATGATATAATAGAACAAATGTTCTTTGTAGGAGTGAGGTGGTTCGATATGGCAAACAACGCCTATAAGTTCCGTTCTTGAGTACAAGTTAGAGGAGCAAGGGAAGAAGCTTATCAAAATAGACAAGTGGTTTCCATCATCCAAAACTTGTTCATACTGCGATCAAGTAAAGGAGTCTCTATCTCTTTCTGAGCGTACATTCCACTGTGATTGTGGTTTTGTAGCAGACAGGGACTGGAATGCTTCTATCAATATCAAACGTGAAGGATCACGCTTATTAGTTCACTTAGGTATTTTGCAAGTCGAAAGGAGAAAGAATTTGAAAGTTCAAAATGAAACAACTCAAAACGGAGGGACATTCGGGAGCAGAGGCAACTTTTTGTTGGTCATGATTATGATTCTAGGTGTGTTTGTAGCCATTTTGAATGAAACACTACTTAACGTAGCATTGCCGAAAATTATGAATGACTTCAGAATCGCGCCGAGTACCGCGCAATGGTTGACAACTGGATATCTACTAGTTATTGGTGTGCTTATACCGGTCACCGCTTATTTAATTCAGCGGTTCACGACAAGAGGCTTGTTCCTTGGAGCTATGGGCTCGTTTATGGTGGGGACATTTGTAGCGGCTATCGCACCAGGGATCGAAGTACTTTTGATCGGAAGGCTGCTTCAAGCGGCGGGTACTGGGTTGCTCTTTCCTTTATTAACTAATGTGGTATTCTCCATCGTTCCTATTGAAAAAAGGGGTTCGGCAATGGGGACAATTGGAATTGTTATTACTTTCGCTCCAGCGATTGGCCCCACTCTATCAGGGATCATTGTAGAGCATTTCAGTTGGAGGGTTCTCTTTTACGGCGTTCTGCCGATCGCACTGTTTGTTATTATATTGGCATATGTGATGCTCAAAAACGTGACGGAGACGACTAACCCGAAGATTGATCCGATATCGCTTCTACTTTCAACCTTAGGCTTTGGAGGGATTGTGTATGGATTCAGCAGTTCTGGTGCAGGACATGGGGGTTGGTCGAGCAATGAAGTCCTAGTTCCAATTGCAATCGGCGTTGTTTCTTTAGCCCTGTTTACTTGGAGGCAATTGACGATTTCACAACCGTTGCTAGATTTAAGAACATTTAAATACAACATTTTTAGGATGTCGACGCTGATTATGATGATTGTCATGATGGCGATGTTTTCAGCGATGATGTTGTTGCCGATTTTTCTCCAGAATGCGTTAGGTTACAGTCCGTTGAAGGCAGGTTTGATCATGTTGCCAGGTGGTATTGTCATGGGGATCATGTCACCAATTACAGGCCGATTATTTGATAAATTTGGTGCCAAGTGGCTTGCGCTTATCGGATTGGGATTGATCGCAAATACGCTGTGGCAATTTGCCTTTATCACATTGTCAACATCCTACAGCACGATTATGATTTTCAATACGCTATTAATGTTGGGGATTTCAATGGTCATGATGCCGATCATGACCAACGCTTTGAACGAATTGCCACCTCCATTATATCCGCACGGTACGGCTATTATCAGTACTCTCCAGCAGGTGGCTGGTGCTGTCGGGACAGCATTACTTGTATCAATCATGACCAATAGTTCTACTCGTTTTATGGAAAAAACGGTGATCAAGGAAGATGAGTCTACATTACAAATCCTAGCGATGATTGCTGGAATGAAAAGCGCGTTCTTACTTGCATTCGGACTAGTAGCCATCGCATGGATCGTTTCATTATTTATAAAACGGTCCGTTCCACAAGAAAAGAAATTGAAAATAAAGCAGGGTGCTACGAACTGACAAAGTGTTAACTCATTGTCAGGGTAGGCTGAAGACTGAACCAAGTAAATGCGGAAGAACCACCTAAGGATGAAAAATCCAGTGCGGTGGTTCTTTTTTTTCTCTCGTCTTTTATGTCATCATTATAGAGGGGGGCGATGAAGGATGTTCCAGGATTTCAAACTCGTCGGTGACCGTCCAGTTGCGATACAAGTGAAAGAATACGTCAAACGTTTAATTATAAAAGGGGCGCTTCAGACGGATCAGAAGCTGCCCTCCACACGAGAAATGAGCGGTCTGCTTAAGGTGAGCCGCAATACAGTCATTGCCGCCTATGAAGGCCTAGAGGATGACGGATTTACGTATGCGATTCCCGGCAAGGGCAGCTATGTGGCCGCCATGGTGGGCCAGTCGGCTGTAGATAACGGAGGAGCTGACGGCTCTGCCTGGCAGATCGACTGGAAGACAAGAATGAACGAGTATGCTGTATCGGCTGTAGAGTTGGATATGATGAAGCAAGGTATTCGTGCTCCAAAAGGAACCATCTCGTTCACAAGCATCGCTCCGGATGAGCAGCTATTTGATCTGGGGAATGTAAGGCGAGCCTTTATGGACCGGATGGCAATCGAGGGGCAGGTGCTGCTCAACTATGGCTATGCCAAAGGCTACAAGCCGCTGATCGATTACTTGATGCATTATATGGAGAACAAGGGCGTCGATATAAGCGGCAAGGATATGTTGATTACAGGCGGGTTTACAGAAGGCTTTGACATTGTGCTGTCGGCATTGCGCCCTTCTGCACGCCGCGGAGCAGCCATTTGTGAAAATCCGACCCATCATACAGCGATCAAAAATTTGAAGCTGCAAGGGTTTGAGATTACCGGCATTCCGATGGAGCGTGACGGTATTGATGTGGAGCGGCTAGAGGCGGTACTGCAGACTAATAGCTTCGATCTGGCCTATTTGACTCCTTCCTATCACAATCCGACAGGCATCGTCATGTCGCCGGCAAAGCGCAGTGCCGTTATGAAATTAATGATGCGCTATCAAATTCCGGTGATCGAGGATGGATTCAATGAGGAGCTGCGCTACTCGGGATCGCATATTGCGCCCTTAATAGCGACAGCAGGGCAAGGGAACGGAGTCATCTATATTGGCAGTTTCTCCAAGGTGCTGTTCCCTGGCTTGCGAGTAGGCTGGGTGCTTGGAGACCGAGCACTGATCGACACTCTGGAAAGCATTAAGCGGGCACGCACCATTCATACATCAACAATCGATCAATCGATTTTATATCAATATTTGCTTAACGGAAATTTCGATAAATATGTAAAAAAAGCACGTACAGAGTATAAGCGCAAATATGAGCTGACAAAGGCATGCTGTGAAGCACATCTTCCAGAGGCGCAGCTGTCTGGTGACGGGGGCTTGCATTTGTTCCTCACCTTCCCGACAGGCGTACATACACGCCAGCTGCTAGAAGCTTGCACAGAACAGGGCGTTATTTTTACACCGGGAGACAAGTTTTTTATTCAAGAAGGCGAAGGGACGAATACATTGCGGCTTGGTTTTTCACGAGTAACGGACGAAAATATCGAACGGGGTATTCAAATAATCGGCAAACAGGCGCGCAGCTTTCTTAAGGCATAACGATCAATGATTTTTAAGAAAAATGAGGTGTCATGATGAAAAGGTGCAATATGTTTAGTGAAGAGAGAACAGGGCAGTTTTTATCCTCGCGTGTACGGGATATTCGACCATCGGGAATTCGCGCTTTTTTTGATCTAAATGCAGCAGGCGGAGATACAATCGCCCTTGGAGTCGGAGAACCAGATTTCGTTACACCGGAAAAGGTACGTGAAGCTTGCATTCAGGCATTGCATGAAGGGCAGACGAAATATACTTCGAATGCCGGCTTGATGGAGCTGCGAGAGGAGATCTCTGCTTATTTTTCCGGTAGCTTCGCGCTTTCCTATGACCCCGAGCAGGAAATTATTGTGACGGTGGGGAGCAGTGAAGCCGTCGACCTGGCACTGCGGGCAGTGATCGATCCGGGTGACGAGGTGCTGATTCCGGCGCCAAGCTATATTGCCTACGAACCAATTACCCAGCTGCATGGCGGTAAAATTGTGGAGGTGGCGGCTACGGTAGAGGAGCAGTTCAAGCTGACCCCGCAAGCACTGCAAGCGGCAATTACGCCCCGTTCAAAGGCTTTAATGATCAATTATCCGTGTAATCCGACCGGAACAGTTATGACGGAGCAGGATTGGCTGCCGATTGTAGAGCTCATTATCAAACATAATCTGGTCGTTATTTCAGATGAAGTGTATGCCGAGCTGACTTACGGGAGAAAGCATGTCAGCATCGCCTCCTTGCCAGGCATGAAGGAGCGTACGATTGTTATTAGCGGTTTTTCCAAAGCTTTTGCGATGACAGGCTGGCGGGTAGGCTATGCGTGCGGTCCGCGTGAGCTGATTGCCGGCATGCTGAAAATCCACCAGTACACGGCGATGTGTGCTCCCACCATTGCACAGATTGCTGCGCTCGAATCATTGCGTCATGGCTTGGCTGCCAAGGACGAGATGATGGCGAGCTACAATGAACGCCGCAAGCTGTTTGTGGCCGGCTTGAATGCAATCGGGTTGGCCTGTCACGAGCCTGAGGGGGCCTTCTATGCCTTTCCTTCCATTACTTCTACTGGAATGTCATCTGAGCAGTTTGCTCTTCGGCTGCTGGAGGAAGCGAAGGTGGCGGTCGTACCGGGACATGTATTCGGATCAGGCGGAGAAGGCTTTATTCGCTGCTCATATGCAACCTCGCTCGTCGATTTGGAGAAGGCGCTGGAACGGATGGGAAGGTTTATGCAGGCGATGCAGCCGATTTGATGAAAACTTCAGCATATGTCCCTGATATTTATATGGAGTGGGCGAGGGCTGGCATCATTAATTTGTTTCCAACATTAAGCCAGGACAAAGATTTTCATAGATCTTTACCGTACTGCATTGACCTATGGTATTTTAATCGACTATAATAACAATAACAGAACTCACCACGCCTCTTAACAATGCGGACCAGGGTGAGTCTTTTTATTTTATGGAGGTTGCTATGAGTGAATCCACCGAACAACCAAATCTAAAGCCGCCGGTAACCTACGAGGAACAACTAAACCTTTTAAAGATCCGGGGGCTAGTTATTAAAAATGATTTAGAAGCTACAGAAATTCTAAAGCGAGTTAATTATTATCGGTTAAAAGGGTATATGCTCTCTTTAAAACAGAAAGAACAATTTTTCGCCGGAGTTAGTTTTGAGCATATTTTTAATTTATACGAATTCGATCGTAAATTACGAAATATTTTGATTCCGATGCTTGAAAATATAGAAATCGCTTTTCGTACTGACATTGCTTATTTACTGGCCCATAAGTACGGAACTATAGGATATAAAAATAGCGAATTTTTTCAAAATGAAAAATGGCATGCTGAATTTCTATCTCGGGTAGACAATGAAGTGAAGCACGAGAACGAAACTTTCATCACTCACCATAAAGTTAAATATAACGGGCAGCTTCCTGCTTGGGTAATGGTTGAAGTAATATCATTCGGTGCTCTTTCTATGTTGTTTCATAACTTGCATAAAGAGGATCAAAAACAAATAGCACAGTCGACATATTACGTCTCAGCGTTTTACATTAAGAGTTGGCTAAGATGCTTATCATATATCAGAAATGTATGTGCCCATTATGGACGGCTATATAACAAAAGAAAATTAATTGTATCTCCTAAGCTTTTTGATTCCGATTTACAAAAAGGGGTCAAAGAAGGTAGCGTGTTCTCAGCTATTTATATTATGCGTAGGTTATGCAGAGATAACGGGGAATGGCATAGTTTTGTTACTAATCTGCATGCTTTATTAGAACAATACGAAGATGTAAAACTTACTGACATTGGATTTCCAGATAATTGGTACGACTTACTCAATGGATAAAATTACCTTGGGGAATTTGTTTCTATAAGAAAAGGAGAGGGAAGTTGAAATCACTTTTTCTACGACAATATAGCTTATTAAAAAGCACGGATTTTCACCCATTAGAAGATTATTTAACAGAGATTATTAGTTTACTATTTGAGTGCCCGAATAAGTTATCTGACTTTGCTGATCATTTTTTAGATGAACAGTTGGAAAAAGCTGAAACTATACATGTCCACACTCAAAGAACTTATTCAAAACTAAGTACACATTCAGTGGACAGCCGTCCGGATTTAGTTATTACATTTAGGAATCATACAAAAAAGCATGTTTTATTTATTGAGAACAAACTTGGTAGCGGTGAAGGGAATCAACAACTTACGAGATATGCAGATCACTTAAATGAATACCGTAAACGAGGATATAGGGTGCATTTACTTTATATAACCCAGTATTATGACCCTAAAGATGGAAGCTCTCTCTTTAGCAAATTGAACCGTAGTGAGTTTAAGCAAATACAGTGGTACCAGTTTTATGCTTGGCTACGAGAATATACGAATGATCTTTATTGTAAGCAGGTTATTACATACATGGAGGAGTTACGTTTGAATAAGAGTCGTAGATTTTCCCCTCTAGATATTTATAGTATTCAAAACGCTAGAAAGACACTAACTATGATGGACGACTGTTTGGATGGAAAGGTAACTGAGGCATTCAGCAGATTATTTGGTAAGCCTAAAAAATGGCCAAATAGAGCCATGCAACTAAGATATGATGATCGATATGTTATTACACATGATCAATCGGATTGGAAGTACGTTGTGTGTGGTTTTTGGATCAATGAAGAGGAATACCCGACATTATGTGTGCTTATCGAAGTATCTCCAAATTGTAGTCTTACCGAAGAAGTACTAAAAGCGATGGAAACATTCGGAAAAGAAAATGAAGACTGGATATACGAAGAGCCAGATGATATAAATGGTTGGAGTTGTTTGTATCATGAAATATCGTTATCGAGCTTGTTAATAGAAGAGGATCATATTAATAGCATCCAGGACTACTTTGTTGGTAAGTTGGAAGAGCTATATAAGTTAAAAGATGAGAATCCTAATCTTATATGGAAATAACAAGAGAGGTCAATCCAGTCGCTCGTGCGTTACGTGAGAATGGTATCGAAGTAACAGCCCTACACAACTATATGCTAAATGAAGAACCACGTCTCTTTTATATGCATTTTTGGGCAAATGGCGATGCAGTAAAATTAGCTACAGGGCTTCGTACTGCTCTTAATAAAACAAACAGTCTACAAAGGACAAAAGATCTATTAATTAGGAATCAACAATTTCCTAAAAGCCTACCCGTGATTGTGTTACATGCAACTACGGATAGGCTTTTTGTTGTTCTTAATACACTTCTGTACTTTCCATCGCAATATGAGTAACACACAATCCTTGAAAATAAATACCTATGTGCTACTTACATTCTCTATAAAAAATGTTTGTTTGTTGTTACTTGGAAATGAATGTGATATACTACATTTAAGATTTAACTATGTATTGATATTTATAATTCACATGTTATCAGGGGTTATATTTTCAGTGTATATGTGACCCGCGATAATATGTGAATTTTTATTTTCTACGGCAAATATAAGCAGCATATTAACTAAACTTTTGGAGGTTCTTTATGAATACAGGTACAGTAAAATGGTTTAATGCAGAAAAAGGATTTGGTTTTATTGAGGTTGAAGGTGGAGACGATGTATTTGTACATTTCTCTGCAATTACTGGGGATGGATTTAAATCGCTTGAAGAAGGCCAACGTGTAAGCTTTGATATTACGCAAGGCAATCGTGGCGATCAAGCTGCAAACGTTGTTAAGCTATAAACCAATAACAAAAGCTTATACGATACATGTATGAGTGCAAGGCTGCTAACAAAATCATGTTAGCAGCTTTTTTTGAGTAAATGAAATATAAACAAAGAAAAGGTGTTTTTGAGTATGATAACATTTCATGAATTAGGTATAAGCGAACCCATGCAAAGAGCGATTACGGATATGGGTTTTGAAGAAGCATCCCCCATCCAGGAGAAAGCGATCCCAATTGCCCTGATGGGGAAAGATATTATTGGACAAGCACAAACCGGTACGGGTAAAACAGCAGCTTTTGGTATACCGATTTTACAAAAAATAGACACGAGCAAAGAATCGGTTCAAGCCATTGTCATTGCCCCTACCAGGGAATTAGCCATTCAGGTTTCAGAAGAGATAAACCGCCTAGCAAAATATACGAAAATCCGTTCCCTCCCTATTTATGGAGGAGAGTCAATTGAACGTCAAATTAAAGCGTTAAAACACCGTCCGCAAATAATTACTGGAACACCTGGCAGACTGTTGGACCATATCAAACGAAAAACGCTGCGGTTACATCACATTTCAATGGCCGTACTGGATGAAGCGGATGAAATGTTGAATATGGGATTTCTAGAAGATATTGAGCAAATCCTCAAAGAGACACCAAAAGAAAAACAGACCTTATTATTTTCGGCAACCATGCCAAAACCGATTCAAAACCTTGCGGAAAAATTTATGATCAACCCAAAAATCATTAAAGTTCAGGCGAAAGAAATCACATCTCAAGCAGTGGAACAAGTGTATTATGAGGTAAATGAACGTGATAAGTTTGATGTTCTTTGCCGTCTGTTGGATGTGGAAAATCCGGAATTGGCGGTCATTTTTGGGCGAACAAAAATGCGCGTTGATGAATTGAGCGATGCCTTAAATAAAAGAGGTTATCTTGCTGGTGGATTGCACGGAGATTTAAATCAGCGGCAGCGAGATGTTGTAATGAATAAATTTCGTGAGGGCAACATTGATATTTTAGTCGCAACAGATGTTGCTGCCAGGGGAATTGATGTTTCAGGCGTTACTCACGTGTATAATTTTGACATCCCACAAGACCCAGAAAGTTATGTTCACCGCATTGGAAGAACAGGACGAGCTGGTAAGACGGGGATTGCAGCGACATTTGTCACACCGAGGAAAACAGGTCAAATTCGGGATATTGAAAAAGCTACAAAAGTAAAAATTCGCCGCAAATCGGTTCCGACAGTTGCAGAAGCGATGAAGTCGAAAGAACAGATAGCGTCAGAAAAGATGATTCAGCTAATCGAAGAGGGTCACCATTCACAGTTCGAGCAAACAGCAACCGAATTACTGGATCGGTACGATTCTGTTGTATTAGTTTCGGTTGCCTTGAAGCTGCTGACAAAGGAACAGTCGGATACGGTTATTCAGCTTACCACAGAAGAGTCTCGCCCTTCGAAGAAGCCTAAATCAAAGGGGCGAGACGGAGCAAAAAGAAAAGTAACTAGGAATAAAGGGTTTGCGGGAAAAGACAAAAGATAAGCGAGGACGAACAACTTTAGGGTAACAATCCAATTTGAGTTCATTCTATTCAGGATTAACGGTTATTCTGATGCTTGATTTGTTCATATTGTAGGATTATTTTGTTATAATAATTTATCTCCTAACTGGTATCCTAGGAAAGGGGATTTGATTGGAGGTGGATTTTTTGTTTCAAATTGGCGACAAGGTTGTTTATCCCATGCACGGTGCTGGTATAATCGAAGCCATAGAAGAAAAAGAAATCCTAGGAGAAAAGCAGCCATACTATGTCATAAAAATGTCCGTGGGTACTATTCAAGTAATGGTCCCTGTAGAAAAAGCATCCATTCTTGGCATACGCCCAATTGTTGATATGCTTACAATGGAAAATATACTGCTTGGTTTTCATGACGGCGAATCAGAACCATCTCTCCCATGGAACGAAAGGCACCGCATGAACGCGGATAAAATGGGAACAGGTGATATACAAGCAGCTGCTAAAGTCATCCGTGGTTTACTATACAGGAGTAAAGAAAAGAAACTTAATACAAACGAACAGAACATGCTAGACAACGCAAAGAAAATTTTGATTAGCGAACTCGCGTTAGTTAAAGGGATCACTGAAAGTCAGGCAACCGATTTGTTAAATAAAGAAATCAACTAGTTGATTACGAACAGCTATTTTAACTAATTATATAGTACCATGACTGAAAAATTGTTCGGTCATAGTGGTATTTCGATTGAAAAGGTGTTATAGTAAATGTCTGAGCCGATATTTGCGCTACGTCTGTTGCAATCAGGTTGTGGAGCCTGAATAGACGTACTGAAAAAAAGAACCCTTTTCAAGGGTTCTTTTTTTATCTTTCGATTCCTGTTAGTAAGGTTCATACAAAAGAATGGGTAGGTGCCGAGTATGATTGAGATAAAAACTTCCACACTTAGTGATGGAGAATTCAATAGAGGGGTATTCGCGACACGCGACATAGCAAAAGGTACACTCATACATGAGGCACCGGTTATTCCTTATCCGAATGAGGATCATGTTTTTATAGAGCAAACGGTACTTGCCGATTACGTGTTTGAATATGGTGCAAACCACACTGCAGTCGTTTTAGGATATGGGATGCTGTTTAACCATTCATATAAGCCCAATGCCACTTATGATATTAACTTTGAGAACCACACATTTGACTTCTATGCTTACACAGACATAAGAGCAGGAGAAGAAATTCTCATCAACTATAATGGTGATGTCGATGACAAAGATCCACTGTGGTTTAATAAGGGGGAAGAAGGATATCCCCTAAAGGAAAATAAAGAGTGTAAGAATAAATAGTTTTTAGTAATTTTATAGAGGCTATAAATATCAAGGACGTCCCAAAACAGTAGGGAACGTCCTTATAAATTTAATTGGAAGACGTTACATCGTTTTTTTATATCTAAGCGGAATGGGAGTCATACTCTTCGGACAAAACCTGCTTCCTTAGCCAATGCCTGAAGAACATTAGGAGATGGCTAAGTGAGGTTATACGATTCTCTGCACACCAGTTCTTCATAATTACTCTGTAAACAGAAGATGGTTATTTTATTGAAATATCCTGTTTTGAAAATGCAGGATTTTTTCTTGTTCAGTAAAAGGACCAGATTGTTGAATAAGTCAAAAACTGCGTAACAAAAATATTTTGAGATTAATTGTGGTGAATGTCATTTTCTATGTTCTTCTCGAAATGCAGTCTAGTGTTGACTTTCAAATGCCGTTTCGACTGTTATTCTACATGCTTGAGATTTGGCGAGATATCCTGAAGAATACCGATAAAAACGAAGCAGTACGTAAAGATTTCCGCCTTGTACTATACAACGGAAAGCAGGAGTGGACGGCACAATGAACATTTAAAGAAACCTTGAATGCCCATGAACTGTTTGACGACTATGTGCTTAACTTCTCTTATATCCTGCTCGATGTTAATCGGTATTCAGAAGAAGAACTTCTCGAGGTTTCCAACCTCATCGGTACTGTCTTTTTATTAGATCAGAACGGTGATGAAGAATCACTTCGTAATCGCCTGCGGAAGCTAGCCAGTTCTGTTCGCTACTTGAGTCCTGAAGAGTTTCAGCTATTACGCTCTTGGCTTATGCATATTTTCGTATAAAGGATGTCTGCACAAATACAAAAAGAAGCGAAGCGTATGATTGAAGAAGGAAAGGAAAGTGAATTCATTATGATGATGCACAACTTGGAACGGACGTTGGATGAAATGATGGACAAGGCAAAAGTAGAAGGAAATTTGGAAATGATAAAGAAATTATTAGATTTAGGAATCCGAGATATTCCTATACTTTCAAAAGCATCTGATTTACCAGAGGGAGAAATCAAGAAACTACGAACGAATTAACAAACATATATGCATAATGTTCGTTAAAATCTCTCGGAAATGCGAAGTGTTCACCGACCGGATACAGATCGTTTTTATAGAAAACCGAACATTCTATGCATATATTAAGATCACTTCATATTTATATTTGAGATAGCTAAATTAAAAATGTGGGGTATAAAATTGAAAAGTAATTTGAAATCATTCTTAATTGCATTTTCAGTATTAATAATTGGTGTTGTTGCTTTTTTAGGGTTTATTATTATGATTGATGATTACGATGATGCTCCCAAAGATGGTACAAAAAGTTTCTTATTAAAAAGGAAGAACTTTTCTAATGGAAATTGGAAACTGAAAATTGATAACAATGTTGATAATACATACATGTATATAAATGATAGTGAAGCATTAGATAAGTACAAAAATGACTTTTTTGTCATAGAAGAGCATGCAGCATATTATACAACTTCAGATTATACTGTTAACCTATACAATGGAGAAAAAATTGTAGAAGCAAGTGATGTTAATAATTTTAATAAAATTAAATTCGGTAATCTTGAAAAATACTTAGTGAAAGTAAAACGTAATGAGTTTTTTACCTACGAAAAGGATGAATATTTATCTAAAGTTTCTGAGCTTAGGGCAAACAACAATATAATAAACATTAATCCTAAAGAAGAAATGAATTCTAAAGACTTTTTTGGTATTGTAATCAACTTTAAGGGAAAAGTTGAAGATATGGATAATTTTAAAGAGAAATTATCTCAACAGATAAACAATATATATTCTTTGAGCAATGAAATTTTTCCTTACGATATTCAACCATATAGTAATAGTGATAAATATAAATTTGGTATTGTTGTTCCTATTTATTTCTATGAGGGGGAATTCAACATTGATAAACTACGTGAACTTGATTTTATCAAAAATGTAGCTGAAGAAGTAAGGCTAGAAAAGGAAATTACTAAGTATACGATAGAATATGGAGAGATAGTTAATTAAATATTTATTGAGGCTCAACGACCATGATGCATAACGAAAAACACTCCAAATAATTATGAAAAAGAGTAACGCCCTATGTCCAAAAACGAAGATTTCGCTTGGAATAAAACATGGATCGCACCATATGAATTCCCTTGGGGGATATTGGAGAATTGGGGAAACACGCTATGTTTGTGGGGCTTTTAACGGGGGAGAAGTCATACTCAATATAAATAGGCCCTTGATCCTCACCATTCAGGTGCTTCAGAAAAAATTCAAAGAAGGAAGGTCTATTTCTTTTGGCTAAATGACAGTATTGCTACGATCAATGTTGATGTGATCACTAACATAAGTGCTTCAAATATTGGTATGGGCTTATCCCCTCCTTTCAGTAGGGGATAAGCCAACACCCTTGAGAGAGCTGTATCTATGTACTGTAGCTTTGAAAAAAGATGAACCGTTTATAACAAAGTTGCACCGTTTTACCCCTTTGGATATGGTTATCTAAAGGGGTGTTTTAAAGGAAAAAAGCATCTTATTTTTCTAGGTTTTCCTTAAAAATGGACGGTTCTTTTTTAACGTGAAATCGCTCTTTTAAAAAGCTCCCTAAAATTCTCCCTATCTTCTGATGTAAATGGTTTTGGCCCCTTTGTACGCTTTCCGCTTTTTCGGGCCATTGCATTCAAATAACGTGTTTGTAATAATTGGTCAATGTTTTCATTTGTATAGCTATACCCATTATGGTGAAGAACCGTACACCCTTTTGTTAAACCTAGCGAAGCAAGACCATAATCTTGCGTAACGATTATATCTCCTTTTTCTGCTAACTTCACAATCCGATAATCCGCAGCATCTGCTCCAGAATCAACATAAATGATTTCCACTCCTGATGGTTGTTCCGCATTAGAAAAATGAGAAAAGCTAGTAACAAGGATAACAGGAATTTCAACATTCGTACCCTCAGAGATAATAATATCTTTTACCGGACAAGCATCTGCATCAACATAAATTTTCATCTTTATTTCTCCCGTAAATAAGTTTGAGTTGATGATAATGGCAGATTTAGCTTTTGTCAAACGATTGTGGGGTGTTTGTGATCAAACTTTATTTCAAAGCAATATTAGCATGGGTTTTACGTCAAAATGTTGGCGGTACCCCATTTAGTAAAGATCAGTGGGAATTACTACTCAAAGAAGCAAATTCTAACCCACAATGTTACGAAGGCCGCTATGCGAAAACTTACCATAACCAGTTATTAGAAACCGCCAAGAGTTTGTTGGGTAATGATGTGGAATAAAAATACAAAAAAAAATTTTAACGAAAAAAAGATTGCTCCATCTCTGGAACAATCTTTTTATTCCATAAATTACTTCACACAACCATATGGATCATGGATAACGGTGATTATTCAACCATGTTATTTCCATCTAAATACTAAAAGGAGACTTAACTATGCGGTGCCCATTTTCTGAAATCATTTGGTACATCGTGAAGATGTGGCATCCACGAAGAGAAAAAGAATAGGTTCGAAAAAAAATCTATTCGTTAACGATTATGGATTTGATTTCACATTCAATAAGACGTTTATTACAAATAGAACAACACCGAGGCTTGTAAGAGTAGCACCAATTGCGATAACAGGCTCAAATGCGGTTTTTCCTGTTTCAAATACTAGAAGCCCGATCATCATAATAGGCAGCCCGATGTTATGAAGCCAGAAATGGGATGTGGCTAGTTTGTTCCGGGCAGCGTCAGGGAAGAGATGATAAATGATGCCGGCTAATGCTAGGGAAGTCCAGCCTAATAAACCGATATGAGCGTGGGAAGGAGCGTAATTAAATTGGTGGGTGATAGACATGAACATTCCAAGGATAATTGCGAGTAAGAAATATACAGATGCAATCTTCAAAAGTCTAATTCCCATTGATCTTACCTCCTTATCGTTGGTACTGTAGTATATGCGCTTACTGTAATGAAATAACAAGCTTTAAGTACGAACAATAAAAAAGTAGCGATCTCATTGCTGTGTTACAGCTAATTAGAAGTGATTGCTGGTCATTTGGACGGTACCATCCATAAAATGCGTTGATATCATAAGAATTCTTTAAACAGATGAACAAAGAGGGGGAATTACCTCGCCTGCGGAAGCTAGCCAGTTCTGTTCGCTACTTGAGTCCTGAAGAGTTTCAGCTATTACACTCTTGGCTTATGCATATTTTCGTATAAAGGATGCCTGCACAAATACAAAAAGAAGCGAAGCGTATGATTGAAGAAGGAAAGGAGAGTGAATTCATTATGATGATGCACAACTTGGAACGGACGTTGGATGAAATGATGGACAAGGCAAAAGTAGAAGGAAAGTTGGAAATGATAAAGAAATTATTAGATTTAGGAATCCGAGATATTCCTACACTTTCAAAAGCATCTGATTTACTAGAGGAAGAAATCAAGAAACTACGAACGAATTAACAAGCGTGCATGCATAACATTCGTTAAAATCTCTCAAAAATACGAAGTGTTCACCGACCAGATACAGATCGTTTTTATAGAAAACCGAACATTCGACCAGTTCTTGGCGTCTCATACCCGTAGTAGCAGGGAAGTTAAACATGAGTTCATTGCGAATCGCGAAGTCATGTTCTTCACATTCCAGCTTTCTAAACAGCATCCTCAGTTCTTCAAATTTCATGTAGACAGGGAGTCGTTTGTCTGTTTTAGGCGAATCAACTCCGCTCATAAAGTCAATGTCGATCCATTTTTCCCGTACGCAGTAGTGGCTGAACGATTTGAGACAGGAGATACGCCGCTGGAGCGTACGAGGTTTGATTCCATATGAAAGAACCTGATCCTGGATAAAACGGTGAGCTGTCGTAATGTCAAGGGATTTCAACTCGAAGGAACGCTGCTGCTTATGTAAAAAAGAACAAAAACAGCGTAGATCAAACGCATAGCTGCACAGCGTATTCGGCGAATAGTTTTTTTCAACTTCTAAATAAAACAAGAAATCATCGACGGCTTTTTGAACATCCATATACAACGACCTCCAAAAAAATGTGTTACAGGGACGAAACGATCCATTATAGATGTGACCCCGAGAGTTATTCAGACACTGATTTCATTATCAGGACATTAGAGGGGAGGAAGTTCCCGATAATGAATCTTATCAGATGTTCAACGACGAGAAACTACTCCTTTTGATACAACTAAAAAAACCAGTAAATATCTGTATTCCTATTTTAAACGGAGTACTTTCTTGTCGTAAAAGTTGCGACAAGAAAGTACTCCGTAAACGTAACCAATTGTTGGACGACAACAACATGTATTCTTAAACTACTGTAGTATTTTTATATCTACTGTCGGGATTTTATCAAATAAATCCCCTTGAAAAAGCGGGCTGTGAGAAAATTTATTAAGAAAGTTCATGTAATAAAACCGTTTAATTTTCAGCTTAAAAAATCAAAGCCCTTCTACAATTGAAATGTAGAAAGGCTCTTTAAAGTTGTTTAATCGCCATCTAAACGTAAAGAAGAACTAGTACCTACTCAACAAGCAGTACCTCAAAAGAAGTAAAAAGTAACTGAGAATCAGACTCTATAAAAGCTGTGTAATTGTGGTAGAGCCGTTCCCATAAACCAGCTAGAGTTTTTTAAAGCCTCAAACATTTTTGTTTGCCATGAATTCGGATTTTCAAATTGATATGATTGTAGATTATCATTTATAAAGTCTAAGGCATTGTTTGAAGGGTTAGAATTATACTCCCTCACTAATGATTTTACTCTTTTACTAAATTCTCTTGTAGCGTTATCGGCATATAATTTATTTAAATTAAGTAGCTTGAATTGATTATTGATACGTGATTTAAGTACTGAATCTACGATTGCGTCTGAAACCTCATAAGAAAATGTGATTGGCCATATGTTATCAATAACTTTACATTTTAACCAATCTTGATCACTTATATCGTCAAAATAAGGGTGAATTAACATTTTATCTTCTTTAAGATTGTAATTATCTAATTTGTCTTTATTGCAGTCTGAACAACAAGGTAGCAAGTTTACAGGTGTAATTGCAAAAGAAGGGAATTTGGACTTAGGTAGATAATGATCTACAGTTTTAACTTCTCTATGTGAGCAGTAAGGACAAAGATTAAAATATGCATTCAATAAAATTAGATCATACGCCGTACGTCCAATCTTAATTGAATCGGGTTCATCAACTAGAAAGTTTGAATAAACTTTTTCCATTTCTTTAGCACTAATAGTTCTAGAGATTGAATCATCTAATTTAGCATCAGTAGGTATACTGATTGTATCGTGCTCTTTAAGTGTGTGAAGTAATTTATTTCCACCTAATTCTTTGTAATTTTCTTGCTCATCTTTGAGGAAAGATTTTATGGACGATAATCTATTTATGAGGAATTGATTTTTTGAATTATTATGTCGACCAACTAGTAACTCATCAAAAAACTCTTCAACCCCATATTCCGGTGGTTTCAATAAGTACATATCAGTATCCTCTTATTTTTTTCCATTTATCTCATTTAGATGTGTTCGAATAACTGACTTTGCTTCGATACTAAGTTGATTATTAAAAAGATTAAGAACATCATCATAATCAGGATTTTCTTCAGCTACTTTTCTAAGTAGCGTATGAAATCCTGTTTTAGGTATTTCTAGTCCAAACACTTCTTCTGTTAAAACACCTATATTTTCGCCAAAAGTTTCGAAACGAGGACGAGTAATCTTCATTTGGGTCCCATGTTTGCGTATAATAGATACACATGTTTTAGGAACTTCTTGCAATACAACCGGTGAGTGGGTTGCTAAAATAGCTACAGCATTTTCTGCAATTGTGATTTCTGAAATTGCACGAACAAAAGCTGATAATAAAGGCGGATGTAGATGTGTTTCTGGTTCATCAATAAGAATTAATGTTTTTTCAACTATTAGTTCCACAATTTTAGTTATTGATAATAAGATTATTTGGTGGCCGGAACTAAGAGTATCAAAAACCCTGCTAAGTAAAGAACTGCATTTTTCTACAGCTTCGTTATTTTTAGAGGTATTAGAAAATTTTTTTAAAATATTTATTAACCCGTATTTTTCTAAGTTATAATCTGCATTTAATATTTCCAACATTCGATATAAGTAGTAGTATCTTTTCTTTGAAAGTATACTTCTAATGGAATCATGAAATTCTAATTTCAGATCTTCGTTGGATTTTGTTTTTGAGTCGTGAGTTTTGACACCTACATAATAATATTCTTTTCCTGTATTAGTAGATTCATAATGGCCATTTTTATCAAAGACACTAAAGGAGATAAATATAGCGTTTGAAAACTCTTCATTTAAACTATTTCCTAGATACCCATCTATGATTCCTTTGAGAGCTGTAGTTTTTCCTGAGCCATTAGTACCGATAATCGTATGGATATTAGTTGGGGGCAATAATTCAGGTGTTACATCAAAATTAAATGCAACAACTTTATCTCCTGATTGTATTTCAAAAGTAAAATCATAATTAGTTAAAATTGTGCCACCATGAGCTATTCTTCTAAATTGTGTCCTTACTATTTTTCTATTCACTTCTCTTAGCAATGACGTTTTAACTACCTTTTCTTCAATGACCTCATCATAAATATCTTCAAAGAATGCTAAATCCTTTAAACCGGTTAAACACTTTATTCTAACATCATCGCCTAGCCCACGAAGTTTACTATAAAATTTTACACTTCCTCCCAGAGAGAAATAATCCTTAGGAATAGTATCGAAAGAGTTTGGAAGCTGAGTATATCCTCTTTCTTGCCCTTTATGACCAATTTTGACATACCCAATCTCAGTTTCTTTTAAGTTTTCATCAAGATAAAATAAGTTATAAAGTGTATAGAATCCATCATCATTCCAATTATCGCGAACTAAATGAAACCCTGATTTATTTCTTGTAGTTCTAAAGGGAGTTAAATAAAACAATATCTAAAACCTCCAAGTTTTTATTTGAATTAATTATATCTGAAGTACGTCGATATTTTACTATGAATTATATATGCATATATTATCTTTTGGGCGACCTATAGAAATATCACATTTTCTGCATGCTGATACTAGCATTGACAGAGGAATCAGGTCATAAACAATTAGCATCATTAGTATAAAAAAGAAATAGATAAAGCAGAAGTGTCCACGGCAGTGTACGTTGTGACAGATGAGTATATACATAGTTCATATCTTCTTTTGCTGTAAAAAGGACAAGTTATACTTATCTTCTAAGTTATCCCCATTTTGACAAAGTGTAGCAGACGTAAGGGTGACGCTAGCCCTACGCGAGAACAAGAAGTTTTGAAGTATATGATTCAGGTCTTTAGGTGCAAAGGAAACAGTGGTATTATTTTTGTTTTTTCTGCCGGTTACTTCACACATCTTGATGATGAAATTATAGATAAAGTGAATACAGCACTATTAATACAGTTAGGTTTAATTGAATTCTAGCAAACTACTTAGGCACTCTTTGAGTGCTTTTTATTTTATAGTTCAGTCAAAAACAAAATTTAAATAAGGTACAGCTCGATGTATATAACAACTTTAGAAAATTATTAATTATGATACGCATCCAATCTTGTAGTATTTTCTTACTTAATATAATTAAGGAATTAGACACAGCACCATGCTATAATATTCCATATAGGTAATTACTACCTTGTTTTGATATCAAATATAGGATTTATTCCAACTAAAAACAACTCTAAATTACTTGGTTTAAGGGAGATGGAAATATCTATATGATAGGTAACATAATAGCTAACAAATATCATTTGCTAAATGAAATTAATGAGGGTGAAACAAGTTATGTGTACATGGCAAAAAATATTAAGACAAAAGAAGCAGTAGCTGTTAAATTACTAAATTTGAGAGTTAACTCAAAAGAGGCTGAGGAGATACAAGAGATTTTTAGGCGAGAATCGGAGGCTCTCTCATTATTAAATCATGAGAATATTATAGAATATCTTGATTCTGGAATTGAGGATGATTTTTTTTATATAGTTACAAAATATGTGGAAGGTTACAATTTAAAGGACTATATTGCACAGAAAGAATTAAACCTTGAAGAGAAATTGCAGATTATTTTAAAAATACTAGATGGAATTGCTGAAGCACATAATAAAAATATTCTGCATAGGGACCTAAAACCAACAAATATCCTAGTTTCAGATACAGAAAATGTAAAGATTATTGATTTTGGAATTAGTAAAATACTTGGGATTAATAATAGAGGAAATAAAACTTTAAAAGACTACATGACAGTTGCCTATTCCTCTCCTGAACAGCTTTCAAGAGGAAAATTAGATATTAAAAGTGATTTATACTCCGTCGGGGGTATTCTCTATTATCTTCTAACTCATCAAAACCCACCAGAAGATAAGGATAAAATCACTGATAGTATTAATAATATAGTTTGCTCAGATAGCCTAAAGAAAATACTTTTTAAAGCGTTACATAAAAATGCTGAAGAAAGATATATAACGGCTTACCAATTTATTAAAGATATAAAACAAGAATACATTTATATGTATTCAAAATCCAAAACTTTTTATGTGAAGTTTTCCGACTCAATATCTAATCACTTGTTTGAAGTAGGGAAGATTGGGTATAAAAATAAAGCAAATGTACAAACCTTTATTTCCAATAATCTAAAGCAAAGTAGTATTTATAAAGGGAATAGATTCTATTATCTAATAGGAGAAAGATTAAAGTACCGTTGTTATTTGTCAGAAGACTCTAGTCATTTGATTATTGACAAAGTCTTTGTACTAGATAGCTACACAGAACAAGAACGTGAATTTAACAAGGGTATTACACTGGATATTGAATGGACTGTTATTGATTTTAGTAAGAAGCCAACCAAGACACCCCACTTAAAGGAGCTTTTACAGCAGGTAATAGTGGCTAAAGAAAAACTAGACGCTAAGAAAAGTAGAGAAAAGAAAAGCAACGAATTAATTAAAAAATGGGATAGATATCTTAGCGAGGAAGATCAAATAAACTACAGAAAAGCAAATTTGGGATATTACTCGCATTTTAGCTATGACTGGGAATCAGGGAAGTTATTTGTAGATACTGACAAAATTAATTATTCATTGGCAAATGGAGATCCAATACAGTTAACTGATCAAAAAGGAACCCAAGTTACTGTTGGAGTTTATGATGGAATTGAAAACGATCAATTAAGTATTATCCTGAATAATAATATTGATGTTGATACCCTAAGTACAAGAGGAAAAATCGGTTTAGATATTATTCAGTCAGCCTCAGTTGTAAAAAGATTAAGAAGGGCTATAAGAACTCTTAACCTTAATAGTTCAACTAATAAACAGCTACTACACCTTTTGGCCAATCCTCAACATATAACCATGAAGAAGCCTAAAATGATAAAAGATTTTTGTTACCCTAACCTAGATGATTCTAATAAAGAAGCTGTTAGGAGAGCATTGGCTACAGATGATATTTTCCTAATTCAAGGACCACCAGGTACAGGAAAAACGACTGTGATTACAGAAATTGTTTGTCAAATTTTTAAGGAAGATCCTCAAGCTAAAGTATTGCTTTCATCTCAATCACACGTCGCAGTTGACCATGCAATCCAAGGTATAGCACAGTATCTTGAAGATAAGAAGATTATACGAGTTGGTAGAAGCGAGAGGATATCTGAGTACTCCGAAACTTTATTGATAAAAAATCAACTTTCTAAATGGATTGAGGAGGTTAAAAATTCTTCAAAGAATGGGGTAATTGACTACTTTAGGAAAAATTACAGATTAAATTCTGACGAGGAACAGGATATATTGAATCAATTGGTTAATTTAGGAGCCGAATACACATCAACTACAGAAACAACACATTCACCATTAGACTATAGGAGTAATGAAATTAAAAGGAAATTTACTCTTATTAAAGAATGGCACAGACGTCTAACTGCTTTAGATGAATTTGATGAAATATTTGCTCAAAAGGCTTCTATTGTTGCCGCAACTTGTACTGGAATTGCATCAAGACATTTATTAAATGACATGACTTTTGACTGGGTAATTATAGATGAAGCAGCAAGGGCTACTGCACCCGAATTGCTTGTACCTATGATCAGAGGAAAAAAGGTTATATTAGTCGGAGATCACCAACAGCTACCTCCAATTATTGGTAGAGACAGAGAGAAAATCAAGAGTCTTGAGATTGGTATAAAGAGTTCGGATTTAGAGAAAAGCTTGTTTGAAGAACTATTTGATAAAATTGCTCCAGAAGCAAAGATCGTCCTTACCGCTCAGTTCAGGATGCACCCAACAATTTCCAAAATGATTAATAAGATTTTCTATCCTACAACTAATATAATCACAAAGAAAACAGCCGAAGAAAGAGCACATTTACTTGATTGGCATCCGAAATCAATTATATGGTTAAATACTGAACGCTTAAAAAATAATTCGCAACAAGAACTATTTAATTCTTTTAGGAACAATGTAGAAGCCCAGATTATTTTAAGGCAACTAGAGACCATTGAACGGAAATACGCAGGGGTTAGTTCAAAGATTAAAGTAGGAGTTATATCTGGATATGATCTTCAAAAGAAGCTTTTAATCAACTTGATAAAACCTAATGACTCAAAGTGGAAAAACTTAAAAATATTCGTAGACAATGTCGATGCATTTCAAGGGTCTGAAACAGATATTGCGATTTATAGTTTAGTTAGATGTAATCCTGAGAATAGAATAGGTTTTTTAAGTGATGAAAGAAGATTAAATGTGGCTCTTTCCAGAGGAAAAACATGCTTAATTATAGTTGGTAATGCTCGTTTTGCTCGAAAAGCAAGTTCTCATAAGGGAAATCCATTTGCTGATGTTCTTCGATTCATTGAAAGGTATCCTGATGAGTGTGTAATGGAGGAGTTAATGTAAATGAACATTCAAGTTGTTATGGAAAAAGCAAAAAGTGAATTACCAAGCTATAAATTAGTCGGTTATTTTGAAAAGGGATTTCCTCAATACAAAAGGAAAGTCCTATGTTTAATGCTAAAAGATAAGAAGCTTCCTGTTGTAGATGAATTTGTACTTAGGCTATATAAAGAAGATATGGAACTATCAGATATGGCTTCTTGCCTTGGTATAGATTTTGGACTTATAGAGAACTCTTGGTACAACTTAGAGCACTATGGTTTGATAGATACAGAAACAAAACAAATTACAGAACTAGGACATACCTATTTGCAAGAATATAAAATAGACAGTTATGAAAAATTAGAAATTGATATTTACGTTGATGCCCTTACTGGGAAGATAACCAAGAATAATAACTATATGGATGGTAGGTCGGCTGGACAAATTAATATAAGTGTTTTGAATCCATTATTTAGATTTCCGAAAATTGATGATATTAATAAAGAGCAACTTAAAAAAGTGATTGCAGATTACAAATTGAATGATCCAGATAATTTTGATGGTAGTTTAATAGAAATCCTAAATATAGAAGGAAGAACTACACATTATAAAAGAATGTATGTTTTTATATATTGTAGTGATGATGGTGATGTTCAGTTTCTAGTATACGAAGGAATAAAAAGGTACGAAGAATATGAAATCGCCTTGAAAAAGTTAGAAGAAAAGGGGATAGCTGTTTCAGAACCTAAGATGGGTACCTACTTCTCAGAAGACAGCATCAATTATATTGACAAATATATAGATGAGAACAAGCAAATTCCTCCTGAAGAATCAATGAATATTTTTAATCAGTATTTACAGATAGCTAAAGAGGAAATACATCTCTCTTTACCACTTATTGGGGATTGCACACCACCAGAGATGTTAATTTACACCATACAAAAGAGGCTTAAAGAGGGCATTAAAATTAATTTAGTCATATCTGGAAAAGAGTTTATCGATACTCATCAGAAAAACCAATATGAAAAAATTATAAAGTTAAGAAGCCAAAATGATAATCTCAAATTACTTCATATACCAAGCTATAACAATAAAATCTTATTAGTAGACAGAAAAAATGGGATTATCTCTAGCTTTTCTAAGCACCAATTGGACTTATCTACTAGTAAACATGGTATTACGGAATATGGATATTCACTTGAAGCTGAACAAGTTATCAATTGTATTGATGATATGTTTAATCAATTCAATAAAGAAGAAGCAGACTCTGTTTCCTTAGATCACGGTCAACTAAAACAAAAAATTAAGACTATAGTTCAGTTAGTTACGGAATTTGATGATCATGTATTACCATTGAATAAAGTGGGCTGGACAGCAGGAGCACCAATTCCGAATGTACAGCAACTATATGACGTGCCTTTATGTAAATCTGAAAATCAATTTAAGGTTTTTATAAGTTCACTTCATATTTCCTTTGTAGAGTCACTAGATAATGCAGGAAAATCCAAAAATAAAAAAGGTTACTTTTGGAACGAATTCAAACAAGAGTTTCCTGATATACACAAAACGCTTCATAAAATACGATTATATAGACACTCTACAGAGCATACATCGTTAGATGATAAAAACAAGCCAACTTATTTTGGGTTCCTTGAAGAAGATTTAAACGGTTCTCTACCTATGTTTGTAGAAAAAGGCTACCTAATTTTGCAAGAAAAATTACTAACCGAATTGGAAGCCTCTTTACGAAACCATTTACAAAGACTACTTGATGTGTGAACTACTTTTAGAATCAAAAGAAAAGCCTCTTATCATTCTACGAATGATAAGAGGCTTAAATTATTCTCTAAGCGAACGTTCCGCTCGGATAAAAGCAATAAAGTGTATCAATTCATCAGAGGTTACTTCTTTATTGTCAATTGAAATTTTATAATTTTTTAATAGTTTTTTATTAGTAAATTCAATTTTATTATCAATTCTTCCAATCAGATAATCAACTGTAACATCGAAATATTCAGCTAAAGCTATTAATATTTCGATACTCGGTTGCCGATTGTTTCTTTCGTAATGGGAAAGGGAAGTGCTTGTTATACCAAGATGCGAGGCTAAATCTTTTTGTTTAATTTCATGTAACTCACGTAACTCAACAATTCTATCTCCACACTTCATATAAATCCCCTTGAATATCTTTTGAAAGACATATTAATTCAAATGGAATGAACCAGGGATTTAAACTACAAAAAGTCATTTTTTTATATAATTATTGACTTTAAATCATTAAAAAATTACAATTTGTAATCATAATTTAGTAGGGGAAGGTGGGATACGAAGTGAACGATGATAGAAGAGAAAAAATTATTAAGGAGCTTACAAGCCTGGATTTGTTTGAATTACAACAATATATTACAGATCGTTTTTACGATTACAGAGAAAGAAATAATGATTTTTTAGATGACTTTATAAATCTTATTTCTCCAGATATTATCTTACCTTTAAAAACCAAAGAAGCACTGACTGATTATTATAAAACGCACTGGAAAAAATACAATTATAAACTTAATAGTAACCAGATTGTTATTGATCAGGTAAAGCAGGATTTCTTTAGTCATTTGATCGATACATATATTGTTTTTAGAGAAGAGATAGCGAAAAAAATTAAAAAAGAAAGGATAGATCAGTTTTTAAAATTAACTCATTCTTATATACAAGAAAATAAACTGTCAGATATTTTATTAGGACTAGATGTTCCTGTTCATGAAGCTTGCATATTTTTTGATATTTTTAAAAAGAGACTTCATCAGGAAAAAGTCCTTAATAATAGTTAGTAATAAATTCTCCTGTAAGAATATAAGCTGATGAACAATAGCCGTTGCTAGAAAAAAGAAACGGCTATTGTTTCATCCTATCGTTAGCAAATAAAACGTTAAATTGTGGCAATACACAGTAAAAGTAAAAGGGTGGGTACTCTGTAATATTAAATGTAGGGAAAGTCCAGTATAACCAATAACAACAAGCACTTATATCCAATATTATACATTACCGGACGTAGTGACCTAAAAAATGGAATGATATAAAAGGTAATTTATCTGATGTGTCGAATTAAATATAAAGAAGTTCATAAACTATATATCTTCTGATATCGAGGCAAACCTTATACAAGACAAATAAGGAGACTAAAAATGAGCGTTGTCATTAATTATGTTTCTAAGTACATTGCTATAATTGCATCAGATACTCGGATAAATTATGGACAAAATGCTGAATTCGGTTATTCTGATGATAATATTAAATTAGTTAACCTACCTAATATGGGCTGGTGTTCAGGGGTCGGATACCACAATTTTCTTGAACTTTTTAAGAATAAACTAGTTCAGGCTGAAGTAAATAACCCTAAAGAAATAGAATTCATATTTAACGAATCGATTGAACAAGCTATTGTTGATAGTATGTTACTAGATATAGAAGATATCAATTCAAGTGCTGTTTCATTTTCTTGGGTTTCAATAACACCCGAAGATATTTTTTGTAGAATTGGTTTAATGTCTAAGAAACATTTTGATAATAACTTAATGCTAATGAATGAGGGCGAATTCCATATATTTTACCCAGGAGAATACATAGATAATTTAAATTTAGTAAGCCAATTCAAGGAAACTTTTAACCTACAATTTCAGTTAGCTCCTGATGATCCAGATCTTTTGAGTAAATTATTAGATCGAACACTGTCAATGTTTAATTATATTTCGAATCAAGCTAAAGCAACTGTCAGTAGAACATGCCATGTTGGAATACTACTGCTGTCTCAACAAGGGATTTATAAATTCCGCTCCATTGTTGACGTTGATTTATTGGAAAAGCAAGGTACTAACATTTCACTAGAACAAATAAGTCATACTCCACTTAACTTTGAAAAAGATAACCAGTAGAAATCCACTAAAAGGTAATAATATACTTACACCACTTGTTTTCCGGTTGGCATTCGTCAAACAGCCAAGCAAGTGAACGGCATCCTAAAGAATATATCGTTGAACAACACAGATTAATATTTCTGTAGTAAAACTTGATAATTATTTTATATTAGCACCCATGAGGTGCTTTTTTTTATGATCAATACAGCTTGATCTCTTGATTTTATTACTCTATAAAGAATGATGGATCATACAATAATGAAAGTTCGTATTTTAGACACATTTATAAAAAAATGGCTGCTCTAAAAATAAGATTATTTTTTATCGTTTTAAGTCTATTTCCAAACGGAAATTTTATAAATTTCATTTTTTTCTATTTTGCATCAAGAACAGAAATGATTGATAGATAATTTATAATATTAACATAATTGCGCTGATATTTTATACTCAGCTATAACATTAACTTCCCAACTACACACGAAAGGAGGATTAGCCATATATACGCCTATTTTTATGCCAAGAAGTAAAAAATTCGGGAATAATTACTGGGAAGTCTATAGTCCAAAGATTTGTAGAAATGTACGGTTATTCAGTGATCTAGAATATGATAATTGGGTGCTCATTGAAACAAATCCTGACATTGTTAGTTTTTGTGAACAACCCTTAAAAGTACAAGAAGAAATAGACGGTAAAATTTATGAAACCATTTTTGACATGTGGATTAAGCGAAAGGATGGTACTGAAGAATTTATAGAAGTTAAGTACAGCAAAGATGTTGAATCGGATCGAAATGAAAGAGTACAGCGCCAACTCTTCATACAAAAAGTTTGGTGTGCAAAAAACGGTTATAAACACAATATACAAACTGAAAAACATATCCGAGGAAACCCTATATATTTAGCTAATATGAAATTAATTATTCCGTATCTTAAACAATACCCAAATCTTATTGAAACAGATAAATATAAGATTATGAAGGCACTCCAAAACGGTTGTAGGACCATCAAAGATATTGAAGATTACTCGAATAGCAAAACTATATTAGAAAGTATAATACATCTATTTTATGAAGGGTTATTACTTGCCAATCTCCATAAGCATCCTTTAACGGTACATACAAAGGTATGGCTTAATGAGTAAAAGGAAAATTGCTGAAGTGGAATTAAAAACTCTTTCTTTTCTGAAGTATATGCCTGAAATCCGAGAGTGTATTTGTCAGCTTATTTACTCAGAAAAAATAAATATAAGCCAATTTAGACCAATTACTTTTCGGCTTACACACGGAGGTTTGGCTACATGCCTAAGAAAAAAATTATAGAAAACGAAGCAATTCATGCATCAGAGTTAGATATCTCTGGATGGCCGGTTGTTTTGCTAGATGATATGCCCGAAAAAGATAAGGATTTATTCATGCGCCGGAAAACAGCAGTTGAAATGTATATGTCTGGTCACAAAAGTTCTGAGAAAATCTATGAAGAAACAAACATCCATCCGAGAGAACTACATCGTTATGTTCATAGGTGCCTAGAGCGTGATGAAAACGGAATGATCTGGGGATTTCGCGCACTAGTTCCCCGCAAACGATTAGTAGAATACAATCGCACACGGTCGCTTCCTGTTTCTTCTGAGGAACAGCCTGTACAAATGACCGGTGCTTTCCAGGCATTATTACGTAAATATCCTTCTGTAAAAGAAACGATTGATGCCTTGTATTTACGTCGAAATAAAAAGGATGTAAGCGAACCGGTTATCCGTCTAAAACACTTACATAAAAAATTTTTGGATGCCTGCCGGACAGCTGGCATACGGCCTCATGAATATCCTTTTATTACAAAAGATGCTGGAAGACGAGCAATCGAACGATATGCTAAACAACTGCATGCTCGATATTTTTCAGAAGCATCCAAACGTTACGGAGATGAGGCAGTTCGACATGCTCATATAAACGATCCAGGTATAAAAAATTATCCAATAGTGGTTCGCCCTTTGGAAAAAGTTCAATTTGACGGTCACAGAATAGACGCTATTTTGTCTGTTACATTTCAAACCCCGGAAGGTGATGAGATTACTACAACCATTGAACGCTTATGGTTGCTCGTCATTATTGATGTGGCAACTCGAGTCATTCTAGGGTATCACATCAGCTTCAATAAAGAATATTCATCTGCTGATGTACTGCAATGCATTCGGAATGCTATTGTTCCATGGAAAGAAAAAAATTTCACTATCACAGGTCTCAAATATCCTGAACATGGTGGATATGCTTCTCGGCTAATTCCAGAAGCAAGATGGGGGCTTTGGGATGAGTTTCATTATGATAATGGTAAAGCGAACTTATCCAATATTGTTCGAGAACGACTCACTCAGATTATCGGTTGTTCCATCAACGCTGGGCCTGTAAATACTCCAGAGAGAAGAGGTATTATCGAAAGGTTTTTTGGCTTATTAGAGGAGAATGGCTATCACCGCTTACCCAGCACAACAGGAAGCTATCCTAAAGACCCTAGACGCCAAAAATCGGAAGAAAAAGCTATCAAGTATCGGATATCTGCCGAACACATCGAGGAGCTAACAGAGGCTCTCATTGCTATATACAACGGAACGCCCCATGAAGGAATAAATAATCTCACACCACTTGAAGCCATGCAACAGCGAGTACAACGTGGTATGACGATCCGTACCATGCCCGAGCAAAGACGAGATGACATTTCTTTTTTAACTCTTACGGCTAAACGTAGAGTGAATGGCAATATGAAATCAGGTAGGCGACCCTATATTCAATATGAAGGTGTGACGTACCACAGCCAAGTATTATCTCAAAGCCTCGGCCTCATTGGAAAAACCTTGACGATTCTTGTGAATATTGAAGATTTACGCATGGTTCGAGCTTTTCTTCCTGATGGAAGTGAGTTCGGCGTTCTAATGGCATCAGGAAAATGGGGCATTACCAGACATACTCTTCAAACACGCAAGGAGATCACTAAATTACGAAGCAGAAAACAGTTATTTTACACAAGTCAGGATGATCCCATTGAGAAATATCATGAGTATTTGCGTTCTTCTAAACACAAAAAACGGGAACGAAACAAGCTAGCTCAACTAGAAAATACACGAAAAAAAGAACCAACAAAGCAACAACAGCTGGAACTTACGGATATAGAACAAGTACCAAAAAAGGAAGCATCAAAGGTTGTTCAAAAGGAGAAAAGCACTATTGCTCGCACGTTAAAGAAGACCATTATTTACTAAACACATATAAAAAGGAGCTACAAAGTTATGGTACAACCGTCTTTTCATCAAAACCTCCAAGACGATCAAAGACCTTATGTACCAAAAGGTTCGCATCCTATTGAAACTGGGCGTTATCTGATTGCAACTAATGAAATCGAACGTATGTATCAAATCATATCTCAGTGGATTGAAAATCGATCCCCAGGTGGAATTATTCACGGTCCACCTCGTATTGGGAAGACTAGGGCCATTAACTACCTCATGCATATTTTGCCCACAGAATTTGGCATAAAGATGCCGATTTTCAATATCTGCTGTCGATCATACCGTCTGCCTAATGAATCAGTTTTCTTCGAGGATTTATTAAGGGGAGTCGGCCATGGAATTATACATACGGGAAAAGCCAGCATAAAACGTGAGCGTTTGTTCAAATTTTTACTCCAAAAAGGAATTACCTCGGAACAAAACCGGATCATTTTCTTTATGGACGATGCTCAAAATCTTACTGAAACGCATTATAACTGGCTTATGGACTTATACAATGAATTGGACGATGCTGGTATTAGCTTAACAGTTATGCTGGTAGGGCAAGAAGAACTGTTACACCGGCGTTTAGCATTTTCCCAAGCAAAGAAAGCTCAAATTATTGGGCGCTTTATGATCCATGAACACAAGTTTGAAGGAGTTAAAACACTTAAGGATTTAAAAGTATGCCTAGCTTGCTATGATACCGAATCAGAATATCCTGAGAACAGCAACTGGTCGTTTACTCGTTTCTTTTTTCCTGACCAGTTTGTACAAGGAGCTCGGTTAGAACAGTGTGCTGAAGATTTGTACGAGGTCGTATGGAGGCTAAGAAAGGAAAATGGACTGAAGGGATCGATCGAAATCCCTATGCAGTATGTAACGTCAACGATTCAGTATGCACTGCGTCATTTTGGGGTTAATGGGTTACATGTGGAGTGGCTTACTCAAGCAAATTGGAAAGAAGCCATTGAACAATCCGGATATATTACAGCTGAGTTTTATCAATAAAGAAAGAATGTTATGGAAGAGGAAGTAAAAACTATGATAAGCAGGTGAACAGATGACTTCATCACATATTATTGTTTTAGGAGATCCCTCTAACCATCGTCCAGACTATACATGGAATCCTCAATGGATATTCCCATGCGAATCACCTTGGGGTATTTTGGAGAAATTTAAATTGGCAAATAACGCCAACGTTACGGATATTTTTAATACATTAGGCACGGAATATGTAGATAGCTTAAAAATGAGAACCTCCTGGAGTAAAAAGCTTCGAAATCTTACTACATTAGAAGGGTTTAGTGACCAAAAAGCACATAAAATTTTAGGGAATTCCTTCGTAAGCAATACTAAAAATATTATGACCAGAATGATCAGTGTCTTGCCACATTTTTTAATCGGTCAAAACCAAAAATTGATAAGAGAGAACGTGGCTTTCTGCGGAAAATGCATGCAGTGGGGATACCACAGTGTACTACACCAAATTAAATTGTTTCATATCTGTCCATTTCACCCAGATCAAAACCTTGAAACAAAATGCTTAGATTGTAGTCGTGAAATACCGTATGTTCTAAGTAATACACATACAGAAAGTCCATTTCGATGCTTATGTGGAAAAAATATGACTAATCTTCCGAAACACGGAGAGTTTTACTTTGATATATGGAAAAAGGCTAAAGGGTTGAAAATTCAACTTCTAGAAATTAAAAAATGGATTTCATTAACACCTGAGCAACTTGAGCGACTAGAGAGGATTTATTTTCATCGTAATGATGACTTGGACAATAGGCCTAATACACTACTTTATTTTTTACAATTTGTTGAACCTTCTACAAAGGAGAATTGGCCTACTATTCAATATAATGTGATGAGATCCGCATCATACATTGTAACCTTACATGGGGAACAGGAGAGGAAGTTCCTTGCTAATCCGGAATATGGCGGTTTTAAGAGTTTTTTTCAACGCCAGCACTTTGTTTATCAAGTTTTATACAATTGCTCACTTCAGGTGTTTAAGTCTATCGACCGACACCTTCGGAAAACTGTATTTAAAGATCATTGCAATTGCATTCGATATTTCCATAAAGATGTACAAAATCATGAAGAGGTATGCGCATATGCATTAACCTATATCTTATGGAAGCAACATATCGAGCAAATAAACAACTACTGGGATGTTGTTAACAGAAGACGGATTGGTCTTCGGAAGATGGGAGTAAACTTTTATTCAAAACAAGATTCTCATTATCTAAATCGAATATTTGAAAGATGGGAACGTATCCAAGGTGATGTAGCACATACAGGATGGACAACATCTTGTTGGATATTTACTAAACTCATGGCTTTTTTAGTACTCAATCATCTTAAAAATTGGGCAGAGGTCGTTCCTGAGTTTGCACGGAAAAGAATTCTAGATCCAGTGATTTCTTTTGATTATAAAAATTTGCCATTCTATATTATATTTTTCCCAAAAGTAAAAGGGGAAAGTGCTGAATTCCATTATTGGAATAATACGGTCAGTTATCAAACAGCATTAAAACAGGCGAATTTAACATGTCCGTTTGTAAAAGCCCGATCACATAAAGGTTGACCGGGCTTTTGCTTAGTTAAACGGAGTAGTTTCTTGTCGTTTTACAAGGTTCGGAGTATTTTCTCGTCGTGAATTCAGGTTCTGATCTATGAATATATACAAAAGTAAAGTTTGTTTCAAGATGAAACTGTAAAAATTATTCAAGAAAGCAAATGATGATATGGTGATAGTGGAAAGAGTAGGGGGAAACGGAGCAGTTTCTTGTCGCTAAACGGAGTAGTTTCTTGTCGTCCGACATCAGAACAACGAACCGAAAGGTATTGGTACGTCTTGATTTTTTCTAAGTTAACATAATATATATTATCGGACAAAACGAAAACACAAAAAATATATCTCTTAATTTAAGATTTTTTAAGATTTTGAGATGAGAAAAGTTTTAGATATAAAAAATAACCTTGGATCTCCCAAGGCTATTTTTTATTATCCCATATGATGTTTATGCATCCATAGCACACCAGACTTAATTACATTCGGTACCTTACCAAGTAACACGTTGTCATTCACCAGGCCAAAGCCAGTCTTTTTACCTAAATACCCCAAAACACCTTTCAGCTTGATTGGTGCTGGTTTATACTCAGTTTCATACCATTCAGAAAGGAAAAATTCTCCTAACTGAACCCCTTGAATATGTGCAAGCTGGGCGCTTGGCGCAAATTCTGAAGCAGCGCAATCCCCGATCACAAAAATATTATGGTAATACGGCAGCTCGTAGTTTTCCTTGACAGCAATTCGGTTCATTCGATCAGCGTTGCTGTACGCCAGAAGCGAATTTGACAGCGGATGCGGCATAATCCCAGCAGTCCACACACATACATCGTATGGCAGCGTCTTTCGCTCCGCTCCATAATACACCTGTTTATCATCAATCATCACTACGCTAATATCGGTCATTACATCAATGTGATGATCATCAAGGTGCTGGCGCACGTAGTTGCGAATGCGCTCCGGTAATGTTGGAAGCACCTGATTAGAGCGTTCAAGCATCGTAATTCGTAGCTTCGGATGCTGTTCGCGCAGATCACTTGCGAATTCGACGCCAGATAACCCACCACCGATAATGACGACATGGCCTTCCTCATGAAGCGCATCAATTTTCTGGCGTGTTTTCATCGCCTTGCTAAACGTTTGGATGCTTTCCGTATACTCATCGGCCCACGGCACATTGAAATGATTATCAATGCAGCCAAGCGCAAAGATCAGCTGGTCAAATTTTACGGTCTGATTTGCACACACGACTTCGTGGTTGAAAATCCGCAGTTCCTGAATTTCATCCTGTATGTAGGTCACCCGTTCATGTACGGGAAACGGAGCCTTTACTTTTTTTTCGTTTAATGAACCACTGGCTAGTGCATAGTATTCCGGTTTAATGGTATGACAGGGCAGTCGATCTAGTACCGTAATCTGAACGTCTTCTGGAATAAATGACAGCACGGTGTGCAAAAATGAAATACCGGCATAGCCGGCTCCTACTACGACGATCTGTTTCATACGTGTGCCTTCCCCTTTCGTCTCCCGCCTTGCGCAACGGTATCCTTTTTTTATCATACATGCAGATGAAGGTGTTCACAACCAGAATTCGGGAAAAAACCCGGAACGGTACAAAATCTACTGTTCCGGGTTTTGCGATTAGATAAATAAATTTAGGCCAGAGCCTTCTGTTTCGCCAAGGTAGGTAGCGACGCCGCCTAGTTCGACTCCGTCAATGAATTCTTCAGCTTTAATGCCCATCACATCCATACTCATCGTGCAGGCAATCATTTTTACACCTGCTCGTTTCGCGTTAGCAATCAGCGTATCGAGATCGTCAACGTTTTTCTTGCTCATTACTTTCTTCATCATAACGGTTCCCATACCGCCCATATTCATTTTAGATAGCGGCAGTGCACCTGCTCCTTTTGGCATCATCATGCCGAACATTTTCTCCATCGAATCTTTTTCAACTTTTGGAGCATCAGGACGACGTAGTATATTCAGCCCCCAGAAGGTGAAAAACATGGTCACTTTCTTACCCATCGCTGCGGCACCGGATGCGATAATGAACGAAGCCATTGCTTTATCTAGATCACCGCTGAATACAACGAGTGTTGCGTTTTCCTGTGTGCCTCCTGCGGATAGGTTACATACAGCCTGTGAGGCATCGCATCCTTTGCGAATCTGAACGATACAGGTGTTTTGGTCGAATTCAGACGATACGAGCGTATTGCCGGTATTTTTGCACCATGCGGCAATGTCGCGGGCAAAACCTGGATCGGTTGCTTTTACTTCGAGGATGTCGCCGTCGTTGAGACTTTGCATGTTTTCATATACTTGCATGATCGGCCCTGGGCATTGCAAGCCGCATGCATTCACAGAAAGCGTTACGGTCGCTTCGATTGGTTGGGCGTCTGTATTCACTACTTGTGTCTCTCCTTTTATTTCGGCTACTCCGCTATCATTTGTGACCACGGGTTGATGCTTTTGTGGCTGGAATGCGTTGCTGTATGTTTTGTAACCACCATCTACGTTATATACCTGATAGCCGTACTGACGCAGGATGCGGGCTGCGAGATAGCCGCGTAAGCCGACCTGGCAGGATACGTAGACAGGCTTTTCTTTTGGAATTTCGTCCATCCGCTCTCGAATGTCACCAAGCGGGATGTTAATCGAGCCTGGGATAAAGCCCATTTCTCGTTCGATCGGCTCCCGTACATCAATTAACAGACCGCCGTCCGCTACAATGTCATCGATTTGATGCCACTGCACAATGTCGTTTAAACCGTCCATAATATTTAAGGCAACATAGCCTGCCATATTGACCGGATCTTTGGCAGAGGAATACGGTGGTGCATATGAGAGCTCAAGATCTGGCAGATCGTGTACGGTCATGCCTGCTTTAATCGCGACTGCGATCACGTCAATTCGTTTATCGACACCATCCCGCCCTACGGCTTGTGCTCCGTAGATGGTGCCATCTTCTCGATTGAACAGAAGTTTCAAGGAGATTGGAGACGCACCTGGATAGTATCCGGCATGTGAATTTGGGTGAATGTGAACAGCTTCATACGGAAGATCCAAGCGCTGCAAAGCTTTTTCGTTCATTCCAGTTGAAGCAACGGTGAGATCGAATACTTTCGCAATGGACGTTCCCATCGTTCCGCGATACGCTGCGTCCAATCCGTTAATATGATCCGCCACCAGACGTCCCTGGCGATTGGCTGGCCATGCGAGTGGAATCATTGTCGGTTTGCCGCTTACGAAGTCGGTGACTTCAATGGCGTCTCCAATCGCATAAATGCTTGGGTCTGTCGTCTGCAAGGTGGCGTTTACTTTGATCGCGTTACGTACACCGAGTGCAAGTCCGGCGTCTTTAGCAAGCTGGCTCTCCGGCTCAACGCCAATTGCAAGCAGGATCATATCGGTTGCGATACGGCGTCCGCTTTTTAAGTTCACGGTACGCCCGCGATCTTCGAATGTTTCCACTTCATCTTCTAAAATGAGATCGACGCCTTTTTCTTGCATATGGGTGTGCAGCATAGCGGCCAGTTCATAATCAATGGAAGTCATTACTTGGTTGCCGCGCTGTACGAGCGTAACTGCTACCCCACGATCATGTAAGTTCTCAGCCATCTCCAGCCCGATGAAGCCGCCGCCGACAATCACAGCACGAGCAGGTTTATGTGTATCGACGTACTCTTTAATTCGATCTGTATCTGGAATATTGCGGAGGGTGAACAACTGCTCCGCCTCGTCTATGCCCGGGATTGTAGGGATAATCGGTTTAGCGCCTGGTGAGAGAATCAGTACATCATAGCTCTCGTCATACGTCTCCCCTGTCCCAAGATTATGAACCGTTACGGTTTTCGTATCCCGGTTAATGCGAACGACCTCACTTCGATTGCGAATGTCCATGTTGAATTTTTTTGACATTCCTTCCACAGTTTGCACAAGCAGTGCTTTGCGGCTTGTGATGGTCTCACCGATATAGTACGGCAGCCCACAGTTCGCAAACGAAATGTGTTCCCCCCGCTCAAATAACACAATCTCTGCGGTTTCATCTAGACGACGCAGGCGAGCTGCTGCTGTAGCTCCCCCTGCTACTCCGCCTACAATGACAATTTTTTTCGGTTTCATAGCTAATTCCTCCTATTACTTTTTATCATTATATTCAAATATATAGATATAATATCAGCAAAAAAATTAGTCCAGCTTTAATGCGCGAATCAACTCTCGCATCTCATCACTGGAAATCGAGTAAAAAATCTCAACGCCTTTGCGTTCTCCGTGAATAATGCCTGCCTCCTTTAATTTGAGCAAGTGTTGAGAAATGGTTGACTGTGGCATATTAAGACCACAATGAATTTTGGTGACGTTGCAAGCACCATTCTCTAACAGTCCACGGGTAATGCAGAGACGAACCGGATGGGACAGCGCTTTTAGTAATCGTGCTTTTGCTTCGAATCGCTGAAAATTTTCCATAGTATCCGCTCCCCTCTTTGTTACGGTAATGCTATCCTGTTGTATTATATCGTGATTGTACGATATAAGAAACCATTACACAAGTCTATTTCCCATGTTTTTCACTTAGATGAGCAGGAAAGGGTGTAAAAGACAATGGTACGCAAACGTTATGAAAATCTGGATAAAATTCAAAACAAACATGGATTTACAGAGGTGAGACACCGGTGGCGTGAACGGAAGCAGCAGAAAAAAGATCTGTCTTATGTTGTGCCACAGGCAGCAAATAAGCAAGCAGCATGGCTGTCTGCGAATCGAAGCGAGCCATCTATTACATGGATCGGACACTCAACATTTCTTATTCAGCTGAATGGATGTAACATTTTGACTGATCCGGTATGGGCGAAGCGGATGGGATTGGAAAAACGGCTGTCAGAGCCAGGGCTTCGTCTCGATCAGCTTCCCCCAATTGATGTGGTATTGATCTCACATGGACATTACGATCATCTTGATATCGGTACACTCAAACGTTTGCCTAGTTCTCCGGTTTATCTCGCGCCGGAAGGCCTTGGCCGTTTGCTTACACGCCGTGGATTTACACACGTACATGAATTTGTCTGGTGGGAGAAGATGTCGTATAACGGGTGTACATTCACCTTCGTTCCAGCTCAACATTGGGTACGACGAGGACTGTGGGATATAAATACGTCACATTGGGGCGGCTGGGTTATACAGGCAGATGGCGAGCCTTCTGTATACTTTGTTGGGGATACGGGCTATTTTCGCGGGTTTACGGAGATCGGAAAACGATTTGCCATTGATACGGTATTAATGCCGATTGGCGCATACGAGCCAGAGTGGTTTATGCAGGTAGCTCATATTAATCCTGAAGATGCAGTCCAAGCGTTTTGCGAGCTGCATGCTCGGACCTTTATTCCGATGCACTATGGGGCATTTCGGCTCGCGGATGATACTGCGGCAGAAGCACTGCATCGTCTTAGAGCCACCTGGGATGAGCAAAATCTATCCGCTGATCGTTTGCGTGTGTTGCAACTCGGAGAGACATGGAAGCCAAGTATATGACAAGTATATGATAGGTACATAAAAAGGGTGAGTCGACATTGTAAATGACTCACCCTTCACTTTTAGTTGCTCTCGTACATTACGCTGGACCGGTCCCGAGTTTGCGACGATCATCTTCGATTGGAACAACTTTCTCAATTCTTGCTGTTGTATCCTTTCGTACATCACGTAGGAAAAAGCTCAAAACAAATCCAACAAACGCGACACCTGTGGCCCATAGAAACGAATCAGACAGGCCAAGGATCGAAGCTTGTTGACTGGCTTGTCCAAACAGCCCTGCTGCCGCCTGTGATTGTGCCTGTGCCGCAGAAGCACCTGTTTCTGCCATAATGGATTGTACGAGTGATTGGAACGAAGTCGAGAACGAAGGATCCATCGTATTCGCCGCTTCCCCAAGTGTATTTAAGTGTATAATCGTCCGGGTGCTGAAAATCGTAGTAAAGATACTAATCCCGAGTGAGCCGGACACCTGACGAAGCGTATTCGACATCGAGGTGCCGTGACTGTTTTTCGTTTCAGGCAATTGATTTAAGCCTGCGGTCATAATCGGCATCATCAAGAAAGACATTCCGAACGAACGAATCATATAGATGATCAAAATAAATGAATAGCTTGTCTCTAACGTAAGCTTTGTAAATTCATACGTTGTCACCGTTGTAATAAACATCCCGATCAGCGCCAGCGGACGCGGTCCGAATTTATCAAATAGCGTGCCGGAAATCGGAGACATAATCCCCATAATAACGGCACCCGGCAGCATGAGCAAACCGGACTCAAGTGCTGTAAAGCCGCGCAAGTTTTGCAAATAGATCGGAAGCAAGAACATGCCGGAGTACATCGCGACGGTTACGATGACACTGATGATATTAGACAGTGAGAACATATCGTATTTGAAAATCCTGAAATCAAGCATCGGGCGAGTTGAGTTGAGCTGTAACACCACAAAGGCTGCGATCATCACGACACCAATAATGAGTGTTGTCAGTACGATCGCGCTGCTCCACCCTTTTGAACCTGCTTCACTTAATCCGTACAGCAAGGACCCAACCCCAATCACGGATGTGATGGTCCCTGGAATATCCAGTGGTACTTTTTTAGGCGTAGTCGTGTCACGAAGCAACACAAAAGCTGCCACAATTACGAGGGCACCAAGTGGAGCGATGCCGTAAAATAGAACGCGCCAGCTGTAATGCTCCATTACCCAGCCGGATAGCGTTGGCCCGATCGCAGGCGCAAACATCAGCGCCAGGCCCAGAATCCCCATTCCTTTACCGCGAACCTCAGGTGGAAATACGGACAGCATAATCGTCATAACAAGCGGCATTAACACTCCGCCACCTACTGCCTGAATTAAACGCCCGATTAATAAGATGGAAAATGTCGGTGCCATTCCACATACGAGCGAACCAGCCGTAAAAAATATCATGGCGGATAAGAACAACCGACGAATGCCGAAGCGCTCAATCAAAAACGCAGCTAACGGGATTAATACTCCGTTTACTAACATATAGCCGGTCAAAAGCCACTGTGCAGTCGTTGCTGCAACGTTAAATTCCGTAATTAAGTGTGGAATGGCTACGTTTAACAGCGTCTGGTTCAAAATTGCCAGGAACAGACCGAGTATCATAATAGACAGCAGCGGGATATAGCTTGACCGATGTTCTTCTGCCATATAATCTCCTCCCTTCTTTATTTATGAATCCGGATGGTTGCATTCATGCCAGGTACAGCTTCTGCTGGATAACTGTCGATGGAAATGCGAACCGGTACATGCTGTGTTACTTTGGTGTAGTTACCACTCGCATTTTGCGGCGGCAGTAGTGAAAACATAGAGTTCGTCGCCAGTCCGATTTGTTCTACTTTTCCTTTAAAGGTCGTATTCGGGTTTACATCGAAGGTTACGTCTACTTCTGCCCCTTTCTTCACATCTTTAATGGAGGTCTCTTCGATGTTTGCTTCAATATACAATTGTTTCATGTTCACCATTTGACCGAGCGATTGTCCGGGTGCTACCATCTGCCCATTTGTTACTTTGTTCTGGACAATGGTGCCGTCTATTGGCGCCGTAATATCAATTGATTCTTGAGGGGATGTAATTTTTCCAAGGGTTGCACCAGCGGAGAATGAAGTTCCTTCTGTTCCACTCCAGTCTGTCAATTTGCCACCAGTCAGAGCTGCGAGGGGAACGATTTTTCCAGAAACCTTGGCGTCATCCGTTGTAATATAGTTAGCGGATTTATAGTAGTACGTATAGCTCCCGATGGCTAGAAGGATAATGACAAGAAACGCGACAAAGTTCATAATCAAAAAGCGTGCACGACTCATATAGGTTCCTCCCTGTTGTTATTTATGAATGCGGATGGATGCGTTCATCCCTGGTACAATTCCGTTAGTCTGCAAATTGTCTACCGTAATGCTCACCGGAACTCGTTGCGTTTGCTTGGTGTCACGGTTTGTACTGCCAGATACTACGCTTGGACTCAGGAATGTTCCTGCCGTCTGACCAATGCTGCTTACGCGTCCATTCAAGGTGAGATTGGGATCCGCGTCTACATATACATCGACCTGCTGGCCGACACGGACATCTGAAATGGTATTTTCATCAATATAAGCAGAGACATGCATTTTAGACAGATCTGCGATCATGGCCAGTGGTTGCCCCGGTGCTATGATTTGTCCGGCTGTCGCATTCGTCTGAATGACAGTTCCGGTTAGCGGGGCTGTAATGGATACGTGTGTCGTTGATGTTCCGCTTGTCTCGGTACCAAGTGCGTCTCCTTGCGTGACTGTATCTCCGACATTCACGTTCCAGGCCTGCAGTTTACCCGCAGCTGCTACCCCTACTGGCTGTAGATCAGCTGTGATGCGGGCATTATCCGTCTCAAGATAATTGGAACGATTATTGATCATGTAAAATATGCCGCCTACAAGTAACAGTACAACGAGCATAGAAACAATGCTGCTCACCATTCGTTTCATGTCATTCGGTCCCTCCTTTGTTTTTCTTGTTTAGGATATCTTGTTCCATTCGTTCGGCTAGTACGAGCAGCTGATGTGTTAAGTCAATAAACGTTACTTCCTCTTCTTTTGCAAAATACGGACGCAAAACTTCCGCCTGTGATATTGGAAATCTTTCCATTAAAGTTCGACATGAATCACTAAGTGTAATCCAGACTTTGCGTCTGTCTTCTTTATCACGTGTTCGTATCACTAGCTCCATGCGTTCTAGTCGATCGATTACCCCACTAGTTGAACTGATAGACGTATCAATCTGTTTACTCAATTCTGCAAGCGACTTCGAACCGCTCGTATACAGCGCATGGAGAACACGGACCTGCGGGATGGTTAAGTTGTATATATTTGCATCTCGGTTCAAAATTTGCTGAGAAGCACGCAATGTTCGACGCAGTGCCTGCATGAAATTCGTAATGACTTGATCTGTGGGCATGGATGTCCCTCCTCACTGCTGTAGCCCACGAACCTATACGGTCTTTTGTGGGAGTGTCAAGTATAGTGTCTCCTCCTTATGGAATATTTAACGATGCTTCTCATGATAATATTTCGTACACGAAATATCAACAAACGAATATTTCCAGTGAGAAACAAAAAACGCTGTAACCATATCGTTTGGTTACAGCGTTTTTTCTCATGGGAGCGCCTCGTACAGGCGCATTGGGGGAAGATTTCGCAAATAATATGTATCCCGCACTCGTGAAAAATAGCGCTCCATATATATTTTAAGATGAACATCTCGTTGAAAAAAAGTCTGATACGCAAGGAACATGCCGTCGTCTTTGAGTACCTCACGTGTAGAGCGAACGATTGTGTCTCGAACTTGATCGGGAAAAAAAGAAAATGGAATGCCTGATAGCACAAGGTCGGCCTGTGCTTCACCTGATTCCGCTAGGAGGGATTGAACATGCTCTGCACTATCATGATAAACATGAATGCGAGAATCTGTTCGATATTTATTCGTAAGTTGGTCAGAAAAGTTATCATTGCGCTCAATCAGCAGAAGTAAGGAGTCATCGGATAGTCGCTCAGCTAGATAGTCGGTAAAAACGCCTAGCCCAGGCCCGTATTCGATGATGACTTGTCTGTGTGAAAAATCAATCGTGCGGCATACTTGCTGCACACATGAAAGTGAAGTTGGCGTAATCGATGCAATATACTTATCGCGCCACAAATATTGGAGATACTTTCCTGTGCTCATAAAACACCCCCCTATACAAATCCATATTATTCTATTCTTTCACCTACTTAGTATAGCAAAAAACCCGGACTCTCCTACTGATAAAATCGTCCGGGTTCTGGTTTATTTTTTATTTAGCGAAGATGTGATCTCCAATGACTGTGGTAACTTCACGGCTGCGCACCCACTGGTTCGCTGTCTTTTCAGGATTGTAGAAGATGACAGCTTGTTTACTTGGATCTGTACCGCGCAGCGCGAGATTAACAGCCTTAACGGTTTCTTGAGACGGTGTTACGTTATAAATACGCTTATCAAGCACAGGTGAGTACTGATAATAGTCCGAACCATTCACATGTGTTACTTCAAAGATAACATCATTTACAGACTTGGGCCAGCCAGGTGTTTTGACGCGATTCAGGACGGAAGCGGCTACCGCCGTTTTCCCCTGAAGCGACTCTCCTCCCGCTTCTGCTTCTGTCAATTGATACAGCCAGTGCATAGCTGGATCTTTTGCTTCAGGTGAAGGTGCTGCTTCTAGTATCTTAACCGGTCCTGAAGAAGCCGTGTGAACCGAAGCAGACTGACTTTCAGCGTCATATGAGACAGTCATGCCGAGTGTTTCCGCAGCGTAGCGAAGCGGTATGTATGTTCCATCTTTGCGGTCGGTTGTAGCGGAAGGCAACTGGTCGCGGTGCCACGTTGTGCCTGGACGTACGAGCACGTCCGCATATGATTGTTGTGATGGCAAACTGATTGTGATGTTGCCTTTTGTAAGTACGACTGCCTGATAGGCTTCGCTCCATTGAACGGTAACCCCTGCATTCATGAAAAATCGGGCCGGAACGAGCATCGTATCGTTTTTCATCAATGTTTCCGATTGTACCGTTTTTCCATCGATCATAACGGCAGAAGATTCCGCCAATCCTACCGTCGGTGCTGCACAAGTCAATAATGAAAGTGTGAGTAATAAGCTGAATTTTTGTTTTTTCATCGTATCCCTCCCTATCTTCTATTGTAAGGGTGGGAGCGATCTACTTTCATTAGTAATATGTGGGATGAGAGTCAAAAAATGAACCGTATTATGATGATGGAAACAAGACCTGTGACTACAGTCCCTAGCAAACTGCGTGTCATGCCAGCCACGATAAAAGTTGGGAGTGCAGCTACTAGTTCAACATTTGTCGTAAGCGGTGACAGTTTCCCATTAGACATAAACAATTCCTGTCCGACTAAAGAAGCCATAACCGCAATCGGGATGTAATGTAACCAGCGCATGGCCCAGTCCGGTAATTGAACGCGGCTGAGTACCATTAACGGAAGAACTCGCGGGACAAATGTAACAAGTGCTGATCCGATAATAATGAGAAGAATAGGCCATCTTACGTCCATTTTTCGATCACCATCCCGATTGTTGCTGCTAGAACAGTTGCTACAATGATGCCGATGCTTCCCGAGAAAACAAGAGTTGCACCTACAGCGATCACAACCGCGCTGATAGCCACGATGCTATCTCGTACGATTTGATTGCGTCCTGCCATTTGCAGAACGAGAAGCCCAATAAACATCGCAGGCAGCGCAAAATCAAGACCGAGCTGTTCTGGATGGGCAATCCATCGTCCGAAGAAAGCACCGGCCATGTTGGCGATAAACCAATTGATATAAGCCGTGATATTTAACCCGTGCATCCACCGCTCGCTGATGGCACTTTCATGTACGGCACGGTTCATAGCTACTCCGAAAGACTCATCCGTAAGCAAAGCACCAATCAACATATTTCTCGTCGGGGACAAATGACGGAAGTATGGGGATACAGCAGCACTTAATAAAAGATGTCTAAGATTAACAAAGAAAATGGTGAAAATAATCGCTGTTGCCGATCCGTCGGCTGCAATCATACCTGCAGCAATAAACTGAGCGGAACCTGCATACAAAATTAAGCTGAGCAGTGCGATTTCAAGTAGGCTAAGTCCTGCGGTCTTTTCGATCACTCCCGCTGCAAATCCGATACTTAAGTAGCCTAATATGGTTGGAACACAGTCTTTTACCCCCTGAAGAAAGCTTCCATTGTCCTGGTTCATTTCGTACGTTTTTAGATGAATGTTTTCTTGCATCCCTTCTCCCCCCCCTGTTCTTCTGTACCTACTATGTTAATGCGGATAATGAATGATCACGGAACAAACGACAGGAGATGTACCTGCATTCCGATAACAATGCGGTCTGTCTGCTTGAAAATGAAGAGCACTGCCTTGCGTCACATGATAGATTTCCTGTTCCATAACAAATTCTAACGTACCGGAACCAACGATAACGTATTCTTCTACCCCTGTAGTGTGTCCTTCTGATTCATGGCTGCCCCCTGGTTCAAGAACAAGCGAAAAAATTTCAAATTGTTTTTTCGGGTGGAAAGGAAATAGCGGATATACTCGATATTTCTCGTCGTTTTCGATAACAGGATCAATGGTACGGACATCAACGAGTGTCACCGGTGGCGTGTCTTCTGCCAGTAAAGAAGAAAAGGAGATGTGAAGTCCACTGGCGATTTTCCATATTGTTGTGATAGTCGGGTTTGATTCTCCTCGTTCGATTTGACCTAACATCGCTTTGCTTACGCCTGTTAGTTCACTCATTTTATCTAAACTAAGGTTTCGTTCTGTTCGGATTCGTTTGAAGTTCTTTCCGATATTAAGATTGATTGAATGCATGTTTGTTCACCCATTTGATTGATTTATTTTCGCTAATGAATGTTGAGCCTAAAAGCAATGTACCACCAAGCAGCTGAACAAATGTCATGCTCTCTTGCAAGATAACAGCAGAAATCACTAATGATGTGATTGGATCTACATAACTTAATGCCGCGATACTCTGCCCTTTTAATTTCTTCATACCTGAGAAAAATAACAAGAATCCAATACCTGTATGTATAATCCCTAAGATTACGATAAACAGAATGGAAGAACTTGATACTTCTGAGATGTTGAATTTTTCAGTAAAAAATACATATGGCATGAGAAGTAATGCGGCCATTCCAAGCTGAATGAATGTAGTTTCTAGCCCATCCATGTTTTTGATGAACTTGTTTACTAGCATTAATGAGGCATAGCATGCAGCTGCCAGTAATCCGTAGCCAATACCAAGTAAATCATCGAATCCGGATGCGCTTATACCACCATTACCAACAATCAACAACATGCCTAACATAGCTACACCGATGCAGATTATTTTCTTTGTTGATAATTTTTCTTTAAGTACAAATGGTGAAAGAATCATGACAAATACAGGTGCAAAATAATAACTGAGTGCTGCGTTAGAAATGGTCGTATGTCTATACGCCTGGAAAAGTAGAATCCAATTCCCGCCCAATGCAATACTTGAAAGTAATAAAAACACAGCGTTTGCTTTCACCAATTTCCATGAAATTTTTTTCTTCATGATGAACATGACCGTCATTAAAAATAAGCTGCCAATTAAACTGCGTAATAAAGCGATTTGACTTGAAGACAAATCAATGTGTCTTACAAATACGCCAATCGTGCCGAAGATTATCATGGATAATAAGAACTGAATTTTAGATTTCATCATCTACTCCTTCGAATTTGAGAATTTGATCCTACCAAGGCTTTGCTTGCTCCTGTTAGGTCACTCATTTTATCCAAACTAAGGTTTCGCTCTGTTCGGATTTGCATGTGCCTCTCCTTTCGTGCGTTATAATATAAAAAAATCCGCTATAATGTACATTATAGCGGATAGAATCATTAATATCTAGAATGTTAAAACAATTTATTCCCTTACTTACCTTGTAGATCCTGAGATCCATAAGAATAATCAACAATGGTGGTGTGCTCAACTGCATTATTCTCACGAGCCATATAATAATGGAGTCTAGCGTCCGCCATAACGACCATCTTGCCATCATCATCATAACCCGCAATTGGCCCATGGGAGATAGCAAACATGGTACAACCCTCCGGTGTGACAAATGGTTCGTGGACAGATCCTGCGGTTTCAGAGGTGTAATAACCTTCGTATCCCTTGTCTTCTCCATCTTCGTAATAAAACCCGCCTTCGATGATGTATGCTTGCGCATTTGAAACATGCCAGTGAGGGGTGGCTTTTACTCCCGGATCAATCTTTAATAATAAAGTGAAAGATCCGTTTACAAGATCACAGTACAGGAGCTTAAAGTAGGTGCCAGGCATAAGCCAGTCCGTCCATGGAATCCATTCTGGATTAATGAAGTCTTTTCTGCCCCCCTTTGGAGTATTACCGGGATTCACCATCCAAAATAAAGGATTAAATTTTTTCATCACATTTTGATCCTCAGACATGGGTTGTCCTCCTTTTGGTAACTTTTTAGACATGCTCTTATTTCATATACAATAGTTTTATTTGATATAAATAGTTTTTAGAATTATTTATTAAATTTATTTTTAATATGTGTTTTTTCAGTTTAGGAGTACATTTTATTCATATTTTGTTTAACAGCAACAGCAAACTTTAATTACCTATAAACAGCTAATTATAATGAATAAACTCATCTTTTCTAATTCCAATATTTCACTATCCATTCTTTAAACTCGACTTGTTCTTCGCCTGGTTTAAAACAAAAAGCCCCCATATGATATTGTTCTCGAAAAATATCAGTAAAAAAGCTTGCTTCTTTTCCTGACTCACCTTTTTTCGGTGTTAATATAAAAGCATGCGTAACAGCTCTTTGTCCATCTTCTTGATGCAAAATCCCATCCCGATATTTATGCATTTCTCCTAAAGCTGTCCCCATATTATGTTCAACACGATATTTCGGATCAAACACTACTAAATGATCCCTTCTTTCCAATACAATATCTGGAATCATCCTTTGTGTATAGGAGTAATAAGGATGCGTATTGTTTTGTATTATTTTTTGATAATATAAAACCCCACCATCTTTTAAGGCTACTTTACTCCCCTTATTCTCAGCCAGCGCCAAGAATAATTCATCTTCCCTGGTTACATAAATTTCTGAGGTATCTTGTAATAAATCAAGTTCCCTAAATGCTTTAACAACTCGCATAAATCCCCATATTTCATATAGCTCATAGGTATCTTTTAGTGGAATAGATTTTGAAAATCCTATTGAATACTGGGCGTTTTCATATAAATGTTGAAACCATTGATACCAAAAACGGTAATACGGGTGTTTTCGAAAAACCTGTGTGATTTTTATGCTACCGGTATGCAACGTAACATTTTGTAAAAATGAATCATTGATCCAATATGTAACCCAATTGCTATATTTTTGAGCTTTTATTCTAACAATCTCATAAGAAGATTGCTCATAACATTTCAGTATCTGCCTTAACTCATTCAACTGCGCTTTTATAACACGATTCTCATATACATCATATGTTTCATTTATTTGAAAAGTTTTAAGATGCGTAGGCAAAGTGCTTGGGGAGGCACCATACGTTTCCCCATGACGCTCCATCCAGAAAATTGTACGATTATTCGTATATTTAACGTGTTCAATACGTTTTATTTTTTCTTCCTTTTTTAATACACGCAAGGGATGAGTAGCAATCTCCTTAAAAAGAAAGCGTAGCTGAGTAATAGAACGTTCAATGTAATCCCATTGTAACCAGGAACCCTCACGTTTTCTTCCGTGAACATCAACTCCATGAAACAAGCCTGAGAATTTCAAACAAACAGCTGCTTCCTGTAAAATATCCTGAATCATATTTTCGTACTGTGTAGTTGTTAATTTACGATTATCAGGATAAATATGCATGGAAATCGTCATAGCCTGCTGCATCGTTGAATTTTTGATTGTAAATGTAACAATCCCACTTTGAAAAGGAGTTTCCACTATCCCTTCCCAGTGGTCTTGTACACGGTTCATCATAAGTGAAATTCCCTGCATAGAAAAAGTGATTTCTTCAGGTGTAGCCCAACGCCAGCGATAAGATTTTGCTTCTTGAAAATACATTTCATCAAGAAAGACCCATTCTCCCATGGCATCATCCCATATTTGAAGTTTAACGCCAGAATTGCGTAGCCCCATATCGTTCGAGTTCTCCCTTCATGCGTACCAGATGCCGTAGCGATTCTGCTTCTATCCCTAATTGCTCGGTACACCATTGAGATAGTTCTTCTAATAGCGGCATGATCCTGTCATCTCCACGCAATTTAGGCAGTACCTTTTCACTCACGACACGATCAACTGCCTTCATTTGTTCCATCTGTATATCTTCAGGTAATTGCCGATTTCTATATAATTTCATTATCATTTCATACATTGTCCGATAACCAAAATGTAAATCATATTTTAATAACTTCTGGTGAACAGACAATAGCATTTCAAATTCTCTATCAAGTACGTCCTGAATATCATTCTCCAAACTTCCCCAAAACCTTTGGAAATCAACATCTGACAGAGTCATAACAAATGCACGGTCCAATACTTTATCTGAAATACTATGTGTTGTTTCATCTACATTTATTGTTCCAATAACGTACAAGTTAGGAGGAATTTCAATTGTTTTTGGAACGTCAGCCACATTATCTTGTGAATGAAGGCAAATTGGCTTCCTAGATTCAACCGCACTTAGATAATCACTCAGATAATATTCCACCCGAGCAAGATTCATTTCATCCAGTATTACAAAATGCGGTTTTTCCCGTTCCTTCAATGCCCGTAAAACAATTTCAAGAAACTCCGTTACAACATATCTTTTTTCAAATGAACTATAATACCCAAATAAAGCAGTAGATTCCATCCAATCAGGTCTTACAGGAATAACACACAAATAAGGATTTTCTGCTTCATAGTCAAGCCCATAAACAGCGTTTGCATAGAGGCGACAAAGCTGTGTTTTTCCAGTGCCTGATATGCCATTTAAAATAACAAAATGTTTATCATCAAGGGAAGTTAAGCTTAAATGAAAGTCTCGAATGATATCTTTTGAGAAAGTAAAACCGCTATCTCCAATAATTTCAAGAATGCTTAACAAATCAAAGTTGCTGGTAAGCAATTGCCCTTCATACTCATCATCTAGGTACCCGCTATTATCTATCACTGGAATTAAATCCACGCGTGGTAATGGTCTTCTTCCACTCACGTCAGCAAATATAAGTGCTGCTTTGGCAATCTTTTCTTTTACATCTTCCACTTTTTCAACAAAGAAATTCTTTACATTATCATACGTTCCTAAATAGTACTTTCCGTTTTCTGCTTCTATCCCATTCTCATTTAATGATGTCATGGCTTTTTGTAATAGTTCATGATTGTTTGTATTCTTCATCGCGAACAATTTACTAACTTCCCAACGGTATTGTTCACTTTGAACTAATGGTCTGAAGCCGGTAAAAATATACTCATGCCCACTAATGATCACAGATAAAACTTCATGGGGATGATACTTTCCTACATTCAAATAATAAAAAATTTGTCCTTTCTCTATAAGTTGACCATTATCATAAAGTGAGAACTTCTGCCTGTGAAAATGGGGTTTGGGTTTTTCTGCCTTATGGTACTCGATTTCATATTTATGATTATATAAACTAACCTCGTAACTACCTTCATGGCTTTTTAACTGTTCAATAACATGAATAGTTTTACTGTGGATTTCGGCATCTGCCAATAAAAAATTACGTAAATCTTCTAGCTTATCCCATACTGAACAAATCTTTTCAACCAAAAATTCTTCACTAATCTCACCTTCTAATGGAATACTCACCCCAAAAGAAAAATAAGGTTGCTTTTTTTTCTCAATATAGTTTTTTATCTCGTTTATACAATCCCTTACTTCAAACTCATGAAAATTTGGATCTTGTACCATAACTTTAATGTCTTCGCCTAAAGACCCTATTATATCTGATAAAGTATTTTCCTTTACTCCCATCCATAATGGATAAAAAGTTGATTCAATTTTAATTTGAATCAACTTTTCTATTCCGTTAAATTCAATTTGTAGTAAAGAAACAGGATCTCCGTATTCGAAGCTTTTTTGTAATCGAACAAATGCTTTTTTGCCTCTGCTAAGTATACTTTGAGCAATTTCAGGATCTCGTGCAGTATACATTGTAGTTCTTAAAGTAGACTCATATGTATGAACTTCATAATGATTGAGTTCGGGATATAATCCTCTATATCGTTCCTTAAATAAATCAAGAATTCCCCTTAATTTTGGTTGCACTTCATTTAACACACGCTCACAACGCTCTGATGGTGACTCTAAATCGAATAAAGCCTGGACATTATCTGCCTGAATCATGATTACTTGGCTCCCCCTTTATATACGATTAATACATTTCATAATTTTACCACAACAAAAAAACCTGCACAGTATTTAGTGCAGGCTTATCCTTTTATTTAGTGTAATTATCTTATCATCTCAGGCTCAATCGCTTATCTGGCTGCCCTATAATCACTTTCTCGTTATTCCTACTCAAACGCTTCAGGCGGAAACACGCTGAAATCACGATACTTGCAGCACTTCTTTGACATCGGTTTGTATTCACAATCTCTTATGATTATATTTCACAAATCCCCTAGCATACTAGAGATATTGTTATCAAAAATTTGTCCTTCCTGCTGATAGCGCATCACCATCCCAGGCGTTTTATGCCCGGTTTGTTTCATACCAGCCTGAATATTGAAGCCTTTTTGTCCGGATGTCGTGACGATACCGGAACGCAGGCTATGCCCGGCGAACTCATCTGGATTCAGACCCGCTGCCTCTGCTGCACGCTTCACAACTTTAGCAACGACTTGTGATGTAAGGGCTTTGTCTGCTACATGACCATACCGATTCACAGCCCGGAACAACGGGCCGGATGTAATCCCCGCTGCCTCGATCCACTCATCAAGTGCCCGAATCGGGCAGTAGTCGCTATGAACCGCAACAATCCCCTTGCGTAAAATTTCGTTTGTTTTATGTGCATGAATCGTGACGACAATTCCCCGTGCCTTCCGTTCAATATCTTTCGTAGTTAGGTTGACTAGTTCGGAGCGACGTGATGCTGTAGCGAATCCTAGTAGGATCATCGCTTTATCACGCAAGCCAAGTAAGCGACTCGTATCAATCGCATCAACCATCATTGCGATGTAGTCAAGTTCGGCCGCTCTCTTTGGCGTGCTCATTTTCCCGATTTTGCGGGCGATACCATCGAGAGCGGCGATGACATGAATGTCGCGTGCAGGAGATGGATGCTGCATGAGTTTATGTCGAATCGAAATCGAAGACACATGGCGCCGGATTGTGCTGAACTTGTACCCATCGTTCGCCAGGTCTGTTATGTACAAAATGACAGTGGCTGCCTCTGCCGGAAGCGAAACCAGTTCATAGGCTGCACACCAGTTTTCGAAGCTGCGCCAGTCGGAAGCATACGCCCGTCGTGTATTATCGGACCGAGCGTGATCGATATGCGAGCGAGCGTCCTGAATGAGTTGCTGGAGTTTTGTATCTACAAGAGTAGTAGAAGACCGCACGCTAGGTGATGAATGAGCCATGATTCCCCTTCTTTCGTGCTTTTTAGATAAGTATCGATAATAATAAATTATCGATACTTAGAATTCTATCATAGAAAAAGACCTCCATGTAGCAAGAATTCGACAAATATAAAACCCGTCTTAATGGACGGGTTTTTATCCTTCTTTTATTTAATTAAGAACTGCGACCACTTAAATGGAATAATTCAGCCAATCTCCGCGAACTCCACCCATCTTTTCATAAAAGCGTTGCGCACGATAATTGTCTGCAGCTGTTATCCACGACATACAGACGTACCCATTATCTTTTGTAAATGTTTCGCATGCTTGAAACAGTTCCTGAGCCGCACCCGCTCCCCTCGCTTCTTCCACGACATAAAGATCATTCATGACTGTTATTTTATCAGCTCGTGTTGTACTGAATGTAAAGTATAACGTGGCGAATCCTACCGCCTTTCCTCCTTGCTTTGCGATAAACTGGATTCCTAATTGGTTTTCAAGCAACGTGTCGAATAAGGAATGTACCTTATCGATAGATGGGCGAGGTCTTTGATAGAAGTCTACAATGTATTCATACATTAACGAAATGACTTCCTGCTTATCGCCTTGCTCGACTGGTCGTACTGTAATAGACATGCGTAGTCCCTCCTGTATTAAAGTTGTGAGTCATAAAGACTATGGTTTATTATAGAAGGAAAATTGACAACTAAAAAAGATACAGTTTTTCATAAACAAACCAGTACAGATGGGAGCGGATAGAATGGATATTAGCCCGAATTTGGATGAAGCAGCAAAAGAGCCATTGTATATACAACTCTATCAATATATAAAGGAAGAGATTCAGACAGGGAGAATACCGTCTTCTACACGTCTTCCATCCATTCGTCAGCTTGCTCATTTTTTACACATCAGCAAGACAACCATCCAGGTGGCCTATCAGCAGCTGCTCGCAGAAGGATACATTGAAAGTAAAGAGCGAAGCGGATTTTATGTCGTGGACATGGCGAGCGAGTCGTTTGAGCATCCGCCTGCTTCATATTCCTCCCCATCTCCAAACAGAGATTCGAATCGTAAGCCAAAACCGATTCGGTATGATTTTTATATGTCAAAAATTGATGTCGATCATTTCCCGTATGATAAATGGCGGATGTGTTCCAATCAAAGTATGAACCTTGAGCAAAAACAGCTGCTTTCTTATGGGGATCGTCAGGGTGAAATAGGACTCCGGCGAGCGCTTTCTCAGTATCTTCGACAGGCACGAGCGGTGAATTGTTCGGAGGAACAACTTGTGATTGGCGCTGGAACACAAACGATGATTCGACTTTTATGCCAGCTTATCGGTTTGGATGGGAACCCAATTGCCATGGAAGAACCAGGCTATCACGGGGTGCGAACGATGTTTCAACAGCTTGGATTTTCGATCAAACCGATCCCCCTTGAAGAAGACGGAATTGCCATCGATGAACTTGTCCGAAGCAAGGCAAAAGTTGTGTACATTACCCCTTCGCATCAATATCCGCTCGGGATGGTAATGCCGATTGCCAAACGAATGAAGCTATTGCACTGGGCAGAAGAAAACGGAAGTTTAATTATTGAGGACGACTATGACGGCGAGTTTCGCTATCATGGCAGACCAATTCCATCCCTTCAAGGATTGGATGCGCATGGCAATGTCGTATATATCGGAACGTTCTCGAAATCACTTATGCCAGCTATTCGAATAAGCTACATGGTACTTCCCGAACGTCTGCTGAATGTATATCACAAAAACCTGCTCACGAATGACCAAACAGCTTCTAGGCTGCATCAAAATACGTTACAGCTATTTATGGAAAGTGGAGAATGGGAGCGGCATATCCGGAGAATGAGGAAGGTTTATCAAAAAAAGCATGATGTTTTATTGCAGACGATTAAAAACGTGATGCAGGGAAACGTAACGATAACGGGACAAGACGCAGGTCTACATATCGTGATGAAAGTGCATAGCGGCATACATGTGGAGGAGTTAGTAAAAATAGCAGAAGAATCGGGGGTAAAAGTGTACAGTACAGCAAATGATTGGTGTAGCTGCCCTAAAGAATATCCGCCTCTTATTCTTCTTGGATTTGGTGGATTGTCGTTACAAGAGATTGTCCAAGGAATTGAACGTCTACATGCAGCGTGGCTGCCATTTTATACTTCGTAATCTTCTTTTACGCAAGGATAGTCCAATGATGAAATAATAACAAAGCCTGTTCACGGTTTAATGGACAACCATGAACAGGCTTTACGTGTTACAATGCGGATATTCCGTTATAATGACTTTTTAAATGAATAACAAAACTTATCATAGTCCATCTTTTCTTCATAGAATCGATGTGCATCTACTCGTGTTAGAGCAGATTCAAGTGCCACTGTTACACAGTCATGCTCGCGGCCCCATTCATGTACAAATGTAAGCAGTTTCTCGCCGTACCCTTTTGAGCGAATATCTGCCCGTGTAACGAGCTCATGTACGAATACATGACGGAAATAATACATATTCGTTCGGATTTGAATGCCCGTAAATGCGACAATTTCTTCCCCATCGTACATCGCATAAATGCGGTAGCCATCTGGCTGCATCGCACGCCAGATTTCGCGGAAGCGATCTTCTTCTAGATACGGACGCAAGTCTTTCATAAGCGGGAAAATCCGTACAACTTCCTCTTCGGTACACAGTTCCTGGATTGTAATCGTTATCATCTTACACCTCTGTTGTAATTATCTATATTTTTTGTCTCCTCTATTCTAGCAAAAAAAAGCCGGGATGAATGCATTCATCCCGATTTTTTATGATTCTGTATTGCATTATTTTCCTGGTGGTAACGTACGAATCGTATAGCCATTTTGCTTTAAATAGGCCAGCACCTGCGGCAATACTTGTAAACTTTGTGCTCGCTCATGCATCAAAATAATAGCGCCTGGTTTTATCTCTTTTTTGATGTTGGTGAGAATTTGCTGCGGGTTATGTGCTAATGCCCAGTCACGACTATCCGCTTGCCAGAGAATCATGTACTCCCCGACTTCTTTGGTTACAGGGAGACTCGAAGCGTTTATCGAGCCATACGGTGGGCGGTAGTAGATAATTTTTTGGCCTATCAGTTTTTCCATATGAGCAGCCGTCATAAGCAGGTCTTGTTTTTGATACTCTTTACTTTTCTTGCCCATCGCCTCATGACGCATGGAATGGGCGCCGATTTGGTGGCCCTGTGTGAGCATCTGCTTCGCATATGGTGCCCATTCTGGTTTAAAGTTTTGACCAATCCAGAAGAAGGTAGCTTGTATTTTGTTTTCATTTAAAATGTTTACCATCTGTTTTGTGTACGGACCAGGACCGTCATCGAAGGTTAAATACACTACCTTTTCACCTGGAATCGGCAGTTCAGTAATTTTCTTGCCCAGTTCCATACCGGCTGCCTGCTTTACCATAGGAGGATGTGTGACAGTCGGCTGTACCGATGCAGTTTCGGTCTGTTTGGCTGGCTGTGGCTTTACTAACTCAGGTGTGTTTGGCACTGAATTGGTCCCTGCTTGTGTTGATGGTAGCGCAGCAGCCTCCGTTTTTTCAGGTTCTGGCTGTGATACAGGCTGAGATTTCGTTGCCAGTATATTCTCTGTCATTTTTGCGAATGTTTCTTTTCCTCCATTTACCCATACATTTGTAAGGGCGATCAGGAGTAACCCCGTAATGGAAATCCAGATTCCCCAAGATTTCCCCCATTTTTTCCTCTGCACTTGCTGTCCTTCTTTCTCTATTTTTCTATCTTCTCATCCTATCATTTTTTCAGAGAGAAAGGGACAAAATTTTACATTTTTATACCTTGAACTCATTAATGGATTGTTCTAACGAAATAGATGTTTGTTGTAACTGTAAAGCTGAGTTTTCAATTTCCTTAATAATGCGTACCTGCTTTTCCGTTACACCTGCTACTTCTTTGGAATAATCAGTCGCTTTATGGGAAATGCGGTTTAACTCTTCCACAGAAGCGAGTACCTCTTGGGAGGCAGCGGAAATCTGCTCAGTTGCGGCAGACACCTCCTGAATTTCGCCGGAAACTTTTTCTGAAGAGTTTACAATCATATTGAAAGCTTCCCCTACATGATTCACCACATCAATGCCCACTTGAACCTCTTCAACTGCCTTGTTCATCGTAGTTACAACGTTTTCCGTCTCATTTTGTATTTCCTGGATCAAAGTACTAATCTGATTGGCAGATTCACCAGACTGCTCTGCTAATTTTCTTACTTCCTCTGCTACAACAGCAAACCCTTTCCCCTGTTCACCAGCACGTGCAGCTTCGATCGCTGCATTCAAGGCCAGCAAATTTGTCTGTGCGGAGATTGACGTAATCGCTGTCGTAATGCTGCTGATTTCATTCGAACGCTCGCCTAATGCTTTTACAAGAGCAGCAGATTCTTGTGCTACCATGCTGATTTTATCCATTTGAAGAGTTGCTTTTTTAATCGTATGCTGACCCTCAGCAGCATTTTTCACCGCTTCCTGTGAAGAATCAGTCACATTTGCTGCACTTTCCGAGATGCGTTGAATGCCGCTACTCATCTCTTGAATAGCCCGCGTACTCTCCTCGAGACTCATTGCCTGGGATTCGGCGCCACTCGCTACCTGATGTATTGTTTTTTCCACTTGCTCTGAACCTTGTATGGCCTGTGATATGTTTGTTAAGAAGGTATGCGCTGAGGACCCTACCTGTTTGGAATTGGTGGAAATGCTTTGAATGAGTTGCTTTAGTGTATGATTTGTTTTGTTGAAGTGGACCGATAGTTGGGAGAGCTCATCTTTTCCTTTTACATGCACTTCATATGTTAAATCACCAGATGAGAGAACAGAGAAGGCTTCATTCAGTTTTTCAATCGGCCTTGTAATCGTGCCGGTGATACGATACATAATAAGTGCGCCAATTACGATGACAACCAGCGTAATGATAAGCAATTCATTTCGTAGTTTATCAATCGGAGCGTATAATTCATCGAGAGGGGCACCGATAATGATTCCCCATTTATCTTGTGTACCAGCATAGGCGGCAAGTTTTTCTTTCCCGGATATCGTATAGAATGAGATGCCGTGTTTCCCTTTTTGTAGCTCTTGATGAATGCTAATAAGCTCAGGTACTTTGAAGTCGGCTACATTCCCTTTTACAATCATTTCTTTCTTTGGATGCCAAATGATTTGACCAGTTACGCCGAATAATCCTGCATAGCCTGTTTCGCCAAATTTCGCCTGCGCCACTTTTTCTGTTGCTGCCTCTATTGGAATACCTGCGGCAATAAAACCGACAACTTGTCCGTTTTTTATCAGCGGAGAAGCTACAATGGTAATGACTTTGCCGGTTACTTTAGAATACACCGGGTCCATAATGACGGTTTTTCCTTCTGAAACAGATTTTATGTACGATCGGCTCGATACATCGATAATCTGCCCTGTATCTGTTATTGTTCTTTTACCACTTAAATCGTGAGAAAAGACAACTGTTTCGAATTCCGGCCAATCTTTTTTAGCCTTTTGGACAAATGCTAGCTGTTTTTTTTCATCGCCATAGTTTTCGGCAGCTACTTTTGCAAGAGAAGCAATGACTGCTTTCTGTTGTTGGATAAATACATCAAGTTGTTCAGTTAAACGAACCGCTTCTGTTTCCGCCTCTTTTTCAAGACTTTGTTTTAAAATAGAAGACGCACTTGAGTAGCTGATTACAGCTAAGAGAACAAGCCCACCAAATAGAAGAAATGAGATAAATGTAATTAGTCTAGTTTTTAAACTTTTCACTGCAGACACTCCCTCCTTGCGTATAATTTTTCAGAATATTAACTGAAATTATACTATAAATCGGGTGTAAATCCATATTTTGTATCGATAATTTTCCCAAAAAGAAAAGCCATTCCGAAGAATGACTTTAGACTATTCCATATTTCTCTCATAAATCTCAAAATAATATTCATATGGAGTATCCTGCGTTCCTTTTTTTCGAGAAACCATTTTCCATTGTTCATTTGGTAATACCGGAAAATAAGTATCAGCATTAAAAGTTCCGTTCACTTGTGTTATATACAACCGATCTGCGTAAGGCAAAAACAAATTGTAAATCTCTGCCCCACCTATAATGACTACTTCTGCACGATCGTCACCCATCACATTTTTTGAAAGAATATCTTCGATGGAATGATGAACAAGACAGCCAGGTGCCTGATAGGAAGGATCCCTGGTCAAAATTATATTCGTTCTATTAGGAAGCGGCCTGCCAATTGATTCAAAGGTTTTCCTCCCCATTACCACTACCTTATGACTCGTTATACTTTTGAAATACTGCAAGTCCTCTGGAATATGCCATAATAGCTGATTATCTTTACCTATGCCCCTGTCTACATCCATGGCTACAATCATAGAAAGCATTAAATAGCCACCTCCATCTTAATGGTTGGATGATGTTCATAGCCGATTAGTTGAAAATCATCGATTGTAAAATCGTCAAAGTTTTTGACGTCAGGATTTATCCATAATTCTGGTGCAGGGAATGGCTCGCGTTTCATCTGTTCTTTTAGCGGTTCAATATGCCGCTCATATATATGAAGATCGTTAATATTAAATGTTAACGTCCCCAACTCGTACCCTGTAACTTGCGATATCATTCTTTGCAGTACATAATACTGAAATATATTGAATGGGTGCCCTAAAGCTAGATCGTTAGAACGAACCTGTACAATCAGATGCAGCTTGCCTTGTTTAACAATCCATTGGTTATTCCAAACACAAGGATAGAGCCCCATCTGATCTAAATCATCTATATTCCATAGCGAAATAATATGCCTTCTTGAAGCCGGGTTATTTTTTAGTTCATCAAGCAAATTTTGTACCTGATTCGTCAATTTCCCTTTAAGCATAATTGGTTTTCCTAATTGATAGCCATATGCTTTTCCAATGTTATTATGCTGGTTTGTCCACTCTTTCCATATCTTCACATTGTTTTCGTCAAGGTACGCAGCGTCACTTGTTCTTTTTACATAAAACCAAAGCAGCTCATGAATGGAAGATTTCCAAGCTACTTTCTTAGTGGTCAAAATAGGTACTTCGAGGTTATCAAATGTAACCTTCTTACAAATTACACTTTTTGTATAAGCAGGTGAGCCATCAGCCCAAACCGTTCTTACTTGCTGGTCTTTATCCCAGTCTCCATTTTCCAACACATCATTGACTAAATCTTTGTATATTCTATCTGCCATGCCCATATGATTATGCTCGCTCCTATTGGTTTAGTGTGTATGATCAACATTCCTCCAATCATTTTAAACGAAAGTTCTCATTTTCTAAATGGTTTGCACCAATTTAACATCCTTTAAAAAGGGGATCGATGCTTTTATCATTTGTATAATCTCATCACGTAGTATTTCGTCGACTTCACAAACTGTAATTGCCAGTTCCCCTTTTTTCCACCTTTCCAAAGTCAATCGTGCAATATTATATCCTTGCGTATTGAGAATGTGGGATATTTTCGCTAAAAAACCTTTTTGATCTGTATGGTAAAGAATCAGTGTCGGCTTTTCTCCTGTAAATTTCACGGGCAGATCATCAAGTTCCTGCACCTCAGCTTTTCCACCACCCAGGGAGCTAGCCAGTAATTTTACAGACCGGGTAGGCCCGGTTGCCTCAATTCGCACAGTATTAGGATGGTGCATCCCGGCATTTGCTTTCGTAAAGCTATATTCAACGCCCATTTCGGACGCAATTTGGTCAGATATCGGGACATCGTTACTAGCTGTGGTCATCCCTAAGATCCCCGCTAACAAAGCCAAGTCAGTACCATGACCTTGATACGTTTCGGCAAATGAACCCATAAGCTGAAATGTCACCTTTGTTGGACATTCATCCAGTATTTGTCGGGCGATGTTTCCAATGCGAACCGCTCCTGCTGTATGGGAGCTAGACGGCCCCACCATGATTGGACCAATAATCTCAAACATACTTGTGTATTTCAATGGGATTCACCCCTTGCTCTTGTTGAAAACTTTTTCCCGCAATGCTTTTCCTGTAGGTGTTCCAGCTAATCCTCCGATTCCCGTTTCACGAAGAGACGCTGGCATTTCTGTACCTACTTCATGCATAACCTGGATCACCTCATCTGGAGGGATGATGCTTTTTACTCCGGCTAACGCCATATCAGCAGCTGCCAAAGCGGTGATGGCATGGAGTCCGTTACGAACGATACACGGAACCTCTACTAGGCCACCAACGGGATCACATACCAGACCCAACGAGTTTTTTAAAGCTAATCCAACAGCATGACCTACTTGTTCTGGTGTGCCGCCGCCAATTTCTACTAATGCACCTGCTGCCATTGCGGTTGCGGAACCGACCTCAGCTTGACATCCGCCTGCAGCTCCAGAAATGGATGCGGAATTAGCGATAACGAGGCCAAGTGCAGCTGCTGTCATCAACGATAAAATAATGGTATCCCGAGAGTACCGTCCAGTATCTAGTGCATATACCAATACACCAGGTAATATACCAGCTGATCCAGCTGTAGGTGTTGCTACAATGCGTCCCATTCCGGCATTGACTTCCGAAACAGAGAGAGCATACGCCATCGTTTGCAGTGTTTGTGGATGGATAAATGTATTTCCCTGCTTGATGTATTCATAAACGCGATAGGCATCCCCACCGGTAATCCCACTACGAGACATAACGGGTTCTTGAATCCCTTTACGTACAGCTTCTTCCATAACCTCAAACTGTCGCTCCATTTGATTGAAAATCTCACGCTCTGACCGTCCAGTTTGCTCTTTTTCCATTTCCATCATTACTTCACCGATGGTCATGTTTCGCTCTTTAGCTACCTTAATTAATTCATGCAAATGTGTAAAAGCCATGCTCAGTAAATCCCTTCTATCGTGGAAATTGGAGATCGTAACTAATTTTCAGTGGGAAGCGGAATCTTTTGGGTGTCTTTATAAGTATTAAGTGTGATTGTTGTCTGGGTTTTAAAAACACCTGGTAATCTCCTTAATTCTTGACTGATAATCCGATCCAAATCTTTCGTTCCTTGACAGCGAACTTTCAGTAGATAATCATATTCTCCTGCGACATGATGACATTCCTGCACTTCAGGTATCTCAGGTACCCGAGCTAAAAATAATTCACGATGTTCTAACTGGTCTATGGAGATGGAGATAAAAGCAGTCATTTCATAACCTACCGATTCCGGATTGAGAATGGCTGTATATCCTTTAATCACGCCTTGTTCTTCTAGTCGACGTACCCGATCAGCGATAGCGGGACCGGACATCCCTACGTTTGCTGCTAATTCAGCCCAAGTCGCTCGTCCATTGGTCGTTAAAAGTTGTAGAATTTTGTAATCCAATGCATTCATGTTAAATCACCTTTATTTCGTAATTACTTTTATTATATTGTTTGTTTTATTAATTTCAATAAGGAATAATGCTTTGTTTTTAAAATCACCACTGAATTGTATTATGGGGAACTACCATATCGCTATCAGAGGTGCCGCCAACATTTTGACGTAAAACCCACGCTAAGCGATTTTTTACATAGAAAAATCCGATTTTCCTACGCACCAAGGAAAATCGGATTTTAATTTAGTTATTTTCTTAGCTTCCTTCCTTAAAAAAGCGTTTGATTCTGTCTTCAATTTCATCACATACACGTTGGAAGAACACCCATTTTTCCTCCTCCGTTCCGGTAGCTTTCGCAGGATCATCAAATGCCCAATGATCACGTTTTACATGAGGAGGCGTCATTGGACATTTATCATTTGCATCCCCACAGAGAGTTACAATATAGTCAGCTTTATGCAGCAGCTCTGGATCGATGATATCGGAAGTCTGATTCGAAATATCGATCTCTTTTTCTGACATAGCTTTTACGGCATTCGGGTTGAGGCCATGAGCTTCAATTCCAGCACTGTATACATCGTATTTGTCACCTAAGTATTTTTTCCCGAATCCTTCAGCCATTTGGCTGCGGCAGGAGTTACCTGTACATAGGAAGTAGATGATTTTTTTGTTGTCTGCCATGTGTCTCTCCTTAGGGGCCTACTTATTTTTCTTGAAACTATCAAGATTCCCAAACTGAATTTGAACGGGTTCAGGAGCGCAGCATACGCCTCCTACTGCTGGTTCGCCTGCTGATTCAAATTCTGAATCTTCTTTTGTATAGAAGACTTCCCAGGCATTGCCCTCTGGATCATGCACCCAGATTTTATCCTGAACCGCATAGCAGCATGTTGTATTCATTTCATCAATGGCGACGAGTCCTGCTTCTTGGAAACGTTCCTTCATGGCTATTACAGCAGCCGTATCGGCTACCTGGAATCCCATATGATTGAGGGCTCCTTTATTGTCATACGTACGTACATTCATTGAAAAATGAAGAGGTGGATTATTTAATTCAAATTTCGCATAGTTTTCTTTGACTTTTGTTGGCTCTTCACCGAAAAAAGCACGGTAAAATTTCAAGTTTTCCTCTAAGTTTCTCACGTTAATAGCGACATGCATTCGAAATGTAGGATTCATGGTAGTCTCTCTCCTTATATTTTTTGTTCTTTAAAGTATTTTCTCTGAAGCCAGAATGCAGCATTGACCAAAGCAATTAAAGCCGGCACTTCTACGAGAGGACCAATCACAGCTGCAAAAGCAGCACCAGAATTAATGCCAAATACTCCGACAGCAACGGCGATAGCTAATTCAAAGTTATTACCCGATGCCGTAAAGGATAAGGTAGTTGCAATCGGATAATTCGCTCCTGCTTTTTTGCTGAGATAAAACGATACAAAAAACATAACCACAAAATAAATAAGTAACGGAATCGCAACTCGTATTACATCAAGTGGTAGACGAACAATGACGTCTCCTTTTAAAGAGAACATAACAATAATGGTAAAAAGTAATGCGATGAGGGTAATGGGGCTAATTTTAGGGATAAATACGTTTTGATACCACTTTTCCCCCTTCGCCTTTACCAATACAAAGCGAGTTATCATACCGGCGAGGAAAGGAATCCCCAGGTAAATAAAGACACTCTTTGCTACTTCACCGATAGTAATATCGACAACAACGCCTTGTAAGCCAAACCACCCTGGAATAACCGTAACAAACACATACGCGTAAACAGAGTAAAAGAACACCTGGAATATTGAGTTAAAGGCAACAAGCCCTGCCGCGTATTCAGGATCTCCTTTCGCAAGATCATTCCAAACAACGACCATGGCAATACAGCGAGCAAGCCCGATCATGATTAAGCCAACCATGTATTCTGGATAATCACGCAGAAAAAGAATGGCCAATAAAAACATAAGGGTAGGCCCAACAATCCAGTTTTGCAAAAGAGAAATTCCTAGTATCTTTGTATTTCGAAATACATGGCCCATTTTTTCATACCGTACTTTAGCTAAAGGGGGATACATCATCAAAATGAGTCCAATTGCTAACGGAATCGATGTCGTTCCAGCCTGATATTGATTCAACACTTGCACAAAGCCTGGAGAAAAATAGCCGATTCCAATCCCCATAATCATGGCTGCGAATATCCAAAGAGTTAAATAACGGTCCAAAAAGGACATCCGTTTACGAACGGGAATTTCGATCATTTTTATCACTGATCCTTTTTACAGTTGTTTTCACTTTCACACATCGTTGAACTTCTTTGTTTTTCATACACTTCTAGTTTTTCTTTAAGGGAAGGTGCATGCTGAAGAATAGCCTGAACCACCGGATGAGCCGATTCATCTAATCGATAATACATCCATGTTCCTTGTCTGCGTTCCAGTACTATCCCTGCTTGCTTCATTTTTCGTAAATGTTGACTAATTCCTGGCTGAGAGATTCCAATCATTTCGACTAAATCACATACACACAACTCTTTCTCTTGTAAAAGCAGTAAAATAGTAAGCCGTGTTTTATCTGCGGCCAATTTTAATACCTCAATCACTTCTTCAAGGGAACGCTCCACTATATTCACCTCCATTTATATAAGTTATTAATTATATTATTATTTGATTATATAGAATGCAATTCCTCTTTTACCATTTACGTTCTGATTTTATTTACTCCCACTAAGCTCAATAAATGAAAAAAGTGGTCTTACCCTATCGCTATCAAACTAATATTTTCCGGTATCCCCAAAACAAAAAAACATCATTCTTTCTCTAACAACGAGATGAAAATGGTGTTTTTTATGAGAAACCTTTAAGAATGATTTCCGTCAATCTTCTTCCGTAACCATAGCTTTTTCAGATGACTTTATATTTAAGTCGAAATATATGGTTTTGACGGCAATACATAAAAACGACAAAATTACAAAAAGTAAACCACTCCAAACGACTGCTGCTATTCCGAGCCGAGATATAAACCAGCCCCCAATCGCTGTACCAATCGTCACACCCAAATTTGAAAAAGACACAAATAAACTGTTAGCAAATTCCGGAGCCTCTGGAGCTTCTGATGTTAGCCAAATTTGACTTACAATAAGTCCACTTGTATGAATTGCTCCCCATACAATGATAATCCCACATAGTAGAAGTAGCGATGTTTCCATATAAAAAAGAAGTAAATAGCAAATTCCTAAAGCTACAGGATAAAGCAGTACGGTTCTCAACATGCGATAGCTTAACAGCTTTCCTGCATACCAGTTACCTGCCACACCGCAAACACCGAAAATCACAAGCATCACGCTAATAAGCTTTCCGCCCATGTCGAATCTCTGTCCTAAATATTCAGCAAAATAACTATATACGGAGAACATAGCAGCAAGTATGAAGCACGTGGCAGCGATATTTAACCACAAAGCGGGCTTATACAATATCTTAAGCTGTCTTCCAAATGAGATTTTTTCCTTTACAGGTATGAATGGAACCATTACTCCTATTCCAACGCACGCGATCCCATTCACAATAGCAGAAAATAAAAACGAAGTGCTTAGTGAAAATTGATTTGCAATATAGGAAGTAAGCGGAATTCCCAATACCATGCCCATACTGACTCCAAGAAATACCTTTGCGCTTGCCTTCGCGACCTCTTCCTTTACCGATAATGCAGCGGCTAATACGAAGGCAATGGAGAAATAAACCGGATGAAAGAAAGCGGGAATCATTCGGAAAACCATAAGTACATAAAAGTTCGGAGCAAAAGCCGAAATCACATTAGAGACAGCAAATAGAAGCAGAATGCCTATTAATACTGTCTTACGGTTCAACCTTGACAGTAATAACGTCATCCAAGGACCAAACAGAGCAATAATAAGAGCAAATGAACTAACAAGCATTCCAGCCAGTGCTGCGGTAACGTTATACTTCTCCATGATCATCGGCAAAATTCCAACTACACCAAGCTCAGTATTGATAATGCCAAATATACCTAGAGCAATAAAAAATAGGGGGCTGTTTTTTTCCATGCTTCTCTTCTCCTTGTAATATAATTTTTATAAATATACATATCTATATAAACAGATATATATATGTATAAAAAGTAGGTAGCTTTAATTTATTGAAGCTACCTACACTTCATTTTTGATATAGTCGGCCAATTTACGAATCGTTTCTTCATTTCTCCGGTAATAGGTCCATTGCCCGTATCGCTTAGATTCCAAAAGTCCAGCTTTCTTCATGAGCATCAAATAGCTGGAAATCACGGATTGCGCTAATCCTGTTTTTTCTTGAATGCTTCCTACACATATCCCTCCTTCAAAGTCAGCATCCGGTGGTAAATACAATTGTGGACCGAAATTTTCATCCGGATTTTTTAACCACTTCAAAATTTGCACGCGGGTATCATTAGACAAAGCTTTAAAGATTATCATGGTATCCATATGTCTTATTATATCTATTTATATAGATATTTCAATTATCATATTTGGAATAACTCTTTCTCGTAAGCAGATCCTCTATTTTTAATCGGAGGTAGTCTTTATGGATTTGTTATTTCTTTGCTGTAGTAAAAATACTACTAGACCGATTAAGATAAGTGCGATACCGATACCTTGTTGGAAAGAAACGACCTCATCCAAAATGAAATAAGCGAGTATACAAGTCCCAATCGTCTCTCCTAATATGCCCATTGAAATAACTGAGGTACTTAGCCATTTCAATAGCCAATTAAAAATCATTTGCCCTAATATGGTTGCGACAAACGCTAATCCAATAAAGACCAACCATGTTTTGGGGGAATAATCAACGAAAGATGTTTGCTGGCTGAAAGCCAACATACTTAAAAATAATGCACTGCTGGCATAACCGATGATTGAATATGGGATAAGAGATAGCATGTTGCGCACATGCTGGCCAATGAAGAAGTAAGCTGTAATGACGCCCGCCGAAATAAAAGCAAGTATATCACCAAATAACGCCTGTCCACTAATGTGAAAATCTTTATATCCAATTACAACGCTTCCGACAATCGCTAAGAGACATCCGATTATAGCCCCTTTACTGAAGCGCTCTTTAAATAGAAAATAGCCTCCAGCCATTGAAAAAAGCGGCTGTAATGTCACGATTACCGTCGAGCTTGCTACAGATGTGTACTGTAACGATTCAAACCACAATACATAATGGGCTGCTAAAAATACACCTGATAGTAACCCGAGTCCCCAGTGTTTTTTTGACAACGAACATAATTCCTTTCGATTCTTTTTATTTACTAATAAAAATGGTAAAAGCATTACTGCTGCAAAAAACATTCGATAGAATGCTGTAATAGTCACAGGGGCATCTGCTAATTTTACAAAAATGGCTGAAGTAGATAACGCAAATACGCCAAAAAACAAAGATATGTAAGAAATAAGTGGTGATTTCAAGTCTGTTCCCCTTTTCTAGATGTATGTTTATAATAATAAAAAAAATATATTATAATGTACAAATGTCAGTATAAATTATTTAGGTAACCGAAAAAAGCACTAATTTTCCATGTTTAGTATGTCAGCACAAAACGAGTTAAACGTATATTATTTTGGAAGGGATCTTTTCTATGAACAATCTTCGCCTTGGACAAACGGTATTACATTATCGTAAAAAGAACGGGATGACAATTCGTGAGTTCGCCGATTATGCAGGAATCAGCACTTCACTTATTAGCCAAATAGAAAGAGGACAAGCGAATCCTTCGTTAAGTGTGCTAGAGCTCATTGCAAAAGCATTAAATGTGCCTCTCTTTACCCTCTTCATTAATGAAATTAATACGGATTCGCTTATATCGAGGAAGCATGATCGAAAGAAAGTATATCGCGAAGATCGTCACCATGTTGTCTATGATGTGTTAACGCCAGACTTTATGAAAGCACATATTAAACTCTTACTGATGGATTTACATGCAAACGCAAGCACTACCGAAAGTTACTATTCACACGATGATCAAGAAGAAATTGCTGTCATCATGAAAGGTCAAGCGTATGTTGAACTGGAAGGCACCGAATATTGTTTAGATGAGGGTGATGTCGTACGCATTCCGCCAAATGTTAGACACCGATTTTTGAACAAAAGTGATGAACCGATTCATATCTTATTTGTACTAACTCCAGCGTTAGTTTAATTTTCATATATAAAAAAGGGTTTGACCAAAAGGATAACATGGTCAAACCCTTACAATAACGGCTGTAATTTTCATTTCAATTTTAGTGTCATCAAAAAAGCAATAAAAATAATACAACCGCCTGCTATGAAAGGAGCAAACATATTTGTATCGAATAAGAATCCCGCTAGAGTTGGGCCCGAAATATTACCTACGCTCATATAGGCATTATTCATACCAGCTACATATTCTTGTTCACTCCCTGCCAGCTTCGATAATTGTGTAGTAAGAGCTGGACGAAGCATAGAAGTAGCAAAGAAAGTCCCGGCAGCTACAAGAAAGATCCCCCAAAAATCTTTGGCAAATAGAAGTACAACATAAGCAAATGAGGTAAAAAGCAGAGCTCCTTTTTTTTCACCAAACATCTTAATTACTTTAGCAACAATTAATGCTTGCATACCAACTCCAATAACAGCATCCGTGGTAAGAATCATGGAAATATTTTGCGGTGAGAATTGAAAACGGTTCGTTACATATAAACCAAGAACAGATTCAAAATTAGCACTTCATTAACTATTTTTGTTTCGGGATAACCTCAAGACATAAATTACGTCAAAAGCATTGACATAGTTTATGTCTTTTTGTTATTGTTGACTTAAATTACGTCAAGGAGTAAAAAAATGAGTGCTCAGAACATCTTAAATTCTAAAACTACATTAGAATACCTCGTATTGGTCAATGAACGGTCTTATTCAGCGATCGGTAGGGAGTTAAATATTACTCCTCAACAATTTTCGGATTGGATTAAGAAACGCAGACCGATTCCGCAAGAAAGATTAAAAACACTTAGTGACTATTTTGATATCGATGAATCGTATCTAGTGGATGAGAATAATTTCACAAAAAATCTCGACCCAATTAATAAGATTGATATCCAAATGCTGCTTATTAAGAAAAAAATAAATGAAGGTGTTGAGGAGACAGAGCATTATCTAGAACATATCCAGAAGCTTCAAAAGGAAAAAGCGAAACAAATTCGTATTGGAAGATTGGCTTCGATACTCCATCATGATGATGAAGAAATAGACCGAGGAATCGACCTATTCTTGACAGAAATGGAGCAACTGATAAGGGGGAAACGAAATGACTAATAGAATCGAGAGTTGATTAAAGGGCTGTTTTCTACAATCTTTTTTTCGGGGATAACGGGCATTACTTCATAACTATTTTTGCTTCGGGATAACCCTAAGACATAAATTACGTCAAGGAGTGAAAAAAATATGACCATGAACATCCTAAAAGTCAACGGCGTCGATTTGGTCTATGACAGTTTCGGTAACGAAAACGACGAGGCTATTATCCTAATCGCCGGGCTTGGAACCCAGATGATCCGATGGACGGTTCCGTTTTGTCGAATATTAGCAGCGCGGGGCTTTCGCGTGATCCGCTTTGACAATCGCGACGCAGGTTGCTCGACGCACTTTAGCCATTATCGGGCGCTGGATTTTGACGCACTGGCGACTGCTCTCATGTCGGGACAACGACCGGACATCCCCTACACTCTCGATGACATGTCCGACGACGCTATCGGACTGCTAGATGCCCTTTCAATTGACCGGGCACATTTCGTTGGCAGGTCGATGGGCGGAATGATCGCCCAGATTGCAGCCAGTGAGTACCCTGAACGGGTTTTATCGCTCACCTCCATTATGTCCAGTTCCGGTAATCCCGCCCTTCCGCAATCTGCCCCGGATGTCATGGCGATGATGACTAAACCGGCGCCGAACCCATTTGAGGATGAAGCAGGATTTTTGGCGCACAGCCTCTCTTTTGCCAAACGCATCGCCGGCACCGGCTATCCGTTTGAAGAGGACGCTTATCGGACGCTCATTCTGGAGGAAGTACAGCGAGCCTACGATCCAGGCAGTGTCGGACGACAAATTGCAGCGATCGCTGTCTCCGGTGACCGTCGTCCGCGGCTGGCGACCATAAAAGTACCAGTACTTGTCATTCATGGGGTGGACGATCCCCTGTTCGTCCCGGCGTGTGGCGAGGACACGGCTTCTGCCATCCCGAGTGCCGAGCTAATGTTGGTTAACGGCATGGGACACGACCTTCCGCACCAACTGTACAAAGTAACCGCTGATGGCATAGAGCGAACGGCTCGTCGCAATTGACCCGCGCTTCCTGAACCTAGCAACCAGCCACCTACCCCGTTTTGTACATCGTGGATTACACCGATTTCGGCGGAACGTATATGGCGAGGGCGATCGTGCCAAAGGTCGGATTCACGGGCAAGAACATCATTGGCGTGCATTACGATCAGTAAAGTTGAAATAATCTAGTTGAAAACGCGAAGAACCTTTAGCATTATTGGCTGGAGGTTTTCTTTTTTTAAAAATCTCGAATAATACGAGAAGTTCAGACTTTATGGAACCACATTCTTACAATAAAAACAAAACGAGTTTACATAATAAAAATTACGTAAACTCGTTTGCAGGACTATTATCTATTTACTAGTTTGGTTAAAACGCTTGAAATTCTCCATAAAAAGATTAGACAATTTCATAGCCTGTTGATCATACGCCTCTTTATCTGCCCAGCTCTCCCGAGGATTCAAAATATCTGACGGCACGTTTGGACATTGTTTCGGCATATTGAGTCCAAAGATCGGATGCAATTCAAACTCCGTTTTGCTCAATTCACCTGTAAGAGCTGCTGTAATCATCGCACGAGTATAAGCAAGATCCATCCGCTTGCCAATTCCGTAAGGTCCCCCTGCCCAGCCCGTGTTGACTAAGTATACGTCTGCTTGATGCTGTTCAATCTTCTCACCAAGCATCTCTGCGTATACACTCGGAGAAAGCGGAAGGAACGGTGCACCAAAGCATGTCGAAAACGTCGCTTCAGGCTCGGTGACCCCACGTTCTGTTCCAGCCAGCTTGCTGGTATAGCCTGAAAGGAAGTAAAACATCGCTTGTTCTTTTGTCAGCTTCGAGATTGGCGGAAGAACGCCAAAAGCATCAGCCGTTAAGAAGAAAATAACATTCGGGTGCCCTGCTACACTTGGAATAAGCGCATTCGGAATATAATGAATCGGGTAAGCGGCCCGCGTATTTTCGGTCAGGCTATTATCGTCATAGTTCGCTTCGCTCGTATGCTCATCCAGGACAACATTTTCTAATACCGAACCAAATTGAATGGCACGGAAGATTTCCGGTTCTTTTTCTTCAGACAGGTTAATGCATTTCGCATAGCATCCACCTTCGATATTAAACACACCGTTATCCGACCAGCCGTGCTCATCATCTCCAATCAGCATGCGGTTAGGATCAGCTGACAGCGTGGTTTTTCCTGTTCCTGATAATCCAAAGAATAGAGCGACATCGCCATCTTTTCCTTTATTCGCAGAACAATGCATCGATAACACATTTTTCTGTGGAAGAAGGTAATTCATCACGGTAAAAATCGATTTCTTAATTTCCCCGGCGTACTCAGTTCCCCCGATTAACACAAGCTTTTTAGCGAAATTAATCACGATAAAGGTTTCCGAATGCGTGCCATGTAATTGCGGATTCGCTTTGAAATTCGGGACGCACAGGACGGTAAATTCCGCGATATGTGCGGCTAACTCGTCTTCGGTTGGACGAATAAAAAGCTGGTGGGCAAACAAATTATGCCAGGCGTACTCATTAATCACACGAATCGGGAGACGGTAGTCTTCATCCGCGCCCGCAAATCCATCAAAGACAAAGAGCTCTTTGTCTTTAATATAATGAGAGAGATCTTGAAAAAGAAGATCAAAATGGTCAGGAGAAAGCGGTTGGTTCGTTTCCCAATCCACTTGATCATGTGCGCCAGGTTCATCCACAATAAACTTATCTTTAGGAGACCGGCCTGTGTATTTTCCGGTACGGGAAGCAATCGCCCCCGAAGAAGACAGCCTACTTCCATTACGCTGGATGGCCATTTCAATTAATTGACTTACAGGTAAATTAAAATACACATTAGATACGTTTGTCGCTAGTTTCATTCGTTTTCGCCCCCTGTTTTTCTTCTACTTGATGAGAAAGTTGTGCGCATTCATGAAAAGCAAAATGTTTACAGCCTGTACATTGAGTAGTTTCAATGTGAGCAAGCGCATAATTAAGAGCATCCCCTGTATGATCGAAGAAGTGTTCTTCGCCGATTTCATCATACAGGTCTGTCTTCTTGACGGTTTCCTTTAATTCAGGAGCAGCTCCCGAAACGAGAAGTACTCCTCCCTGCTTCGTAAAATGCTGAACAATGCTTTTAAAATACGATTCTCCCGTTGTATCCATAAATGGAACTTTTCCCAGACGTAAAATCAAAACTTTAGGCCGAGAGTGAATCGTGGCCATAATACTCTGTTCAAACGTTTGCGCAGCCCCAAAGAAAAGCGGCCCTTCTATCGTGAACATGCTAATTTGCGGACAATCGTGCGCTTTATTCACGACATGCGGCAGAACCTTTTCATGCTTTTGGCTGTGATCCGGGAGCACCTTGGCAATAACAAGCATTTCACTCATGCGTTTGGCAAACAAAATGACAGCTAATACAAGCCCTACTTCCACTGCTGTCGTTAAGCTCGTGAACACAGTAAGCAAAAACGTCACAAGTAAAACAAGAGAGTCCCCTGTTTTTAGCGTAAGAATATGGGCGAAATGTTTCCGCTCACTCATGTTCCAGGCTACCAGCATTAAAACCGGAGCCATACTGGCCAGCGGAATCGCAGATGCATACGGAGCTAAAAGCAATAGCGTTACGAAAACAAATACCCCGTGGACAACCCCGGAAATTGGTGAAACCGCTCCACTCTTAATGTTCGTCGCTGTCCGTGCAATCGCCCCGGTTGCCGGAATTCCTCCGAATAAAGGTGTGATGATGTTCGCAATCCCTTGTCCAATCAGTTCTCGGTTGCTGTTATGCTTACTGTTCGTCATCCCATCTGCAACGACAGCAGACAAAAGGGACTCAATTGCGCCCAGTATGGCAATCACAAACGCAGGAGCGAGCAACTGTTTAATTTTCTCCCATGTCATAGCCGGCAGATGAAAATGAGGCGGCGTACTCGAAATGGTCCCGAATGCGGTACCAATGGTAGGCACATGCTCGGAAAAAAATAAGGATGCTATCGCACTCGAGATAATCAATCCAAGTAAAGAACCCGGTACTTTAGGCAAAAATTTAGGTGTAACGATCATAATTACAAAACAAATCAAGGCAATCGCAATACTATACAGATTGATGGTATCGATATGGATCGCAATTTCCTTAAGATTGTCAATAAACCCCTCGTGTTTGGTAACACCCGTCAGGCCAAGAAAACTAGCGATTTGTCCAGCAAAAATAATGACGGCGATACCAGAAGTGAATCCGACGATTACGGGACGTGGAATAAAGGCAATCAGAGAGCCAAGCCGAAACATCCCCATAAGGCAAAGCATGATCCCGGCCAGCAAACCGGCAACGAGTAAATTTTCGTAGCCATACGTAATCATAATTCCGAACAGGATCGGGATAAACGCGCCTGTAGGTCCCCCGATTTGATATTTTGAACCACCAAATAATGAAATCAAAGCCCCGGCAATACACGTTGTATAAATGCCGTATTCCGGTTTTACCCCCGAAGCAATCGCAAACGCCATCGCAAGCGGAATGGCAATTACACCTACAATCACACCAGCCAGCAGATCTTTTTGAAAATGCTTGAGCGAATATCCTTGAAATCTACCGGTAAATAATCCCCTCATTATGAAACCCTTCTTTATTGTGTAATGAATTACTTTAGTTTTTCACTTTCAAATTTTTTAAAGATATATCGGTTATTCAAGTGTATTTCTAACCTTCCTAGGTCGCCTCCTTTTTGGGCGTATGCACGTATCTTTTCAGCTAAAAGCTTCCCTTTCCTCTCATCGACGTCTTCCGTGTTGATAAAGTGCTCAATTGTCACATAATCAGGCGTCTCATCCTCGCGAAAATATCGACCAGGTACTTGACTCCAAAATCTTTCCCACTGACTCATCAGTCCGATGTTTTGCAGGAAAAATTTTTGGATTCCACATAACCATGCTGTACAAGCGGTATTTCTCTTTGTACATCCAATGCCATCCTCTAAGTACTCGCATTTTGAGCAGCAAGAGTTTCCTCCTTTAATGCAAGCATCACAAACATAATGGGCTCCTGCTGTTCGGAGAACTTTCATTCCATATTCGATCAGTTCTTCTCGTGAACGTTTGTTATTCATCCAGTTCTTCCAGCATCGAGATGGTATCGATTAAATGGTTGTTGAAAATTTCCTTCGCGACAGCGAGCAAATTGATAATCATTGGATCACGAAGAGAATATACGACCCGTTTTCCATCTTTCGTTCCGACAACGATATTTTTGGCGCGCAGGAGGCTGAGTTGTTGAGAAACCGCAGAACCTTCACTATTGAGGCTGCTTTGAATTTCGTTTACACTTTTGTCCCCTTCTGCCAGTAATTCGAGAATACGAATTCGTAAAGGATGGGATAAAGCTTTAAAAAAATCTGCTTTAAATTGCTGCATATCACTCGTGTTCATTTGAATTCACCCATTCGTTTCTGATTTAGTGGACATTCTATGTTATAGCGGCACATAGTGCCCAAATATATACATCTTCAAATGTTTGAATATGTATATATTTGAATATGTATATAGTACTCCTGGGTTGCGAAATTTTCAACACAATTTTTGGAGAGAATGATATACAAAATCAATTAATAATACATCTCATTTTCAGTTAAATAAGCTGAATTACAGAGTTTGATAATGATTATCTCTCGTTATCTCCAGTTATCTTTATTTATCTCCATTTTTCTGTTGTTTTATTTTCTTGTGAGGAGTAAAATGGCATAGAAAATATGAATATGAGGGAGATCATAAAGATGACCGAAGATACGGTTGGGACTCATAAACAAAACGAAAAGCTGATTCGTTTCTCGATCTTAATTACATTTTTGATGTTTAGTAGTCAGCTCGTTGGCGGGTTTATTACGAATAGCTTAGCGATTATGTCAGATGCCTGGCATTTGCTAAGTGATCTTTTAGCGCTTTTCTTAAGCTGGTATGCCATTAAGCAAACGTTGAAACCGGCCGATGCGAAACACACATACGGATACCACCGGTTTGGTAGTCTAGCGGCACTGATTAATGGGTTAACCTTGATCTGTATTTCTGTTTTTATTTCGTATCATGCCATCATAAGAATCATTAATCCAAGCCCGGTTCATTCAACTGGGATGATGTGGTTGGCTCTGGTTGGCTTTGTGGGTACGTTCCTGATTGTGATTGTGTTACGGCAGGGCGGACAAAATATTAATGTAAGAAGTGCGTTGATTCACTTTTTAGGAGATGTACTGTCGTATCTGGGGATTCTCATCGGGGGTCTTGTGATTAAGCTGACGGGTTGGATGCTAGTTGATCCGATTTTAAGTGGATTGTTTGCGTTGATCATTCTCAAAAATGCCTGGCTTATTACGAAAGAAGCAGCTGAAATTTTATTAGAGGCGGTTCCGAGTGAGGTGTCTGTGGAAGCGGTGAAAGCGCGTCTTTTACAAGAGGAAGATATTTTGAATGTACTCGACCTGCATATTTGGGGTTTATCGAATGAACATATTTCGTTAAGTGCTCATATCCAGATTCATGATATGCCTGTTAAGGACACGGATCGTATTCTGCGGAAGATCGAAAAAGTTTTACTGGATGAATTTAAGATTGCTCATACTACGATTCAATTGCAGACGAACGAGAATTATCATAATAAATCGAAAGACACGGGTGCCTTACAAGTTCACTAGTACATCAGACGATAAAATCCCTACGATCCTTTATTGGATCGTAGGGATTTCTATTTATAACTGCTAAGTTAGTAATCTATCTAAAACGTAAACCGAGCCAGCTCATTCCTCAATTCACTTACTAACGTGGCTAGATTTTCCATCGAGTGCTTCACTTCCTCCATCGAAGCCACCTGCTCCTCCGTAGAAGCCGCAACCGATTGAGAATGCGACACCGAGTTCGTCGCGGTAGAATTCAATGTCTCCAAGAACTTTACAGTCGATTCAATTCGATGCTCAATGTCATCAAGTGAGGAGGACACATCATTCATTTTGACCACAATGTTTTGAACCGAGTGAGAAATCGCACTGAATGTTTCATTCGTTTCGGTAATCATTTTAATGCCCTGCGCCACTTCATTTTCCCCGTTCTTCATTGAGGAGACAGCCTGTTCGGTTTCCTGTTGAATTGCTGCAATGAGCACCGCGATCTGGTCTGCGAATTGACCGGATTGCTCCGCCAGCTTACGTACTTCATCGGCTACTACCGCAAATCCTTTCCCCTGCTCACCGGCCCGCGCCGCTTCAATCGCCGCGTTCAAGGCTAATAAATTCGTCTGCTGGGCGATTCCGGTAATCAAATCTGCTGCCTGTCCAATTTCTTGCGAGCGTTGGCCAAGTACCCCGACTACTCGAGTCGCTTCCGAGGACGCATCAGAAATCTTATTGATTTGCGCAATCACCGACTGCACAGATTTACTTCCTTGTGCCACTTCCGTTACCGCTTTTTCTGTAAGTTGAATGACCTCATCGGTCGCTTCGCCAATTTTGGTTACATTGCGCTCGATTTCAAGCGATTGCTCGAAGGTTGTGTGGGCCTCTTTTAATTGAACATCGGCATCGTTTGCTATGTTTTGTGCTTCATGCGCAATCTGGTTCGATGACATCGTAAACTCGTCTGTAATCGATAACAGCTCCTCAGAAGTAGCGGATACTTCCGAAGACATGTTGACGACATTGTGCAGCATACCGCGCATGCTTTCCATTAGTTCGTTTAATTTTTCGGTCATGCTGCCAAATTCATCGCTTGATTTTACTTCCTGTGAATAGGTAAAGTTGCCGCTTGCCAGTGCTGTAATAAATCCATCTACAATTTTGACATTGTTCACAACATAACGGATAAACAGCAGTACAACAAGTGCGATGGCGATAATCCCGATCAGGCCGATCACAATCAAGCTTGTCATTAATTTGACTAACGAGGCAAACAGAGCACTTGTTGGGATGGCAATCCCCAGCTTCCAATCAGTGCCTGGAACAGCCTGATAATACAGGCGGTGTACTTGTTTATTCTCATCAAACTCGACCATACCCTGCTCTTGCCCAAGCATTTGCTTCCCTGCTGCGGACAACGCTGCATTTTTAGACTGAATAATTGATTTTTCCTGTTTGTATGTCTTGTTTTGGTTAGCGATGTAGTTCCCATTTTTATCGACCAAAAATGCCCATCCGCCATTGATTCCTTTAATGTCCTCGACCATTTTTTGAATCGTTTCCATACTGACATCGCCGTTTACGGTTCCAAAAAAGTTCCCCTGTGCATCATAGAGCGGGGCAATCGCAATGAGCATATGAACGCCCAGACTCTCATCGAAATACGGGTCGGAATAAACAATCTTACTTTTCGCTTTTGCTGCCTCCATCCCTTGTTTATACCAATCTTGTTCGAGGTAGTTGTAACTCGGTTCGGCGAATTCTTCCGTTGTGCTCAGCTTATCTTTGTCCCGAAAGGCATACGTGCTAAAAAACTTATGTGCACCATCATGTGCATACGGCGCATAAAAAACACCGAACCCAAACGTATCTTTATTTGTCTCAAGACCATTTTTCATAGTTTGTCGCAATTGTTCCAGAGAAAGCGAACCAGGATTTTTTTCAACGGTTCGGGCAAGGGCTTCTGTCACTTTTTCATGAGAGATCGTTCGGACTTGCAGCGCTTGTCCTACCTCAGACATCTTATTTGTAATCTTATTTTCGATTTCTTCATTAATAATCGTTTTGGTTTGTCCGTATACGATACTCAATATAAGGATCATAAATAATAGCAGCGGTGTTACTACGTATAGAAGTGCTTTGCTTCGTAATTTCAATATATCGTCTCCTTTCTCACCTCATGATAGTATTTATTGTGTGTTTTTTCACATTAAGTAATATTATACCATAATTTGAGTGCTAAAAAGTCCCATATTCCGTAATTATGGTAAATGGAATATGGGACTTCTATTTATGCGTCCTGATGTAGTGTTACATGTGTGGATGTGTCGGTGGAAAGAGGTCGTTTTTTCCCGATACGCAGCACAAGCAGCGCCCCTGCCAGACAGAAAAATCCCGCAAGCAAAAATGTTACTTCATAGCTTTGCATCCGCGTAAATAACACCCCACCGCCATAAGCGGCTGCGCCCGACCCTAACTGATGGGCCGCAAAAATCCAGCCGTACACAATCCCGCTGTTTTGTGTGCCAAAAATGTCAGCTGTCAGTCGGACGGTCGGTGGAACAGTTGCAATCCAGTCCAGACCGTAGAAAATCGCAAATACGAGCAAAAGTGAATATGAACCAGATGCAAGCGCATAAGGCAAAATCAGAAGCGATAACCCGCGCAGGCCGTAGTACCAGAAGAGAAGCCAGCGGTTATTGTACCGATCGGATAGCCAGCCGGATACGGTTGTGCCGATAATATCGAACAGTCCCATGAATGCCAGCAGGCTTGCTGCCTGCACTTCGGGAATGCCGTAGCTAATACAGGCCGGGATTAAGTGTGTGGCGACGAGCCCGGCTGTTGATAACCCACAGATGAAGAAGCTGCCGGATAAGAGCCAGAAGTCCGGGGAGCGTATCCCTAATACAAGCCCGGCAAAAGCGGCCTGAATCGGATTGACTTTAGAGCGGGTCTGTGGAATGTCATCCTCTTCTGCTCCATATGCGGTAAGTCCCTTATCTGCTGGTGAATCTTTCATGAGCAGGGCCACAACAGGAATCATGATCATGCCTGCACCGGCTACTGTCCACATTGCGGTGCGCCAGGTTGAGGAGCTGACGAGATAAGCAAGCAGCGGCAGGAACGCGAGCTGTCCGGTTGCAGTGCTTGCCATGAGCAGGCCAATTACAAGCCCTTTATGTTTGACGAACCAGCGGTTGGCGATCGTAGCGCTAAGTACAGTAAGAATGACACCGGAACCGAGCCCGATGATGATACCCCACAGAAGCTGCAGCTGCCAGACGGACGTGACAAAGGTCGTCAGTCCGGTTCCCCCTGCTAATAGAACGAGTGCGCCGAGCATCATTTTTTTCACACCGAATCGTTCCATAAGGGCGGCTACGAACGGACCGGATACACCGTATAAAATGAGATTGATAGCGACAGCAAGTGAGATGGAAGAGCGCTCCCAGCCGAACTCCTGCTCGAGCGGTACCATGACTACACCGGGTACGGAACGGATACCCGCTGCCACGAGCATGGTGACGAAGGCAGTCGCCATGATGATCCAGGCGTAATGAATTCCCTTTGTTTTCAAACTGATCTTCCTCTCTCTTTTAGAAAAATAAAAAAACTCCGCCTTTTTCCTAATGATAAAGGCGGAGTTGTTATTTGTATATACAAAAATAAAGCGAGGTTAAAAAGCAAAGTTATCCGGGTCCGGGCCAAAGCGGCGGTTTTCGTTCAATGCATCCAGCTTCGCCATGTCGTCTGCTTTCAGCTCAAAGTCAAACACATCGGCGTTTTCTGCGATGCGTGATGGTGTTACAGATTTCGGAATGGTCACAATCCCGTGTTGGAGATCCCAGCGCAGGATGATTTGCGCAGGTGACTTGCCATATGTAGTTGCGAGCTCAGTCAGTACAGGGTGATCAAGATTGCCCTGCATGAGCGGGCTCCACGCTTCAAGTTGAATGTTGTGTTCACGGCAATATGCCCGCACGTCTTCCTGAGTGAGCAGCGGGTGGCATTCTACCTGATTCACCATTGGGGTGATGGTACTACCTTCGATCAAATCTTTCAAGTGGTGAACCTGGAAGTTACTGACGCCGATCGCGTGCACTTTACCATCACGGTACAGTGTCTCAAGCGCTTTCCATGTTTCTTTATACTTGCCTGCGACTGGCCAATGAATAAGGTACAAGTCGATGTAATCAAGGCCAAGTTTCTTACGGCTTTCTTCAAACGCAGCCAGTGTGGAATCATAGCCTTGATCGGAGTTCCATACTTTCGTTGTAATGAACAAGTCCTCACGTGGCACACCAGAGCGAGTCAGTGCTCGGCCTACCCCGTCTTCATTTTTATAAATAGCAGCCGTATCGATGCTACGATAACCGTTCTCGAGAGCCGATTGGACGGCACGCTCCACTTCTTCCCCGTCTTTTGCTCGCCATACACCAAGTCCGAGCTGTGGCATTTTTACACCATTTTGTAAAGTTACGCCTTCTGTAAGTGAAGTTGCTGTCATCGCCATTCCTCCTGTTTTCTGATAGGTTTACTTTTCCAGTATACCATACCCGATTTAGCGATTGACAGTTTGTGTCGGCTCGGATGTGTCGCCCTCTTCATACCATGGATTAAGATGGACAAGCACTTCTTTCACCTGATCGTCCTGTTCCATAATCATTTGTTTGAGATGTCGTCCGATGTCATGTCCCTGCTGAATGGTAAGGGTACCCGGGACACCGATGCGAATGTCGACCAGAATGTAATGACCGTGCTCCCGGGCACGCAGGCGATCGATGCGCTTCACGTCTGATACAGTCCGAACAAGATCGGCATAGGCGAGAAGTTTTTCTTCCGATACACTTCTCTCCATTAAAATATCAACGGATTCTTTGCCCATCTCGAAAGCGAGCTTAAGTACGAGCAGTGATACAAGAATACTGGCCACTGGGTCACCGTATTGTGAAAACGGGATCGGAACATATTCTCCGGCAAGGGCGATCCCGATTCCAACCACAGCAGCAAGCGAGGCATATACGTCCGCAAGATGGTCGTAGGCGGTGGCGATGAGCCCTTTGCTGTTCGCTGCGCGACCAAGCCGCATTGTATACACATACAGCCATTGTTTCCAGACAAGGGAAATAAGCGCCGCGATAAGTGCGACCACGCTAACAGACCCTGCTGGTTCAAATAAAGCCCGCACCGCTTCATAACCGATAAACGCTGCCGCAAATCCGAGGAGAATCGCGACGATGCCGGACGCGATCACTTCCGCTTTGCCGTGTCCATACGGATGATCCGCATCCGCCGGTCGATTGGAAATCTGCATCGAGCCGAGCGAGGCAGCAGAGGCAGCAACATCGGCTGCATTATGAATACCGTCTGCGAGCAGCACAGGACTGTGGAACAAAACGCCGACGATGATTTTTATCAAGGTTAAGGCGATGTTGCTGATGAGGCTGATCCAGGCGGCACGTATGGAATTGGCATGGTGATTACTGGCTGTGGCAGTCATAAGCATTCCCCTTTTTATTGAATAAGCGGATATGTTTTCAGTTTATGATGAATGGCACCGGATGGCGTGAGTGTAGACCGGTATAAATGTAGTGCTTCCACCGTCCATTTTGTAAGGGGCAGATCGCGAAAGAGCGGCATAACTTCTTCGGATTCGAATGGAGTTTCGAGATTGCGCCCCAGTGTAATATGCGGTCGAAATGACTTGTCTTCCTGATATAGGCCGGTTTGTGTTAAAGCAGCAGTTGTCTGTTTTTGTAGCGTCTGCAGCCGATCCGTCTCACCTTCTAAAGAAAGCCAGAGAACGCGTGCATGTCTAGGATGACCAAAAATTCCCGGCGTTCCGATTTGCAGGGAAAGCGGTGGGTTTCCTGTTACCGCCGCTTGCAGTGCTTGATCGATCTGCTGCAGATCGGCTTCCTGTTTTTCTCCGAGAAATTGCAACGTGATGTGGATAGTTTCGACAGACTGCCAGCGCTTGCAGCGGATGATCGTTTTTAGCTGCCGTTGGACGTTTTCGATCGCTTGTCTCGCAGCTGGTGATGGTTCGATTGCAGTAAACAGACGCATGTGGCTTTCCTCCTGTTGTTAGTTTGGTTTACGTCCGATGAATTGAATGACATGACAGAGTCCAGTGTGAAGGGTCCCTTCATTTCGCACCGCTTCTCCCATATAGAAGTGCAAAATGTGCCAGTCGCGGAATGTATCAAGGAATTCTTCCGGACGATACAATAAGTCAATCTCTTTTGGGCCGCCGCTTTTATATGGAAGCTGATGGATGGAGTATACTTCTGTCATATATAACCCACCCGGCTTTACCGCCTGTCGTACGCCTTCTAGTACAGTACGGCGCAGTGGTGTTGGAAAGTGTCCGAATACACATACGGCCGCATCCCATTTTTCTGACCAATCGGCTTTGCTTACATCTACTTGCTCTGTCTGAATTTGTACGTGATGAGCGGCGGCGAGATTGTTTGCTTTGGCAAGTCCGGATGGAGCATAATCCCATGCTGTGACAGCAAGCCCCTGTTGTGCAAGATAGACCGCGTTGCGCCCTTCTCCCTCTGCAATCGCAAGCACGCGACTGCCAGCTTCGATTCGGTGTGCCTGCTCGCGGATAAAGGCATTTGGTTTGGTTCCATATACGTAGTCTTCTGCCGCAAATCGCTCATCCCATGGGTTTTTGTATACGTTCATCATTTTTCCACCTTTCTGTATAAGAACACCGCCTAGGGTATATATCATTTCTATTATAACAAAACGTGGAAAGAAAGATTGACTTTGTTAGGATATCCTAAGCGTGTATAATTTATGAAAAGGAAAGCAGCTAGAAAAAGGAGGATACAGATGGTAAATCGATTATGGCGCTATGCGTTCTTTTTCCTCGGATTGACCTTGTATGCGCTAGGGAATGCGTTTGCGGTAAAGGTGAAATATCTGGGGCTTCATCCATGGGAAGTGCTAAGTGTGGCGCTGTATGAACGGTATGGGCTGACCATTGGGACGTGGGGTGTGATTTGTGGGTTACTCCTCGTTATGATTTCACTTGTTACTGCACGTAAATATGTGAATATTGGGACGTTTTTGAACGCGCTTTTGATTGGACCGATTATGGATGTATTTCTCTGGTTGGACATTTTACCTACGGCGACGAATCACTGGCCTGATTATTTGATTTTGTTGTGTGGGATTATCATAACAGGGATTGGTGGCGGGATGTATGTCGCAGCAGGAATTGGTGCAGGCCCACGCGATGGTTTTATGCTGTCGATCTCCGATAAAACCGGCCTTTCGGTAAGTCGGGCCCGTATAATCGTAGAGAGTCTGGTGCTTATCCTGGGCTGGGTTCTGGGCGGACCCGTATTCGTGATGACGTTTATTTACACCTTTATTCAAAGCCCTGTGTTTCAGAAGTCGCTCCGTTTTTTTATTCCGCTTTTGCGGGAGATTGGCATACAGAAACCACACGATCAGCGAATATCGGTCTAGCTACTAACGAGAAAACTCCGGTCCCCCTATGCAGGGATACCGGAGTTTTTATTGCACCGTGCTTGAAAGGTGTTGTATATGATTTTACAAAATTTTACTTACGAAAGCATCCAGGAGACGTGTCCGTTCGATATGAGGAGGTACAATGTACGAAAGCATACGGGGAAACGTGTGCTCTTGAATGGTTGGGCAGGCAAGTTCGCCGTACTGAAGCGGCCGTTGTACGACCCACCTTGAAATGACGGTTATACCGAGTCCGATGATGACAGCTTCAGTAACCGCTTGATTACTTCCGAGCGTGATCAGCTTATCTGTACGCAAGCCAAGCGAACGAATCACATGATTGGTGTATACGCGTGTTCCTGATCCTTCTTCCCGTACAATCCATGTTTCATCATGTAAATCATCGATCTGAATGTTTCTTTTTCCTGCCAAACGGTGTGTGATTGGCACGGCAAGTACCATCTCATCGTTCATAAACGGGTGCATGGCGAGTTCCTGGTCCTGAACTTGTCCTTCGATTAAACCGATATCGCATTGCAGCAGCTTCACTTCTTTAACGACCTGCTCGGTATTGCTAATCATAACCTGAACGTCTACGTCTGGATAGTTTTTTGAAAATTGGGCGATCATACCGGGGAGGATATATTCTCCAATAGTAAAGCTTGCTCCGATGCGCAGGGTACCTGTAACAGTATGCAGATGAGCAAATAATTCTTCCTGTGTTTTTTGATACATGTTCAATATCTGCACGGCTCGTTTATACAAAATCTCACCGGCTACTGTCACATACAAATGCTTCGGGGAGCGATCGAGCAGCTGCGCCTGGAATTCCGTTTCGAGCTGCTTAATATGCAGGCTAACGGCTGGCTGCGACAAATTCAGCCGCTCTCCTGCCCGCGTAAAATTTTTCTCTTCTACCACTGCAACGAATGTTCGCAATGCCTGATATTCCATCGTATCTCCGTCCAATCATTATAAAAACTAATCTTTACTATAATATATACAAATTTCCCTTATGATGAAACATGCAGTATTGTTAAAAGAAAAACAGGAGTGAAAACAATGGCAACAAATTCGAATGCGATGCCGGCAGCTCGACCGAATCCAGCTCCGTATTTTATCGGCGGACTGGTACTTACACTTGGGCTGGCACTAGCGGCGAAATATATAGCAGGATTTCCCGGTGTGCAAATGCTTGGTCCACTTGTGTGGGCAATTTTGCTGGGGATGGGCTGGAGTGCTATCTTCGGTGCACCGGTTCAGACGATGAACGGGGTTCAGTTTGCTAGCAAAAAACTGCTTCGTGCAGGGATTATCCTGCTTGGGATGCGCTTGAATTTTGCAGACATTTTGGCGGGAGGACCGCGTGTACTAGGGATTGCCGCGATTGATGTAGCGTTTGGGATTTTCGCTGTATACATGATTGCTCGCTGGATGGGGGTAGACCGAAAGCTGGGCATGTTAACGGCGTGTGGAACAGGGATTTGCGGAGCGGCGGCGGTAGCGGCGATTTCTCCGCAGGTGAAGGCGAATGAGGAGGAAACAGCGGTCAGTACGGCAGTGATTGCGGTGCTCGGTACGTTATTTACGATTGCGTATACGATTCTGTACCCGGTGTTAGGAATGTCAGGTGGGCAGTATGGACTGTTCGCCGGGGCTACCCTCCATGAAATTGCCCATGTAATTGCAGCGGCTGGGCCAGGCGGAGCAGCAGCGGTCGAGCAGGCGATACTGGTGAAGCTGGCACGGGTAGCGCTTCTTGTCCCGGTTGCGTTATTTGTCGGATGGTGGTTTACGCGCGAGTCATCAGGAGATGAAAAGAAGTCTGGTGTACCGATTCCGTGGTTTATTTTCGGGTTTCTTGCAGTAGCGGGTGTGAATTCAACCGGGCTTGTGCCGAAAATGGTAGCCGGACAACTTACATCACTTGCCTATCTGCTGATGGCTATGGCAATGGCTGGACTTGGGCTAACCATTCATATTGGCACATTCCGTCGTCTTGGTGCTAAACCGTTTGTAGCAGGTCTACTTGGTTCTATTTTGCTATCTATTGTCGGCTATACGTTAGTACATGTGTGGAAATAAAACACTACAGCGAAAGAATCGATATGGGTCGGTTCTTTCGCTGTACTATATCTTCTATTTGAAGAAAACTACTTTCTATTGACATACAAATGATTAAAGAATACTATACATACATATAAATGTATGTATAGAGGTGATGTTTTGCCACGCAATAAATATCCAGAAATAACAGAACAGCGTATATTAGACACTGCAACTAAACTTTTCCTTGAAAAAGGATGGGAACAGACAACCATTCAAAATATTGTTGACGAATTAGGGGATTTGACGAGAGGTGCGTTCTATCATCATTTCAAATCGAAAGAAGATATTATCAACGCCGTTCTCGAGCGATTAGCTTTAGAAAATAATCCTTTTGAACAAACAAAGAAAATGACAGGTTTAAATGGTTTAGAGAAACTTAAAAATGCTTTTTTGCTATCCTTTACTAATCAAGGACAGCTAGATGCACTCAAGTCTATTCCAGCTATTTTAAAAAGTCCTAAGCTTATTGCCAATCAATTAATGGACTGTATCAACACAGGAGCCCCTGATATACAAGTGTTTATTGAAGAAGGCATGAGGGACGGTTCACTTTCCATCCACTACCCAAAGCAGGCTGCTGAAACACTTATGCTACTAACAAATATTTGGTTGAGTCCAATTATTTTTTCAGTAGATACAGAAGAATATATCCAAAAGGGAAAACACTTGCAGGAATTATTTAACGGGATTGGGTTACCAATCATTGATGAGCAAATACTAACGGCTCTTGAAACTTTTCATAAAGAAATCTGCAAGTTAAACAGACTGCCATAAGGCAGTTTATTTTTCGACGTATACATACATATATATGTATGTATATCCCCTCCTTTCTTCTCCCATAAACAGAGGGGAATTTTTCATTTCAAAAATTAGCTGTACGGAGGTCTAACTGGTATGGAACAAAAAATTGAAAGATACATAGACAATGCCCTTGACAGCGTTGCTTCTCAACTTTTTGGGGCGAATATTATTTTAGGTATCATCCTAATTTTTTTAGGCATTATTTTTATTGTGAGGAACCCCTCAAAAAGAAACTTGAAAACAGGTGGATTGGTTTGTATTGGGGTTGGTGCAGTAGCAATTGTAAGTGGTTTGATTCAGATGTGATTTTAATGATTAATAAAAAACAGGTCGCATACTGGATGTGGAGATAACGTCCATCATGTGACCTGCTTTTATACGTATGCTATCTGTTTATTCGTTTGCTAGCGGATGGTCTTCTTTTTCCCACGGGCTGACGAAAAACGCTTCTACATCCTCACGCTTTACTTCTTCTACTGTTGCTGGGTTCCATTTCGGATTGCGGTCTTTATCAACGAGCACAGAGCGCACACCCTCATAGAAATCATGGCTGTGCATGAAGTGCATGCTCATATCCATTTCCATGCGGAAGCAATCCGCTGCACTCATCTGTTTGCCACGTATAAGCTGCTCAAGTGCTACGGACATCGAGATCGGAGACTTCGTACGCAAGGTAGCCGCTGTCTGCTGTGCCCATTCGTCGTCTTCCTGTGCTGCACGATCAAGTGACGCAAGAATATCTACGACCGATTCATGTGCAAAGTGTGTATCTACTTTCTCTTGAACAGCTGCTAGAGAAGATGCAGGAGCGGTAACAGTGTATTTTTGCAGGAGCATGCGAAGGTCTCTGGCTGCATCTGCTTTCTGTGTCCAATCGTGTGCCGCAATGTCTGCTTTCAACGCATCCCAGCTTGCACTTTCGATGTAATGATCGGCTGCGCCAAGATAAACCGCATCTGCGCCGGTAAATAAATGCGCTGTCAGAGCCAAATAGCGCCCCATATGGCCTGGCATTTGATTCATAAAGTAGCTACCACCGACATCCGGGAAGAAGCCGATGTTCATCTCCGGCATGGATAATTTTGAGCGCTCAGTCACAATGCGCTCTGCTGCAAAAATCGAAATGCCGACTCCCCCACCCATAACGATGCCGTTCATATACGCTACGATTGGTTTTGGATAGCGGTACATCTGCAAGTTCATGCGGTATTCAATGCCGAAGAAGTTTACTGCATGCTCTTCTACATTGTCGTCTTTCTTATCATAAAACGAGCGCATGTCTCCGCCCGCACACAATCCTTTTTCTCCCGCGCCTTCTACGGTTACAATGACTACTTGCGCGTCATTTTCCCATGCGGACAACTGTTTGCCGATCATATCTACCATCGCGACGGACAGTGCGTTCAGCGCTTTCGGGCGGTTCAGCACAATGCGGCCGACACCGTTCTGCACACTGAATACTACTTCTTGCTGTTGTGTTACATTCTCCACTCGGAAACCTCCTTCATTTTTGTGAAAATTCTATCTCCCTAATAAGTTCGATCAAAAATGGCTAGTTTCCTTTTTTCGCAGCTTCGATTTCTTCAAGCAGTGTATTCAGCTCGCTCCAGCGTTCGATTTTCGCTTCCAATTCCGCATCGACCTGCCTCTTCTCTTCGGTCAGCTGCTGGAGAAGCCCGTAGTCGCTCCCGGTGTTGTTCATCCCCTGCTCTAGTTCTGCACTGCGCGTTTCTAGGCGAGCGATGTCGTCATCAATCGTTTCAAGCTCGCGCTGTTCATTGTATGACAGGCGACGCGGTTTGTCTTTTTTAGGAGCTGGTGCTGTTGCGGCTTTTAGTTGTGCAGCAGCTTTGGCCTGTTCTTCTTCCTCCTGCTTGCGAATCTCGAGATAGTCTGTATAGTTACCGACATACGAGCGGATACCCCCATTTCCTTCAAAAGCAAACAACCGCTCGACCACGCGATCAAGGAAATAACGATCGTGTGAGACGGTGATAACAACGCCAGGGAATGTTTCCAGATAATCTTCGAGAATGGACAGTGTCTGAATATCAAGGTCATTCGTCGGTTCATCAAGCAGAAGCACATTTGGCTCACCCATGAGTACGCGTAACAAATACAGGCGCCGCTTCTCCCCACCGGACAGGCGGCCAAGCGGTGTGCCGTGCATGCTCATCGGAAACAAGAAGCGTTCAAGCATTTGTCCGGCTGATAACGTATGTCCGTCTGTCAGATGAACAACATGCCCTGCTTCTTTTATATAGTCGATCATGCGCATCGACTCATTCATTTCGGTATTTTCCTGACCATAGTATCCGATCCGCACGGTTGTACCGAGTGCTACACTTCCTTCCGTCGGTGTTAGCTCACCTGTTATTAGCTTTAGAAGTGTAGATTTCCCACTTCCATTCGGACCGACGATACCAAGTCGGTTCCCTGGAACTGCAATATAGCTGAGATCGCGGATAAGAACGCGGTTATCGAAGGTCATCGATACGTGATCCAGCTCGATGATTTTTTTGCCGAGGCGCTGTGTTTTCAACGCAATATCCAGTGTTTGTACCGCTTCAAGCGGCTTATCTTCTTGCATTTTTTCGATTCGCTCAATCCGGGCTTTCTGTTTTGTCGTCCGTGCTTTAGCACCACGGCGCAGCCAGGCGATCTCGCGGCGCAAAATGTTCTGCCGTGTCGCTTCAGATGCTGCTTCTCGCTCTTCCCGATCTGCTTTTTTCTCGAGGAAATAGTTATAGTTTCCTTCGTATGTATGCAGCTGTCCACGGTCAAGCTCAATGATGCGATTTACGACCCGATCCAGAAAATAACGGTCATGTGTAATGAGCAGAAGTGCGCCTTTAAAGCGAGACAAGTATCCCTCCAGCCATTCTACCGTTTCGTTATCGATGTGGTTGGTTGGCTCATCAAGAATAAGCAGGTCCGCCGGATTAATCAGAGCTCGGGCCATCGCTACCCGTTTACGCTGGCCACCGGATAGTTGACTGACACAAGCGGTTGTATCGGTAATCCCAAGCTTGCCAAGAATCGTTTTCGCATTCGTTTCGATGTCCCAGGCACCGTTTGCGTCCATTTTTTCATTGAGGACGGCGAGCTTCTCCTGCAGCTTCGTGTCGTTTGGGTGCGCGGCGATTTGCTGCAATGTTTCTTCGTATTGTTTAACGAGCTGCATAATTGGCGTATCAGCTGCAAAGATGTGCGCCAGTACGGTTTCTTGCTCATGAAAGTCTGGATTTTGCGGCAGGAATTCAATTCGTACGTCTTGTCCCTTCGTAATGGTGCCCGTATCGGCTGGAACAAGTCCGGCGATGACCTTAAGGAGTGTCGATTTTCCGGTTCCGTTTACGCCAATCAGGCCGATCCGCTCTCCTTCTTGAATACCGAGTGATACATTTTCGAATAGCGTTTTGATGCCGTATGATTTTGAGATGTTTTCAATAGACAGCAAGTTCATGTGACAATTCCGTCTCCTTCTCTTTGTAAGTCTGCTACCGAATAGTGTAGCACAAAATGACGATGGATGGACGATGTCGCGGAGCCGTCATTGGATATATGAAGATGTTTTTTAGGCTTGATAGGCAGGTGGTAGGACCCTTGCAAGCTAAGTGCTAATGGATTCCCAAGCTTCGAAGATGAGGCGAATCCCTTCTTCCATTTCCTCCTCGTTTAGATGGGAGAATCCAAAGCAAGCAGCGGGAGCGGATGGGCTCATAAAATAAGTTGTTGCATCTTCCCAAATAACGCCTTTTTGACGGCAAATCGATTGTAAGCGAACATATTCACTTTCCATGCCTTTCCATGACCCATAAATATGAAGTCCTGCATCTGATTTTATAAAATTAAATAGCAATCCAATTTTCTTCTGTAACATTCGATAAAACATAGCATATTTTTTCCCGTACACTCGTTTCATCCTGCGAAGGTGCCGTTCATAGTGCCCGCTTTTCATAAATGCAGCTAGCGCCCTTTGCTCCATAATAGTCGAAGGATGCGGTTCGTATAATTGTTTCGCCCGAACCATTGGCTCTACAAGACACTCCGGTAGTACCACATAACCGATCCTTAAATCGGGGAGCGTCGTTTTCGTAAATGTCCCCACATACACGACACGGTCTTCTTGATCCAATGCCTTCAGCGGCTCCACTGGCCTTCCACCCCAGCGAAACTCGCTGTCGTAGTCGTCCTCGATGATAATACTTCCTTGACGAGCTGCCCAATCGAGTAGCTGTCTTCGCCTGTCTTGACTTAGCACAGAACCTGTTGGGAAATGTCGGCTAGGCGTCACAAAAAGCAAACGCGATTCCCATTCTTGTACTTGTATGCCGTCCCCATCCACACAGGTGGGGATTGGCACGCCTCCTGCAGAAGTAATCGCCTTTTTTATGCCTGTAAAGCTTGGCTCTTCCACGATAACCGGATCGCCCTGATTTATCAGCAATTGTGCCAGCAGGGTAATGACCTGCATGGATCCGTTGCAGACAACGATCCGTTCGGCACTTGCCGGAATTCCCCGTGTTCTGCGCAAATGTATCGCAATTGCTTCCCTTAAAGGAAGATGCCCTTCCACCACAAATGCCTCCTCATGCTGCTTAGTAAGGAAATTTCTCACCTCTGAATACATAAAACGATTCCATTGGTTAAACGGAAAACTAGAATAGTCAGTCCGCCCGACCCGAAAATCAACTTTGATCGGGGAACCTTCCTCAGTCTGTTTCCGCAGCGGCATCCGGCAAATTTCTTCTCCCCAATTCGATAGCTTTAACCGTGTTTCCGCTTTTTCCAGCAGGCGTTCATTGTTCGCTTGAAATGTGACGAATGTGCCACGTCCGACCTCCGAGTCGACGTATCCGTCAACAACCAGCATGTCATATACCTTATTCACACTTCCTCGCGAGATTTGATAAAGCTCCGCTAAATCGCGGCTAGAAGGCAGCTTCATTCCCTGACTAAGTGTACCTGTCGCAATTGCTTCTTTAATTGCATGATAAAGTGCCAAATATTTGAATCGATATTCCTGACGAAACTTATGAAACGGTACACGAAAATCCACTACGATCACAACCTTTAAAATTGGTACAATAAATTCAATCTAAATTGGATCTTTTTTTATGTCAATCCTTTCTGTATGATGGGTCCTAGAAGAGAGGTTGGTTTGCTCGCAAACATTTGAGGATCTACATTCGGGCAAAATTGCCCCAAGAATGAAGAACAAGGAGAATACCTACATGAAAATAAAAGATATAGGTTCTTTATTTGGCTTGGCCGCATTATGGGGTGCTTCTTTTCTCTTTATTCGAATCGCATCCCCAGTGCTAGGACCGTTTTTAACCATTCAAGGTCGAGTAACGATCGCTGCGATTGCTTTGCTGATTTATATTGTCTTCACAGGACGTTCTGCTGATTTTAAAACACGCTGGAAACAGTATCTTATCCTTGGTGCTCTCAATGCGGCGATTCCTTTTATGCTAATTGCAACTGCCGCGATACATCTGAATGCGTCTGTGTCGGCGATCCTAAATTCGCTAACTCCTTTGTTTTCAGCTCTCGTCGCATGGGGATGGATGAAGGAAAAGTTAACTCTTAGAAAATGGATTGGCATCATCATAGGAATTGTCGGGGTTACTATCCTGGTAGGGTGGAGTTCAATCTCTCTTACACTAGAAGTGATCGCAGCTGTTGGACTGTCTATTCTGTCTACTGTGTCCTATGGATTTGGAGGCGTGTATGCCAAAAAAGTCTTTGTTGGTGTACCTCCTTTGTCAGTGGCAGTTGGTCAACAAATAGGAGCATCTGTACTCTTGCTTCCTTTTACTCTCTTCAATTTGCCAACTTCAATGGCTTCGTTGACATCTGCCGCTATTTTTTCTGTGGTTGGAGTGGCTATCTTCTGTACGGCCCTCGCCTATCCTTTGTTTTTTTACTTGATTACCAGTGCAGGCCCGACGAAGACCCAAAGTGTTACCCTTCTGATTCCGTTGTTTGGGATGATCTGGGGCGTCATTTTTTTGGATGAAAAGATCACCGTCGGAATGATCACAGGACTTATCGTGATTCTGGGAAGTATTTTTCTAATCTATGATATTCGACCCCGTCCCACAAAAAGTAAACAAGTCAAGATTTACTGAGTGTTTTACGGGGTCTTACCAACAAAACACGGAAACCAAAATTTATGATGTTATGGGCACGCAGATTTCACAATAATTATCGCAAACCATCTCTTCCATGTATCTTTCAAAAATTGGCCGAGCATCAATCTGATAACCGTAGTTTATCAACTCAGAAAAAATTTCGCTCCACGCTTTTTGAATGTCTTCGGCTGTGTGTTTGACTTTGAAAATGGCATATTTTCCACCGAAAATTTCTCTTTCATCGACGAAATCATCAATTTGATAATCGTCTGAAATAACGATACCGGCATCGTATCGGCAGTTTTCAGGCAGAGTGGTTTCAGGATTGTCATGTGAGATACCAAGGATTATTGATGTTTTTGAGAGTAGATTTTTTGCCGCAGCCCATTTCTTTAATTTTTGCATGGTTTGAACGTTGGCAGAGCCATATGGACCAATTTGTCGCACGTATGCGATGCGATATTTTGGAAGAGTTTCGATCTTACTATTCATATTTTCTTTGTTCCTTTCTGTATTAATATCCACTACATTTCGAATGCTATCATGATATAAAAATAGAATCATTTGATTTTTTAAAATTTTATTATCCGGAAAATCATGAATTAGTCATTCATGCTTCAACAATCGCCCAGCAAAAGGAGAAGAAAAAGCGAAATAAACCAGGTATAGGACATCAAAAAGACGCACTCACTCAGAGGCGTCTTTTTGATTTACATTTTCGCATGCAAAGCGTATATTTCTTCCTCTAGAGAAGTGAATTGTTGTTGAATGACAGTTTGAACATCGTTTAATGCCTGGTTATAAATAATGGGCGCTGTTTGACTCACTATAAAATCAAGTAATTGTTCAGCTGCCAAGTTACCTATAGGCTCGTCTCTTTCTTCACTAAAATACTGCTGAATGTTACTGATAATGTCCTCTTTACGTTCTTTTGGTATTTTTTTAATAAGCATTAGAGAACCTCCATCGATATAAATAGTATATAATTGTTCCATTTCATTCTCGTTTTTTCCATTACTACATCTTACAATACACTCCTATATTTGTAATTTAAAAATTAGTGTATATAAAAAGACGCCCCTGAATGAGAGCGTCTTTTTTTGGTTTCATCGAACATAGTCAGCAAAAACAACTTTGTATTCAGCCTTTTTAGTACTATCTCTTTTGTCTGTGATAACTATTGTCGCTGGTTTTGTAAAGTCGGTTTTATCTATGTCAAGCAGAATCGTTTGAAAAGATGTCGCCTCATATTCTATTTTTCTTTTACTTAAATCACCTACTTTTCCTATCTCATTCCCGTCCTGATACATCCTAACCGTGTATAGAGAATTTACCCCTTTTTCAAAAACTATTGTAAAAGTCAATGCTTCCTCAAAATCATAAACGCTTACGTCTTCTTTTGGGCTTCCACCGTTTAAGTTGAAGTATACAGCTGCAGTATAGAATGGTGTATCAATTATGACTCTACGGATATCACCATCATCTATCGTTGATGACTGTGCTGGAATGGTAAAAAAATTGATAAAATCCCTTGTTTTACTTACTTCTTGCGCCTCTGCAATTTTTTCTCTAGTTAGAGCATATATGTAGGTTTCGTGTCTTAGTATACGCTCATAATCACTAAGTTTTAGATGTTTGTTTGATTCTTTAGTGTTTGGCTCCTGTTGTCCGTTACTGCTACTCTGCTCTTTCTCCACACTCGCTGTTTTGACACTCTTGTCAAACGGAAAAAATTTCTGTTGTACATATACACCGCCTAGCACCAACAAACACAAAGTTATGATTGCTATCCCTGCATATTGAACAAGCTTCAGAATTCTCACCCTCCCTTTTCCTACATTTTACATTATCTCCTTAAAGTATGAAATATTTTTCCAAAAGAAAAAGAGTAGCATATTTGCTACTCCCAGATTGTAGACAAAAGGCGCTCGAATAAACTTCCAGACTATACCACCTTCTTTTTTAAATCGATCAAGGAGCCTACAGCTTGTTCATTGATACAAAACACATAATTAGGTAAAAATATGTGTTTTGTATCCTTTTAATCCATTATAAGATAGTGATATTGATGTCACTTCTTATACATGGAGGAAAAGATAGTATGCAAATGCAAGAAACAGAAGACGGGCAAAAAAGTTTGATTGTATGGATTGAGTTGGAAGAAAAAGATTTTCTAGAAGGTGGTTTAAACGTTCTATTTCGTAGCCCTCGGATACAATTCATGAGCTTTATATCAATCGTACTATTACTTTCTCCTTTTTACTTATCTGAAGTTAACCCTGCTGCCATGTTCTTTCCTTTGTTCGTTTTTGTTATTCTTCCTCTTATCACAATTGTCTCTACAAAATTAGATTATAAAAATAAAAGAGAGTTATCAGAACCGAAACGAGTTACCTTTTCTAGTACCGAAATTAAGATACAGATTTCATCAGCTTTAGACAGATATACGTGGAATAATATTCGCCAAGTGGTAGAAACTAAAAACTTGATTTTGTTATATATAGCGGACTCTTACGCCGTTTTAATTTCTAAAAGATGCCTTACGGAAGATGAACTTAATGAAATACGATCATTACAACAAAAATATGGTCCAAAAAAACGAATAAGATTGCCTGTTATTCCAGTTGCTTTATTAATTGTGCTTATCACTATTTTGTTTAAATTTATTTGAACATCAGTATAGTTCTGTTGTTGTCGTCGTATAGAAGATGATTTCATTCAAGCTGCGTATTCTATATGGAATGCGCTTTTGTTTTATTTACATGTATATCACCCTCTTTAAGGATTTTTGGCATAATAAAAAGCACTCAATAATAACGAGTGCTTTACTTAATCAGTAAGTAAATACTTTGTCTTTTGCTGTCGTTTCATGAGATATATTAGTTGTTCCTCTGCTGAATATGGTTAAATTCTTAAGCAACACTAAGAAGTAACTCTCTACAAGTAGGCGTCGTAGTCACCATTTGTTATGATGCCGAATTCAATCACTTTTTTATTCTCATTTACCTTTTTCGTAAGAAAGATTTCTCCAGCACCTACTATATCAAACTTAGATTCCGATGCAAGTATCTCACGGATTTTCCCCTTGATTTCGTACCCTTCTATTCCAAGGGAGTAAGCCGCTATTTCTGATGCCTTAATAGCTGTTTCGATTGTTTCATCTGTTATTTCATTTGAAAAGAATGTACCCACTGTTATGACCGCTACTTTATTTTTTTTAGTGGGCATAATAATAAATTGTTGTTTTTTGTTTGTCACATAAGCATAGGAAACAAATTTACCTTCCTTATCACCTTTTATCTTTTCCATTACCCATTCGCCCAATATTATCTCAGGAGAGTTATTATCCCCTCTATAATACGATGATGAGTTTGAGAGTCTTTCTTTGACTTCGTCTACCGAGTATTTAAACCCTGCTTAATGTAGTTTAGCTTCACTAACTGCAACTGGTTTATCTGGTTCTTGTGTATGTGCAACTTCTTTTTCCTTTTGATTGTAGCCGGTAAAAATAACGATGAATGTTAGGCTAAGTAAGAGAATGTATTTTTTCATGCCACCCTCCTTTTTCCTATATTTTACACTACATTTCTGTCTTATAGTTGGAAAAATTTATATAAAAAACACTCCCGTTACTTTACTGGTTCGTTAGCTTATTTAATTTTATATATAGCTATTCTTCATCATTCCATTCAATCGGTACCTTAACATAGTTTCCGGTAAACGCATCGACATAATCAGCTTCATTCCCGAAATCATCCCATGTGTACGTGAGAATGGGAGCAGGACCCTGCTGATCAAAATAGGACGGCCATATGTATTGTAGTTTTAGCTTTTTGTTTTGCAGGAAAGATTCGACTGCTTTTTCTTTTGACACAATCCCTTTTGGCATGGGAAGAGAGAGAGTCTCTTTTTGAGGATCAAGCGAAAAACTACTAATTTTTCCTGTTGTTGAATCAACAGCCACTGTGTGCAAACGGTCCATGACGGGTATGCCTTCATAGCGTTCTAAGAACACGAAATAATGATCTGGTCGTTCGTTTTTTACATATGCAGGAACTTTTTCTTTGTCCACCCATGCTGGAGGTTGTTCCGGTTCAAATGTAACATATTGAACCTGCAGCTCTTTAGCTGTAGAACCTGCATACTTTTCCATGAATGCAAGCGCCGTTGCAAATGCCTCTTCTTTACTGACCACTGCTGAAGAACTATTTTCGCTGCTTATATTAAGACTGGCGGAAGTAATCCATCCGCTTGCTTTTTCACTGCTGGCATTAATGCTGATGCCTTTTTCATTGGTCCAGGAATAATTAACGAATAAATCTTGTTCTTCTCTAGACAAAGGTATATCATCACACTTTTGCAATTTCATCTGGCTAAAGTCGAAGTTGAATGCTTTACTCAATACTTCCGCCGCTTCTTTTTCTGAATGGGCGATTAGTTTACTTTTTTGTGGATGGATTTGCACCACTTTCCATGGCTCAGCAAAGAAAGAAGTTTCTTTACTTTCCTCCCCTGTCATAACGTTAATTGTTTTACCAGTTTGAGCGTCGAAAAATCCGTAATTTCGTAAATTGTATTGTAGTGCCGGCTTGGTTTCTTTCATTTCTATCGGATAACGGTCATATTTTTCAGGCTGTTTCTCCACATACTTGAGATCAAGACTATCCGCTGTAATCAGCTGGTTTTTTATATCCTCAGCCGATCGAATATGAGCAGTGGTTGGAACAGCTATATTTTTTAGATTGTATGGGTTGTAATCAAACCTTACAATATGTCCTGCACCATCCACTTCAATACGAAGTAATTCTTGACTGTAAACAGGAATATTGTTAAGCAGAAGCGGGAATTCAACTTGACGTTCTGCCCAAGTAGTTGGTTTTTGGTCTTTGTCATACGTTGTAGATGAACCGCTCCCATGTGAAGTAGGTTCACCAAATTGTTTTCGCCCTTCAGCACCTAGCCAGCTGGTAATGAACTGCTCTGCTTTCTCTTTCGCTAATGTGGTAGATGGTTTTTTATCAGAAGCCCATTCTTTGATTTTCATAGTAAACGAACGAAGCTCTCCTGTTTCCATATCGAAAGTCAGATGACCGCTGGAGCCAATCATTCCCTCACTAGAATTGTCTGCAAGCGAGATGTAAAAAATTTTGCCAGTCTCATCTACATTACTCGTCTGAATATGCAATTGTTTAAAAGTCGGTTGCAGTGCGAAAAGCTTGTCCATCGTTTTTTGAATCACTGGTGGAATCGGAGCTATTTCAGAAGTAACGGCTGCTTGTTGGACAGTAGCTGGTGTATTCCCTTGCTCTGCAGCCAAAACCGTTCCTGTCGGAAGTAACGTGGCTGTCAGAAGAAGTGTGGTGAATGATCGTTTCATTATATTTCTCCTCTACTATGTAAAAAATGAGATATATTACCATAATACAGATAAAAGGGATTATTTCAACAGTATTTTCCAAACTGTATAGTTTTGCATCAGATGATACTCATTCGTTTTTCACATAATAAAAAGCACCCTTGAATATAAGAGTGCTTCTTGTCGTAATCGGATTAGTCTTTTGTTTCTTCCATATCGTTAGAAGCAAATCCAGAGTAATCAACATTTACATTAGCAGAGGTAGAGTGATAGCTAATGGTATATGAACCAGACCTCATACCTTGTGGAAAATCATTAATGCTTCTCAAAGTAAAAGTCTGACCTGCCGCAACTGTTTGTGTAAAATAAACTTTGCCAAACAGTAGAATCCGTTAGTTCAAGATTTTTTTCATATGATAGTTGGTTAAAGTAACACCTTTACGTTCTACATTTTGTGTGCAAACTACGTTGTAACTATGTCGCTCAAAAAAAGGTCTGGCAGTAATACTTGCATGTGTATCGATTTCTTGAAGATTTAATTTTTTTGCTTCTAGCTCAATTTTATCAATTAAAGCTGAAGCGATTCCTTTTCCTTGATAATCTTTATGGACAAAAAGTCTATTGATATACCCACTGTACATTAGGTCACTAAAACCAACGATCTTATTATTTATTTTAGCGACATACGTGATATTTTGGTTTAAGGAAATTCTCCAAACTTCTACCTTAGTGTGCTTTTCTCCTATAGGGGCCCATGCATCTAATTGAATCTTTGAATAATCTCTTGCATTCACTGAATGAACTGTGTCATAGAACAAGTTAACAATCTCTTCAGTATCTTGGCTGTTGAATCTCATAATATCCATACATACCAACACCTTTTACAAATTAGATAGTGACGTATCGAAGTGAAATTTATTATTCCATTTAATTTACAATACGATTTTGTTATTAAAATATCAACCTATGTTTCTCTCTCCTTTCCAAAATAAACAATCATGGTTTTTCAGCCGCAAATCCTAACATGGAAATCAGAGTTTTTCACAGAAAAAAGCCACTCCAGGGAGTGACTTTTTATTTTCTTATCGCATATTACCAATGATTGAACTCCTACTATCCTGCATCTTTTTGATGAAATTCGTCATCACGTCAAATGCTTCATTTCGCTTGTTTGACATACTTTGAAGACGTAGCATATCCATTTGTTGCGTACTGCTTAGCGAGTCAATTTGACTTTTCACTTTTTCGATTTGTTTCTGCAATTCTTCTCTTTGTTTTTCATCTGTTGTGCTGGATAAATTATTTCTTAGCTCTTTTAGTTGCTCATTTAACTGAGCGATCTGCCCATTAAGTCCACCATCCGAAAATTTTTTTAATCCTCCTGAACTTTTTAGCCAACGTCTTAGTCTTTTCACTATGGTTAAACCAAGAATGGGGAGGAAAAACATGAAGAAAATAATTGAAGCCTCCATGCAAAGAGCCGTACTTCTCTTAGTTTGCATTGTGCTCATTGTCGCATGGGGCGGGATTTCAGCATTCCAAATGCAGCGTGACTATTTGCCAAGCATCAATAATACAACGCTGCTTGTTTCTCTACGCGTACCATCTTATCAGGCTGACCAAATCAAACAAACCGTTACAGATAAGGTAGCAGATGCTGTTCGCACAGCAGATGGGCTTACAAATATCGAAACCACTTCGTACGATGGTGGTTTGCTGATGAGCCTGTATTTCCCGATGGATTTTGATATGAAGCTTGCGGAAAATGAGGTCAAACAGTCGTTGGCGAATGTAGATTTACCAAGCGATGTTAAACAAACACCTACCGTTACACGGGTTACGACGAACTCATTTCCCATTTTAAGTTATAGTCTATCTAGCGACCATATGGATGGAAACGCACTACGCTCCACTGTTCAGGCCAGTATCACAAAACAGTTAAAATCTGTGCCTGGCGTCGCGGATGTACAAGCTGTAGGAGCAGCGAACGATGGCTATGTCATCACGGTGCGTATGAAAGATTTACAGAAAAATGGACTGACTGTGGATGATGTAAACAAATCCCTCACATTTGCTATGCCATCCTGGTCATCTGGTAAAATTCCGAACGGGAAAGTTTCCATCCCCATTCGTATTGAGGGGTTAAACTGGAGCGACCAGCAGGTTAAAGATATCTCGCTTAAAAATAAACAGGGAAAAAGTGTACCTTTATCTGCCGTTGCAGATGTGTCTCATTCCCTGACTGATGTAAAAACCATTTCCAGAACGAACGGAAAACCGAGTGTATTGCTTAATGTGTTGAAAACACCTTCCGCAAACATTACAGATGTTTCGGAGCGTGTACAACAAAGAATCGCCCAAATCCCTGCTATTCAAAAAGGGGACGTATCTCTTACGCTTATGCTGGATCGGGCACATGAATTAAATGCTTCATTAAAGGGACTTGTGCGTGAGGGCTTGCTTGGATGTCTATTCTCCATGCTATGTGTTTTCTTCTTTTTCCGAAACGTACGCTCTACTCTGTTGATTGCAGTGTCTCTGCCGATTTCTCTGCTAGCAACAACAGCGGTTCTTAAATGGATGGGCATTACCCTTAACATTTTAACTGTGTCCGGTCTGATTGTTGCCATGGGCCGCATTGTGGACGATTCGATTGTCATTTTAGATAACATTTACCGAAGAATACAGGAATCAAAGGGAGCCTCTTTGCTTCATACTACGGCTTCCGCTGTATCTGAGATGCTGCCTGCTATTTTTGCTTCCACCGCTACCACGATTGCTGTGTATGTCCCAATCGCGATGGTAGGTGGCATTGTCAGCGCTTCGTTTTCCGGCTTTGCCTGGTCTGTTGTAACAGCATTAGTCGTTTCTTTCTTTGTCGCGATGCTGGTGATCCCATCCTTTTTCTTTATGGGATGGAAAGGAATACACACCGAATCCGTAACAGTTGAATCAAAAATGAAGCCGGTTCTGCAGTTCGCCTTTACGAACAAGCGGTGGGTTATTCTTACTTCGATTGTACTCTTTGTCGGTGCTGGCATTTATTCTGCTTTCTTGCCTGTTAACTTCTTGCCAAGCGCAAAATCAGGTCAGGTGGCGGTTAAGGTTGAATTGCCGAAAGGAAGTTCACTGTCTCAAGTCGATACGGAAGTTAAAAAGGTTGAGAGTGTTCTGCGAGCAAATCCAAATGTGGCTGCCTTTTCGGCTTCCTTTGGCTCAAGCTTTGCACCGCAAAGTGACGATGTGTTCGATGAGGGTGGCGGATTTATTCAGCAGCCAAATGTTGCGAATCTATCTGTAGCGCTGAAGGATAAAAATCAGCTAAATTCTTTTATCCCAAGCCTGCAAACGTCCCTTTCGTCACTCTCAAATAAAGCTGTATATACCGTTACGAACCAAAACATTTCCGGGGATGATTCACAATTAAAAGTGATGCTTACAGGCCCGGATCAAAAATCTGTGGATGATGCAGCGCAAAAAGTTCGGGTTGCGTTAGCTGATATTTCAGGGCTAAGCGTAGATGGGAAAGTAGACCTCACAAATGGAACGCCGCAATATACGGTGATACTGAACCAAAACAAAATTAAGCAGGCTGGCGTAAAACTGGATGATATCACACGTGTACTATCTGGTTATTTCACGCAGCCAAAAGATTTTTCGATTACGACCAGCTCTTACTCCATTCCTGGTGATATGTATCTTGAACAGTTGCAGGAAAAAGGTAGCGAAGTAGCTGCAAAGCAAAGTGATCCAGCAAAACTTATGTCCTTACTAGCTTCCGAGACCTTTACTGCAAAAAATGGACAAAAAATCCGCCTGGATCAGCTGGCAGTTATTTCAGAGGATCACACTCCTTCTTCTATCCAGGAACGTGATGGACAACCATATGCGGCTGTGACCGCGCAAATTACCTCTAACGATATGAGCGGTGTATCAAGTAAAGTACAACAGACGCTTGATCATACGTCCTTACCGAAAGGTGTGTCGTTTTCGTTAGGTGGGATTTCTGAGCAGGTTAAACAAATGATAGTCGATATGTCGATTGCATTAGCCTTCTCCGTACTGTTGGTCCTACTTATTACAAGTGCTGTATTTAAAGGCTGGAAAGCACCATTGGCGGTCTTGTTAAGCATTCCAATGGCAGTAAGTGGGGTTGTATTAAGTTTGATTCTTTTTGGTGGAGAATGGAACTTAGCTGCCTTAGTCGGTGTACTTATGCTTATTGGAATTGTAGTTACCAATGGTATCGTTATGATTGATAAGATTGAGCGAAATCGATTGGAAGGCATGGAAATGAGGAGCGCCATTATTCAAGGCAGCTTGTCCCGGGTGCGCCCGATTTTCATGACGGCTGGAACAACTATTTTAACGCTTTTGCCATTAGCATTCACACACAGCACAGATACGGTTATTTCTCAAACACTTGGAATTGTAGTGATTGGGGGAATGATTACATCAACGCTTAACAGTTTTATGGTGATTCCAATTATTTATGAATGGCTGCAAAGTAAGTCAATAAAAAGAACAGAACAGTCATCTATAAAGGTAACAGATAATAAAACATGCTAAAAATTGAATGGTGAGTAGGAGGGAGTAACTACTCCCCTCCTACTCTACTATCTCATTATAGGCAACCCCATATTACCCTCACTTCTCTGTAATTCGCTTGCATAAGAGCACAACGTTATGCTGCACCACCTAAATATTAATTTTATATAGTAATCGTATCGTTTACATGAAGAATCCGGTCAAGTCATTTATCTATTCTACTTACCGGATTATAATGTAGCCATGTGTTATCACCACCACTTCCCACTGGCATCCTTTATGGGTGTCTTTTTCTTTTTTTAGGATTATTACTCCCTAATCCCACCATAAATAAATTTTTTTGTCTTTACGCATTGAAGCCTCTAAATCTTCTATAGAGCCTATTCCTTGGTCAACGATGTCGGGACACAGAGAATATAATTCTTGGCAAAATGCATGGAGATCATAAGGCATGTCTACTAGTTCTAATTCGACTGTATCGGTTTCGGCAGCTATTATGTCAATTTTATTGTCTTTTACCAAGTTTCTTAGCTTTTTAATCAAATCTTCTGTTTTCATTCCATAATTAATAGCATCTGTTCTAGCTATACGAAGAATATCGAACGGATCATCTCCTTTACCCACGACAATTTCAACTTCTGTTTCCTTTTCTTTATTTTCAAACCATTGTGTTGTTTTCGTACCAATGAATGCTATCATGCCCGGATCAAGTTGAGTTCTGATTGCATGTAGAATGTTAATAGCATCCTTTTCCTTTACTAAAACAGAAATACAGCTTGTATCTTTTTCCCGTCCAAAATCCCACGTAGAATATGAACGAACCGAGCGCTTGGTTAAGGTTTGAAGTAGCATTTTTGCTTCTTGAAGGTTCCTAGCTTTTTTCCTTATAGTATTTTTGTCTTTTGATATATTTGCTGACTTTGTATATTCGTGTTTTTGGTTAGTATCTAAGGTGTCTGATGTAGTCCCTTGCAATAACGTTCCTGAAATTATCATACTTACTACGCTACAGACAATTGCAGATGTCCTTATCTTGATAATGATCCCCCCATATACAGACAATATTCCCAAAATTATAAACCAAAAATTGTAATGCAGCTAGAACGCCTGATAAAACATAAATGCAGGTGTTATTTGAAAAGTTGACGCAACTTGTAAAGTAAACAGTAATAAATGTATTACTTGAAAAAATAAAACCTCGTTGGATGTCAACGAGGTTCGTGATCATACACTTTTACGTATATTTACGGTATGACGTGTAGCACATGTGCTTTTTAATTGATTGCAAGAAAACAGAAGGTTCATCGACCCGTATATATAGCTTGCGAATTAATTGCTTTCTACCGAACAATCCACCGGACAGAACAGGTTCGTGAAGCTCAATCTCAAACTGTGGCTCATCCGCTAACCCCATATCAGGGGCGAGACGCGGGCATGCTTCTGCATGGAAAGCATCTGTCTCTATACTCATCTGCTCTAGACTTGTTTTGACCGAACCGATATATGCGATATTACTTAGTTCCACCGTTACCGATTTACGGAACCCCACACGCAGTTCCAGTTTTTCGTCTATAAGACAAAACCGTGAATGACGAATCGCTTTATAATCTCCGATTAGCCAGATTACGGTATACACATGCAAGGCAGTGACGATCCAGGCCCAAAACGGGCTAGTACGGTGCAGAACGAAGTGAAGTCCAGCCCCTTCTAAGATTTGTTCGTGTAGAAACATTAAGAATAGACCCCAATACACACTATTTTTATGAAATGAAAATGTTTGGTTTTCTCCTCTTGTTTCTTTCCGCTCCCGCCATGCGAATAAAGCATAGTACCACATCTGTACTTCAGTCTTAAGCATGTACGCCCCATCCTTTCTAAATATATAAACTGAACGGTCGGTCTGTTAAGTAACTAAAAAAAATTAGTCTTACTTTTCTAGGCTGATTCCATGTAGAAACACAGTTATCGCTTCTTTGTACAAACGTTTCAATTCGTCTATTCCCACTTCATAGTATGCTGCACCGAGCCCTCCCAGCAGTCCAGAAAAAATAAACGCTAACTCCGTTACATCACGAGAAGCAAATTCACCGGAGGCTATTCCTTCTGCTAGCACTTCATGGTACAGGCGACGCGGGATACGTGTAATCTCCAGCACACGACTTAATACTTCCGGATCAGCCGTCTGACTTCCGCTGAACTCTTCCGCCGCTTTAATGAGCGGATTCTGAAAATCTTCCGCTACATGCAAAGCGATCCCATACAACTTATCTGATGCTGTGTGATATTGGCTTTCTTTTTTCTTCCATTGATCAATCCACTCTTCGATCCCAGCTTCGAGCAAGTATAAAAATAAATTTTCTTTGCTTTTAAAATGATAATATACGTTCCCTTTGCTACTCTCGGCAGCAGCAATAATATCCTCAATGGAAGTCGCCGCATATCCTTTCTGCGAGAAGAGTTCCTTTGCTTTTTCTGCAATTCTTTTTTTCGTTTCGTTTTTATCCCGTTTTCGCTTTTCCATCTGTAATACCTTCCTTACGATTTTTCTTTCCTTGATTTCATCATGAAAACCCCGGCCAGGTCAATCAGTGTATGTAGAATCATACCTGGAATGATAGAGTCTGTAACGAGGTAAAGCAAGCAAAAATACATGCCTAATGTCGTAGCCTTCATTGCTCCTTTTACGCCTTGATACGTATGGGCTAATCCGAAAATAAGAGAAGAGAGAATAAGAGATATCCATACGGATTGGGTGTCTAGTAGTGACGGTAGATAATACATCAAGAATGAACGGTAGAGCAATTCCTCACATACGCCTGCTGTGATCGAAACGAAAACCCATACGCACTTTTCTTTTGTACTGGTAGGAAGTAAGTAAGTGGTATACCCTTCTTCTTCGATTTCCTTTTGAATTTTTTCGAAATAGTGAGGTTTCCATACAAATAATAAGGTATTTACAACAAAAACAATCCCATACAAAAGTATCAAGCCAAGCACAATAGCAGAAATCCATGCATTCAGCGGATTTCCATCTAAAAGATTGAAAGTAGGTACCTTTTGTAGGCCAAGCTCAGTCAAAGGCACCTTGTATTGCCACACTGCCAAAAATAAAAGCAAGACAGCCCCCCACAAAACAGCTATTGTTTCATAATAGTAGCTCACTCGTGTTGTTTGATTGCGTATCAGCTTTCGTACAAAACGTTCAAACATCATTTTTCCGAATATAGGGTCATATACAAGCAAAAAAGCAAGCAGCATGATAAAAAGCATATACATTTTCCCCTTTACAGATACAGAGGCCTCATTGTAATTCTATAAACTGAACGTTCGGTCTATAAATAAAGTAACAAAATTATCATTATATGTAAATAACTACATCGTAAACTAGAGAATTATTTTTTTAGAATGAACGATTGAATAAAATATTCTTTTCAAAAATCATAGTCAATTGTACAATTTTACAAAATAAAAGATAAGAAATAAAAAAGGAGGCCGCTAATGATTGAAAAAGTTTTTAATACGGGATTTGTTAAGCTAAATTATGCAGAAGGTGGTAATCCAGCCAGCCCACCCCTACTATTGCTTCATGCAGCCACTTCAAGGTGGCAGTCATTTCAATCCATAATTCCTGAGCTTGAGGAAAATTGGCATTTATACGCAGTAGACTTACGAGGTCATGGTAAATCAGATAACGTTCATTCAAATTATAAAATAGACGACTATGTTCCAGATATATCTGCTTTCATCGAAGGCTGTATTAAAGAACCTACAATTGTATTTGGTCATTCTCTTGGAGGAATGATTAGCATTTTAGCTGCAGCACATCATCCAGCTCTTGTGAAAGCATTGATCATTGGAGATTCCCCCATTTCATTAGAAGTTCTGAAAGAAGGTACTAAAGACGGCAATCGAGAAATGCTGATGTTACAGAGAGACCTGGCAAAAACTAAATCAACCGAATATATCCTTTCGGAACTAAAACAAAAGTTTTTTCTCTCAATTCCAGGTCAAAAAGACATGGTCCCTGCTTTCAAAGTATTGGGAGAAGATCATCCTTTATTTCATTTTATCGCAACAAGTCTAAGCCAAAATGATCCGGAGGTACTTACAGCCGTTCTTGGACGCTTTGACGAAACTTATGCCGAATATAAAATAGACGAATTGCTCCCTAAAATTCAATGCCCTGTTTTACTTCTTCAAGGCGATCCTACATTTGGAGGTTTAATAAGAGATGAAGATGCTAAACAAGCATTGCATCTCTTACCTAAAGCAACCCACATTAAAATTAACAATGTAGGTCATGCTTTACATATGCAAAACAAAGAGTCAGTTATAAGCGCTATACTTCCCTTTATGGAATCACTATAAGAAGGAAGCCTGCCAACAAAACACGGATATTATAGAATTAGTTCCGGATTAGTTCTAGTAAAATGTTTAGTCCTTTTTTTAATTCTTCTAATGACGCATAGGCATAGGAAAGACGAATATGATGTAAATCTCCCGATTCATAAATATAACCTGGGTTGATCAAAACATTTTGATTAAGTAAATTTAGAAATAATGCCTTGTTTACAATCGGTTCATGAAATCTGAGCCATATATAAAAACCACCCTCAGACTTTTTCCAGGTAGCGATTTTTTGAAATTGCTGTTCTACTATTTCTTCTACAAATGTCGCCCTTCTTTTCAATTGTTCACGAAGCTTAATCAGGTGCTTTTCGTATAAACCGGATGATATCCAGTGTGCAACGATTTCTTGAGAAAAGGCACTTGAACCATAGTCCGTTTGCATTTTAATATCAGCTAATCGCCTAATTACAGGTGAAGGGGCAACCACCCAACCAATTCGTAATCCGGGACTTAGCGTTTTGGATACACTGCCGATATAAAGCACCTGCCCTGATGTATCAAACGACTTTATAGCAGGCGAAGATGAGTCAAATAATAGTTCGTGATACACATCATCTTCAATAATTGGGATTTGCAGCTCCTTGCACGTATTGTACAGGCTTTTCTTTTCTTCCATCGACCAATTATGCCCTGTCGGATTGTGTAAGGTTGGTACACAGTAAAATAAAGATTGTCTTTTTCTTTTGAGTGCCCGTAAATTGTCTGTTACATGTTCATCCCGCAAAACTGGAATCATCCGCATTCCAGCGGATTGAAAGGGATGCACAGAATTTAAATACGAAGGTTGTTCCTGGAAGACGATTGATCCTTCTTCTAATAGTCCCATTGCAATTAATTGAAGCGCTTGAAGTGCACCTGAAACAATTAAAATGTTCTCAGGCGCTGTTTGAATCCCACGTTTTTTTAAATAGGTACATAAAATTCTTCTCAGCTTTTCACTTCCTTGTGGTGATGAATAACCTATTGCCTTTGCTTCAAGCGAAATCTTTTGTAACGACTGTTCAATTTGTTTCGTTGGGAGTAATTCAGGTGATAATTCACCTGTTCCAAGCCGGATGATATGATCCATTTGCTCATATTCGTTGATGAGCTGAATCGTATGGTAGTTTGGTTTATGAATACTTGATTCAATATGCTGCTGCCAATTCGGTTGAGCTCTGTTCAAAAGTACATTCCACGAATTATTAGCCACAAATACTCCTGATCCCATTTTTGATTCGAGCAAACCATCCGCTTTTACTTCATCAAGTGCAAGCTGCACGGTACTCCGGTTCACATTAAATTGCGCTGCGAGTTGGCGCTGTGTTGGAATCTTTGTGCCAACAGTCCACTCCCCTCGTTCAATCTGAGATTTTATCCAATCTACAATTTGCTCTTGAACGGTCAAATGAGACTGACGATTTGGTTTCCACTTCATCTAATCTCTCCTAAATTGGGTGGATAAAAAACCATCCAATTGGTTGTTTTCTTTTAGTTGTATCACAAGTACGATAGCAATTGAAAGGGAGTTGACTTATATGGAAGCCATTTTTCATGGAATCATCTTAGCATTCGGACTCATTTTACCTTTAGGGGTACAGAATGTATTTGTATTTTCACAAGGAGCCACACAGCCAAAGCTACTTCGGGCGCTTCCGGCGACGATTACTGCTGCACTGTGTGATACCTTTTTAATCCTATTAGCTGTCTTTGGGTTATCTGTTGTTGTTTTACAATTCCACTGGTTACGACTTGGCCTTATGATTGCTGGAATTTTGTTTTTACTTTACATGGGGTACGTTATTTGGAGGTCTGAACCAACAACGAATGAACCGAATCAAGCATTACCAATCCGTCAACAAATCCTCTTCGCTTTATCCGTTTCTTTATTAAATCCTCATGCCATCTTAGATACAGTTGGTGTTATTGGGACAAGTGCATTAAAGTATGTCGGAACGAAACAAGTGTTTTTTACAATCGCATGTATTGCAGTATCCTGGATTTGGTTCTTTGGATTAACGCTTGCGGGTACAGTCATGAAGAAGCTAGATGGTACAGGGGGGTTGATGAACATATTCAATAAATGCTCTGCCCTGTTTATCTGGGGAACTGCCATTTATCTTTTTATTGGATTACTGTAACGTACAGGAAAACAGCAACCCACAAATGAGTAGGTTGCTGTGCCTGTTTCCCTTCGATTCATGATTATTTTGTTACAGTAATTTCCCCATTATCTGTTGCTAATTTGATCAAGTTATCTCCTTTACCGATCACAGCATTACCCGTGTACTTGTCGAGGATATTGATGTGGCCATTGTCTACACGTACATTAAATGTTACATTTGTAGGCTCTTCTTCTGTGCGGATTATGATATTCCCGTTATCAGAAGTTAATTGCATGGGGCGATCCAATTGTTTGGTTACCACGGAAATCTTTCCATTGTTTGTTTTTCCGTTAATGGTTCCATCTACATGATCAAGTGAGAGTTTTCCGTTATCTGATTCTACATTAACTGTAGTGGAAGGAATATTTTTCAATTCAATACTTCCGTTGTCTGTTGTAGCTTTTACATCTTTTATGTTGAGCTGTTGTATTTGTACAACCCCGTTATTATTATCAATTTGCATAGATGCGTATTGCTTTTCAGGTAAAGATACTTTTAATGTTAAGGATTCGGAGCGAGGAAAGAAATTAAAAATTTTCAACTGTTGTTCTTTAAGTTTGATGAAGAGTGTTGTTCCTTCAACATTTGCTGTGAAGATTTGTTTTGTTTCAGTTGTTCCTTTTCCTGATAATTGTATCTTTGTTACGGTATCTTTTGTAGGGGCGACTTCTACATGTACATTGCCGGTTTCTAATTGGATTGCTGTAATATTTTTATTGTCGATAACTTTTTCTTCTGAAACAGACACTTCTTTATTTGCTGAGCGAAATGTTAAAAGGCTTCCTGCTGCACCAACTAGTAAAAGTACCAGTGCAATCATAGATATTTTTTTTATACTACTCATGTTTTAATCCGCCTTTCACAAGTGATGCATTGAATTTTAGATAACGTACAAATAAATGTATAACTGTTTTTGTCGTAAAGAACATACCAATGGCAATAAATAATCCAATTCCACAAAGCGCCATTGATAAGAATAAGTCAGCAAGTTCGAATGTTCCCGGATTTATTACTGTGTTAACGAGAACGAGAAGTGGGGAGGCAACAAACGCCATACCTGCTGTCCAGCCAGCAAAGATCACTCCAACTAGTGCAATAAATGGCCCGAAGACAATCACCAAGTTGAAAAAGCTTAATCCGATGGTGGCCCAGGCTGCACGCATAATGTTCCCTGTAGTCGCCGCTGTCTCCACTTTTTCAAGATGATACAAAGCAAGCAGTTCTTTTGCAATTTGATTTGGTAAACCAAGTGATGCAGCAATTTCTTCTTCTGTTTTTCCTGCTTCTAAACCCACTGCGAAATGCTCTTCATAATCTTGTAGAATGTCCTTACGTTCATTTGGCGAAAGTCTTTTTAATGATGAGTCTAATTGGTTTAAAAACTGTACTTTATTCATTGTTCATCCCTTCTTTTATTAATTGATTTACACCGCTAGAGAATTCGTTCCACTCTTCAATAAGCTCGTGAAGATATTTTCTTCCTTTGTCGGTTAATTGATAATATTTACGAGATGGGCCCTCAGACGACTCTTGTAAGTATGTTGTGAAGTATTCTTCTTTTGTTAAGCGCCGTAACAGTGGATATACCGAACCTTCGGATATTTCGATTTGATCCGAAATTCTCTGCACCAACTCGTATCCATATCGGTCTTGCTTATCCAATAACACAAGCACACATAGTTCTAAGACTCCTTTTTTAAATTGTACATTCAAGATTGACTCACCTTTCTTCATTATGACTACTGTTTATTGTATGGTACCAATCAGTGTCATGTACTAGTAAATATAATATACTACTCAGTACTGTTTATTGCAAGGTACTGAAAAATATTTTTTACTAATTGGAATCCTGATACATCGCCATCAAGTTATAACGCCTAAACAAACTACCGTGAATTGTAAACAAGACTTAAGGAAATAATCAAATAGGAAAAAACATTTGATATAACACCAAAAGGTGTTACAATTATTTGCGACACATTTTGGTGTTATATTTAATTTTGGAGGCACAGTTATGCAAACACAGGAAACATTACCAGAAATCCACAAAACGATTGTACTTAATGCTCCGATTGAAAAAGTTTGGAAAGCAGTTGCAACATCAGAAGGGATTTCGGCATGGTGGATGCCAAATACTTTTGAACCTATTTTAGGACATGACTTCATACTCCAAACAGGTCAATTCGGTGATTCACCATGTAAAGTAACTGAGCTTGACCCTCCGAACCGTGTCGGTTTTGATTGGGGTAAGGATTGGCATCTTGTTTTTGAATTAAAAAAGTTAGAAGATGGAAAAACAGAGTTTACACTGATCCATTCTGGCTGGGATGCGGAAAAAATCACAGAGTTTGGACAACCTCACTCGATCGTTCGTGGCATTATGGACGGCGGATGGGGAAAAATCGTAACAGAGAAACTTCCCGCATATATTGGGGCTTAAATTGCTTGTATCTCCGTCCAAGCACGATGTATTTCAAGCAATCGCTGACCCCACTCGTAGAAAGCTGTTAAAATTGCTCGCTGACAAGGAAATGCCGATTACTGCAATTACAGAATACTTCCCCATAACTCGTACTGCTGTCAACAAGCATCTGCATGTTCTTTCTGATGCGGGTCTTGTCAGCAGTCAGAAGGTCGGACGGGAAACCCGGTATAGGCTTCAGCCAGAACCTCTTGTCGAACTAAAACAATGGCTTTCTTTTTTTGAACACTATTGGGATGAAAAGCTGTCTGCTCTTAAAGATTTTGTAGAGACTGATAACGATTAGTTGTTATAAAACCGAGATGGGCAGGTTAGCTCTCTCGGTTTTTTATTTCGTTAGATTTATCCCCTGTTTTTTTACATGATATAAAGTGTCGGTATTATGAACAGTACATGTTTTTATGTTATTCATGCTCATTTCAGTTTATAATCGGGGAAGAAACATAGTGTATAACCAAAAGGAGCTGATTTATCGTGATGAATGATCCCATTGCCCGTTTGCGCACGATTGGGCTTATCGAAGGGATTTCGTTCTTGCTTTTACTTTTCGTAGCCATGCCACTGAAATACGTGATGAATATCCCGCAGGGTGTGGCCATAATCGGAATGATTCACGGCGTATTGTTTATGCTCTACATTCTTGCCGTGCTTAATGTAAAAGCATCACAAAATTGGTCAATCGGACGTGCGCTTGGCGCAATTGTTGCCGGGATACTACCGTTTGGACCGATCATTTTGAATAAGCGCTTGCCATAAGTAGCGCATAACAAAAAGACCTGCCTCAGTGACCATAGAGGCAGGTCTTTTTCATGTGGGAAATGATTTATTTCGCGGTGGAAACTCTCAATTGCTCATTGTTCTTGAGTAATTGTGCGAATGTATGCGAAGGGGTTTTTTTGATGGAGAAAGGTCCTTTTCCGCCTACACCTTTTCCATTAAAGGGTGATCTTATTGGAAACATTTCAATTCCTCCTCTCTAGATCGATAATTTATTCCTACATTCCCAGAATATCAATTGGAAAATAATGCGTCAAGCCTACTTTTGTGTCCGATTTAAATATTGCAGCAGACGGGAAAAGTCAGCGGAAAAGATGTTCTCCGTCCCATGATATCCCTCTCGCTGCCCGATAATATCAGCGAATTTGGAATAGAGTCGGGTCAAATAGACATTGTCCGCCAGGGCATGAAATTGAAACGTTCGAACATGATGATTTTCCTGGTCTATATAATTCACCAAATGACGAAAGCCGTTAACAAACAGGCGACTGCTACGCTGTGATTCTTTCATAATGACCGAATCGACGAAAGCGACCTCTCCTTCTGAGTGCGACTCATACTCATGTGTTACATAGCGGTAGTTCATCCAGGCAATTGTGTTGTCCATTTGATCGAGCACAAGAATAATATGAGAGGTGCCGATTGTTTCTAGCACATGCATCAATGCGTCGGACAGGGAGAATAAACGGCTGAAATCTTTTCGGTGATGGATAAAAAAAAGAGCATACTCGATAAAATCTTCGTCATTTTTACAAACACGGTAATGGATTCCCATCGGTTTCAAAACTCCCCCTAACTTTTTCGTTCTTTTACTGTCTGCCTTATGCGGAAATCAATCTCGGGATATTGAGACAAGACATAATAGAGCACTTTGCGTTGCAGGGTTAGAACAGTACAAGATGTCAAGGCGATTACAGTAGCGGTGCGCGGAACATTATCCAGTAGCGCAATTTCTCCGAAGTGATCACCGTCTTCCAGAACAGCGAGGCGAATCTGCCCCTCTTCTGTATCGGGAGAGTATTTGGTAACTTCCACTCTTCCGCGAGCAATCAAATAAAACTTTTCCCCGATGTCTCCTTCATGAATGATCGCTTGTCCGGCGACGAATGTTTCCGTATTGAACAGATCCTTGATTTCCTGCAATACTTCTATATCCATATCGCGGAAGAAAGGAAGCTTCGCCAAGCGTTCCGCATCAATACTTGCTTCTTGCCCGCCCTGCGATACGAATAGTCCGCTCTGCTTTTCCCAGAGTTCTTTATAGAATCCTCCATTTTGCAGCATTTGTTGGTGACTGCCGCTGTCTACTACTTTTCCCTGGTCGAACACGAAGATTTGGTCCGCATTGGTTATGGAGGACAGGCGATGCGTGACAGTAACCACCGTCCGATTACGTGATAATTCAGCGAATGTCTGGTTAATTGAAGCTTCTGAGATCGGGTCGAGCGCAGAGGTTGCTTCATCTAGCAACAAAATTGGAGGATTCCGCAGTATGGCACGAGCGATGGCGATCCTTTGGCGTTGACCGCCGGAAAAATTGCTCCCGTCATCTAGAACCTCGGTTTGATATCCATTCGGTAGGCTTTGGATAAATTCATCAATTTCTGCCCGTTTGGCTGCTTCGATCACTTCACCCAATCCGGCTTCTGGTTTACTAATGCGAATGTTTTCGAGAATCGTTCCCCGAAATAGAAAGTTGTCTTGAAACACGATGCCAATTTGCTCTCGTACAGAACGACGGTCCATATCTTGCAGGCTACTACCGTTGATTCGGATCTGCCCCTCGTTCGGCTCATAGAAACCGAGAATGAGCTGGACCATCGTGCTTTTGCCGGAACCGCTAGAACCAACGAAAGCTGCTGTTGTTCCTTTTGGAATGTGCAGATCGATTTGCTTTAACACCGTTTGCTCCTCGTTATAGCTGAACGTAACGTGATCGAAGTGAATATCGGGCTGCTGATTTTCCAGTACTCGAAGTGGCACGCTACCATTCGCTTCTAGCTGTTCGTCTAGCAGCTGTTGAATACGATTCATGCTGACCGACGCATCTGTAAACGTTGGGATGGTGAACGTCAAGTTGAACACTGAATTCCCCATTGATGTATACATCGTAAAAAAAGCAACGAGTGCACCTACAGTAATATGACCGTAAAGCGCCAAATAGGAACCAAGCCCAATGATCGTAAAGTTGATCAGAAGCATACTAATCATCGGGATGCGTTCTAGATTAGCACTGATCACATTTTGCTTATACTGAATTACAAATAAAGATTGCAATCTTGCAGTAAACTTGTCGATCATCGCCTGTTGTAAATTGAAACCTTTGATAACTTTTTGCGCTTTACTATTTTCCTGCACAGCGCCAGTCATTAAGGAAAACTGATCTTTATAATCAGCATTGATCGCTTGCGCTCGCCCACCGAGCATATAAGGTCCGACAAAAATTACAACCGCGCCTACTAGAATGCATACGGCCATACTCCATTGTAAATAAAACAACACGGCGATTGTGATCATAACGACGGACAATGACTGGATTCCAATTGTAAGAATGACATGCATCGCTCTATCAATGGCCGGCAAGTCGACAGAAAAATAGGAAACGAGATCAGCGGAGTGGCTTTTCTGGAAGAAACGAATGTTTACATGCTGGAGATGGGTAAATAAGCGGGTTCGTAAGTCCTTCTGTACGCGTGCACTCAGTTTGGCTAACGCATAGTCACTTGCAATACCGGCGCTACAGCCAATAAAGCCTGCAACACAAAGCACTGTGAGAATCAAATAGAAACGGTCGATGTCCTTTGGCACAATCGCATTGTCTACCATAAATTTAAAACTTAAAGGAGCTAAAGAAATGAAGGCGAGATCGAGAAACAAGCTAACGAAAAAGAGAAATGCCAGTAGTTTGTACGGACGCATATAGCTAAATAGATTTTTAATTACACGCAACATGTCGGGTTCCCTCTCTAGGATCAGAAATACGATTCATGACGAAAGCGCATGCCATACGTATGCCATTGTGAAAACGGTGCACGATATTCATCAATCAGACCAAAATCAGTTTCCCTCGTAGCTGTTCGCTCCGCGAGCTTGGCAAACAATCTCTGAAGATCTCTTTTGGCAGGCGCCCAGAAGCGGAATTCTGTTACTTTTCGATCCAGCTGGGCGATGTATTGCGTAAGAAATTGTAGACCTTCAAGAAACAGACGAGTTTTACGATGCTCGTTTACGAGAAATACCGCTTGGATTTGTACGATATGAGTATCTTGATAATTGTGATCGCCGGTTCCGTATATATAGCTAAGTGCCCCGATCACCTCATAGTCAGGATTAAAGCAAAGCATGGCTTCCCCCTGCATCAGAACTGGACTGGACAGAAAACTGAGTAAAACCGGAAATGGATAAGGGAGATTTAATTTCTTATGATGTTGGAGCAAAAAAGTAATGTACTTCTCCTGATAGTGCTCAGTCGCACATATTTGAAAATAATAGTCCATGTACAAGACTCCTCCTAACGGTATAGGGTAATTATACCATGAGAATTCGATTAGGCAGTAGCAGAAAAAGAAACAGGCCAAATTCCTTTGCTCTAAGGAATTTGGCCTTGGACAACCTGATTTCGTCCATTATTTTTAGCTGCATATAGAGCTTGATCGGCTCGTTTCAATAAAGCCTCCGCACTTTCAGTAGCTGAAGGCGTACATGTTGCTGCTCCTACACTACTAGTAACGACTGAGCTTACTGGGGAACTCGCATGGGGAATTTGCAGTGATTCAATACAGGAGCGTACACGTTCTGCTATAAGAAAAGCTCCTGTTTCATCAGTATTTGGTAAAATAATGACAAATTCTTCTCCTCCATAACGGGCTACTAAATCATCGGGACGTTGCACAATTTTCTCGGCTGCTACCGCTATTTGTTTTAAACATTCATCTCCTCCACCGTGCCCGTATGTGTCATTGTATAGTTTGAAATGATCAATATCAAACATAATAAGAGATAAAGGAACTTGCTCCCGTTGACATGTACGCCACTCTCTTTCGAGTGTCTCATCAAAAATGCGTCGATTTGCGATACCTGTAAGACCATCTTTGGATGAAAGAAATACTAGCCGCTGGTTTGCCTCTTTTAACTTTTGCTCCGCCAGTTTACGCTCGGATATATCCCGGAATACCGTTAAGACAGAAGGACTCCCTTGGTGGAAAATAGAGGAAGCAGCAACTTCAGCATGAAAGACTTTTTGATCAAGTGCGACTAATTTCTCTTCTATCAGACCCACAGATGCATGTTCAGTAGTATGTAACCCTTTTATACGTTGTGTAACGGTCTCCATCGAATCTGGGTGAACAAAGTCGAGAACTTTTTTGTCTATGATTGAACATGCCTCTGAACCTGCTAATAATTGTTGTGCCACTTTATTAGCGTATACAATTATTCCATTCGTATGAACAATCAGGGCATCTGGAAGTAATTCTATGAGACGACGGATTCTTTCTTCACTCTCTTTTAACTTTTGGTCGATGCGGTTTGTTCGTAGAAGATATCGAAGTAAAAACCCTGCAAAAAGAGCTCCTAGTATCGAGGAAAATCCGTAATATAGGAAAGTAGTATATAAAAGTTGCTGATTCGGAATGAGAATAGCAAAGGATGCAAAAATAACGAATATACATATCACGTTCATGAGCATCCATTTTTTTCTGGTGTTTTGTACGCTTTGAGCTATGATACCACATAGCAGGCCCATAATAAGGGAATTCGCACACCCAACGATAGAAGCCTTGGTAATTCCTCCGAACAGTAAAATGCGAGATATACTAATTATACTTCCTGTTAATAAAGCAGCCGGAAGCCCTCCAAAATAGGCAGCTGTAACGATAGAAAGATGTCGAAGGTCTGCAATAGTAGTTGAAGTAATAGGGATGGTAAAAAACATAAGGGAAGTCCCAAAAAGTCCCTGTCCGATCCCTACACGTAACTTTACGTTCAAAGGAGAACGTAAAGAGGGAATATTATTTTTAAATAGGTGACTAAACACAAAAAGAATGGAGGTAAAAATAGCAATGTTTATGATTAATCCACGTAACAAATGAGTCTCCTTCCTCAAACAGCGATATTTTTTCTAAATAGAAAATGATATCAGCCTCCACTTACCGGTGGGATGAAAGCAACTTCATCTTCGTCCATCAGCATACGCTCAGTTGAGACAAACGTTTGATTGACTGCGACCATTGCAGCCGGAACCCTAGCAGCCAGCGTAGGGTAAGTTTCTGTAAGCCATTGTTTTACACCTTCTGTTGTCAATCCCTCCTGATAAGGAATCTGTATATTCTCCAGTCCAGCTTCTTCTGCCATTGCGGCAAATAGTTTGATGGTAATCAATTGTTATTCCCCCCCGTTCGCACATTCCGGTTTTCCTGTCGGATAGGCGGTTATTTCCTTCTGATCTCCAATCCATGCTTCGCCGGTTTCCCAGTGTTCTTTCTTCCAAATCGGAACAATTTCTTTAATGCGTTCGATCGCATACCGTGAGTATTCATATGAGTCGGCACGGTGCGGAGTCGCGACAGCGATCACAACCGCGATGTCACTAATCTCAAGGCGGCCAATCCGATGAGTGATTGCGACAATTGCTTCGGGACAGCGCTCGCTAATCTCCTCCCCGATTCGGGCGAGCTGCTTCTCAGCCATTTCCTTATAGGCGGCGTATTCAAGATGCAGCGTTTTTTTGCCTTTTGTCAGCTCACGAACTGTTCCGACGAACAAGTTAATAGCGCCACAGTTCGGATGTACGACTTTATTCATCACCGACTCTACTGCAATCGGTGTTTCTATAATTTCAAATAAACTCAACGGACTTCCTCCTCTTTTTGTTTGAGCCAGGTCATAATGTGTGAGATGATTCCGGCTACGTCATTAATATCGTAGCAGGGATCATGTTCAACACGTACGTTATCCCATACTACCACAGCTTCTATATCCGTAACATCTACCAGCAGTGCTGCGTGAGATGACTCACGCAACACGACAAATTTAGGATAGGTGGCAAATTTATATCCTTCAATCAGCACCAGGTCGACTTCGCTATAATACGGAAGCAGCTGTTCAATTGAGCGGTGTTCCTGGATCATGATCGCTGTTTTATCAGCGGATGTGATCGAGACAACATGCGCACCTGCTTCCCGATGGCGGAACGTATCTTTACCCGGCTTGTCCACTTCGAATGTATGGGCATCATGCTTGATCGTGCCAACACGTATGCCCCGGCTCGACAGGTCAGCAATCAATTTGCATAGCAAGGTTGTTTTCCCACTATTCGAGTAGCCGACAACTTGCAAGATGGGGGGAATTCTCATGATGTATTCCTCCTATTCTCCAGCACGATACGGAAGAGGCAGAATAGTGACGAGATCACCCGCTGCTGCCCCCGCCCCACCTGCTGGAATGCACATAAGGCAGTTCGCATCTGTAATGTTCGTCACCACACCTGACTTATCCATGCCAACCGGGCGCACAACCGTCTCGCCCTGCTCGATTGTCCAAAAGCTGCGCACATAACGGGTAAACGGTGACGGTTTTTTCATATCGATGCCAAGCTTTGCCTGCATCTCTTTTGGTAGTGCCTGCGGTTTACCTTGTAAAGCCTGTAATGCTGGACGAACGAATAGTTCGAATCCTACGAAGCAGGCACCCGGATTACCAGATAGACCAAAAATAAACTGCTCGCCAACCCGGGCCGCAGATGTCACACTGCCTGGGCGCATTTTGATTTTATTGAATAGTAGATCGGCATTAAGTCGGGTAAATACGTCAACCATGACATCAAAATCCCCAACGGATACGCCACCGGATGTAATAAGGAAGTCTGTCTCGGATAAAATCTGCTGCACTTTGGCGACCGCAAGATCAGGATCATCTTCCAGATTACCATACAGGATCGGAATCCCTCCTGCCTGACGGACCTGGCTTGCGGTCATATAACTGTTACTGTTCCGAATTTTACCGTATGTAAGTTCATCTTCCGGACGCAAAAGCTCTGATCCGGTAGCAAGAATGCCGACGCGTGGCAGGCGATAGACAGGAACATGCGCGTAACCGAATGTCGCAAGAATCGCCATCTCACCCGGTCCAATACGTGTACCGGCTTCGATCAGGCATGTGCCTGCTTTTGTTTCCTCTCCCTGAAAAATGATGTTTTCGCCTGGCTTCATTTCTTTTTTGATCCCGACAATTCGGTCGACACGCGCTTCGTTCTCACTTGTCATCTCGAACATAATGACACAATCTGCCCCTTGTGGGATGGCAGCTCCAGTCATAATGCGTGCGGCCTGGCCGGCTTCCACACAAAAGTCAGGGGCATCTCCACACGCGATGGCGCCGATGACTTCAAGTTCGATTGGGTTATGTATGCTTGCTCCGATCGTGTCAGCGGAGCGTACGGCAAATCCGTCATACGGTGATTTACTAAAATGAGGCACATCGCTGGTCGCGATAACCGCTTCTGCTAGACGGCGTCCTTCGCCTTCGAACAGGGAGATTTTTTCAATATCTCCTGGTGTTATATGTGCCAGAATGCGCTGCTGGGCTTCTGCCACAGTGATGGGATCACGGTGAAATCTCATTTTGTCTCTTCCTTTCTAAGTGTCTCATAATCAGCTGGTGTATTGAGATTATAGAATACCTTGGTGGAATCCTGCTGTACAGGAAGATATGCCACGTTGATCGTGTCAAGCATCGTTCGCATACGTTTGTTTTCTGTTGACAGCTGGTCAAGAATCACAGGACGTATGCGTCGATGGTATAAGGCACAGAGTGGCTGTAATCGTCCGTCAGCCTGCTCGGGCACAACTGCATCTAGTTGTCCACTTTTTAGTTGCGGTGCGTACATCGTTAGCTTATAGAGAATGTCTTCATTGAGCTCAGGCATATCACAGCCGACTACTAGTAGAAGATCGTGTGCGCTGACACGCATCGCGGTTGCCATTCCTCCAAGTGGGCCCTGCTCTTTGATGTCATCGGGGTAAATGGAAATAGAGGGAGGCAGCATGGTGAGACGTTCTGCATGATTGCTAATAACGAGACAGGATTGTACGGTTTGTTGAAGTAGCCGACAGGTACGAACAATCAGCGGTTCACCCTTTACGGACAGTAGTTCTTTTGGTTGACCACCCATGCGTGAGCTTTTTCCTCCGGCGAGAATCACACCTTGAATCATTTTTCGCGTTCCTCTTCTGTATGAATTTCGTTTTATATTGTACAACAAAAAGAGAGCCATTGCAGGCTCTCTTTGCTTACGTTATTGATTGATCGGTTTATACGCTTCTTCTAATACGTGTACGAGCTTGCTCATACCTTCGTTAATTTTCTCTGGTACGGAATACGTATAGTTTAGACGGAACGCATTATACTTCGGTTCCCCGACATAAAATGGTGCGCCTGGTACGTACGCGACGCCGTTTTCTACTGCTTTGCTGAACAGTGCTGTTGTATTGATCTGCTCATGCAGCTCTACCCAGAAGAACATCCCGCCCCGCGGTGCTACGTATTTCAGTCCTGGCAGGTTTGTTTTCTCAAGGAGGTCAAGCATCACGTTCATTCGTTCTTTGTATACCGTGCGCAAGTTTGCAATGTGTGCATCCAGATCGAAGTGAGCCATCAGCTGATACAGCGCCTGCTGGTCAAGCGAACTTGAATGCAGATCGGCTGCTTCTTTCGTCTGGTTCATCATTTGGATAAGCGGTTTTGGTCCCATTACCCAGCCTGTGCGAAGCGCCGGAACAACCGTTTTAGAGAACGTACTTGTGTACAGCACAGTTTCTCCATTATCGAGCGATGCGATCGGAGCATACGTCTCGTTCTCGTTAAATTGAATTTCACCATACGGATCATCTTCTAAAATGACAACATTGTATTTTTTTGCGAGGCGCAGTACTTCTTTGCGACGTTCAAGCGACCATGCTTTACCAGCCGGATTTGAGAATGTCGGAACGACATAGATGAATTTTGGCTTGTACGTTTTTAGTTTTTCTTCAAGATCATCCGGCAGCATGCCGTCTGCATCTGAATCAACTCCAATGCCTTTGCCCTGGTATGATTGGAAAACTTGCAAAGCTGCCAGATAGGTTGGATTTTCGACGAGTACCGTATCACCTGGATCCAGCATAATTCGAGAAAAAAGATCAATAACTTGCTGCGAACCCGTCGTCAGCAAAATCTGATCAGCGCTCATATGTACATTTTTGCGAGTCATGCGTTCAGCAATTTTTTCGCGTAGTGGGCCATATCCCTGCGTTAATCCATACTGTAACGTATGTTTTCCGCTCGCGAATACGCGTTCATAGGCGTCTCGTACAGCATCAAGTGGAAATAAGTTGTCATCCGGCAGTCCGCCTGCGAATGAGATAACATTTCCCTGGCTGATGACTTTAAGGATGTCTCGTACAGCAGACGGTTGGAAGCTGCCGCATCGTTGTGCAAAAGTATAGTTCATGTCTCTCTAGCCACCTTGTTTCTTTTTGTAGGATAGTACTTACTACATTAAACCTTTTTGCGAATTCTGACAACCTTTCGTATTTTCACTCTGGCTTTTTGGGCAAGAAGCGCAGACGATTTTGCATAACGGTTGTATAGGCAGTATAAGAAGCTAAGCCTTCTTCTTCAACGCGAATACGATAAGAAAGCATCAAGGCATTTAGGATCGAAAACGCCACGCATGTGATATATGCATCAAATAAGAGTGGAATGAGAGCTAGCTCAAGGATAACGACCGTGTAATTAGGGTGACGCAAGAACTGATACGGACCTCGGCGTACAACATCAGCCCCAGGTATAATGATGATCCGTGTATTCCAGAAACGTCCGAGTGAGGTGATCGCCCAATAGCGAATTCCCTGTACGATGATAAGAGCAGCCAACAAAATTGGCCAGGCAAAAGATATAGCATACCCTCGGAGCGCGACTTCGGTCCACAGCCCGGCAAAAAAGCTGATATGCATCAGGACTAGCAATGGGTAATGCTCCGCACCGATCTCAATGCCGCCATGTGCCATCATCCACTGTTGATTGCGGCGAGCGATCCAAAGTTCGACTAGTCGCTGAATTATGAGAGAAACGAATACGGTGTAGAAAAAAATCATCTCATTCCAGCCCCTCTGACAAGCAATAATTCTGAACTGAATCCAGGCCCGAGAGCGCTGATCAGTCCATATTCGTCTGGTGCGATTCCTTGCGCAAGAAACTTCTCTAACACGAACAGAACAGTTACAGATGACATATTGCCATAGCAGCGCAGTACGTCAAGGGCATGGTTGAAGTTTGCAAGCGGCTGCCCCAGTATATCTGCATATGCTTGAATGACCTTGATTCCGCCGGGGTGCGCGATAAAATGCTTCAGGTCAGAGCTGCTCATGCTGTGCTTTTGCAGAAACTCATCGACGTTTGGCTGTACCAATGTATGAACAAGTGTCGGAATATCACGAGAAAAAATGACTTGTAAGCCATGCTCGTTTATATCCCAGCCCATCACATCGTGCGTATTCGGCCAAAGCGTGCTCATCGTATCGAGCACTTCAAGTCCTCGCGAATGACAGACGTGATCCCCTTCGATGAGCACAGCCGCTGCTCCGTCTGCGAATAAAGAGGTGGCAACTAGATTACTTTTAGAGCGATCCTGCTGCTGGAATGTAAGTCCACAGCATTCTACGGCTACAAGCAGTACCCGCTCTTTCGGAAACGTCCGGACGTATTCCTGAGCACGCGATAATCCTACCGCTCCCCCTGCGCAGCCGAGCCCGAAGATCGGCGTTCGCTTCGTGTGTATGTTCATTCCTAGTTCATTTATAATCCGCGCATCGATACTAGGCGTGGCAATACCGGTAGTAGACACGAAAAAAATGTGATCGATATCTGTTGGAGTTATACCTGCGTGTGTAAGACAATTCCGTGCGGCGTCTGCTCCAAGGCGTACGGCCCACTCTTGAAACAATGCGTTTTTCTCGGCAAATGTATGCACTGTTCCAAACCAGTCAAGCGGTACGCAAAAATGACGAGTTTCCACCTGCCCGTTCGAAAATACGGGCATAAAACGGTCGATATCACGGAAAGAGTCAGCGAACAAGCGACGTGCAAAATCACGTACGTCATTCTGCTGCAGGATGTATGGAGGTAAGGCCGTTCCTACGGCTGTAATATGAGACAACTGAATCGCTCTCCTTCACTGGATATACGGTTAGTTATACCCATTCCCTCCCATTTACAACCATCAGCGGCGCATTTCCTGTACTTCATCCCATACAGCATCAGGTAGAATTAACTGCTCAATCCCGAGCATATCCGCGACATCGTCACGTGAATATCCGGCGAGTAGCTTGCGGATCACATACGTATTGCGCAGTTTCTGAGCATGAACATGAAGCCCTGCTTTTGTTCCAAGCGAATTCAAAATAAATTGAATACTGCGCGGACTAATTTTTTCGCCCTGACGCGATGTGAAAACGAACGGAGAATCGTGTACGCCAGGGTGTTCGGTATACTGCCGCAAAAATCGGGATTCTTGTGGTGTCATGATGATGCGGCGCATATTTCCAAGTGAAATGCCAATAATCGCACTTTCACCCTCCCAGACGATTTCACGCCATAAGAGATTGGCTGCTTCCTGAATGCGCAGTCCTCCCCAGACGAACAACGTTACAAGCGCCATATTGCGCAAATACGCCTCTTCTTTATGTCTCGCTACGGCATCGTATTCAATCGTTTGAAACAGTACGTCGATTTCTTCATCCGTAAAGGCAAAGGCTTGCTCTTCTTTTAGGTCTGGCCTACGTTTAAGTTTGGCACATGGATCAAGACCGATATAGCCTTTTAGCCATAAGAAATGAAAATACGATTTCAATGCCGAAATTTTTTTATTCACGGTTGAAACTTGCCGTCCTTCTTGCAATTCTTCATCAATGAACGCGGTTACGATCTTGTAGCTGATCTGATGCAATTCAAGATGGGGATGGACACGTGCTAACCAGGCAAAGAAAATCGTCATCTCCATCATGTAAGAAGCAATCGTCAAGTCAGCACGGTTTTGTTCCATGAGATAGGTTTCATAATCTGTATGGTAACTGAAGCGGAACTCCATGTGTTTGTGACCTCCTTTTGTTATTTTTTATTATATATTGATACGCAGTATTTTAATACCTTGCTTTGAAAAAAACAGTCCCTCTCTCTTCCTAATCTTGCTATTCTCTGTTTTATCGGCTCTTCTTCTGTTTTGTCGAATTTTGTAGGTTATTTGGTACAAAAAAGCCTATACTAATTCTTGCAACTGCAACAACTTGGTTATTCACTGGATATTCACTTCATTTGGTGCCGGATCATCCTCCGGCATATTTTTTTTGTCTAAAAATGTTGCTATTGCCCTATTCCAAGATTAGAATATTTTCAATATTATAAATATAACACCTTTCAAAAAGGTATATCGACGTAAGGAGGGGTACGATGTATCAGTTACAAGATTATAACCGCATTTTTGTGTTTACAGGACCGTATGGTGCAGGGCGAAAGACGATTGCAGATATGGTAGGTGAGGCACTTGGACTGCAGCGTGTAATTCCATATACGACCCGACCGCGTCGTTCAGCTGAGGTAGACGGACAGGATTATCACTTTATCTCGGAAAATGAGTTCCAGCATATGCAGGAGAATAATGAATTCATTGAGACACTCCGTCTTGACAACGTTCAACACGGAATTAGGGAGCGTGACATTGAACACTATCTCCAGCAAAACGGATCGATTTATTTAATCTTAAATCATCGGGGTGCTGATTTGCTCAAAAATGTATACGGTTCCAATTTGATTCGGATTTGCATCCATACCGATGAAGATACCATTCGCACCCGCCAGCGTAAACGCGGTTATGCGGAAGATGTAATCGCCCGTCATATGCGTGATTACCCGGAAGCAATGGCATACCGCGAGAAGTGTGAACATTCCTTCGCAAATAAGGTTCCGGCCCACACTGCTTTTGCCGTAGCCGAGACACTTGAACAGTATTTAAACCGTAACCTGGTGCCGGATATCCAGTAAGATTGATAAATAAAACGCAGGGAAAGTCATTTTAAAAGTACTTTCCCTGCGTTTTTATGTGCTATCTCCTACCGTTTGTATCACACTCCCAACCGGCCGCTTGCAGTTCACATACCGTCTGTTCGCCGTCTTGTGCATTCCGATCTCTTTCTATTGATTTACACGTCGGCGGTAGATCATGATTCCACCCGCTACAACCAATGCGATCATTCCCGCCGCTATTACACCTTTTCTAGATATAAACCCATTACGTAAACTTTGTGACGCTGGAGCAGCTATACGGTCGTCTGGCTGTGCATCCAGCGTATCAGCATATAGATGCTGTGCTCCAGACGTAGATCGAACAAGCAGACTACGCCCTTCATCTGTATCCACTGTATATTTATCATTTGCCGGAATCGATGTATACACATCCCGGCGCGCCACGAGTGTTTCTCCTTTATACGTAAAATGCTGACTAGTTCGCGCTACCTGTACCGTACGGAAATTAGTAAATCCGTACGTAAGAAGCTGCTCTGCTTCCTTCGTAATCTCATTACGTGTGGGTGCTTTCAATAGAACCGCAATCAACTCTTGTCCATTCCGCTCTGCTGCCGCGACAAACGTAAATCCCGCCTGCTGTGTGAATCCATTCTTAGCCCCAATAGCTCCGGGATAGCTTTGTAAGAACTGGCGAGAATGGTTCACTAGATTCGATTTCCACTCTGCTCCGTCCCATTTTCGCTCCTGTGTAGAAGCAATCGTACGAAACGTCGGGTTTTGCATCGCTACACGCATAATGCGTGCCATATCAAGCGCTGTCGTTACATGCTTCGGGTCTGGCAGACCATCTGGATTCACAAAGTTCGTGTGTGTCGCCCCCGCCGCTTTAGCAAATGCGTTCATGCGACTACTAAACGCTTCACTACTGCCAGCCATATGTTCAGCGATGGCAACAGCCGCATCATTTCCGGAATTTAGCATCGCTGCATACACAAGGTCTTCTAACGGCTTTTGTTCACCGACTGCTAGATATACACGTGTCCCCGTGACATCATGTGCATCTTTTGATACCGTCACGACATCCGACAGCTTCCCTTGTTCAATCGCCAGCGCACTTGTAACAATTTTGGTGATACTGGCTGGAAACATTATTTTCTCTCCGTTTTTCTCATACAAAACATCACCGGATCGTGCGTCCATCAGCACAGCCGCTTCACTTTGCAGCGCCGGTAGTGGTTGAGGTTTTACTGTAAGCGGGCTAGCAGACGCCGTCCCCGTTCCTAAAAAGCATATAGTCAAAAGTGAACAGATCCATTTTTTCATACGTTCAGTCCCCTGTGCATTCTGTATATTGTGTAATATGTTCCTGTTCTATTTTACATATAACTGTTTATTTGTGAATTGTTTTATACGCAGTATTTTGTTACTATAAAATACCTCCTCATCCATTTCTTCTGTGTACTTGAAAAAGCGGGCAAAAAAAGAGCGGGCTCGCCGTTGTCTCGTTAGGCTTTTAGATGACAGCATGTGAACCGGATATGAACTGTGTATACTATGCCTAGCCAGCCGATTTAAACGATGCATATTTTCGTATTTGTATGTATACTCCAAATGAAAGCAATCCTACTTATCTTGTAACTTATAAGGAGCTGTACGTGACGATGATTCATATTTTAATTGCTGATGATGACCCTCACATTCGTGAACTCGTGACCTATCACCTGCAATTCGCAGGCTATACCGTCTTTCAAGCAACGGATGGCGAAGAAGCTTCTGTATTGCTTGCAGAGCATCCCATTCATTTAGCGATTGTCGATGTGATGATGCCAAACAAAGATGGGTTTCAACTCTGTCAAGAAATTCGGGAAGATTACGATATTCCGGTTATTTTATTAACCGCAAAAGATCAATTAGTTGATAAAGAAAAAGGGTTTGCAGTCGGAACGGATGATTATGTCACAAAGCCATTTGAACCGCAAGAATTATTATTTCGCATGAAAGCACTGCTTCGACGTTATCACATGATAAATGCCGAAAAAATTAAGTTGCATGACACAATCATTGATCGGAGCAGTTATGAGGTTGATTGTAATGGGCAACTTCTCATGCTGCCCATGAAAGAATTTGAACTGTTATCACAACTCGCCAGCTATCCCGACCGGACATTTGCACGGGAAGAACTGATTCAATTAATTTGGGGAGCAGATTTTGCCGGGGATGATCGAACGGTGGATGTTCATATTAAGCGATTGCGTGACCGCTTTGCTGAGCGCACGAACGATTTTAGCATTAAAACGGTGCGCGGTGTTGGCTATAAACTGGAGGTCGCCAAGAAGTGAAGACTCTTTATTTACGAATCGTTGTTACGACCCTGTTCGTGATGCTAATCAGTAGTTTACTGGGGTTTGTTTTCACAAATGTTTACTATCAATACAAGTTGAAGCCGTACAACGATGAAAAAATAACGCATATGGCACAAGATATCGTCGCTTTTTATGAAAATAATCCTCGTAGTAATTTACATGATTATTTACAAAACACAGGAAACCTGGGCTATCAGATTTTTTTGGTGAATCAACAAGGCGATCAATCGTTTTATGGTGGAGCCTTTCGCAAAAAAGAACTGGACCCTACAGTGATCCAAAATGTTTTACATGGTCATATTTATCATGGGATTTCCCAGTTCCCTTCGACAGCCTTCATAACCGGATTTTTTGATAACGTACTCTCGAATACAATTGGTGTGCCCATCATGATTGATGGAACTCCTCATGCGCTTTTCATCCGCCCTAATATCGAACTGCAGTTTGGAGAAATGCGGGTCTTTTTTGCTCTTCTTATGGCGCTCACTACACTGCTAAGTATTTGTTTTGTGATCATTAGTACCCGTTATATTGTCCACCCCATTACCAAACTGACAGAAGCGACTAAAAAACTGGCACAAGGAAAGTACAATATTGAACTGCATGTAAATCGGCGGGATGAAATCGGGCACCTGGCGAATCACTTCTCTAAGATGGCCAAAAGCTTGGAACAGCTGGAAGAGATGCGGCAAGAATTCGTGTCGAATGTGTCTCATGAAATTCAATCTCCCCTTGCTTCTATCCAGGGATTTGCCCAAACGTTGCAATCCGACACGTTATCGGCAAGCCAACGAAGCCATTACTTATCGATTATTGAGGACGAAAGCAGGCGGATGTCACTGCTAAGTAAGCAGCTATTAATGCTTGCTTCGCTCGATAAAGAAGAGGATATTATCGAAAAAAGCACATTTGATGTGGCCGCTCAGCTTAAACAAGTCTTGTTTATGACCGAATGGAGCTGGCGGGAAAAAGAGCTGGCGATTGATATGAAGCTCTCTTCCACTTTCATTTTTGCAGACCAAAAATTGCTTCAGCAGGTGTGGATCAATCTCATTACTAACAGCATTAAATTCACGCCACATGGCGGATCGATTTCCCTTCTGCTTACCCAAACTGATCATAAAGAATGCCACATCGAGATCAAAGATACAGGGATTGGCATTTCCGAACAGGATCTGCCCTATATTTTTAACCGCTTTTACCGCGCCGATAAATCGCGGAACCGCAAAGAAGGCAGCAGTGGTTTAGGGCTTGCGATTACAAAAAAAATTATCGACCTGCATCATGGAAAAATTCATGTAGAAAGCCAGCTAGGGAAAGGAACAACTTTCCACGTCTATCTTCCCCTTCTGTAATGTCGTGTTCATCTTCCATTCATATTTCCCCTCTATACTGTCATCAAGACGAACAAGAATGGAGATGAACAACTTATGTTTCTTGCATTACGCGAAATCAAACATGCGAAAATGCGTTACTTATTAATAGGTTTTATTATGGTTTTAATTGCCTGGCTCGTTCTATTTGTGTCGGGTTTAGCCAAAGGATTATCCTCGGCTAATGCATCCTCGATTCAAAACATGAAGGCAGATTACCTGGTGCTTCAGACAGATTCAGAAAACCGTTTAACCCGATCCATGCTATCAGAAGAAAAAGTAAAGGACATTCAACAATATGCCAAGCAAGCCGCCACTCCACTAGGGGTCCAAATGACCACAATTACGCCAAATCAGACCGCGAAGAAAACAGATGCAACCTTTTTCGCGATTGACATGAATGATAGGCTAGCTCCTACTGTAGTGGAAGGCAAACGGATTACGAATTCTACAACGGATGAAATCATAGCGGATCGTTCGTTAAAAGATGACGGATTTGCACTAGGCGATCACATAAAAGATCAAGCATCTGGAAAAGTGTTTACAATCGTTGGATTTACAGAAGGTCAATCTTTTAGTCATACTCCGGTCATCCATATGAATAAGCAGGAATGGGCTTCGATTCATGAATCAAATGCGCAATTTAAACAAGCGTTTAACGCCGTTGCCTTGCACGTAGATGAAAACAGCGCTCAGCAACTTGCTGACAAAGTATCAGGTGTTGAAGTGATCAGTAAAGACCAGGCTTTACAAGGCATCCCTGGTTATAAAGAAGAACAAGGCTCCTTACTGATGATGATCGTATTTCTGTTTGTCATTGCTGCTTTTGTATTGGCTGTATTCTTCTACGTGATTACGATCCAAAAAATAAATCAATTCGGGGTGTTAAAAGCAATCGGTGCAAAATCAAGCTATTTGGCCCGCAACATCATTTCTCAAGTACTCACCCTATCTATTGTGAGCCTTGCGATTAGTATTGCGCTTACGTATGGAATGTCCTTGATTTTGCCGGGCAGTATGCCGTTTGCGCTCAATCCACAGTTGGTTGTAGGCTGTTCCGTACTATTTTTAACGGTTGCCGTACTGGGGTCATTGTTATCACTATACCGTGTGATCAAAATTGATGCGATCGAAGCGATTGGGAGGGCTGCATAATGAGTAACAAACTTATCCTTGACAATATTAGTAAAGTATTCGGTGATGGAGATACATCTGTTAAAGTGCTGGATGGTGTGTCATTACAGGTTAAAGCAGGTGAGTTTGTAGCCGTTGTCGGTCCTTCCGGCTCTGGTAAAAGCACCTTTCTTTCCATTGCCGGGGCATTGCTGTCCCCTTCTAGTGGTCGGATTATTTTGAGTGACAAAGATGTGAGCAAACTGACACCAAAGAAAATGAACCAACTTCGTCTTGAAAAAATCGGGTTCGTATTTCAAGCGTCCAATCTAATCCCGTATTTATCTGTCCGTGACCAGCTGCTGCTAATCGCTGAATTAGCTGGCAACCCCACTAAAGAAGCTGAAAAACGAGCAAATGATCTCCTTACACACCTTGGATTAGCTCATCGCAGAGATCATTATCCGGAAAGTTTATCAGGTGGAGAACGTCAACGTGTGGCAATCGCTCGGGCTTTGATGAATGACCCGGAACTGATTCTGGCCGATGAACCGACGGCAAGTCTTGATTCAGAACGAGGTCGAGCTGTCGTGCAGATGTTAGCGGATGAGGTAAAGGCACGAGGAAAAGCGGCGATTATGGTTACGCATGATAAGCGAATGCTAGATGTGTGTGATCGGGTTGTCTATATCGAGGACGGCAAGCTTTCTGAGCAGCCAAAACGTGTAGCAATGGGTTTGTAAAAAAGAGGCTGTCCCGAAGTTACTTTCGGGACAGCCTTATATACGTTCAAGCTATTCACTTGCCTTCATATCTTCTGGGTCTGGTTTAATCGAGGAATGATAGCCTTGATATTCGACCTCCGTCATCATCCCCATTGCTGCATGGTGCAAATCATGACAGTGGAACATCCAATTCCCTGTGTTATTTGCTTGAAAAGCGATGTCATATCTTTCACCCGGGCGAACGACAATTGTATCTTTCCATACCGGGTCCTTCACAGGCTTTCCGTTCTTGGACAGGATTTGAAAAACGTGCCCATGCAAGTGCATTGGATGATCGGACTTCCCATCATTGATAAGAGTTACTTTTACTTTATCACCTTTTGATACCGTTAATGGGTCCGTGTTCGGATAGACCTTATCGTTGATCATGTATTCCTGATTGCCATTCACTACTTTCGAGTTTAAATGAAGCATATAGTTTTTATTAAATTTCGTTTGCTCGTTAAACGTCTGGTTTGCTACATCTCCATAATTAGTAATATCTACGATCGGAAGATTTTTGTCCGAATCCGATTTTGGTGTCGTATTATTTCCTTCGTACATAACGGGAATATGGATATCTGCCGCATAAGGCGTATCATCGTGACTGTCAATGATCCAGTTCGTAGCGCCATCCGCTGTAAACTCGACATCATATCGTTCTCCAGGTCCGATACGTAACAGTTGATCTTTAATCAACGGAGTTGACGTAATAGGATTACCGTCGATGGCCACCACTTGAAATGGTTGATTTGGCAGATGAATAGTGTGAGATAAATATCCTGCGTTTACAAAACGAAGGCGCACCTTCTCTCCCTTTTTCACGGTTAACGGTTCAATAAGATTTCCTGCCTTACCATTAACCGTATAAACGTTATACATTTGTTTCATCATTTGATCATGATCCATGTTGGGCATGGTAGACATATCGTGATTCCCCATGTTCATTTGACCATTCATATTGGACATATCATGACCATTCATGTTTGAGTCGGTCATCCATTCATCCAATACAAGCGTATAGTCACGATTTGGCTTGTTCGTCTCATCTTTTGGATCAACAATGAATGTGCCATACAAACCTTTATCCACTTGTGCTGCACTATTGTAATGAGAGTGATACCAATAAGTACCTGGTGTTGTGGCCACGAAATCATACGTAAAAGATTGGCCTGGTTTGATAGAAGCTTGTGTCATTCCGGGAATCCCGTCCATGCTATTTGGGACAGGATAGCCATGCCAATGAATGGTGATTGGAACGGATAATTCATTTTTCAAATGAACTTTTACACGATCCCCTTGTGTAACACGAATCTGACTACCAGGTACTGTTCCATTGTACGTCCAAACAGGAACCGTCACGCCATTTTTGATTTCTTGTTCCGTAGATTTGGCTACCAAAGAAAACTCTTTGATCGTTTGGTTGCCTACTTTGCTTACAACAGGAGTAACAGCGGCTGGAATGGCCTGACTCTTAGTTGAAGATTGATTCATGCCGCTCATATTTGAGTGATCCATTCCATTCATCGATGAGCAAGCACTCAATAACGCGGTCGATAATACAATCCCCATGAATGTCATCGTTTTTTTATTCATTCGTACCGTCCTTTCTATCCTCAAGAATTTCATATGTAAAGGATAGCAAGAACTTATGTAGATCTTATGAAGATCCTACTGGTTTTTTGGCAGAAGAATAGAAACTGTAGTTCCCTTTCCTTGCTCACTTTCTATTGCTACTTGTCCACCATGAGCTTCCACTAACCGTTTTACAATGGTTAATCCGATGCCTCCTCCGCCATATTTGCGATTTCGCGATTTATCTACCCGATAAAATCTTTCGAACACAAAAGGAATTTCATTCTTTGCCATGCCGATTCCTGTATCGACGACAGACATTATCACCTGTTCTTTTTCTTCATATACTTCGACTTGAACACTCCCGCCAGGCGAGGTGAACTTTAACGCATTTGTTAACAAATTAATGAAAATCTGCCCGATACGCTGTCGATCTACGTCTACTAAAATGGGCTCTCCATCTCCTAGATTCAATTGTACATCTTTCTGAAGATAGGCGGCCTTCACCGATGAAATGGCTTGACGAAGAATCTGGCGTACATCCTCTCTCTGAAGATGAAGGCTAAATTCTGGTGATTCCATATAAGTCAGTTCTTCTAAATCCCCAACAAGATGAATGAGTCTTTCAATCTCTTCGTAACAGGAGTGAATACGCTCAGGCGTAGGTTCCCAAATTCCATCCTCGAAAGCCTCCATATGACTTTTTAATGTGCTTAACGGAGTGCGAAGTTCATGAGCAATATCAGCGGTCATCGTTTTACGCAATTCCTCTTGCTTTTGTAATTGCTCTGCTAGATGATTTAACGATTGTCCAAGATCAGCCAATTCATCGTGCCCTTGAATAACAACGCGAGCGGCAAGGTCTCCTTGTCTCATCTGCTCAGCCGCTTGGCGCATGTCTGCTAAAGGAGTAATAATGCGTTTTGTTACAGAAAGACTTACGAAAATGGCTACTAAAACAGCTCCGATTTCTGTAAAGGTAATGGATTGGATCATAGCTCGTTCAAAATGAATATTCAAGTGGGAAAGAAAAGGAACTCCCTCAGGTATTTGCTGCAAAAACATCGTAATGTGATAGTGCGTGACAAAAATGAGAATGACCGTAGCGATTACTAGAATTCCTGTTACCATTCCAATAAAGATAAAAGCGAGTCGAGCTCGTAATCCCCTGGTCATCCGTGATCACCTACAAATTTATAACCTGTTCCATACACCGTACAAACATATTTCGGTTGTTTCGGGTCAGGCTCAATTTTTTGGCGTAAATTCTTAATGTGTTGGTCAATCGTTCGTGCATCCCCTTCGTAACTATACCCAAACACTTTTTCAATTAATTCTTCTCTTGTAAAAGATCGTTGAGGATGGCGGGCCATGACCACAAGAAGTTTATATTCATTCGGTGTCAAATTAATCGAATCCCCATGTTTAACGATCATTTGTTGAACCGTATCAATGACCAACTCTCCGTTAGAAAATGAAATGCGATCAGCCAATAAGTTCTGTTCGCTGGAACGACGCAAAATGGCCTTTATACGAGCTACAAGTTCCCTCGGACTAAATGGTTTAATCACATAATCATCGGCACCTAATGTAAGTCCGATTACGCGGTCTTCCTCCGCGACTTTTGCGGTTAACATTAGCACAGGGACAGAAGATATTTTCCGGATTTGCTGACAGACTTCCTCGCCAGAAATATCGGGTAACATCAAATCAAGGACGACAAGATCTACTGCTTCTTCTTTGACCACTTGCAAAGCACTGCGCCCCGTTTGAGCTTCTACTGTTCGGAACCCTTCTCTTTCTAAATAAGAAACAACTACTTCACGAATCTTTTCTTCGTCATCCACAATAAGTATAGATTTCATGCTCCCCAACCTCCTGAGTCAACCAGACAAAAAACCTTGGAAGTAATTCTATCCTATCTTTACTGTAATTCAAACTTATGTAGAAACGATGAAGGTACTCATACAACATGTGCCATATACTTAGAGTAGGCTGATAGTGGATACGAAAAAACAATGATCAGGTGAACATTGACTACAGTAAGAGGGGAGAATATATGATGTCTCAAAATGACAGGCAATCTGAACCTTCCCAATCTAAAATTGAAATTTCACCTACAGAAGACTTGATGCGGGAACATGGCATGTTAAAAAGACTTCTCTTACTTTATGAGGATGAGGAAAAACGATTACGTGGGTATAAGCTGCTTCAACCACATGTGGTCTATCCTGTTATTCTGCAAACCGCTACCATTGCAAGGAATTTTATGAATTAGCCGAGAACACTCGTGATTTTAGTCATGAGTGTTCTCGGCTTCGGACAAGGCGTGTCTTTTGACACGTCAATTGTCCGATATATGTTAACTCACATACTGATAAAAATACTGAGATTTAGTAGTAACAGCCTAAAAAATCTTTTGCCATATGTTATCCTGTAATTGAGGTGGATAGCATGGCAGAAGTCAAACATGGTAGAGGATATGTGTACGCTATCCAATACCATATTGTATGGTGCGTGAAATATCGCCACAACGTGTTACTTGGCGGTATAGATATACGATTAAAGGAAATACTCAATCGAATTGCTACAGATAATGGTCTCACGATTTCAGAAATTGAAAGTGATTGTGACCATGTTCATCTCTTGGTTGACTGTAATCCCCAACATTCAATTCTGAATATCATCAAAGCGTTAAAAGGCATTTCAGCAAGGTTGCTATTTAAAGAGTTTCCCCAGCTAAAAAAGAAGTTATGGGGAGGGAATCCTTGGAATCCTTCTTACTTTGTGGCAACCGTAAGTGAACATACGGAAGCGCAAATACGACAATATATTCGTACTCAACAAAAGAAATAGCGAAAGGAGCTGAACCTAGATGGCAACGCCAACCTATGTGCTTACGTTGCCTTTACAAGTTGAAACATGGCAAGAACACATCTTGGAAAAACGCTTACACATTGGGCGAACGATCTACAATGCCTGTCTAGGTGAAGCGTGGCGTAGATACAAACACATGACACGTAACCCCAGATATTGGGAAGCGATTCGCATGTCAAAAAGCAAAGAACGAAATCAACTTTTAAACCAATTCAAAGAACAATATGGTGTGCGTAAATTCGACTTAAATCGGTACGTTCAAGGAATGGGACGTACGTTTAAGCAAAATATCGGTTCTCAAATGGCTCAGAATATCGCGGAACGTGCGTTTCAAGCCGTTGAGAACGTCATGTATGGGAACGGTAAAAAAGTACATTTTTGTTCAGTCGGTCAATTCTTTTCGTTAGAAGAAAAGACAAACAAGACCGGTTTTCGATACTTCCCCGAAAACAAACGCATGGAATGGCTTGGACTTATCCTACCTGTCATTCTTACCGATCATGATGAATACGCACATCGTGCGCTTCAAGATAAAATCAAATATTGCCGACTTGTAAAGAAAGTGATTCGTGGGAAAAATCGTTACCTCGTTCAATTTGCGTTAGAAGGTTTTCCACCAAAAAAACGCAATCAGAACTACTCCAACGATGAAAATGCTCGTGTCGGATTAGATATTGGCACATCCACACTCGCCATTGCTTCTGAAAAGGAAGTGAAGCTACTTGAGCTAGCGGAAGGTTTGGCAGTAGATGAACGTCAAAGACGTATGCTACAACGTACGTTAGACCGCAGGCGCCGAGCGAATAATCCAAACAAGTACAATGCCGATGGCACCAGTACCAAATCAAATCGAGAGAAATGGATTCAAAGTGAAAACTACAAGAAAACACGGCAAGCGTTCGCTGAAATGAGTCGAAAAATTGCGGATAAGCGCAAGCAATCACACAATCAACTGGCGAATCATATTCTTTCGTTAGGGTTGGACGTCCGAGTTGAAACCATGAATTTCAAAGGACTTCAAGCAAAAGCAAAGAAAACAGAACGTAGCGAAAAGACAGGACGATACAAACGTAAAAAACGGTTTGGAAAGTCAATAGCGAACCGTGCGCCATCTATGCTTCTTTCGATTATCGACAACAAACTAAACTATTTCGGCTTACAGTTAAAGCGGATTGACACCACTAAAGTGAAAGCCAGTCAATTTGAACACTTCACCCAAACGTGCGTGAAGAAAAAACTCTCAAAACGTTGGAACCACTTTGAGCAAGGGGATGTGCAACGTGATTTGTATAGTGCCTTCCTCATCATGAATACAAAAGACAATCTACGTGAAGTAGATGTTGGACGAGCCAATGAAACATGGAACAACTTCTTTAGTAAGCACGAACAAGAAATGGAACGAATGAAACAGTTGACAAGAAACAACTAAGCAGTATCGGCTTGTAAAACCTCGATACAAAAGGGTTTTGAACCGAGCCCACAGGACGATAATGGCAGCACTCGTTGCCTTGTCCATGAAAGTCTAAGGGAAATAGCTTAGTGGCTGATGTCAGCCGAAAACTCGTTTTCGGTCATTCAGACGAAGGCTGAATGAAAGTACCTTAGAACCTCGTGACTTTAGTCATGAGAGGTTCAGCACAATATACACCTCATTCTTTGTGAAAATAGATGGGGACAGCCTCACCATTTGACAGCACACTAGTCCTTACTAACAAAAAGAGAGCCATCTTTTTGAATTTCTGCATAAAACACCTCTTCTACAGACTGAATTCCATGTTTTTTCAGTTGAGCCTGTACCCACGCTTCCGTTACGTGTAATTCTTGAAGGTTTTTTTTTACGATTTTACCATCGGAAATGATTTCAGATGGAAGAAAGACCGATTTTGGGGTAGGAATCGCCAGATCTTTTTTGGTGACGGGCTGGTGTTCTTCCTTTTTGAGTATACTTACCTGACCGTCTGGTTCTAAAATGGCATAGTTAACGTCCTGCATGCTAAAAACCCCTTGCTTTCTAAGCATCATACTTAAATCATCTAGATTTAACCTGGCATGTTTCAATGATTGTTTTCGTATCTTTCCTTCCTTAATCAGAATGATCGGTTGACCATCAAATAAAACTCTTGCAGACGGTGATGTAAGCCCAATATAGGCAATCAAGATCGCTAAACAGGACCACCAGATTAAGCTAGTTAGTCCGTTTAAAAACGCGGATTCACTCCTACCCGCAATATCTGCAGCAATGGAGCCAATGGTAATTCCTGTGATATAGTCGAAAAAGGTAAGCTGACTTAGTTGTTTATTCCCTAAAATCCGAGCCAATGTAAGCAGCACAAAAAAAGTAAGCGTTGTCCGCAGGATCATCTCCCAGAAATCCACCTGCAAAAGCTCATGTATCATCACGGCTACCCCCGTATCATTTTGTTTTTAGCATGGTTTTGTTAGAGGTAGATTATGTAATCTTATCCACCTTATTCTCCTGACAGAACCCACGTATCATACGGTAACCAAATAAAAAACAAGAACCTCGTTAGCTATCCAACGAGGTTCTTAATTTAAAACGAAGATTTACTTAAGTTTGATTGGCTTAAGGAACAAGGTCATCAAAGCCCCTAATACAACAAAAATTAATCCATACTGGAAAACGCTGTGCAGGGCATCAACTAATGTAGATTTTAGAACAGGTATCATCATATGCTGGATGTCCTGTGGAATTTTTGCCAGCGTTTCAGGACTAAGCAGCATCGAATACAGTCCTTGTGGTGATTGCTGAATCATACCTTCAAATTGCTCCACCATACCATGAGCTTGCGGTGGAAGTTTTTCCAAAGTAGGAACTAACTGCTCCGTTAATAAATAGGACGAACGATGGTTCATGACAGAGCCTAAAATGGTCATCCCAAACGTCCCTCCGATTTGACGGAAAAATTGACTGGATGAAGTCACGACGCCTAGTTGAGACTTAGGAAAACTTTCTTGAAGAGCCAACGTAAGAACTGGCATCACAAGCCCCATTCCTAAACCTAGAACAGCCATAAAGCTCATCGCAACTACTTTCGTTGTGTCGATCCCCATTGTGGATAGCAGCCAGAAACCTAGCGCCATCACAACCATCCCAACCATAACTTGCGTTTTCACGCCGATTTTTCGAACCAATCGACCACCAAGAATACTCATCAACATCATTGACAGCATCATAGGTACCATCATCGTTCCCGATTGGGATGCACTCATCCCGATAATCCCTTGCATAAATAAAGGAACAAACATAATGGCACCAAACATCCCAACTGACATGAGGAACCCGATTCCGTTTAAAACCGAGAACGTTTTGTTTTTAAACAGATGCATCGGAAGAATCGGTTCACTTGTTTTGGATTCAATTACACCAAAACTAATGAGAAACACAACAGCAAGAGCGAACAAAGAAATGATTTGCCAGGAAGCCCACGGATAGTCTTTTCCCCCAAAGGTCAAGGCAAGAAGCAAACTGACGACACCGACAATCATCGTGAACATACCCGCGATATCGAATGTAACAGGTCCTTCAAGTTTTTTATTTTTCAATCCCATACTAATGAGAATGACAGCAAGAATTCCTACAGGCATATTAATATAAAATATCCATCTCCAGTTGGCTGCATCGACAATCCAGCCCCCTATTTGCGGACCGACAATGGATGAAAGTCCAAATACAGCCCCAAAAACTCCCTGCCATTTCGCTCTCTGGGCACCTGTGAAAATATCCCCAATAATCACCATTGCCATCGGCATCATTACACCGCCGCCGATTCCTTGCAGACCACGGAAAATGATGAGCTGGGTCATGGAATTCGCCATGCCGCAAAGCGCGGAGCCGATCATAAAGATAATAATCCCGGTTACATAAACAGATTTCCGACCAATTAAGTCTGCTAATTTACCGGCGATTGGAACAACGGACGTAGATGAAAGCATATAGGCTGTTGTGAGCCAGGTCATCAAGCTAAGTCCACCGAGTTCACCGACGATTCGCGGCATTGCGGTTCCGACAATCGTATTGTCCAGCGATGCAAAAAGCATCGCGACTAAAAGACCTGCGATTAAAATCCCCCGGTGCCTTGTACTTTCATTGTCTTGTTCAAGCGGTTTCGATGGTGTTTCTTCTATCATGGTGTATCACTCCATTCTTGTTGTAAGATTCCCCATTCACTTAATGAATATCTTCCTCTGTAGCGGCAATCCGGGCCAATTTCTCATAAATAGCAATCAAGCTTTCCAACTCATCTGCCTCTAAATGCTTGAAATATTGAGAAATGATTTCGAATCGTCTTTGCTTGGCTTTTTGTAAAACCTCTTTTCCTTCCTCCGTTAAATGGATAAAAACAACTCTACGATCATTTTCATCCCGGTCTCTACTCACTAACCTGTTTTTATACAACCGTTCAATCATGACTGTGATTGCACTTGGCTTTACACCCATTTTGGATGCCATTTCTGTGACCATAAATTTTTCCTTTTTCGAAAGGAGATGGAGAATATAAAATTGTGGTCCTGTTAACCCTAATTCTGCATCCCCTGAAAGTTTCGGTCCTAAATGACGCATAAACGAGACGTAAGCACTTTCTAATCTTTCGATGCTTTTCTCAAATTTGCTCATATGACATATTCACCCTTTGCCGCCTACTATTTAGATAACCAAATATTTAACGTGTTTAAATATAATGCATGTTAAATAAAAAAGCAAATCGCAATGCTCATTATTAAAAAGTCCTTTACATTTGGAAAACACAGGTAGGCCTGTCCAGATCCAATGTAAAGGACTTTTTTAATTCTGTGTAACGTTCTCGTTTTGTATAAACCGCGTACACCTAATGTTCTATCATCCCCCCTCCCCCAGTCCGTCTGCTTCCAGCGCATGCAGAAGCGGGTACAACAGCCCTTCCTTCACAAAATTATCAGGAATTTAATATGAAAACATTGCACTTGCCACATTTCACTACATATCATATAGTATTTTATGCCTGAACATTTTCTTATAGCGATATAAAATAATGCTAAAGAAACAGGTTATAAAATCCTATACAATCAAAGGAAGTGATGAAACTGAAACGTACTGCTTATCGTCTCTTATTACTTAGCTGTGTACTAGTCGGTGGAAGCAGCTCGGTTTATGCGGGTATCGAGCCCAGGTTCGCTGATCCAGTCCAACCGAGATTTGCTGATCCGGTAGAACCGAGATTTGCTGACCCAATCGAACCTCGGGTTGCTGATCCGGTAGAACCGAGATTTGCTGACCCGATCGAACCTCGGGTTGCTGATCCAGTCCAACCGCAACTCCCCCCTGAACCTCAACCTTCTCCTACACCAACGGTAAACCCAACAACACCAACTCAACCTACACAAACACCTGCTCCATCTACAGGGAAAGTAACCGTATTGACGGTTTTGGAATCTGGAGTGACGAATTATGGAAGATCAATCCAAACAGGAAAAGTATTAGGCGATTACTTTTATATCACATTTACAGACTATAACCGGCAGACCGGTGAATTCGGCGGAACCATTGACTGGAAGCAATATGGGATTGTAGACACAATCAAAGGCAAGGTCAAAGGCGATACATTAGTATTCAGCCAAATAAACGCTAATCGCGTAAAAAGCATCATTACCGTACGAGTAACAGATAGCAACCACCTGAGCGGCACGTGGAGTATACCGGGCACAACAACTACAGGAACGATAAAATTTACGATTAACCCGAATGATGTGTCCCATTTGCTGCATACGTACAAAATATTCGTACCGAGTTCGTACACTACAGTGGAGACATATGATTCGTACATTACCAAAACAAGTGCCGGAGCACGTAACGGCAGCGTTACGATTAAAAGCGATGGCACCTACATTTGGAACAGCGCAGTAGATGGAAAAGTGATCAAAGGAAAATGGACGAAAAGCAAAGATATCTCATCTCCCCTTATCCTGCTTAAAGGTGAACAAGGACATGATTGGAAAGTAGGAGAATCTGTCCACAGCGGTGCCGACATCGTTTTATGGGATGGGGTCAGCTCACAAAAAGCCGATCTGGTAAAATAGAATTTCAGACACTTCACTGGAGGGAAATGGTAATATATAGGGAGAAAGAGTGAAAAGAAGGAGCGATTCGTAACGATGACATTCGTCCAAAAATGTACGCACTTTTGCTCACAGGCATTTCCTATAGTTGTTCTTTTTTCGTTTTTTCCCTTCCAGCTCTTGTGGCGGATACTTTGTGGATTTGATGAGCCACCAGGCCCTGCTGCTGCCTGGTGGCTTGCTCTGCTTAGTCTATTGTATCTGTTCATTTGTCGGGCGTATATTCGTTGGCAGTACCGCATTTCCTCTATACGCACACTTTTTTGCTTTGCAGCTATGACCGTTCCCGTCTTCGTATTCTGGCTTCATATTCCACCCGGAAACAGCTATGGACCGGAAGCATCCATTCTCGTCTGGATAGATTGGATTTGTCTTTTGACACCGACTGTTGTACTCAGTATGCTAGCGGCGTATATTGTGCGTACTATATATGAAACCTAAAGAACGGAAAAGGTAATGGTCGTTTCCGTTCTTGTCTCCCCAGTCATGTAAGAAGAGGTTGTCTCAAAAGCTGTAACATAGCAGTTGAGGCAGCCTCTTTCTTTTCTTGGGGGACGGTTTTATCCAATGTATGGTGGAGGAGCGGGATCGGGCGGGGCCTCGTCACTTCGGTACGCTTGCTATGAAGTAGGGACTGTCCGCTCCAGGTGCCAGGTGAACTCGCCCACAAAAGATTTCCGTGATGAATTCACATCGAAGCATTGTGGGCAAAGACCCGTTCTCCTGTCCCCTTCCGCTAAGTAGGCGCGTACAGGCGTTCCGCTGCCCCGCCCGATCCCGCTCCTAGCATACTTTGGATGAAAATCATCAAGAATAATCAAAATGCTGAGCTTTGCTATGCAGATAAAAAATAAGGAAGCGATCTTGCGAAAAGCCAGTGGCTACCGAGCACATCCATTCTGGCGGCGAGAGTCTTTTTGTAAACCAAAACGTTGTGCGGGGAGTGGGAGAAGGGAGGAGCACGAGCGCCTGTACGCGCCTACTCAGCGGAGGGAGAACGACGAACGATCCTTTGCCCGCAACCCTTCAGCGAACGAGCATCCTGTGCTTTTCTTTGCGGGCACGTTCGTCGGGCTCCCGGAGCGGACAATCACCACTTCCCTGCAAGCGTACCGAAGCGAACAGCTCTTCCCTTCTCCCACTCCCTCACCACCACACGTTGTCGATTCTACAAAAAAGAGACTGTCCAGTCCGCCACGTTCTGGCTTTTGGGACAGCCTCTTCTACTCACTGCTTATAAATCTCTCGTATCACATGCCCAAGCTCTGGAATGATGAGCTTACTCATCGCCAGCCGCACCGCACCGGATGAACCTGGCATCGAAAACACTGCGCGATCTTCATACACTCCGGCAATCGCTCGGCTAAGAATAGCCGCTGACCCGATATCCTCTGTATAGCTCAACATCCGAAAAATCTCTCCAAATCCCGGCAGCTCCTTATGCAGCTTCGAAGCGACCACTTCTACCGTCACATCCCGCTTCGCAATGCCTGTCCCACCATGTAAGAGAATTGCCTGTACAGCATCGTCTGTGACCCCTGCTTCGATCGCTTCATGAATCATAGCGCGCTCATCTTTCACAATCTCATAGCGGGTCACTGCATGCCCTGCTTCTTCAAGGAACTGTCGAATAAGCTGCCCGCTTTTATCCGTCTCCTTATTCCGTGTGTCGCTTACGGTAATAATCATACAGCCGATCGATTTCGGCGCTTCTTTTTTATGCTCGGTTACTGACATCCCTACATCCTCCTATAAAAACCGCTACGTTACATAACAATACTATGGTAAAATATTTGTGTACATTTACAGAACGAGGAAGCTTGTATGCTCTATACCATTACCCCCGGTTTTCATCTCACATTGCCCGAAAAATGCGGCGTGTACATCTATCGCGACAAAGATGAAAACATCATTTATATCGGAAAAGCAAAAAATCTAAAAAAACGAATCTCCACCTACTTCTATCAAAATAAACAGCACACAGCCAAAACAAAGCGAATGGTGCATGCAGCACATACAGTAGAAGTACGCTATACCGGCTCTGAACTTGAAGCACTCCTGCTTGAAGCACGGCTGATTCGCCGTCATCTTCCTCTTTATAATCGGGCGCTGCGCAATTACAAGGCCTACCCGTTCCTCGTGCTTCGCACCGATCTTCCGGCTCCATATGTCGAAGTGTCACGTGATATGGTGCATGAAGGTGCTATGTATTTCGGTCCCTATCACAAGACAGGCTGGTTGGACAATGCAGTGGATGCGCTACATAGCTGGCTGAAACTCAGACGCTGTCCGGGTCCACTCCCGTCCTCATCCTGCCTGTATGCCGATCTTGGTCAATGTCTCGCCCCGTGCATCACAGCAGACAAGAACGACATATATGACGACCAAGTCAAACAAGCTCGCGCAATTCTTGATGGTAATCCAAACATGCAGCAGCGGCTGGAAGTGCTGCGTGACGAAGCGGCGGCTGATCTACGCTTCGAGGAAGCCGCACGTATCCAAACCCTTCTCAATCTCGCTACCTATAACAGTCGAATTACCCGCTCTATCGCCCACCATCACGCACTCGTCGTCTCGTATGATGCGGATGTCGGCTGCACCGGACTCATTATCGTCCACGGTCGCCTGCTTCATACACTACATGCCTCTGAGCGGACAGTTGATATTCTGCGCACGATGCAGCAGGAAGCAAACGAATTATACAAAAAGACAGTTGGAACACTAGCCGCACCATCTGTCGAAGAAGTAGACGAAATGCTTATCATCGCGTCCTGGCTTGAATGCCGGGCGCAGGAGCTGGACATGTACCCGCTTGGTCCGTAATCTCTACTGGCCAAGCGCACCTGCTACCTGTACAGCACGGTCTAGAAAATGTTCAATCTCCGTCCGCGTTTTTCCAGCGCGGCTAACAAACCGGATAAGCTCTTCTCCCTTATAAAACACGACAAAGCTCGGAATCCCAAAAATGTTCAGCTGCTCTGAAAGCTGCGGCAGACGATCCCGATTCACACTAATCATCGTCATCTGCTCACGATATGTATCTTCAAGCTCTGGCATGAACGGATCGATCCTATGGCAATCTGGACACCAGTCTGTATAAAACTTCGCCACAATAAGACGACCAGACTGAATCTTTTCATTGAACTGTGCTTCTGTTTGAATTTCTTTCATCGTAATTCCCTCCTCAAATCGGATACGTTCCTCATTTTACGGCTTTCTGCTGCTGAACACAATTGGCGAACATGTCGCATCTGTATGCAAAATGTTCGCGGGCGACGACTTTTCCGGCCTTCCCTGTCATACGCTTATACCATTATGAGATGACGGAGGGGAAAACATGTCCAGTCTGTTTGTCAGCCGTTCACTTGCCGACATCCGGTTCTGGAGCCGGATGATGAAAGAACACACGATCTTTTTACGCTTCGGCTTTACCATTGATCAAACGCAGTACGCCGAGGAAGCGGACCGCTTTCGTCAACTGTTTGAGGAGATTGAACAAAAAAGCATGGCCTTCGATGAAAAAACCGAGCCTGAAAAAATGGCCCGGTTTAATATGGAAGTATATCATGCAACTGCGCACCTGTGGACGTTTAAACGGCGCATGCTGGAATATGTACTTACTGGCCAAATGGTCTGCCACCATCCCCCACTATTTTTTGATCATCTCGCCCGGGAAGCGGCTTATTTCATGCGACGACTCGAATATTTAAACAAAGGAACGATCGAGCCACCTGGTGATGCCATTATAAACGAAACAATTTTTTATCTTCGCGTAATGAGCGATCATACTCGTCTGCTCAGCATACGGATTGATCCGAGCGAGCGTGACCTGCTAGCGGAAACAGCCGATTTTAGCTATCAGTTCGACCAGCTGCTGTTTCAGGCAATCGATATGGAATCCATGCGCCCGGCCTCACAAAATAAAGCACTGCTAGAGTCCTTTCTCTCCCGCAACCAGACACCCATCACCTCACTATGTGAATTCAAGCAAAGTGTGTGCAGCATGATCGAAGATAGCCAGGTGCGTCACGCGCTGCCATTTCTGCTTGCCGATCATATGCTGAGGGAAGCAGAATATTTTCGTGATGTGCTAGACGGATTCAGCAAGCATGTCTCTGACATGCAGCCTAGCTTTCCTACTTTGTAAGGCATTTCTATATAATGCCGCGCTCCCGAAAGTCACGCAGTACGTCATCCTCATACCCGTATGCACGCAATACTTCATCCGTATGCAGACCACGCGCAGGTGGGAATGATGCGTCTGCCGCTGCGCGGTCGAGCAGCGGATTTTTAATTTCGGTCACAGCATCTGCGTCTGGCCGCGTCCAGAATGCAGCACGTTCTGTCATATGCGGATCAGCCATCGCTTCCGCTATCGAAAGAACAGGAGTCAGACAGACGTCTTCTGCCGCGAATCGATCCACCAGCTCAGCGCGTGTATGCGCCTGAAAATACGCGCTGACATCCTCCCGAATCGCCGCCTGCTTGTCTGCTGCCCAGTGGTCAGGTAAACGTGGTACAATCTCTGCCACTTCACAAAAGCGCTTCCAAAACTTCTCCTCTAATGCACCAAGCGCCATCCATTGCCCATCTCTCGTCTCATATACGTCATAGCAAGCAAGGGATCCGGTCAGCGGATTGAATGTCGCAACACCACTTTCCTGTCCAGCTAGATGATAACCAAGCGGCGGAATCATGAACGGCAGCACACCATCTGTCATCGCGACATCAAGATACGCTCCCTCGCCGCTGACTCCTCGCTTCACAAGTGCAAGCAGCACCGCGTTCACCGCATGCAGCGCTCCACCGCCGATATCAGCAATTTGTACAGCTGGAAGTGCTGCATGGGCCTTCCCTCTGGCATGAATCGTCTCATGCAGCAATCCGGTAAATCCGATAAAATTCAAATCATGCCCCGCTTTTTTCGCGTACGGCCCTGTTTGTCCGTAACCAGTCAACGAAACATAGATTAGACGAGGATTCAACTCCCGCATTGTTTCATAATCAAGACCGAATTTGCGCATAACACCTGGACGGAAGCTCTCAAGCACAACATCTGCGTCTGCAATCAATTTGCGTGCTGCTGCACGTGCTTCTTCGTGTCCAAGGTTTAATGTCATGCTGCGCTTGTCCCGGTTTAATAGCTGGTATAATGCCCCGACACCAGACAGCATCGGCTCCATATCCCGCGCATAATCTCCCATCTGTGGATCTTCTACCTTCACGACATCAGCGCCATAATCCGCTAGATACATCGAACAAAGCGGCCCTGGCAAAAGTCTAGTAAAATCAAGTACACGAATTCCTTTGAGCGCTTCTCTCATCTGCACCTACTCCGAAAAAGTATTCCCATTCGAAGCAGGTTCACCTCCCCGTTTTGTTTTTTTAATGTTAATATTCAGTATTTTTTAACTTTATCATATATTAACTTGTTCTTCTTGTTAATCTTTTTTCATGGTAGAAAAAAAGAGCCAATCTCACAATAAGATTAGCTCTTCGAATCTATATTCTTGTATGTTCGACGCAGGATGTGTTCTTGCGAATCGGGACCCATAATGCGACGACGCATGGCTTGAAGCATCGGTTTGTTCGCTCCCTCCACAAAACAGAGCGCCTCGGTCAGGTCAGGTATTTGCATCATGCGGTGAATTCCCTCGGCGAACAATGCCAGGCCCCGGCCCATGCGCTGGTACTGCTTTTTCACAAACATCGTTTTGTACAAGAGAGCGCTCTCCCCCATCCGCTCTGTGATAAGCCAGCCGACCAACTCGTTCTGATCACGCAAGATAAGGGAAAGCTCTGGGTCGATCGCGCTCTCCTCCACAAACGGTGAGAGCAACGATGGATACCAGACACCTTCCCCCTGGCGGATTACAGCCCGTTCCAGAGTGTCAGTTGACAACCAGGTCGTGATAGAAAATCGTGGTGGGAGCTGCCGACAGCGTACGTACCAACTACTTTTCAGCAGGTGTTGTGGCGTGCCACGGAATAAATGGATGCCTGGGTGTGACGGAGCATAGCCGCACGACTGGAAAAACATTTCGAACGGTGACGTCTCTTTGGCCGCCGCCATGAATTCGACGTACAACCGCTCACAACCATGTTTCACCAGTTCTCCCTCTAACGCTCTCATCAAGTGAGATCCTATATGATCGCGGCGACATGCAGGAGTGACAAAGATAGAGAGCAGATTAGCCAACTGTGTAGATATCCTTCGTTCCGCGATCACTACTCCGATCGGACGATTGTTCTGTACAGCTCCGATGGCAATCAGCTCCGCTGACGCCTGACGCAGACGAGGCTGAAAGTCAGGCGGTGTCAGCGACAGAAAGGCCGCGGCGTTCTCTTGCGTAACACGCAGCAACATCAGATTAGGGGGCATTGACCTCACACTCCACAGAGCCCTGCAGCGGGTTATTTGCATAATCGAACGCGCCATCTTTGATGGTGATGCGGAATTTACCACCCGATATTACGATCTGGTTCGCTGCGATGTAGTCCTGTATGTTGATCTCTAGACGATTCCCCGACCACTCATAGCTATTTAACGGCATAGCCAATGTTATGGTATCAGCAGTACTAAGTGTTCCCGACGGAGAATATTCGACGAGAGGGGTAGACAGCGGGTTAGCCACTACCGGTTCGCTAAATGGAATCGTAATGCATTGACTGTTATAAGATGGTGTCCCAAAAGTTGGAGCTGTCTGGTCAAACACCAGAGGGATATTATGTGCATCGATCTCTTTTCCGTCTTGATCCCAAAGATAGGCAGTAAGGGTAACTTGAGATGATTCGGACAAGTTATCTTGAGGCTCTAACTTTACGCCTTTTACATCATTAACTTCTCCTGGGGCGACTGTAAGTAGTGAAGGATCACTCGATTTAAGTGTCAACGTCCCCTGTTGCTGACTATAATTGTCGATAACCTTAAATCCAAGAAGGTCAGCGTTATATTGTAGAGACATAATGCCCTGACCATTACCAACCTGCACATAATTTTTCAGATTATGCTTATTGTACTGATATCCACTTGGAAGATTGGTGCTATCATCCACTAACGTAATATTATTACTACTGTCTTTCTTTCCTGAATGAACATACAATATAGCCCTTGGTTGCGGAAAAATCTTGAGCGCTCTCACGGTTACGTTGAATGTTTCGCTTACCGTATCACCTTTTCTATCACTCGCTGTCCCAGTAATCGATGCTTTTCCAACCGCCACCGGACTGATCACTACTGTATCACCAGTCACATATACAGAAGCTATCCCTGCGTTATCCGATACAGCAGTAAAATCCAATGGGTCTCCATCCGGATCTGCAAAGTGTTCCCTTAGATTTATTTGTACCCCAGGGTCCCCCATAGTCGCTACTTGATTCTGGATTTTATTTGTGACTACAGGAATCTGATTACCAGGCAAAGGAGCTCTCAATTTAACTACACCTGTCGGAGCGGATACATTCCCTTCATTATCTACCGCATAAATATGGTAGTCTGCTCCCTCTAGTCCCTCCGTGTTCATCCTTGTATCTGCATTTACAGCTACGACAGGTGCTTTTTTCGCCCGATTTTCTGAAACTTCTCTTTCTAAATCTGCCTTATTCCTTGTATTTACGGAAGCTAGAACAAGGTATACCGTTCCCACTTCATTACTTCTAATCAAAATTGGATTTCCTATATCAATGGAGGAAGATGATACGAGGGTAACTGTAGGTGCGGTCACATCTCTACTACTCCCACCACCCCCTCCTCCACCGCTTCCGCCTGTATTGCTATTCGTAACGGGCGTAGGTATCGGTGTTTTCGGTTGTGTTGGTTGAGTTGGAGTGGTAGGAGCTGGAGTTTGATTTTTTTGCTTTTCAGCTACCTGGAGGAACTTACTCGCTACTAAAGCAACGGCCTGCCGCTCTGCATTGCCCTGAGGATTAAAGGTTCCATCCTGGTTACCTTTAATCAACCCTAATTCCAGTGCTGCTGCGACCGCATCTTTTGCATAATCAGCAATGGAGCCTGCGTCTTTAAATGAAAGGCTAGCTGCCTTCCCAGTTGCATCTACCCCTAACGCCCGCACAAAAATAACTGCCATATCTTGTCGTGATAAACTCTGTCCATTACCAAATTTTCCATCGCCTACCCCTGCTACTAAACCCGCTTTTACAGCAGCCTCAATATAAGCGTAAGAATAATGGTCAGCCGGAACATCTGAAAATGTTGGTGTAGCAGGAGGTTTAGACGTATCTAACGCTAAAGCTCTCGCCAATATAATTGCAAAATCTTGTCTTGAAATTTTCCCGGTAGGATCGAATGTTCCGTCGCCTTTTCCATTTATAATCCCTTCGCTTACTAGCTTCTGAATAGCTTCCTTTGCATAAGAATTACCAATATCCTGGAGAGAAGGGACCGCGTATACAGGAAATGCGCAAGAGCTGAGTAACGCACCAGTAGCCAGAACCTTCAAAATTTTTTTCTTATTCAATCTCATCTCCCCCTGACTAAAAAGTATTTGATACTTTACTCATATAAATGAATCATATAGCCTGTTAATCGTATACTGATAAGCCTGTATTCGTAAGATTCTTTATTCCTATATCACTGTATGACTTAGTCATAAATTCATAACTAAAAAAGGCAGCACATTTCTGTGCTACCTGAACATACATAAATCAAAATTTTACTGACTAACCCACAGCTCCATCGAATCAACCCTGCTAATGCGCTCGCCTGCCTGCGGCTTCTGCTTGAACACCGTTCCTGTTTTCGAGAAGGAGGATTCCAAATAGTATTTATAGCGAATACCTGCTGCATCAAGCTTCTGTCCGGCTTCTGCGAGCGTCATACCTCCCACATCCGGAACTTCCACACCAGCAGCCTGCTTATCCGCAGCTGGTGTTTGTGCCTTGCTGTCAGTACCACTTCCAGAAAATACAGCGACACCTCCGAGCAATAGAACAAGTCCAATCGCGACTATTGTAATCGCGCGGGCTGGAATACGCGGCATGGACCAGTTCAAGCGTTTAGTCTGCGCACGCATTGCTGCACGTGCACGTCTTGTATCCCGCAGGCGAGTTTGATTCGGTTCTGCCGATTCGACAATCCGCTCTTTTTTTACCGAGGTATCTACTGCTTTTCTCCCCGTTGCAAGCTGTGTATTTTTAATGTACTGATACAACGCGGTTATATCTTCAAATGTTTGCGCCAGCATCTCTTCATATCGATCGGCAGATTTTTTCTCTGCCTGTCGTGCCATACCGCGCAGCGACTTGCGGACGATGAACGGATCACCCGCATACGAAAGGGCCAACTCCTCAATGATCTGGGCGGGTGGAAGTATAAGCTTCACATCACCAAACATTATATAATGGATCAAGCGAAACACTTGTTCAACCTCGTGTCCAATGGCAGCTTCGTCCGCCGACCAGCTGTCGATCACTTTGACTTCTCCTGTTTCCGTAAGCCACAGATTATCAGCCGTAAGTCGCAAGCCACGACCGCGAACCGCACATGCTTCTAAAAGAATACTGACAAATTGTCGACTCATTCCCAACGCCTCTTTGAGAGAAAGCTTCGCCCCTGCCTGGCTGAGTAAAAGCCCTGGAATGTATTCTAACACATAAAAAATCCCGTCTGTCGTTTCACCACGACTGAGAATTTCAAGGGCAGCCTCTCCATGCATAACCCATTCAGACGGGGCTGCTTTTTCCGGTACCAAATAAATGAGCACATCCCGCTTTAGCAAACTATCATGTCCTCGATATAGCTGTCCGCCTACCCCTTCATACAACTTTGTATCCGGCACGTATCGATCATGTAAGTCGTGATTCATCTTTCCGTTTGTCCTCCAGTACCATTCATCGTTCGTCTTCAGGTAATCGTGCTGAGCTCAATATGAAAAACTTTCGGATCGTGTCTGCTGAACCATACACCAAAACTTTATCCCCTGGCAGCAGCACTGTGCTGCCTGTCGGATTTTTAATGATATGATGATTCCGTTTAATGTTCATAATTTTGACATCCTGTTGAGCAAGGTTCAACTCCTTAAGCGGAACATTCGTCATATGATCGTGCCCTTCTGTAATGTCGAACTGACGCATCACATACTCGCTGTCTACATGAAACACTTCTTCAATTGACTTATGGTGTACATAATAACGATCAAATCGCCCTCCTACATGCCGATGCAGCAAACCATGGAAGAAGCTGCTCCGCAGTAAGAAAAGCGCCCCAACCAGAATGGCGAGTCCGATTCCAAGGTCGCTTAAATGCACCGCGCTGCTCACGAGGAAGCTAATCATAAAAGATATGATAATGGTTAACGAAATCGTACCAAATATGATCAAAAATGAGGCAATCCGGCGGCGCGCTGGATGACCAATGATCATCTCGGACTCCGATGTAGTGTAACCCGTATTCGTTAGGAGTGAAATCGCCTGAAAACGTGCCACTTCCCGTCTAAGTCCAGTCATCTGCAAAAGCATTGTTGAGATTTCGATGATCAGGATGATTAAAATAATATATAGGGCAAAAAAAACAACGTTCAACCCCGAACCCCCTACTGATTTTTCTAGTGTACCCTAATATTAAAGAAGAAACCGGCGAGCATGCAAGTGAAAATCCAAATCAACACATAAAAAAAGCAGCTGCCCATTTGAGCAACTGCCTTCTTGTATTGTGCTATCGTTATGAAACCTGTGTGTCAAGATTGTGGTTGCGAATGTAGTCATCCGCTTCTTCTTTGTTAAACTGTCCTTCCCACTTGGACACTACGATCGTCGCCACACTGTTACCTACTACGTTTACGACAGTACGCGCCATGTCGAGCAGACGGTCAATACCAGCGATAAACGCAAGACCTTCAACTGGGATTCCAACAGAGCCAAGTGTCGCCAGCAATACAACAAACGATACACCCGGTACACCAGCAATCCCTTTTGACGTAAGCATCAATACGAGCATCAGAGTAATCTGTTGACTAATGGAAAGATGGATGCCGTACATTTGTGCAATAAAGATCGCAGCCAGTGCCTGATACAGCGTACTTCCGTCCAGGTTAAAGGAATATCCTGTTGGAATAACAAACGATGTGATTGATTTCGGACAGCCCATTTTTTCAAGCTTTTCCATGATGCGCGGCAGAACCGTTTCACTACTTGCTGTTGAATACGCCAACAGCAGCTCTTCTTTCAATACGCCCATCAGTTTGAAGATGCTAACTCCTGCCCATTTGGACAGCAGACCGAGTATAACAATAATGAAGAAAGCCATTGCTCCATAAACTGTAACCATTAATTTACCCAGCGGAATAAGCGAGCTTACGCCGAACTTTGAAACAGTTACACCGATAAGTGCAAATACACCGAATGGAGCAAAACGCATAATCGAGTTTGTTAAATTAAACATTGTCTCTGCAACAAGTTCAAAGAAATTAAGGAGCGGTTTACCACGCTCACCAAGTTTCGCCAGACCGAGACCAAACATAACCGCGAAGAAAATGATCGCAAGCATGTCGCCTTTTGCCATTGATTGCACGATATTCGTCGGAACGATGTTAACAAGTGTATCAGCAAAACCATGTGATTGTGTTTCATGTGTAGTTGCTACGTATTTACTAATATCGGTTTGTGACAGGTGTGACATATCGACACCAACACCCGGCTTCACAATGTTTGCTACAAGCAGACCGATGATGATCGCAATTGTCGTAACAGCCTCAAAATATAGAAGCGTTTTCCCGCCCAGTTTCCCGAGCTTTTTCATATCGCCGACTCCGGCTACCCCGACAATAAGCGTTGAGAGCACGATCGGTACAACGATCATTTTAATCAGATGAATAAAGATGTCTCCGATTGGCTTTAGGATATCTGCCACTTTCGGGTTGCCATAGAAGATGGCGCCGACAGCAATACCTAGGACAAGACCGATCAGGATTTGCCAGACTAACCCTAATTTCTTCATATTGTCACCGCTTTCATTCGTAGTTTGCAACACCTTATATGTAAGCTCAGGCGTTGTTCTGATGTTTTTATTGTAAAATCGTCCGACAAAATTCTACATAAATCTTCATAAAAATTTAAAATAAAATTCAAAAAAGACTGTTGAAAGCCGGAACATAGTGAAAGGGAGTGGGAGAAGGGCGGAGCCGTTCGCTTCGGTACGCTTGCAGGAAAGCAGCAACTGTCCGCTCCGGGAGCCCGGCGAACGTGCCCGCAAAGAAAAACCTGCGAGGTTAATTCACCGAAGGATTGCGGGCAAAAACTCGTCCGCCGTTCTCCCTCCGCTGAGTAGGCGCGTACAAGCGCTCTCTTACTCCGCCCTTCTCCCACTCCCCGCACAACGTTTTGGTTTACAAAAAATGCTCGACACCAGAACGGATTTGCTCAGGTAGTCACTGGCTTTACAAAAGATCGCTTCCTTATTTTTTACCTACATGCATCTTGATTATGCTTAATCGTATGTCTGTCCAATCTCGCTTCTCCACAACACGCCGGGAAAATAAACTACAATAAGAAAAAGAGACTGTCTCAGTCGCCATGTTACGGCTTTGAGACAGCCTCTTGCTTCATACTATACGTATGGAATTTCTACCTTACTACACGGTTTGATGACCGGGACGCGGTAGCTCACCTGTGCGATAATAAATGTCGGCGAGCTTGTCGATTTCTTGTTTTAGCTCGTCAACCATACTTTCTTCTGGAATCTTGCGCACCATCTCGCCGTGTTTAAACAGCAGGCCTTCGCCACGTGCGCCTGCAATGCCGATGTCTGCTTCCCGTGCTTCCCCCGGCCCATTAACAGCGCAGCCTAATACAGCTACTTTAATCGGCGCTTTAATTTTTGCGATATAGTCTTCAATCTCATTAGCGATGGAGAAAAGATCAATCTCAATGCGTCCACATGTCGGGCAGGAAATGAGCGTAGCTGCATCGGACAATAGTCCGAATGATTTTAACAGCTCCCGTGCTACCTTAATTTCCTCAACCGGATCGGCACTTAATGACACGCGCATAGTGGAGCCGATGCCCTGCGCAAGAAGTGTACCGAGTCCAGCAGCACTTTTTACTGTACCTGCAAACAAGGTGCCCGCTTCTGTGATCCCCAGGTGAAGCGGATAATTGAACGCGGCCGCAGCCTTCTGGTACGCTTCAATCGCAAGCGGTGCATTGGATGCTTTCAGCGACACGATAATATCGTGGAAGTCAAGCTCTTCTAAGATGCCGATATGATGCAGCGCACTTTCGACCATCGCCTCTGCGGTTGGATATCCGTATTTATCAAGCAGATGCTTCTCCAGTGAACCTGCGTTTACACCGATACGAATCGGAACTCCGTTTGCTTTGCAGGCGCGGACAACTTCCTCCACTTTCTCCCGCTTGCCGATGTTGCCCGGGTTGATCCGAACTTTATCAATGCCGTTCTCAATCGCCTTGAGTGCCAGCTTATAATCAAAATGAATGTCGGATACGAGCGGAATGGAGATATTCTGCTTAATCTCCTTAATGGCTTCCGCCGCTTCCATGTTGTTAACCGTCACGCGGACGATCTGGCAGCCCGCCTCTTCAAGACGGTGAATTTGTTCGACCGTCGCTTTGACATCCGCTGTCTTCGTCGTTGTCATGCTCTGGACGATAACCTGGTCATTACCACCAATCGTCAGATTCCCCACGCGTACCGGTCTTGTCTGTGTGCGATGATACATCGTTTTTCGTTCTCCTTTACCGAACGGATTTGTGATCTTCGCTTCTATCTTATCACAAATCGCATAACACGAGTACATACGCCTTCTCGCAAATGCAGCTTGGCCTCCCGTTAAAATAAACTGTTTAGATCTACCCCACGCTCGCGCAAAATACGGCGCAATACTTCCTTATGATCGCGCTCGGTAGCGGTATTCATTCCGAGTGTCAATGAAGCCGACATTTCAATGTCGTATAAAGTATCTTCTAGCTCATTTGTCGGCAGTCCGCGGTAGCGTTCGTATAAAGCAGTCAAATCACTCACGTTTCGTTCCTCCCTTTCTCCTCATTGTTATGATTATTTTCCTTTATTTATCTTATTCACACACAATTAGTGACGTTCACCACTGACCTGGACAAGTGCCATGCATGCTTCATGAAGCGAGGAATACACATAGTCCGGATGCGGTGACTTCCCTTCCAGATTCTCTTTGCCAATGTACACCGTTTGTAAGCCAGCCGCCTCTCCTGCCTGAATATCTGTGTAAAAATCCCCCACCATATAACTTGCACCTGGATCAATATGGTAGCGTTTGATCAGCTCGACCATCATGCCAGGACCTGGCTTGCGGCATACACAGCCTGCCTTTGGCTTATGCGTGCAGGCACGGACTTCTCGAATTCGGCCGCCCGCTGCCTCGATTTGTTCTGTCATATATACATGAATTTCATCAAGTTCAGCCTGCTTCATAAATCCAAGCCCCACGCCACCCTGATTGGTCACAACAAATACCTCATATCCGGCCTCATGAATCATGCGAATCGCTTCAAGCGCCCCCGGCAAAAAGCGGAACTGTTCCACACGATTAATCGGATGCGGATTGTCATTAATGACCCCATCCCGATCTAGAAAAAAGGCTTTTTTCATACAAGTCTCCTTTCAGATAGGTGTAATGATACACATACAGAATTTAAATTACAAAAATTTCATGTGAATGGCCCATATTGGCGTATAACATGATATAATGAAACCAACACCAGAAGATGCCACAAACTATGACACATAGGAAAGGGGCAATCTATCATGGAAACCAACAACTATCTTTGCAAATGCGGAATGTATACTTATCACTGCGAATGCGTTCCTGAAAATCAAACAACACATTACAATGAATTGATACACCGTCTTCGTGATAAAGCGGACGTTGTACTAGGCGCAGAAGAATTACCTGTCGTGCTTCGCATGCTACCGACAGATGAGACTCGTCTTATTATCGCCCCGCTCAACAATGGCTACTACACGGCTCATATCGCTACCCCAGCACCTGTCTAATTCAAACTCCCGCCCGGCGCTATGCCGGGCGATTTTTTATTTCTAGTATATCCACAAAATAAAAAACGCAGCTGCTCTCTAAGGAGCAGCTGCGTTTGTACGCTAGTAAAGCAAGCCGAATTTCTTCGCTTCGAACTCCAACTGTTCCCGGAATTTCGGATGCGAAATCGCCAGCAATGCTTTCGTTCGCTCCGCAATGCTTTTGCCGCGCAGACTCGCTACCCCATACTCTGTTACGATGTGATCGACATCGTTCTTCGATGTTGTAACAGCCGATCCGATCGTCAATTGCGGGCGAATGCGGGAGATTGCACCGTTCTTTGTGGTCGAATGTAAGCAAATGAAACCTTGACCATTTTTTGCGAACAGTGCCCCGCGAGCGAAATCTGCTTGCCCACCGCTCGAACTGTAATAGCGTCCGGCTATCGTCTCCGATGCGCATTGACCGAGAAAATCAACTTCTGTTGTTGCGTTAATCGAAATCATATTATCTTCACGGGCGATGATGCGTGGGTCATTTACGTATTCAACCGGCAGCATCTCGACTGCTGTATTATTATTCATAAAGTCATACAATTTTTTTGAACCGAGAGCAAACGTACCGACAATTTTTCCAGGACGTGTTTTTTTCTTCGTGCCTGTTACAACCCCTTTATGTACAAGCTCGACAACACCGTCTGTAAGAAGTTCAGTATGAATGCCCATGTCTTTATGATCGCCAAGGAAATTAATAATCGCATTCGGCATCGCGCCAATTCCAGCTTGCAGCGTTGCGCCATTCGGAATACGTTCTGCGACATAAGAAGCGATCTTGCGGTCCGTCTCGGTAATCTCTGGCTCACGCGCTTCCGCTAACGGATAGTCAACCTCGATATAACCAAGAATCTGGCTAATATGTACTTGATTCTCCCCAAATGTCCGCGGCATGTTTGGATTTACTTCGAGAAAAAATGGCACCTTTCCGATGAAAGAAGCAGCATAATCAGCACCTGTACCAAGTGAGAAATAACCGTGTTCATCCATCGGAGAAGCGGCAGCGAGCACGATCGATGTTTTCGTCGTCTCACGCAGCAAACGCGGTACTTCGTGGAAATGGTTCGGTACGAGATCACATCCACCTGCTAAAAACGCCTTGCGCGATGCTCCGCTCAAAAAATAAGCGACATGACTCAAATGCGGGCGATACTTACCATAAATATAGTCTCGCTCTTTTAACGCATGCATTTGGTGAATACGAACGCCTTGAAAACGGTCTGCGTATTTCTCTAATGTGTCAAGCAGAACAACTGGTTCACCATTGGCAAGCGGTACAATCACATCATCCCCATCGTGAATGTAGCCCAATACATCCTCTGGTACCTTACATTTTGTTTCCATCTGGATACTCATCCTAACCCTCCAAGCATGTGTCTTTCCATTTATATGAAGCTAATGTAATATCTCCATCTCATCATATATGTGTATCAGTCGTTGAGCAAGGGTTATTCCGTTAAAAATAAATGAAAAATCCACCCTTTATTTGTAAAAGGGTGGATGATCCTACTTTGTTTCTATGCGCAGTTACGCGTTTTGTTTTACTTTCATCACGTCAGATTGTACAACGTCCATCTCACCCATACCGCGAATGAGCTTACGAGCATACATCTTCTCCGGCTGGAGAATGTTCACCATGTACTCAATTGCAAGTTCCGGATCAACTGTCTCACCACATGTATAGCAGTCAAGTGCAGCAAACCCTTTCTCCGGGTATGTATGAATCGAGATGTGACTCTCTGATAACATAACCAGTACAGTTGCTCCCTGCGGTTCAAACTGCTGAGCCTGAACGGACAGCACTGTTGCACCGCATGCTTCTGCCGCCTCTACCATATGACGCTGCAGAAATTCAGCACTGTTTAATTTCTCAAAATCGACACCCCAAGTATCAATCGCTACATGTCTTCCGAAAGTAGAATATTCCATCTTCCGGTCCCCCCTCCTAGCAAATATATTTGTATACATTCTCGCTAGGACCTACGTCATTCACTATATATCGAGGAGAAACTTCCTTGAGTGAATCCTGGTTCCTAATGTAATCACAAAGATGAAGATACCACGATTCCCTCTATTTTGCAACTATTTTCTCGGAAAAAACCGCCTATGCTTCCATCATAAACAACTGTTTGGACAGCTCTGCCAGCTGGCGGTCAACACCTTTTGTTGAAAGCCCCTGCGTAATACGCTGATTACGCAAATCTAGCAACTGGTCAATGTGCAGCTTAGTCCAGTCAATCGCATCCTCTACGCCGCACGCTTCAAATAAACGCTGCATGTCACCAAGCGTATCTTTATATTCAAAAACAAGCCTTTCCTGTCCATCCTTTTGTTCCACAATTTTCATCACATGGCCGCCCGCATATTCATATACCATCGTATATGTCGGATACAGCCGGTGAACAATCCCGCATCCTTTAAACTTGCGTACTGCCATTCGCATCTGATTGGCCAGCTTCGCATCGTAAATTTTACACTGACCTTCGCATGTATACGTATCATGCCCCATCCGCTTAAACGACAGCGGAAGCTCCATCCCTTTATCCAGTAGCACAACTTCCGTTTCTCCATTATCGAAGACGCGAACTTGCGTACTGAACTCCGCGCGGTCAAACATTTCGATAAACAATTGTAATTGCAGTGCACTCAGTTCGAGAACAAGCTTCTTGTATTCAGTGGCTACACGTTGAGCCATACAAATCTCTCCCATTCGTTTTTTCCTGCCTTTTTATTATTATAACGAAATGTTAGATCTATTCTCCAATCGTCTATGATATAGAAAAAAGGAGGATTTGAGAGAGAACCTTATTTAATCTCATTAAAACGCTGTTGATTCCTACCTCCATCCATTATATGATGAAAAATTACATTTTTCTTGTCCAATTTGCTTCTAATTAATGGTCACTGGACTCAGCACGACTTCTGGCTCTGCTAGCAGTTCCCGAAAGCGAACGACTGCCCCTATGTGGTATGCAAATGCGTTAATTACAGCTCGATCATGCGAGCTAAGAAGCGCTGCTACATGTGTCTGTCCATTTCGTTTCACCGTCTCTACCCGATGCAGCACACCGGCCTCACCCGACAAAAACGACAGCAGGCTAAATTCCCCCCGCTCATCTTTCGGCTTCAAAGTAAAAAAGGCTGCTTCCACCCCTGTTTTTTCTACGATTTCTTCCGCTGCAAGCGCAACAGCCGCTGTTTCTGGAATAAATGTCGTACCGCGCACCGCATGTACAATATCTTCCACAATCGCACTTCCTGTCGGCAGCATGCCTGCTCCTTTACCTGTAAAGAATAAATCTCCTACCACATCCCCTGTAACAAACACACCGTTGTATTCATTTTTCACTTGCGCTAATGCATGCGAATGCGGCACAAGCGTTGGTGCTACCTGTACACGCAAGCTCGCACCGACCCGCTCGGCTGTGGCGAGCAGCTTTACCCGTAAGCCCAGATGACCAAATAACTCAATCTCTTCCGCTGTAACACTAGTGATCCCATCCCGCAAACTTGCTTTCTCGTCTATCTCTTCACCAAAACAGAGACGAGCTACAATCCGGATTTTATGAAATGCATCATATCCTTCTACATCGGCGGTCGGGTCCGCTTCTGCAAAACCAAGCTCCTGTGCCTCAGCAAGCACCGCTTCATATGGCAATCCTTCTTCTTCCATACGCGTCAGAATATAATTCGTCGTACCGTTCAAAATACCCGCCACACGCGTAATCCGATTTACATTCAATAGCTGGGCTAATGTATTCAGAATCGGAATCCCTCCACCTACACTTGCTTCGTATAACAAGCCGACCCCTTGCTCTTGTGCCAGCGTATGCAGCCAGGCCCCGTGTATCGCCAGCAGTTCTTTATTTGCAGATATGACATGACAGCCACGTGCAATTGCCTCTTCCATGTAACTAAGCGTTGGCACAAGGCCCCCCATCGCATCAACGACAACATCCGGCTCACTCGCCCAAACGCGAGCGATATTATCTGTAAGCAAACTGCGTTCCACTTCCACCTTACGCGGGCGCGCAGTATCACGCACCAAAATGCTTGCTATCTCAAATGCTACACCGGTCTGCTTGCGAAGCCGCTCGGCGTGCGTTTGTAAAATCGTCACCACTCCCGATCCTACTGTTCCAAGTCCAAGTAAAGCAATGCGTATGTTTTTCATATTTCCCCCTCCAGTTTCTATAAAAAAGACCCTCTTCCTAAGAAGAGGGTCGGGTATCCGAATATCCTCCTCTCATCTTCCAAAGCTTATGTACAAAGCTTTGATGGAATTAGCACCGTACAGGAAAACCTGTGGTTGCTGAGACTTCATCGGGCCATGTCCCTCCGTCTCTCTCGATAAGAGTTGTTGTTCTTTTGTACTATTCATTTAATTATCACATATCTTACTTGGATATTTCTCCCCTGTCAACCTGTAATTATGCAAACCAGCTCAGCATCTTATCAATTAAGTGCTTAAGGAACTGCAAAATCTCCTGAACAAACGACTTCGCTTCCGGATTGCTATTCAGAAAATCCTGCACTTGTCCTTTATAGCTTGAGATCTGGTCAAGCGTCTTGCTCCAGTCGATGTTTAAATTCTGGATTTTGCGCAAAATACTCACAAGCGAATCAATTTCCTGATCACTTAGTGTAAGCCCCATCTGCTGTGCCACATTGTTGATCATCTGGCGCAGCTGATCGTCGCTCATTTTGCCGGTCTGTTTGGCTAACTCTGCTTTCAGACGCGTCAGAAGCTCGGCTGCTTTTTCCTTATCACCAATCTGCTCGGCAATTTTCGATGTCGTTACCATTTCTTCACTGGCAACTTTTTTCTGATTTTCGTCGATTTTTGTACCCGTTACTTGTTCATACGCCTTCATGACGCCGGTTAAGCCTGCTGTACCTGATACCGGGAACGGTGCATCGACTTTTACATTGGCATCTTTCACACCCGCTGTTGCCAGTGCATTCTCATACATCGCTTTGCTGATGCCCGTAATGTTATTCGTCTCAACTTTAATCCCCTGACCCGGTTCTGCCAGTTGAATCATCGTAGACGAAATGGCCCGGGTGCCAATTACGTTCTTCGGCAATAGTCCATCGAGATATTTATGCTCTTCAGCATTCGTAACGGTAATTTCTTGCGCTTCCTTCGGTGGATTGAAGCGTCCTTTGATCTGTTGTTTTTGCGCTGACGACAAGTTCTGTCCGTATGTTACAATTGTGTCGCCTGGTGCGGCATCCGCAAAGGCGGTTGCGGTTGATAGAAGAAAGAAAAGCACTGTTAAAGCCAACTTTCGCACTTCTATCCACTCCTCCCCATGTCAAATATAGATTGGTTTTCCCACCTGATTATACCACAGGCATTTCAGACGGGATGATTAATTTTACGTTCGTCTTATGGCAGAGTTTCGTTACACCGTAAAATTTTGAACCTGCCCTTCCAGTTTTCGAGAAAATCCGGCTAGTTCCGAAACATGTGTTGAAGTTCACCAAAAAGAAAAGAGTGCATGAAGTCGTCTCTCTGACGCCTCATACACTCCTGTCACAATCAAACCTATTTACTTTTTATACTTCAAATGTCCAGCCGAATGTATCCTTTACTTTTCCGTTCTGAATCCCTGTTAATGTATCATACAATTCCTGGGACACCGGACCAATCTCACCTTTGTTAATGATGATCTTTTTATCTTCCCAGTTTAATTCTCCGACTGGCGAAATAACCGCTGCCGTCCCCGTTCCGAATGCTTCTTCCAGGGTTCCATTCATAGATGCCTCATACAGTTCTTCGATCGAAACTCTTCGTTCCACGATTGGAATGTTTTTGTCCTGTAAAATCTGGATAATAGATCGTCTTGTAACCCCGCTCAAAATACTTCCGTTCAACGCAGGTGTTACAACTTCCCCATTGATTTTGAAGAATACGTTCATACTGCCGACTTCTTCGACATACTTTTTCTCGACACCATCGAGCCATAATACTTGCGCATAGCCCTGTTTTTCTGCTTCTTCCTGCGCACGCAGACTTGCCGCATAGTTTCCAGCTGTTTTAGCCACACCTGTTCCCCCACGTACCGCACGAACATATTCACTTTCGACGTTAATTTTGACCGGCTTAAGCCCTTCCGGATAGTACGCTCCAACTGGAGATAAAATTACAGCCAGCAAATACTGCGGGGAAGGATGTACACCTAATGCAGCATCCGTTGCAATAATAAATGGACGGATGTAAAGAGATGTGCCTTCCGCTGTTGGAATCCAATCCGCGTCTGTTCGGACTAACTCCTTAATTCCTTCGAGTACAAGCGCTTCATCGATTTGCGGAATGCTCAACCGCTCATTCGAGATATTTAAACGCTCCAGATTTTGATCCGGTCTAAATAACAGCACCCGACCGTCTTCTGTTTTATATGCTTTAAGACCTTCGAATACAGCCTGTCCATAATGAAATACCATGGCAGCCGGATCAAGACATAGCGGCGCATAGGGAACAATGCGAGCATCATGCCAGCCCTTACCTGCTGTATAGTTCAGCAAAAACATATGATCGGTAAAATATTTTCCGAAGCCTAAATGTTGCTGGTCAGGCTTTGTTTTTGGATGTTGTGTTTTTTCAACCGTAAACTGACTACTCATGCTACCATTCTCCTCTGCTATTCGATTTCAACATCAAATGTACGAATTGTTTTTCATTTATAGTTATACCATTTTTCTGATAATACGTGAAATATATTTTCCGTTTACTTTTTGATTCGTTCTCTGCCTTTTGTGCCGAATTCGGTAATGGTTACTTGAATGTTGACTTTTACAGGCATACGGCTGAATGCTTCGTCCCAGTTTTGCTCATATTCTTTCCATACTTGATGGTCCTGGATCCCAAGCTTTTTTCCACATCCGATTACATCCACTTTTAATTCCTTCTGAGTTTTACGTAATGTTCGTTGCGTCAGCTTTTCTAGTTGATTCTGTATGACTCGTTCTGCCTCGTGCAAAAACTTTTCGTCAAAGTCATCCTCTGCCATCACATTATCTTCACGCAGCTTTCCCTTTACGTTAATCTGTAACGTAAAGCCAACCTTTTCTTTCTTTACTTCTGATTTTATTTGATGTTGAATACGATCGACTTCAAATACAATGAACTTCCCCTTTGCCATTTTGCCCTTAACGACTCCATTTTTCACTTCTCCTCGCAACAAATTTAATCCCCCTACCTCTTCCGGGGTCAATGTCCCGATCATTTTGGCATTTTTTCCCTTTATAACAGCAGCGCCGCTCATTTGTGCTTTGTCTTTTACGACCATTACTCTTGGAATGACCAGGTTTCTCTTGCTTGTTAATTGCTTAGAAACGTCTCCCAGAGTTACTTCAGGTGTAATCTGTATCACTTTTTTACTATTTTCCACAATATCGGATAAATTCACGGCAGGATTATTTTCAATAATGGGGCGCTTGTTTAATACATTTTTTGCTTTTCCTTGTACAATGACTACCTTAACCGTCCGGCGCGCTTCTGTATTGCGCAAAAAGAAATTCAACAGTTCCTGCAAGTTATAGGTACGAGCTATTTCCTCACTAATTGCCAGCACCTTCAAGTATTCATACGATGGAGAATTCCCTGTAATGGTAGATACGTGCCTGATGCCCTCGAATACACTTTCTGTTTTCGTTGTAACGTTTGCATACGCCTTTTTCGAACCGGCGGATTTTCCTGCGGACGCCTGCGGAATGACAATGTTATGGGTAAGATCAAATTTTTTACTGTCCTTCCCCTGTTTATCCTTTTTCTCCGGCTGGTCAATGGCAATTCCGGTTACAATTCCGATGTCTTCAATTTCAGTCCGATCCCAGCACCCTGTAATCACGAGTACCCATACAAAAAGAAAAGCCCAACGTTTTTCATGTCTGTGGCGCATATTTTACCTTCCTTATTTTTGCACATATCCATACAAGGAGTGGCAATAGTATAGCAAGTCCTATGCCGAACAAAGCCATTCCCCGCCCCATCTCATATGCTGCATTTATATCTGGTGGGTACACGGCTATTCCATAAATCAAGGGAAGCACTGCATAAACAAACGGCGTAAGCTTCTTATTGAACAATTGACTCAACCCAAGGCTGGCAAAATATTGACTATATGTGTACGTGGTGTACATAAACAAAACCCAGAATACGAGCAGAAACAGTTCAAATCTCTCGAAAAAACCGCCCGGAAATGAAATCTCTTTTGCCATATCCATTACAGGAAGAAGCAGTGTCTGCGTTTCTGCCGCCGTAAGTGTACTTATGGTAACCATGGTAACTAGTGTATACATCACGGTTGCAATCCCAATCCCTGATACCGTCGATCGAACCGCATGATCCGATTTCTTCATAAATGCATATAAAATGAACACGCTTTCTGCACCTGTATATGGCAAAGCTACAGACATTATCCCTTTGACAACTGGCATCACTCCATCGACTAGCACAGGACGTAAATTGTCGATCTCGACGTTACTTAAAGCAAGCAGAAGTATGACCAAAACAAGCAAAAGTGTAATCGGAGATACAAACTCACAAAAACGGGCAAGAGCATTGACTCCCCCGACTACGAGATACGTGCCAACCGCCATAAATAAAATCATAAGCACAATCTTGGGTGTCCTGGTCAGCAAATGCATATGAATTACCTCTGCCATAATTCGTGACTGGTATGCGGCCTGAACTAAAAAATAGCCTGACAACACCAGACTCAACAGTCTGCCGATCCACTTTCCGAATATCTCCTGGCTGTACTGAAAGAACGTTCGTTCCGGGAACATCATGCTCACTTTCGTTACAACATACACAATTCCCATTATCAAAATCCCCGCAACAAGTACACTGATCCAGGCATCATGATTACGAGTCGCTTCCGTTGCAGCCCGGGGAAGGGACAGAATCCCGGAACCAACTAAATACTGAAAGATGCTCAGCGTTACCTGTTTTGACGTAATTTGTTCTCTCGGGTTCATACATATCTCCTACCTCTACCGTCTGGTTGAATCTTTTGGTTTTGTAATCCGGGTGCGTTTTCGTAATGTGAAAAACGGTAGCCGTAACAGTCCGTCTTTCCAATCACGAAGATAGATAGGGGCAAACGGCGCCAGATATGAAACACCAAAGCTTTTTAGTTTTACAAGATGTGCGATGAGAAAGATCGACATCAAAATCACCCCAAACAACCCTAAAAATGAAGCGGCTATCATCATGCTAAATCGCATGATTCGAATGGCAATCGCCGCACCATACTGTGGAAACGAAAAGGAGGAAATGGCCGTTAAGGATACAACGATGACCGTGATCGGGCTGACAATTCCAGCTTCTACCGCCGCTTGTCCGATAACGAGCGCCCCTACAATTCCAACCGCCTGACCTATCGTTTTAGGAAGACGAATCCCTGCTTCGCGCAGGATCTCTACGGTCACTTCCATGATGAACGCTTCCACAATCGAAGGGAACGGAACACCCTCTCTCGATGCCGAAATCGAAATCGCCAGCTTCGTTGGAATCATTCCGTGATTGTATGAGATAAAGGAAATATACAGAGCAGGCAGAAATAAAGAAATAAAAACAGCTATATAACGTAACAGACGAATGAGCGAGCCGGGAATCCACCGTTCATAATAATCTTCCGGTGAACTCATCAGCATCGGGAAGGTGACAGGGGCCAGCAGAACGAACGGTGTTCCATCCAGCAAAATGGCAACACGCCCCTCCAGCAAAGCCTGTACAACTCGATCCGGCCGCTCCGTATTTTGTGTTTGGGGGAAAGGGGATAAATAATTCTCTTCAATTAATTGTTCTACATACCCTGATTCCTCCACCGCATCGATATCAATGCGTTCGACTCGACTTTTCACATCGTCTACTAATGCTTGATTCGCAATTTCCTTTATGTAGACAACATACAGATCTTTTTGCGAACGCCGTCCCACTTTATAAGGGAGAAAAACAAGATTCTGGTCTTTAATTTTCCGACGAATAATGGCCGTATTTTTATGAATAGACTCTACGAACCCTTCTCTCGGACCACGTATTAACGCTTCTGTTATCGGCTCTTCACTCGGCCTGGTTTCCCAGTTGCTTGTTCCTATCACAAAGGCTTCTGCAATTCCCTGAACAAGTAAAACCGTATTCCCGACAAAAATCGCCTGCATACACTCTTCTACCCGCTGTACAGGCTGAACGGTCGATACCGGAATGGCCTCGGTTATGAGCCACTGTTTGACCTGCTTATTCTCCATGTTTCCTTCCGTGTTTTCCGTACCTGGTTTCATCAGAGGCATGAGAATTTGTTCATGGATTTCTCGCTTATCCACTAATCCTTCAATGTAGATCATCGCCGCTTCTTTGGCTGCATCATGAATGATCAGCCGACGCAGCACAACGTCCGGGTTTTTGCCCAGCATATTTTGTAAGGTTTGCGTATTCGTCTGCAAATCCTCTGTCAACACCGGTATCTCACCTGCCATTCCGCTCCATTTATCCATTCATATATGCTGTTAGTATGAACCAATACAGTGATTTACACCCATATATAAAAAAACCGTTCCTACATACACGTAGAAACGGTTCGTATTTACCTTCGCCAAATAAGAATCGCATAACATACAATTGCACCGATATCAGTGATGGCAATGACCATCCCCATTGGAATCGCGGTGTGACTTCCACCGATCCCGACAAGTGGAGCGACCAGCCCACCGAAGATAAAGGAAAGAACACCGAGTAATGCCGAGGCGCTGCCTGCTGCCTGCTGTTGATTTTGCATAGCCAATGAAAAGCCGACTGTCGTTACAATCCCGACGCTTGAGACAACGACAAACAACGGCAGCAAAATCGCGAGCAGCCCTGCTCCAATGAGAATCATACTTAGCAGAATCGTGCCCCCAAGGCAGGCGAGCCAGAGCCCGCTAACAAACAGCTTCGTTTCGCTTATACGGCCTGCAAGCTTTCCGGTAATTTGCGTAGCGATAATAATCCCAAGACCATTGATCGCAAAAAACAGGCTGAATAGCTGCGGGGAGGCACCATAAATGTTTTGCAAAACAAACGGTGAGCCGGATATATAGGCAAACATCGCAGCGACGACAAGCCCCTGTGATAATGCGTAGCCCATAAACATACGGTCACGCAGCAGATTCCGGAAGGTAGATAGCGTATTCATCAGCCCACCCCTCGAGCGATGTGAAACGGCCAATGTTTCCGGTACACTCACGTAAACGGCAAGCAGCAGGGCGATGCCGATTATACTGAGCACAATAAATACACCTGTCCATGAGGTCATCCGCAAGAGCTGTCCGCCTACAATCGGCGCAAGAATAGGGGCTGCTCCGTTCACAAGCATCAACAGGGAAAAGAATTTCGTCAGCTCAGTTCCTGAGTACATATCCCGTACCATGGCACGGGATATGACAATGCCAGCCGCTCCCGCTAATCCCTGAATAAACCGGAGCGCAATAAGCGCCCAGATGGAAGGGGCAAAGGCGCACAACAACGACGAAACGGCATAGACCATCACCCCGATCAGCAGCGGCCCACGCCGCCCGCGTACATCGCTGATGGGGCCTGCAAGCAGCTGCCCAAGTGCCAGACCGAGCAAACAAAATGTCAGACTAAGCTGCGTAAGCGAGGCACTGGTGTGCAAATCTTCAGCCAATACAGGTAAGGCCGGTAAATACATATCAAGGGACAGCGGACCAAATGCTGATAACGCCCCAAGTATAATCGCCATCCATAGCCTGCGTGACCTGGCAGGGGTTGAAAGCGTCGATTCTCCATAATTCATATATATGTCTCTCCTTTTCTCCATAAAAAAATAAGCATAGAAACAGTTTCTATGCTTATCTTGAACCCTCCAGTTGCTGGAGAGTCAACTTCTTTACCGGAATTTGTATCTCTGTGAGATAGTCCTCTTTATGTCGGGAGATAAACTGATCAATAATCGTTCTTTCCACAGAGTCTCCGCTTATGTCATACCCCTGTTCCCCGATATAATCAAGCATCCTCGCATAATACGCAGGAGAAGCACTGTGATCCCCGTTATAATATACACAGGCGTATTCCCCTTCTGGCAGCGTGCTTACGAATTCATCATGCGTTCCTTCTTCTTCTACTACAAGAAAGATCGAATTGTATTTCGTAAACTCTCCTTTTTTGAGATGATGACTGGATACGGTAAGCCCTACTTTTCCTATGAATATCGAGGAATTCTGCCCGGTCATGTTCTCTAGCTTCCGCAGCGATAACTCGAGCTGATGTTCCGAGCAGATTTTTTCCTGCAAACGTACAATCTTTCTTTCCGGAAGCTCTCGTATCTGGACAATTCCTCGCTCACTGATCGTTCTTGCTTTCTCTATTTCTGCAATTCTATTTTCAAATCGATCTCGTACGCGTTCCAATTCTCTGATTTTGTTTTCTGTTATTTCCTTCTGCTGTTTTAATAGCTGAAGGAAGTGATCGATTTCTCGTCGATCTAGTAGGGTTTTGATTTCTTTTAATGAAACTCCGAGCGTTTTTAAATAGTTTATCGTGTTTAATTGCTCGAACTGCTCTGTGGAATAGTAGCGGTATCGACTGTTTGGATCAATTTCTGCCGGTGTAAATAATCCGATCTCATCGTAGTAACGAAGCGTTTTAATCGGAATGTTATGTAGCTGCGACATCTGCCCGATGGAAAACCGATTTTTCATTCTTATCATCCTGACGTTTATTTGATCATTCCTTCCCCTTCATCAAAAGCGGAGAACCGTTCCCTGGTGAATGTTCTCCGCTTTTCATTATTGAATGACCCGACTATTTCAACTGCCGTCCAAATTCTTCACAATTTGTCACAGGCGCCTGGCACGCAAAATTCTCACAGATGTAAGCTGTTGCTTGCCCATCCTGAACGACCTTATCCGTAAGAACAGGGGCGGGTCTATGTATTTTCTCTTTCGTTTCCTCTGGTTTACGATTGTTAGCATGGCTATGTGGGTTGTTACGATTCATTCCAGCTCCACCATTCATAGGATAAGTTTTCCTCCTTGTTCATTTCTTAGTAACTGTACCCAGACTTCCATTTACCAAAACCAAATCACCGTTTTCCAGCACAGTTGTGGCATTTCCACAGCCAACAACAGCCGGAATACCAAGCTCGCGGGCAACGATTGCTGCGTGTGATAAAGGTGCTCCGATGTCGGTGACTATTGCCGCCGCCTTTGGGAACATGGGCGTCCAACCAATATTCGTTACAGTAGTAACAAGTATTTCTCCCTTTTGGAACTCATCGGCTTCATCAAAATTACGCAGGATATGAACCTTGCCTTCAACTGTTCCAGGCGCTCCAGCAAAACCTTTTATTGAGTTTTCGCCTGAGACAAGCTTTTGAGCATTACTATCATAGTAATCCTGCCGTCTGTCATTGGAAGCCAGCCATTCTTCTGGATTAAACCTGCCCCTGATAAACATTGGAAATGGCGGCAGTTCTTGATACTTTTCAAAGTTGGTTCGTCTGACGGGCAGCTGATCCAGCATGCCGCAATCACCCTGCAAAAATTTCGGCACTTCAAAGCAGTACATCATAAAGATATCGTCGCCTACTCCTGTAACCGCGCCGATTTTCAGAAGCAGATGCCGCATTACCCTGAACACCTTAACAAATTCATTTCTCAGCGACTCACGGGTGTTTGCGTCCTGTGAGACCTTTGCAAGCTTTTTCTCCAGCCATTTTTGTTTGGCGGGATATTCTCTAATAAATTCCTTCTTAGCCTTCTCGAACACTTCAGTTTGTTTTTTCAAAAGCTCCGCCGGATTGATACCGGTTTTCTTGTACTCTCTTATTTGCTTGTCCACATAATCCGGGTCATCGGCAGGATAAGGGTAATAGACTTCAAACTCATGAGGGCTACGATGCCCATACAGTTCCAAATATTTTTCCCGGTCAAGCTTTCCGCTAACTACTTGTTCTATACCCAGCAGGGGCTGCATACTTACCAGCGGATTTCCCCCGCTGAAGTTGGAACAAAGCAGGTTTGCCTGTTCCTCGCCGACCATTTTTACAAGCCTATTCCGCAAGGTTGACAAGGTTAAACTTCCTGCGCCCCCAAACCAAATATTCCACAGGGCGGACAGAAATGGACGTACATCCGACACCCACAAGTTAAAAAGCTCCTCTTTTGTGGCGGCTTTTTCTATGGATTCAAGTGTTTCCACATACCATACCGGCGTGCGTTCTAAATAGTACGCTTTTTGCTTTTTTGAGTCCCTCATACGTTTTAGACTCTTTTTTGACCTCGCTACAGTCTCCATAATAATCTCAAACCGCCCAAAGGGGTAGATGGGCACCTCCAGACCGCTTGGAATATGCCCAAATATATCTGCAATTAGTTCTTGTGATTTAGCAGAACTGTAGCCTATCGCTTTAAGCATAGAGATTACAATGCTGATATTGGTATATGTCCGCCCACAAATGTTCCCGAACATATAATACCCCGGCACCTTTTGACACTCCATGTCCATTTCGTGCAGCATACTCCATGTAAACGGACTCATCACGTCCGGCACCGCCTCACCAACATTATTGCTGGTCCAAAGCGCATCGGTGTCAAGGCTTTGATTAATTTCGTAAGTATCGTAATCAATGGTCTGCAATGTAGTAATCGGTCTCGCCTGAACAATGTACAGCTTATCATCAACAACCCATTCAATGTCCAGCATACAGCCAAAAATACTCTCCAGCTTTTCCACCGTACGATGCATGGCTTTTGCAAAGACGGCAAAGCTCTTGTCGCCTTGATATTTTGCTCCTACTCTTGAAATGGTAAAAGGGTATGCGTTGTTTTCGCCTGATACCAGCTGTTCGCCTGCGCCAAAAACCTGATTGCCCACCATGTTGACATGACTGCCAGTGATCGGGTCGGCAGAAAATAGTACGCCCGAAATCTTTGCTTTTATCATGATCTGTACCACAACTGCGATTTTATGGTCTTCGTCAACGCCGTGCGCTCTGCTGTATTCGCTCACACGCCGAGACTTTGCTGAGGCGGCAACCTGTGATACTGCGCTGAACACATCGACCTTTTTTACGTCAAGAACCGACTCAAATTCGCCTGCGAAGGAAGTTTTTGTACTGTCCTCAGAAAGCGCGGAGGAGCGGACTGCGAATAAAACGTCAGGCAGTGAATCCAGACATTTAAGGATATCAGCCTTTGCCTCCTGTTTCACATTACCATCCTCAAATGCTGTAGCCAAAATTACAAATCCGTCAGGAACCCTGATTCCCGCCTGATACATCCGGCATAGGGATGCGCCTTTTCCGCCGGCAATGGTACGTTCATTTTCTGTGGCTTCACGAAAGCTGTATGCAAATTTCATTTTGAAACCTCCTTTCCATAGCTCGTGTAATCCGCGACCTTCATTTGCGGAGACATTTGCGATTCGCTATAGCCTTTAAATGTGTCCAATCTATTGACAGAGATCCAGACCAAGGGAAACCCAGTCATCTGAACATTTTACTATAACCCTTTGAAAAATATCCGCAATAGAAAAAGGGCCAATTAGCATGCCCTTTTCTGTAACCATGTAGTTGATCTCCTACTTCTATATCAGGTACCGCAAAAGGTTCGGTACGGACGATCTGATGGCTCAGGCAGTGTAGCGTACTCAGCCTGTTCAGGAGAATGCGCGTAGGGGTTAGACAGAACCGCAAGAAGCCGCTCCATTACACTGTAGTCCCCTTGTTTCACTGCCGCCTCTAATGCAGCTTCTACGCGATGGTTCCGCGGAATAAGTGCCGGATTGCTGTTCCGCATCAGCTCATGCGAAGAAGCTTTTGATTCCTCCTGCCTGCCTAGTCGCGCCTGCCACTTCTCATGCCACTGAACAAATTCCGGAGTACCAAACAAGACCGCATCCTCCAGCTTATCAAAAGTTAAAGCACGGAAGGTATTCGTATAGTCCGCACGATACTTCTGCATCATACTAAGCAGGTCTTCAATCAAGGATTCATCCTGCGTCTCTTCATTAAATATCCCCAGCTTTGCTCTCATTCCTGAAAGCCAATTACGCTGATACAACTCAGCAAAATTTGAAAGGGCATCCTCGGCCAGTTTGATAGCCTCATCCTGATCAGCATGCAGCAATGGCAATAAGGTTTCCGCAAATCGTGCAAGATTCCAAACACCAATATGCGGCTGATTGCCATAAGCATAGCGACCATGACGGTCAATGGAACTGAATACCGTTGCCGGATCATAAGCATCCATAAAGGCGCAAGGACCGTAATCGATGGTTTCTCCGCTAATGGTCATGTTATCAGTGTTCATCACCCCGTGGATAAAGCCAACCAGCTGCCATTTGGCAATCAGCCCAGCCTGACGCTTAATCACTTCCTGAAGTAACGAAAGATAGCGATGCTCATCTACTTCCACGTCTGGATAATGACGCTGTAGTGTGTAGTCAGCCAAGACCCGTAGTTCCTCATCTGTGCCCCAGTTTGCAGCGTATTGGAAGGTGCCAACGCGCAGGTGACTCGCAGCCACGCGGGTCAAAACTGCCCCAGGCAAATCGGTTTCACGGATGACGGACTCACCGGTTGTCACCACCGCTAGACTACGGGTGGTAGGAATCCCAAGCGCATGCATGGCTTCACTAATGATGTATTCGCGCAGCATCGGTCCAAGTGCCGCTCGCCCATCTCCCCCGCGGGAATAGGGTGTTCGGCCCGAACCTTTAAGCTGAATATCAAACCGTTCGCCTAAAGGGGTAATTTGTTCGCTAAGCAGTACAGCCCGACCGTCCCCTAGCATCGTAAAATGCCCAAATTGATGCCCTGCATAAGCTTGAGCAAGAGGCAGGGCGCCTTCAGGAATCCGATTGCCAGCAAGCACTTCTACCCCATCTTCGCTTTGCAGTGCCTGGGCATTTAACCCGAGGGATGCTGCCAGCGAATCATTGAGCACCATTAACTTCGGTGAGCGTACAGGGGTTGGGTTGAGGCGGGTAAAAAATGATTTCGGCAGACGTGCATAACTGTTGTCTACGTTCCATCCTGTTTCGATTATTTCTTTTCCCTTTGTCATCGTATCTCCTTTACATAAAACAAAAATCAGAGGCATTCCATAATATTTTTCTGTTTTCTATAGCCAATACAAAATAACCTCTTTTAGTGTCTACTTCTGCCAATTTATTATACTCTTTCTACACATAGATAGCGCCCCTCAAATAGTTATGCGAAAAGAGCTGTTTTCACATACTGCAAAACAGCATCATATAATAAATCGTCCATTACTACCTGTGCAGTGTTGAAAAAAGAAGAAAACAATCAGGACAAACCCTTAGCAATGGTCACTACTTATGGGGCGTTGTCCCTTCTTTTTCTCCCTGTGAGATCATACGTGAAAAAGGAGGAACCGAAACGGATGAAAGTGGCACTTCTAACGATGTTTAACGGCTTGGATAGTTCGTACTCTCTAGTTAATGTGGTAGCTGAACAAGTTCGCATGTTATTGGATGCGGGCATTGAGACAAGCGTGTTAGTTAGTGATATTTGTCCATTGGATAAACGATATGGAATTTTTCTGGATAAACGAATCAACTGGGTGAAAGTTTGTAATCATCTCAACGGAAAACAAATCCATTGGCAGAATTACAATCAGTCTGAAGGACAGGTTCATGATACATTTTTCGAAGAAGCAAATGCTATTGCCGACGACTTAGTGCAAAAGCTAGGCGACACCGACGTTTGTTTTATGCATGATATTCATTATCAAGGATGGCATTTATTGCATAACATAGCAGTAAGAAAAGCTCAGGAACGCTTACCCCATCTAAAATTTATTGCCTTTACGCATTCTGCACCAGTAAATCGTCCGGCAAGCCCTAAATGGCCATTTTCCGCACGTTATACTCCCATGCCAAACACCATATATGTATACCCTACACAATCTGGAATCTCTGCCCTGGCAAAACAATATAACGTGCCTGTGGAAAGATGCAGAGTCGTTAACAATAGTCTTGATCTGCTAAACTTTGCAAGTGATGATGTTAAATTGGTCGCGGAACATCTTACTATTATGAACGCAGATATACTTGTTGTTTATCCCGGACGATTAACGACTGCGAAAAAATTTGATAAAGTAGCCGCTATATGCGGGGCAATCAAAAAGAAATGCGATAAAAACGTCAAAGTCGTCTTCTGTGATTGTTTCCCCGGAAGTGATATTTCACCTCAGACTTATAAAGATTTCGTTCGTGCATGTGGTGTTTCGTTTGGTTTGGAAAACGGAGATATGTTATTTACCTCGGATATAAAAGAGTTCCACAAAGGCTTCCCTCGAAAAGGAATTTTAGAACTATTCTCCCTATCGAACTTGTTCATATGTCCCTCTTATTCCGAATCATTTGGTTTAACGGTTCTTGAAGCTGCTAGTAAAGGGAACTTCCTCGTCTTGAATGAACGCGTTCCTGCCTTAGAAGAATTAGGTAAACATTTGCAGGCTTATTTTATGAAATGGGATGCGCGAAATTTCGGATTCGATACACGGGAAACATACCATCCTTCTGAGAAAGCCTATCTGGAAGAGCACGCACAAATCATTATGAATAGAATCTACAGTAATCCCATTGTTTATGCGAAAACAATGGCAAGACAGCGTTATACACCTCATTGGATTTGGAAAAATCAATTGGAGCCTATTATCCATTCTTTTAGTTAGATCTTTTTCCCGATCAAAAAAGGGCAGGTTCAACCACGAACCTGCCCTTTTATACCATAAATCTATTACTTTGTGTGATTAATGATCATGTTCTTTTTCTAATACATACCTTAATTAGATCCGTTTCCCGGAAACTCCAGAATACATTAACGGTTTTGCCTGGATGATTAATATCCGGCATTTTACTTATATTGTGCAAGGATGCATACCCTTTACTTAGAACAGCCATTCCCGTAATAACATAATCGTTTGGATCGCCTTCATCAGCATCATCCCGGTCGATTATACACTGGAATGCCCTTTCGTCGGTTCTCCACTCTGGATTTCTCGTCCCATCCTGTTTAACGCTCGTATACTTATATTTTTTGGTCACCTTACCACAGATGATTACTTTCTCTGGACAAACTGCTTCAATGACAGCATCTACAGATACATCGTAGACTTCAAAACTGCCTTCTAAAGCTGGAGGCACAAGCTGAGTCTTAAACTCTACAGGGTAAATACAGCACGTTTGTGGATTCGGAATTGGGCATTGTGTAGTAGTCATTGTCGTCGTTATTGAAGTTGTCTCTGTGACTGTTTCCGTATGCGTTTCTGTATGCGTGTCCGTGTGCGTATCCGTGTGCGTATCTGTGTGTGTATCCGTGTGCGTATCCGTATCCGTATCCGTGTGTGTATCTGTTTGCGTATCCGTGTGTGTATCTGTTTGCGTATCCGTGTCCGTTTCCGTGTGCGTATCCGTTTCCGTATCCGTGTGTGTATCTGTTTGCGTATCCGTGTGTGTATCTGTTTGCGTATCCGTGTCCGTTTCCGTGTGCGTATCCGTATCCGTGTGTGTATCCGTGTGCGTATCCGTTTCCGTGTGCGTATCCGTGTGCGTATCCGTGTCCGTGTGCGTGTCCGTGTGCGTATCTGTGTGCGTGTCCGTTTCCGTGTGCGTATCCGTGTGCGTATCTGTTTCCGTGTGCGTATCCGTTTCCGTGTGCGTATCCGTTTCCGTGTGCGTATCCGTGTGCGTATCTGTGTGCGTGTCCGTGTGCGTATCTGTGTGCGTGTCCGTGTGCGTGTCCGTGTCCGTGTCCGTTTCCGTGTGCGTATCCGTGTGCGTATCTGTTTCCGTGTGCGTATCCGTTTCCGTGTGCGTATCCGTGTGCGTATCCGTGTGCGTATCCGTGTGCGTATCCGTGTGCGTATCTGTGTGCGTGTCCGTTTCCGTGTGCGTATCCGTGTGCGTATCTGTGTGCGTGTCTGTGTGCGTGTCCGTGTGTGTATCCGTTTCCGTGTGCGTATCCTTAAAAGTTCCCTCTAAACACATGTTTACAGATCCCTGTAAATTAAATCCTGCCCTTTGATTAAGAAACTGTGCTTCCGTAAGCGGTTGAGTCGAAGAAAGAGTATATGTTTTACATTGCCCAGCCAATACTCTATCTTTCGCACTTGAAATATTCAATTTTACCTTAAAACTATTACAGCCTGAACCTCCACCACAGCTCGCATTTAAGTTTACTCCAACGGATGCTGTAATTGTTCCGGAGTTCTGTACATCAAAACAAGCTGATCCTATGAATCCAACAGCACTATCATTACAAACCGTTATTTGAGCAGACCCGCCTTGTGCAGGAATTTCTACTGTAATTGTTCCTGCTAATACCTCTCCCTTAGGCCCAGTCCCCTTTATACTGGCGATAACAGCCATACGCTCAGTTGCTCCTCTCTATATTTTATAAAATCAACAATACTTAATTTTATGTATCTCTTGTATGAAAGTTCTGGTAATTATCATGATAAAAAGCCCCTTTTTAAACCGCAGCAAGTAACAATGCAGAATGCTTTCCTTTCACCTTTACTTTCTCTTACGCATATAGTCCAATAGAGGAATGTCAAGGGAGTGCTATTGATGAATAAAAGGAGGAAAAAAACAGGTCAGAAAAATCGGCGAAAAATACCATATAAAACCTGTAAAATAAGCAATTCTTTATGTTGTAAGAGTTGTAAGAAAAGAAAGCGGCCAAAGCCACATTATCTCTCATGTCTTGCAAAGCCCCGGCGAAAAAACAAATGTCACATATGCCGGATACGTTTCCAATGTCCTCCGGGACTTCCAGGACCCCCAGGACCTTCAGGATCTTCAGGACCTTCGGGACCTCCGGGATCTCCAGGACCTTCGGGACCTTCAGGACCTTCGGGACCTTCAGGACCTTCAGGACCTCCGGGATCTCCAGGACCTTCAGGACCTCCGGGACCTTCAGGACCTCCGGGATCTCCAGGACCTTCAGGACCTCCGGGACCTTCGGGATCTCCAGGACCTCCAGGACCTCCAGGACCTCCGGGACCTCCGGGACCTTCGGGATCTCCAGGACCTCCAGGACCTCCGGGACCTCCGGGACCTCCGGGACCTCCGGGACCTCCGGGACCTCCGGGACCTCCACAAAAGCCCACTTGTTGCATCATATTGACCGATCACAGAACACAGCTTATTCCTCCAGCCAAACGTAATTCTACTCGTGTTGAGAGAGAACTCTTTGCCCAGGTTAAAAAAATTTGTGATGGGATTGTTTTTATCAGTGGAATGGTTCGTAAAACGATTACCTATACAGCTGTTATAAATAAAGAAGAAGTTCCTAATCAACAGATAGTAGACGAAATTCCTTTTCATGGAATCATCGAAAACGAAGACATAAAAGAGGGAGAGCATTACACAATCAAAGAAGCGAAAATCATATGCAATGTGGATAGACGCGAGGCAAATTTCGGTGGGCCGATCAATCCACAGACTCACAAGCATTCGCTAGCTTTTAGATTACTGGAAAAAGAAATAATTAGGATTTGTATACAAAAAGAAAAAGAACAAAATTCCTTCGATGGTGTCCGTTTCTGATGCCATCGAATTTTCATACTTCATTTAAACAGTAAAGAAAATTGGACAAGCAGACTGCCTAACTGTTTCTACTCCATTCGTGCTTTTGTCATCTCCTTAAAGCACTTCCCGCACATTTTCGCCCGTCTAATGCGATTCGATTTCGGATAATAAAAACCTCCGCACTTTTGGCATTTTCGATAAACCTTGCATATGCTGCCCCGCATAAATTCCTGAACGAGATTTCCCGGTTTATCTTTACAAAGCAGCGTAAAAATTCTAGCCGTATTTATCGCATCATCAAGAGCATTGTGCTCCTCGCCGATCCACGGCAGGCCAAACAACTCCACCGCCTTTCGCAGGGAAAGCTGCTGATGGTCCGCCTCGGGACGATACCTTTTTATGTACGCCTGCAGATCGATATACCGATCTACCCACTCTTCCTCAAGCTTATGCATTTTACAGTCACGAATCAAAGCGAGTTTGTCCGATTCGCTCCACCCGATAAACACATACTCTTCTTCTCCAATCCACCGCTTGAACATTTCGATAACACGCCCGAATGATTCTGCCTTTGCGATCGCTTGCCTCGGTATTTGCGTGAACTTCCGGGCATAATCGGTATAAGTGTAAAGCGGTTTAACATATTCATAAAACATTTCGTACGTGTCCGGTTGGTGTCGGATATGTTCTTCCTTTATTTTCACTGCCCCGATCGATATAATCTCCATCGGGTCTGTGCTTTTCCATACACGCCCGTTTATTTCCGTATCCAGTACAATATAATTCATAGGTATTCCCCCCGCTCATACATCTGGCGAATAATCGAATCAATCTCTGGCTCCTGAAGGGATATATCCACGATTTCTGTCCGCTCCGAAATGCGCTGGATGAGCTGCGCTGCCGTATATTCCTGACGATTAAACCGCAGCCACTTTCGCTTACCTTCCTCCCGAATCAATTCCACCCCTTCGATGTGTAAGGACGTATTCTGTTCTACATCGACAATGAGAATACGGGATGTGCCAAAATGTTCTTTAATTGTTTCCAATGCTCCATCATACATCACCCGACCACGATCAATCAGAATCATCCGTTTGCACAGCTTCTCAATATCCGACATGTCATGCGTGGTCAAAATGACCGTAATCCCTCGCTCATTGTTCATTTCCTGAATGAATGTCCGCATTCGTTCCTTCGCCACGACATCGAGCCCAATCGTCGGCTCATCTAGAAATAAAATCGACGGATCGTGCAGAAGAGAAGCGGCAATATCGGCGCGCATCCGCTGCCCGAGAGATAACTGTCGGACTGGTGTTTGAAAAAACTCATCCAACCCGAGTATTTCCGTAAACATATTCATATTTTTACGGTACTGCTGATCCGATACATGGTACACCTGCTTCAGCAGCTCAAACGATTCAATCGTCGGCAAATCCCACCACAGCTGCGATCGCTGTCCAAATACTACGCCGATCTGACGAGCATTTTTCTGCCGCTCCTGATACGGAACAAGCCCACCCACGTGCACCTCTCCAGACGTTGGCACGAGAATGCCCGTCAGCATTTTAATGGTAGTCGACTTCCCTGCCCCGTTCGGACCAATGTATCCAACCACCTCTCCCTCTTCAATCGAAAAGGACACATCCTCGACCGCTGTCTTGGTGATGTATTCACGGTGAAATAAACTGCGGACCGCTCCCCACATGCCTTCCTGCCGCTTTGCAATCAAATACTGTTTAGATAGATTTTTCACTTCGATTGTCTTCACTATTCTTCCCCGCCTCCTTTCTTCATTTTCCTAAAATTCCCTTACGATCCTGCACTTTTATACCGATTAAGCCCCATCATCCAAATCCGATAGCACATCCAGAAAAAGAGGATGCCTACCGGAAAACTAAAGAACCCCCACTGTGAGGAATACAGCGGATACGTCTTATCCAGCAAAAGCAGCGCCGGCAAGTAATTCACAAACGCAAACGGCAGGATAAAAATGACGATCCACTGCAGAAGATGTGGGTACAGCGTCAGCGGATAGTTCATCATGCTTTTTGCCGGAAACATCACCACCCAGTAAAACCGCTCCGAGCGGGATGTCCAGAAAGCAATTGCCGAGATAAGCACAAGAATCCCGCCTTGAATCAACACCCCTCCGCCCACAGTTCCGAGAAATACGCCCCATTTCCATAACGGCCAATCAAGTTGAAGCTGCCCATACGTAATCGCAATAGCCACAAGACTGAACAAAATCTGACCAAACGCCCCAATGTCAAATTTCATCGCCATAAAATGAAAGAACGGATGAATCGGGCGCACAAGAAAGCGATCAAATGTGCCGTTTACGATATATTGATCCATACTGCGAAAATGAACAAAAAACAGAACACATACACCCCATGATAAAACCGCCAGAGCAAATAGAAAGATCAGCTCCCACAACGTCCAGCCTTCCAAGGCGTGAAAAGAGGACAGCATGACCCACATTGTCACCGTCGTTCCCGCATAACTCATCGCCCAGCCAAGGATGTTCATAAAAAATGCATAGCGGTACTGCATCTGTGCCCGCACACTCGCTCCCACCATCCGAAAATACAAACGTGAGCCTTGCAGCCACGATTGAATCATATCCTTATCCCCCTTGCACCACGATCTTACGCGATGCTTTTGCCCACACCAAGCGAAGAATCGCAAATGAGATAATAAGCCAGACAAGCTGGACAACGAGCGCTTCTATCAGCGCCTGCCCATGCAGTTTTCCCGTGAAAATCGAACTTGGAATAAAAAAGATGCCCTGAAACGGTAAATATTGAGCAACTCCCTTCAGCCAATCCGGAAAAAACCATAGCGGAATGACTGATCCAGAAAATAACGAAATCGAAAAATAAAAAATATCTTCCACGCCACCGGTCTCAATGAGCCAAAACGTAAACAGCCCAAAGGTCAATTCAATACTGTAGCGAATGAAATATCCGATCACAGCGGAAAACAGAAACAGCCCCCATTGAGCCGCTGAGGACGGCAGGTAAAGATCGAATGCCCAGAATAATACAACGTACAGCGGTAGAACCGCCGTCAGGAAATAAAATGCGATGCTACCGAAATCGGAAAACAATGTTCGCGTCGGATAATCGTATGGCCGCATCATCTCCATCGCAATGTCGCCAGTTCGTACCCGCTCCTGGATTTCCCACAGTGGCGTACCTGCACCGTGAATCCCTTGCAGCATCTGACTAATCACGATATAGCTTAGCATCGCTTCAAACGAAACCCCTGCGACCGATTGTTTTCCATTGTATAAACCATACCAGATAAAGCCCCACATACATAAAAAAATGACATTGGAAAAGAGCCGGGTCCACGCATCAAACCGATACGCGGCCGAACGCTGAAAAGCCTTATGGGAAAACGCAAGATAAACGCGGATCTGCTTCATCGTCTCCTCCTAGGTATGTACTCGTTTAATTTGAAGTCCTGTCTATTGTAAGAGTATTTCCTGTTTTTTGGGGTAAGAAGTTAGCCTTTGTAATTAAACGCTAACACATGATTACTAATGTATTCACTAAGTTGTAACAATTCTCCTTTGTTAAAAAACGTATGCAATACTCAGTCCTACACACCATAGTTGACGTGATAAATAAACAGTATTCTTCACTTAAAGTAAGGAGGTTAACTTCTATGCCATGAATGCTACGCCGAATGGCTGGAATCGATAAAAGGCTAACGATGTACGGATAAATTTTTATCCTTCTTGTCATACTAACATTGAAAAACAGAGCTATCAAAGCGGAGTGACAACCCTATAGTAAAGCCATCATATCCAAGAAGCCTATCTTCGTGATAGGCTTCTTTCTTAAAATATTTTTTTAAGGAGACTAATATGGAACAAAGGAAAAAGTGGGATCTACTTGCCCTCAGCTCGATTCCTTTAATCATGACGCTGGGCAACTCCATGCTCATTCCCATCCTGCCTTTGATGGAAAAGAAACTTACCATCTCTTCTCTGCAGTCCAGCCTGATTATCACGGTATATTCCGTTATTGCCATTCTTCTCATTCCAATCGCCGGCTTTTTATCGGATCGATTCGGCCGCAAGATGGTGATTATTCCCGGTTTAGTGATCGCCGGAATTGGTGGTCTTATTTCAGGATGGGCTGCATGGAAAAGTTCAAGCCCGTACATCATGATCCTGGTTGGCCGCTTCCTACAAGGAATCGGGGCAGCGGGGGCAGCCCCCATTGTCATGCCGCTTGTAGGGGATATGTTTAAAAAGGAAAGTGAGGTAAGCAGCAGTCTTGGCCTCATCGAAACTTCGAATACGTTCGGCAAGGTGCTCAGCCCAATACTCGGGGCATTTTTAGCTACCTTCTTTTGGTACCTACCATTTTTCGCTACGCCGGTTTTTTGTTTGGTTTCTCTTCTCCTCGTACTTTTTCTCGTTAAGGTTCCGAAAAGACAAGAACAACCACCTTCTGTTACTGAATTTAAAAACTCAATCGTTCATATTTTTGTGACAAATGGTCGGTGGTTGTACGCGATCTTTGCGATCGGAATTATCTGCATGTACATCCTGTTTGGGGTCCAGTTTTATTTATCGTCCCTGCTAGAGCGTACTTATAAAATTGAAGGGATTACAAAGGGATTCATTCTGGCGATTCCTCTGATCGCCCTCTGTCTTACTTCGTATCTGACCGGTAAATACATTGGACAAAATAAAGTCCGGATGAAGTGGATCACCTTTACCGGATTGATGCTCGTAACGGGAAGTGTATTGTGGATGGGTTTTCTGCAAGGTCTGTATGTCCTTCTAATCGCCCTGTCGTTATGCGGGATTGGCATTGGGGCAGCTCTGCCAAGTCTGGATGCCCTGATCACAGAAGGATTCGAAAAGCAGGAACGGGGTACTATTACCTCTATTTACAGCAGTATGCGCTTTATCGGGGTCGCGCTGGGCCCTCCCTTGTTCGCGATTTTACTTACTGTTTCACAAAAAGCAGTATTTTTTACCGCAACAGGAGTAGGCATACTAGCTGCTCTTCTTTCCTTGTTTGCTGTTCGACCATCCGAATCCAAAACTGCTTCTCCTACTTCCTATTCTCCTACGCTTCCTGTACGAAGAAAACAGAAAGCCACACAAAAGCCCTCTCGGTAGCGATACCAAAAGGGCTTATTTTCATTCCACAGCAAACGACTGATCGACGTTTAAATTGTTATGAATATCCTTCGTAAAAAGACGCACACTGTATGAAGAAACCATCAAAATAAAAAGGGAGACATCTAATGAACAAGAAAAACAACACAAACGTAATGAATGACGCTCGTACGATTGGTGACAAGCAGTATGATGTCCGTGATTATCAATCTAATACATTTGTCTCTAAAGGATTAGCTGCTACACATGAACAAGTTAGCGATACTTACACAGAAGGTACGCTGGAAGCTGTGATTGAGAGCTCAGAATCCGAGGGAAAATAGGAGCCGCTGACTGCTAATTTTCCACTAATCCCGGATAAGATTAAGATATTAAGATACTGTTAACAAGACACCCCCACCCCCCAAACGGGCAGTGGGGGTGTCTTGTTTCTCTCTTTATATACCAAATAGGAAAGATTTTTGAGATAATTTATAAGGACAGTTATTATCTTACATAAGAAAAGAGATGAAAAATAATGAACCAAAATATTTTTCAAATCAATGCATTTACCACTACCCCTTTTTCTGGAAACCCAGCTGCTGTTTGTATACTAGATACACCTAAAGATACATCGTGGATGCAGCGCATGGCACAAGAAATGAATCAACCTGTTACAGCTTTTGTATCTCCAAGAAAAAATAATAAGTACGAACTGTATTGGTTCACCCCAACAACAGAGCTAAACTTATGTGGCCATGGTACACTAGGAAGCGCTCATATTTTGTGGGAGCAAAAACATGTTAACCCTGATGAGTGTATTCAGTTTCATACAAAGAGTGGTCTTCTTCCTGTTAAACAAGTAAACGAAGGTATTCAACTTGATTTTCCAGCCAATCCAGTACAAAAAACAGAAGTACCTGCTGAACTAGAACAAGCAATACAGGTTCCTTTTAGAAACGTTGTAAAAAATATGCTGGGCTACATTGTTGAAGTCGAAACAGAGGAAGTAGTCAAAAAACTAGAGCCTAACCTTGACTTATTGTCTTTAATCCCCGTTACCGGAATTATTGTGACGAGTCTTTCATCTTCCCCAGATTTTGATTTTATTTCACGTTACTTTGCTCCTCGAATCGGAATTAATGAAGATCCCGTAACGGGTTCTGCTCATTGTGGACTTGGACCGTATTGGAGCGAAAAGCTTCAAAAGAAAAGGTTAATAGGCTATCAAGCTTCCTATCGCGGGGGAAAAGTTAACGTAGAGTTAGTAGAAAACCGTGTGTTACTTACCGGACAAGCGCTCACAATTTTTCAAGGAAAACTCATCTTACCTTCATGTTAATTTTCACAATATAGTCAAATAGCTACCCTAGTTCTAGCCAAGGGTAGCTATTTGACTCACATCCATTTTTTCGTTACTTCATTTGTTGCTTTATAGTCTGATGCCCTAATACCGTTATCCCAGCTGCTCCAATCCCTTGTACAACTCCGGATACATTGAGCCCCACCACCCATAATCCAAATCCAATTCCCGCCGCTAAAATCAGCAGTGGAATATGCTTATCCGGTATAATCGAACTCTGCTTTGCCACATATCCAATAACCATTAGTACTGCTGGAATCACTAGCATACCTGGTGCTAACTGAATCTGAGAAATCACTGACCCTACGTCCATGATGTTACCCCCCGACCTTCACTGTATTGCATAGTATGCTTGTTCATTCATATCTGCTTGTTTATTTGTCCTCGTTTTCTGGAAAATAGAAACAGACGCGATAGCTCGCGCCTAGAAAGTGCTACTATTTAATTTTGTTTGCCTGCTATCCTTGGAAATTTAAGAGTGAACTGTGTACCGACTTCTTTTTGGCTTTTAACCTCGATTTGACCATTCATTTTTTCTATAAGTCGATAACTAACCATCAATCCTACACCCGTTCCTTTCGTTTTAGTTGAATAAAACAGGGTTCCAAGACGTTTGACCTCTTCCTCAGTCATTCCAACTCCCTGGTCTTTAATACATATTTCAGCCATATCCTTGCTTTCTTTTACACTTATTTTTAACTCTCCTCCGCTCGGCATGGCCTCAATTCCATTTTTTATAATATTAATTAAGACTTGGCTAAATTTATCAGGATCTGTTTCTATATAAGGAAGATCAGCAGTGACAACTTGTACATCCACATTTTGTAGGATCGCGTAAGAGTACATCAAACTTTTTATATGTTGAATATGCTCAGCGACAGAAATCTTTTCAATTCTCTCCAACTTCGGTTTAGCCAAGGATAAAAAGTTTATAATAATTTCTTGCGTTCGATCTACCTCACTTATCATTAATCCTATATACGGCTTAACATCCTCGGGAATTTGCTTATTTTCAGTAAACAATTGCATGAAGCCTCTTACAACAGTTAAAGGATTTCTAATTTCGTGAGCTACAGAAGCAGCCAGTTCGCTCATCGTATTCAACTGATCGGATTGACGTAATTGATACGTAATCATGGCTTTTTCTCGTAAACTTTCTATTAAAGAAACAGTAATCCACATCGTAAATACCTGAATAATACCGTATCCAATAAAAAACTCTAAAGTCCCTTCTTTAATCTGCATGTGTGTCCAACTCAATTTTATATACGTTATAATCGCAATTAAAAATGATGTACAAATCGTTATAACTGTTGCGAGAAGAATTTTATACCGGGAAGAATGCCTTATATAAGTTGGAGTAATTACTAGCATAGACGGGACTAAAACGGAGGAAACTAACAACGGTATACAAGCCCCTTCGCCACCTAGATAATATCTGTACGCTAAAAAAACTACAGTAACAAAAAGTCCAGAATAATATCCTCCATATAAAAATGCGATAAGCAAAGGAACTGCTCTTAAATCTAATAGATATCCATTGTGGAACGGAAAAGCAAAACCCATACACAATATAATTGATACTGTCGATATCAAACCGTATGCAAGCTTATGTTTCCTCTTATCTTCAAGTAAATCCTTATCCCCCCAATATAAGTGATAAAGCAAAATGGGAAACAGGATTAATAAAATCTGTAATAAAATATGATTGATTCCGCTAGTTACATTCATAGCTGCTACTTTCTTTTCTTTTTTATGTTCAACATTGTTTTAGTTCTTCTACATTTTTGAAATAATCCTAGATTTGCTCACCAACATTCTCGCTCCTCGGTATACTTGTATAGAAATTCTACTAAAACCACGGTAATCCTTTTTAACTTGATAAATTTGTTAAAATAGGTGATCTGGTTATCCAGTATGTAGCCTTTTTCTTTCTTCCTACATAGGCTGTGTATTGAATACTACACAAGGCTAGAAGCCAGGAGGAATACACTATGCAATTTTATTATGGGGAAAAAATGCCCCTTCGCATATTAGATGAGGGTGAGTTTTGGAAAATGCAAGAAGCGGAACATACCCAGGTAATTCGTGCGTTAGTCCCTAATCTAGAACCAGTTTTCGTGCAGGCTTTGCAAGCATGGGAACAGGCTTTTTCACAAACACATGCGCTTTTTATCCGATATATCGAGATTGTAGTGGGAGCAGGGTACCATATTTCTCCTATGATCTACAATCAAATGATGCAGCTGGTCTACTTTGCCTTACAGCAAAGCCAGCAATTTGTTCAGTTTTTAAATCAGCTTGCAGCAGAAAGCACCGCATTAAAAAGTAATCCAACTGCGATTACTGTGTTAAATCATATCAGACGTGAATCTGAATATTTTATTGGCGTTGCAGAAGCATTACTCCAAAAAAGCAGGCAAGCTATTTAGTCAATTCGCCCATTCAAGCATGAGATTCAAAATTAGGCTTGTGTCTGATGACATTTGCCTAACACTCGTCCTGCCCCATACACATAGAGTATTATCATCTCTCGGTAAATATGGAGGTGAATTTCATGGGGTTCTTCAATAATGATGAGGCGATCGGTGTAATTCTGGTTCTCTTTATTCTTCTTGTGATTATCGCTTGTGCATGCGATTAATCGACTTTCTGTCTACGTAGCTTTCTATAAAACAAAGCCACTCCTTTCATAGGAATGGCTTTGTTTTACTTATTTACGTCCCATTTTTTTCTTGATGTCGTCAATTTGACTTTTCGTAACCCCGGACTTTAACAGCATGGATAGTAAGGACAAAGACGATCCACCTTTAGCAAACCCTCTAAATTGTCGAACATATTTGTTAAGTTCAGCGTCTGAAAACGTCTTTCCTGCTGCCTTGCCTGCCTCTTGAATGGCTTTGCGAATTGTCTTATCATCATGCAGCTTATTCTTGGGAATCGCCTTTACAATATTGATAATACGGTTTATGTCCATACATGTTCCCTCTCCTTCTAAAATAGATACTATTATTCTATTTTTGACAGGATACAAGGGTAACGGGGCGATCGCACAAGTTACATCCAACGTTCAGGGGATCGCTTCCTTTTCTTCTCTATGAAACTACCTTAAGTCCAATGGCTGCACCAAGCACCAGCAAGATAAACGAAATCCGGCGCCAGTCTTTCGATTCTCCATATAACACCATACCTAAGATCGCTCCGCCAGATGCTCCGATTCCGGTCCAAACCGCATACGCGGTTCCCATCGGCAATGTTTCCATCGCCAGTTCAAGAAAAAGAAAACTGGCACCAAAACCAGCAAGCAAGAGTAAAAAAGAGCGCCCTTTTCGATCTTGATGCCATTGATTAATCATGGCAACGCCAAACATTTCACACAATCCAGCTATCACCAAATACATCCATGCCATTATGATTCAGCTCCTTCTGTTTTTGCCTTTTCATCTTTTGTCACCATTTTCAAGCCAATCACGCCAATCAGAAGCAGCAAAATGAGCAGCACTTTCACGAGATTGAACGGCTCACCAAACAAGATCATCTCGGAAAGCACAGTTCCGGCTGTACCCATTCCGACGAAAACAGCATACACGGTGCCGACCGGCAATTTTTCACCTGCCATAATGAGTAAATAAAAGCTAATCCCAATCGAAATCGCCGTTCCAAGCCACGTCCATCCATCGTAAGCATGCTTGAGACCGATTACCCAGAACACCTCGAAACATGCCGCAATCAACACTTTCATCCATTCCTTATTCATTTTCTTTCTCCTCTCTTTTCTCACGTTTCTTTGGCGTATTTAACCAAAAAAAAGAGAGATATTCTGTGTTTGACAGATATCTCCCGGGCTTTTATCCCTCCGTGCCACAGCGGTGCTGTGCGTTTTCTCTCGGACCAGACCGATGTATGCTCGCGGAACCCTAGAAAACATGACGTATATCATTCTTTTTACTATAGCTAGTTCAGTCTGATTTTTCAAGATCATCATACATATAAAGAAATTAGCAATATAACTTATGAGGTGAGACGATGACACCGATTACAGAAGGGACTCTTCTCTGGCAGCCCGATCAAGAACGAATACAGAATTCCGGTATTTACAAGTTTATGGCCTGGTTGAAAAATAATAAAGGCTTATCATTTTCAGATTATAACTCCCTGTGGACATGGTCAGTGGAGTCACTAGAAGATTTCTGGGAAAGCGCCTGGCAGTATCATAGAATTCGGTCAACAGCTCCGTATACAACTGTACTGGAAAAACGGATCATGCCAGGAGCCAAATGGTTTACAGGAGCTAAGTTAAATTATGCGGAGCATATATTCAGGCATGCTTCCGATACCAATCCTGCCATTGTGTTTCAATCCGAACATGTGCCATTAACCGAGATTTCCTGGTGTGAACTCAAGAAACAAACCGCTTCACTCGCCAAAACCTTACAAGACATAGGCGTAACACCGGGGGATCGTGTAGCCGCTTATCTGCCAAATATTCCGCAAGCGACTATCGCCTTTTTAGCTTGCGCTAGTATCGGTGCCATCTGGTCAAGCTGCTCGCCTGATTTCGGGACACCAAGCGTGATTGACCGCTTCAAGCAAATCGAACCAAAAGTACTCCTCACAGTCGATGGATATTGGTATAACGGAACACTACATGATAGGAGAGCTGTCAACAAAGAATTACAGGCAGCACTTCCGAGTGTAGAAAAAACAATTATCGTCTCTTATGTTTATGATGAGCCAGATACGGAAGACCGTACAGAAATATTAAAGTTCGCACACCTTGTACGAAATGAAACCGAACTCACCTATGAACACCTGCCGTTTGACCATCCGTTATGGATTTTGTATTCCTCCGGCACAACGGGCATTCCGAAAGCAATCGTTCATCCACAAGGCGGGATGATCTTGCAGCAGCTGACTACCTTCGCCATCCAGCAGGGGCTTACTTCAGAAGAGCGTTTATTCTGGTTTACGACGACCGGTTGGATGATGTGGAATTACGTAGTCGGGTCGCTTCTCGTTGGCGCAACGATTGTGCAGTATGATGGAAGCCCGACCTACCCAGGGCCTCATGTTCTGTGGGAGTTAGCAGAAAAAGCACAGATTACCTCGCTGGGCATTAGTCCTGCACTTATCGGGGTCTGTATGAAATCAGGTCTTCATCCGGGAACACAGTTTAATCTAGACAAACTCCAAGACATTGGTGTAACCGGAGCACCGCTGACCACGGACGGATACAACTGGTTATATACGGCTGTCAAAAAAGATATATGGGTAAACTGTACGAGCGGAGGAACAGATGTATGTACGGGCTTTGTGGGAGGAACTCCCATCCTGCCGGTACGAGCAGGCGAAATACAATGTCGGTTATTAGGGGTGAAGGTAGAGGCCCTTCATGACGCAGGGCATCCTGCTTTAGATGAGGTAGGCGAACTCGTCATTACCCTTCCGATGCCTACGATGCCTGTTTACTTCTGGAATGATCCAGATGGAAGCCGCTACCGCGAAAGTTACTTTGAGATGTTCCCCGGTTTGTGGCGGCATGGCGATTGGATCAAAATTAAAGCAACGGGGAGTTGTGTGATTTATGGACGCTCAGACTCTACGATTAACCGCCATGGCGTTCGCATGGGAACAAGTGAACTGTATCAGGCAGTGGAAGGGCTGGATAACGTGCTCGACAGCTTGATTGTCGACCTGGAATACGTAGGCAGAAAATCATTGATGCTCTGCTTTGTGGTTCTCAAGGATGGTGTCTCGCTTACGGATGAACACAAGCAGCAGATTCAAGCAAGAATTAGCAAGCTGGCGTCTCCCCGCCATATTCCCGATGAAATCTATCAGGTTCAGCAAATTCCACGAACGATAAACGGCAAGAAGATGGAAGTTCCGATTCGTAAAATTCTACTTGGTTTCCCACTTGCGAACTGTGTAAGCCCTGATTCCATGAGCAATCCTGATTCACTTCCTTTCTTTGTTGAGCTAGCGAACACGCTCAACGTATAAAACAAAACCAGGTGTAGCGAACGATCTTGTCCCTCTACACCTGGTTTTTACACGATTCTATCCCTACTAGATTTTGAACTGATTCATTACTTGCTGCAGCTCATCACCAAGGGAAGCTAAGCTGTTCGCATCACCGGAAATCTGATTCGCTCCTGCTGCCTGCTGTTGACTGGCTGCACTCACTTCTTCAGCTCCCGCCGATGCTTCCTCCGTAACAGCAGAAATGCGCTCCATACTTTCCCCGATTTGCTGCCCTACCCCCTCTAAGCTTTTAATGGCGGTATAGATTTCCTTATTTTTATGCAGCACATTGTCAATATGCTGGACAATTTCCTCGAACACTTGTCCTGCCTGATAGACCGTTCTCGAGCCTTCTTCCACCACACGCGTACCGCTTTGTGCGGACTGTACAGCACGTTGACTGTCATGTTGTGTTTCCTTAATGAGCGCCGCGATTTGAGAAGCCGAGCTGCTTGTCTCATTGGCTAACTTTCTCACTTCCTCCGCTACTACCGCAAATCCTTTCCCATGCTCACCTGCTCGCGCCGCTTCAATGGAGGCATTTAACGCCAGGAGGTTGGTCTGTTCCGCGATATTCGTGATCATTCCAACAATGTTTCCAATTTCTTTTGAACGTTCATCCAGCTTTTGAATCATCTCGGATGTATGCTTTACCGTTTCATTTACTTCGGTCATTTTTTGAATCGCTTCATTAGCGTATCCTAAGCCATTCTCTGCTGATTCTTTACTTTGATTGGAGGCGGATAATACTTCACCTGTATGATTGGCAATCCGGTTGACTGTCTGCACCATGTCATTCATTTGACTTGCCGCATGCGTAACTGATGACGCGATATCTACGGTGCCAGAAGCTAATTCTGAAATCGTAATCGCGACCTGTTCGGCCGACATTTTCGTTTCCTGACTTGTAATCGCGAGTGTATCAGATGACGCTTTAATATGGGTCGACACTTTTCCAATCTGACCCAATAGATCCTGAATTTTTCTCACCATCACATTGAAATTCTCTCCCAATCGGCCGACTTCATCGTTTGCAGCATGCTCTACCTTAAGGGTCAGGTCTCCATTCGCCACATGTGAGGTTAACTCACTCATTTTTTGAATCGGGCGAACTAAACGAGTAGAGAAGATAACCACAGCGATAATAGCGAAAATCAAGACAACGGAAGCGGTGACAAGTGATAGCTTGGCTAAATATGTTAATTGTACCGATGCTTCTGCCACAGGTGCTGTTAAAAAAATACTCCATCCGGTAATCGGGAGTTTCTTATAGAAGGTATACTTGTCCACACCATCAAATACATAGCGTACCTCACCGATTTCACCGCGCTGCGCAGCTTCATGCGCTTCGGTAAGTTTTGGTATATTTAGCTTTGTCACATTGCTTTTCATCACTAATTCTTTCTTTGCATGGCTAATAATAAGCCCATCTTTTTGCGCTATGAATGCATAGCCAGTTTGTCCGATTTTCACTTCGCTGGCAACTTTAGTCAGTGTATCAATTGGAAATGTCGTTCCTACTACTCCAATCGTCTTTCCTTCCTTATTTTGAATTCGATTGGCTACTACAATGCTCAGCTTTCCCGTTGTTTTACTTGCAACCGGCTCCGAAATAACATGCTGGCTTCCCTTCATAATTTGTTGAAAGTACGGACGGTCTGCAACATTCGCTCGTTTGTCCTCTGTTGTAAGCGCATCTCCGTTACTGTTCGCTACAAATAACATCGTATATTCCGGGTATTCCTTTAGCTTTTGCTTCAAATAGGTCATTTGTGCAACCGGATTCATACTTGTCATCTCTTCACCTGTTGCAATGTTAGACAGACGCTCCACATGCATTTGTAATTGATCATTTAATTTGGTGCTTAGCAACTCTAGTTCAACCATCGACTTTTCACGAAAGTTTTGTTCGAGAAACTCTTTTGCTTTGTTATGGTTTAACCACGCTACTCCAATTAGAGCCAGACACATGATTGGAATTATAACTATCAATAACTTTGATTTTATACTTTTCATCCTGGCGCCCCCTCCGTGCATCATCCTATAGCAACATAATTAACATGACTATCATACCATATAAATGTATGAATTTTAGGATAATAGCAAATTTTGCACAATATAATTGAGTAATATTTGGAAAACAATAAGAAGCCAGCGTATGAAGTATGTCCATATACGCGGGCTTCTTATTGATATGTCTTATTTAATCGTTTACTCCCTGCATCAAATGTTTTTCCATTCCTCATAAAGGGATGGGTAAAGCTTATTCACATGTTCCAAAAACTCGTTTAAAACCCCCATCTTTCTTAATCCAGCTATTAATTTAGTAGGAATAGATCGAGCCGAAGTCAGCGCCCGCTTGTGATCGATTACTTTTATTGCCCCCTGCTCATTAAATAAAATGTGACGCACCTCCGTATCATATCTCACAAATCCCACTCTTTTCATTTCTTCCAGCATGAATAAAATTTTTCTTACGATTGATTCAGACAATTGTCGCTCTTTTTTTATGTGCCCCTTAAGAGAGATTCCGTTCACATACTCCATGACTATATAGTTTGAGCCATACTCATAAAGCCGGGGAATTATGGGCGTCAATTGTCCCACCTGTAGTGCCTCCAGCTCCCTTTGTTGAGTTTCTTCCTTATAAAAAATTTTGACGCACCGCTCAGCAGTCAATTGATAGACCGCTCCATCCCCTCCTTGGCCTATCAGTCTGTATCCGGCTAGATGTTGAACGCTGACTGTACCGTTATTCTTAGTGATGATCTTCCGGAAATCTTCCATTCCTAATCCTTCTCCCCCATTTCTATTCTATAGAAGTCCAAGCTCTTTTCCCCAGAGTACGATTTTCTCCAGGTATCTTCCTAGAAGTGCGCTCTGTTCTCCGTTCAACACCCTGCGCAAATGATTAAGCAGCCTTTTTTCTAAAACTCTCTGTAAATAGGTCATTTTCAACAAGTTCAGTGGATCCTCACGGAAGATAATTCCCTTCTTTTGCATTTCTTTACTATATAAATGAACACAATGACTGCGAATGTCTTCGGCTTTCGCATGCCAATCTTTACGGAAATCAATTAATAATTCAACAAGAACTACTAGGTCATACCAGATCGGAGCATATTTCACAGACTCCCAATCAATCAATTGAATGGGCCAGGCTTGCTGTTCATGTACGTTTGTACAGCAAACATTGTGAATATGGAGATCGCCGTGTATGAGACTCTGCCCCGCTTCCATGATTTCAGGGAAAAAGACAGGACCTTTTTGCAATATGTTATGGATGACGTTATAGCTAGGTGCCACCATTTCTCTTAGACCCGGTTCTTTCATGGCCCGATCGAGATACTCCTTTGTTTTCTCGATATGGTTGCTTCTCTCCAAAGCGATCAAGTTTGAATCATAACGGGGGAGCCAGGAATCGAACACGTCTGCATGCTGCAAAAAACGGTTTTCAAATGTGAGCGCATGAAAATTTGCTACGGTGGGAATGATTTGGTCCAAATGTTTTGGAACTAATTTAATTTGTCCGCGTAATGGCTTTACATACTGGGTGAATAGCCAGATTTCTTCCTTGTTTACATTATCGATCCAATACATCTGCGGCATAAATTCATGCAAAAGTGTATAAGCCCTCTGATACATATTAATTTCAACCATTTGATTTTCTTTCAGTGGCAGTTTGAAAATTTTAAGAACAACCGGAATCGATTCGATCCCATCCGTAACAACTAGTTTCCAAATACTCGTTTTTTTGCGTGAGTTTTTAAGAGACTCTATTTGATGATCGACTAGCGTAACTGTATTACCGGAAACAGATGTAAATTTATTTCCCCAACGAAATTTTTGCCAATTGCTTAAAATTTCTTCTTTACTGCTCAACGGAACAATCCCCTCGCTTCTATACATTCTGAACGTTCCACCTTCAAGGGTATCATCCTATTTCCTTCCCCATAAATTACGCAAGTGCGAGATAAAGCTCCTCACAAACGGCAAAGGATCATCCCAGGCAAACAAAGCTTCTACCTTCTCTCCTCCTAATAAACACTTTATCCATTCAGTGAACGTCATCTCCCCATTTTTTTGCTTTTGGCGGAAGGAAAGAAAATCACGCACCAAATACACCCACTTGATCCCTTCTTTTTGTCTACTTACAGGCGATGGATTCTGACCTGTTAGCGACAAGTAGTACAAGTAGGCTAAATCAACACCACAAGCAATCGATAATCTTTGTGTTAACCCAACTCTTGGATTGATTTCAATAAATTTTAACGTTCCATCTCGTGGATCTTTTTTGAATTCTGTGATTGCTAATCCTTTGAACTGCAGTTCATTCAAGAATGATACACACGCTTCCACCACTTTTTCATCTCTTATACTTAGGGCAAGAGCCGTAGAGCCAAAGTGAGGGGGGAATTGATGGATTTTTTGGTTCATCCATACACCGATTACGTTCATCTGTTCATCAAAAAATGTTTTAACGGAATAAATGCACGCCTCATTTCCGGGAATCACTTCTTGAATCATGAGTTCGCCAAATTGGCGATAAAAAAGGTACTCTTCTCGTAATTCGGATGCCTGCTCTACCATAATTGCTTTTTTATACAGCCGGTAATCGATTCGTTTACGGAAATCAGAAGAATAGACTGGTTTTAAAATACAAGGGAAGGTAACTTCATGAATGATTTGTTCAAGCTGATGCTCATCGTGAATCACAAATGTTTTAGGACATGGAATGTTATGCTTGCGGGCCAGTTCATACGTTAATCTTTTATCTAATACCGCTTCAACGAGTGCGTGTTCTGGAAGCAGGAAACGATAGTACCCGGATAATTCCGTTCTGTATTTGGAAATAAACTGCACAAAGTCATCAGAACCGGCATAAAGTACCGCTTTCTCTACAAAGTTTTTTCCGACACTCGTTAAAAATCGAAGCAGTTCCTCTCCCTCAGAAGCGGGATTAGGGCAAATCCCGCAGGTCGCATACCGGGTTTTGCCGATTTCATATTTTCCTTTCGTATCATACGCATACACTCGAATTCCTTTTTTTTTCAAACTCCGAATAATACCGATCCCAGTTGCACTTAAATCAAGGACAACTGCCGGAATATCATGTCGCATTTCTTCTTCCTCCTGTTAGAGTAACGATCGATACACCTCTTCTATTTTTTTTGCCATGTTCGCAACGGTTAAATGTTTTTCCGCAAACTCTCTGGCATTTTGAGCTATTCTTTCTCTTAAGGTTGAGTCGTGTAAAAGAAGCAATAATTTTGCAGCTAGCTGTTGAACGTTTCCCGGTTCAACAAGTAATCCAGTATGATAATCTTGAATCAGTTCCGGTATACCACCGCAATTCGTCGTAACAATCGCTCGCTGTGCGAACATCGTCTCAATGATCGAAATCGGCAGCGTATCACTCGTGGTTGGCAGCACGACAATATCGGATTGACCTAACAATTCAGGAATATCGGTTCTGCTTCCTAAAAAGAAGACGTTGTCTAATTGGAGAGCACGAACTTGATTCTCCAGCTCTTCTCTCATGACCCCATCTCCTACAATCCATACATCAACATTGTTCAATTGATTTTTAAGTAAAGCGATAGCTTCAAACAAATATTTATGTCCTTTACGAGGGCGAAGACGGGAGATACAAGTAATGATCATTTTGTCTTCTACCGTTTTTGCTTTCTTCTTGATGTTCTCCGCCCTAAAATTAATACCGGTATAAACCGTTGTCATTTTGCTATCTTCGGCACCTAAATTTTTTAGAATGGGGCGAAAGGCTTCACAGAGCATGATTACCTGGCTTGAACTTTCAATCGCTTTCCTATCCAATGCCAAAAAGTATGCTGCTTCTATTGAATCCTTTTCCATTAGATTGAACTTTAATTTGCTATGCGTCATAAATCCATGGGGAGTGAAAAGCAGCGGTTTTTTGTAGTGTTCGTTTAATACGCCTAATATATTGGCGGTAAACCGATCCTGAGCGTGGAAAATATCATATCTCTCTAAATTCATATCTCGCAGCATCATTTCATAACTGTAGAGATGTTGGTCATTATCTAGTATTTTTTCACTATAGCACCCGTATCGGTCACTATAAAATCGTTTATTATCTTTCCCTATTTCCTTGCGTAAACCGATAAGTTTATCCCTGTCAAATTGGGTGGAAGCCATAATATCAACATGATGTCCTCGTTCTTCCAAACCGGACTTAAGCATTGTTAAATAATTCTGCAATCCTCCAATGGCGGGATACTTCCAAAATGTTGTAAGTAATATGCGCATCTTTTTGCGGGGCTTTGTCTGAGCTTCCTTTGTCCCTGATTGTTTTTTATGGGAGGGAATTGTGCCATAATATTGATCCATTGCAGAGATCAAATAAGGGTATGGAATTAACTGAGAGGAAATCTCACTCATTCGTTCATCTTGATTCGAATGGTTCTTCTTATCTGTCATTTCCATACCCTCCTTATGATTTCAAATGCTTCTGCATACTTAACTCCTACCGTCATTCCTCGTACATGAGCTAAATATTTTACCCCTTTATAAGAACGTGGATGAGGAAACGGTCTCATCTCCATATCATAATACTGAAGAGCCTTCAGTTTTTCGTCTATGGTGTCTGTAATGTCCACAAAATAATTCGGTTTAAATGCTTTATCATTCGTATGCTGGGTCCATTCGCTAGAAGAAACCGTTTCGAAGCAAAGAATTTCAACGGGTTGTTTGCCAGGTAGGGGACGGGCTGCCGTTAGAACGGCTTGAAAGAGAATTTGATGGTCACGATTAAGGTCACCATAATGATGCGTAAAAATCATAGAGGGTTCGTATTTGTTCAGTAAGACTTCAATCTCTTTATTGATGACATGCAGCGGAAGGGTTTCCAATAATAGATTGGGATATTCCAAAAAAATAGTCTCTTCTACTCCTACCTGTTTGTTTGCTTTTACCATAAACGGCCGAATATGATCTTTCTCTTCCTCACGTCCGTTTGCGACAATAACGGTGGTGACTTTACATCCGTGATTCATTAGTTTCTTTATCGTTCCACCGGTGCCGAGGAGTTCATCATCGGGATGCGCAGCAATGACTAACACATTTCCACCCATTTATCCACCTCACCCTCATTACAAATTCTTTTTTTATGTATATGGAAGCGAACCCATTGGGGAAACGGACATGAGTGGAGAAAAGAAAAACCTGAATCATGTTTTTGATTCAGGTTTTGGTAACTATAAAACAAACACGCTGGCGTTGTTTTATTGGTATATCTTATTTAACCGTTTAATCTCTGCATCAAATGCAGCCGCAGGCTTTCCAAATGCGTCGGTAGCTGTAAAGAACTTTTCCGCGTAAGTATCCATTTGCTCATCTGTTAGCGTATCTTCAAGAAGCGTTTTTTTCATTGACTGGATCGCGATTCCTTGCTGCTGTACTGCCTGCGTATACGATGCGTGTGCTTGTTTCAGCTTAGCTGGTACATCTTTTGGCTGATATTTACTAGCTTGCTTATATGTTTTCTCCCAGGCGGTCAGCTTATTTACCATAATCGTATAAAACTCTTCCTCTTTGTTCTCATATTGATCGGCCTTTAGTGCAAATTGGACGATGTCACTTGACTGTGTGCGTAGTTTATACAAAATATCACTTTGATATTTGATATATGTACGTTCTGCCGTCGTATACGCTGCTTTTTTGGCAGCAGCTTTTTTTGTTGCTGCTTCTGCCTGAGCAGGTAGTAACGCAACAGGAGCGGAAACTGTGAGTGCGAGCAAACATGCGAGTGTTGTCTTAACGATTTTTTTCATAATTCCTCCTACGATTTTAAATAATTGTAAAATACTAACTAGTATTATAAAGGATGTTTTTCCGCAAACAAGAAATACATCCTTTCTTACACTATCAAGTATAAAAATAAGGCTTATAGTCTGTAGGTATTTAGTATCGTTATTATTCCTCATATAGTCCTTTAGTTTATATGAATTGTTCTCATCTCCACAAAAATAACCCCTCCTCAATGAACTTCATTGAGAAGGGGTTGAACTGATACTGTTATTTAATATAGCGCCTTGCTCCTGCATAACAGGCATTATAATACTCATCCCCAAAGATGTACTCAATTTGCACACCGTTTTTCGGGCCTGTATCCGCATTAATCATTTGATCATTTCCCATATAGATGCCAACATGTGTAATGATAGAAGAACCGTGTTCCTTAAAAAATACGAGATCACCTTTGCGCAATTGATCTTTCGCTACAGGAGTTCCATATTGAAATTGCCAATTTGAAGTACGGGGAAGTTTAACTCCGATTTTACCGAATACGTATTGCACCAAGCTCGAACAGTCCAACCCCACCCACGGGGTGGTGTCTCCCCACACATACGGGACATCGAACTGGTCTTTTGACAGCCCGATGACGTAATCCGCTTTTGTTTCCCAATTAGCAGTAGGTGAAATGGACGGGGGAACGGTTGGGATAGTAATGACCAATCCCGGCTCAATGTTATGCTTATCTTTGACTTGCGGGTTTGCCTGTATCAAGTACGAAAAGCTGATGCCAAATTTCTTGGCAATCGTCCAAAACGTATCCTGGCTCTGAACTGTATACGTTCTCCTCGATACTTCACTCGCAGGAATTAATCCAGGCATTGGTTTATGCCCGTTTGGAAGATTAATCATCAATCCCTTCCAAATGTTTTTCGGATCAACGAGTGGATTGATCGCTTGTAAGTCAGACGCACGTACTCCTGCCCGCTGTGCAAGCGACCAAAATGTATCCTTTCCCGTCGATGTGTATTGATCATACGGAACCGCAAAACTTGTTTCTGGAAAACATAAAAGTGCTAAAAAAATCCCGAGCAAAAGTTTTCGCTTCATAAGTAAATGCCTCCTGCTTCATTTTTCCTTTCTTACCTTGTCCGCATTCTCGTTCTACTATTCGCCAATACACAGAAAAACCAGGTGCAGAGACGTTCCTCCACACCTGGTTTTTCGATCTTACAAATGAATCAGTTGTAAATAAAGCGGCAAAATAAGCGCCATAATGAACACATATTTGCGATTCCAGCGAATCGAGACATCAAGTATGTCTACCTGTAACACATTTGCAAGCAGGTTATTCGCACCGGATGCAGGTGAAATCACATTGGCGATCCCAAAACTCCCCAGAAGTAGCACGGCAAAATAAGCAGTGCTCATTCCGATCAACTCCGGATGGATCGTTGTCACAAAAATGCTAATCATAATAATGGGATGCAGGCCGATCATCGCGGAAAGTACAACGATGAGCGAGAGACAACATGCCTTCCCGATGACAAAAGATCCAAATCCGTAATTGAGCTGCTCAACCAAAAAATTCCCCAGGTTCACATGACTTAACGCACTGCTAAAAAAGCCGGCCACTAAAAATAACACAACTTCTTTTTTCATCCGGGGAATCGCAAGAAAGGTATGATCACGAAGCTCTCTTGCGTACTCACCTGTTTTTCCTGCTAGCATACACCATACAAACGAAAAAACGAGCGAGACAAGACAAATAATGAGAACCATCCCAAAAGCAAATAGTTTCTCAATTACTAAAATCAGCGCCATAATCGCAAACAGGATCGTAAATAACTCGACTACTTTTTTGATACCGCTTGTTCTTGTCGTACTATGTATATTCTCATCTTCATCATCGAGGGCATTCTCAACCGTAACTTGCCTGATAATAGGCAAATCAATAAGCAGACTCACGATAAAACTAATTAGAACAAGACCGATTGACGGTAAAACAATGGACGACCAGGTAATCGGCAGCTGACTGAGCACAAGCGCCATAGCCGCGAAGTAAGGCGACCAAAAGATCGCGCTCCCAAACCCTCGACTAATCCCATCTGCAAGCAAGCGGGGAACCCGAATTTTAGAAGCGGTTGACAGATGATACACAATCGCCGTAGACCCGATATTTAACACCGTACCTAATAGGTGCGTTAGCATCGACGACCCGAGAAAGAAAAAGTATGGGTGATCCATCTTATTCTTACACACGACTTTCAGTGCCTGCACGTACCCGCCTATCTTGATCGGAATCCCGAGCAGCGGAGAAAAAATAAATAATGCCACCAGCGTTAAGTTAATTCGAAACCCATCGAGCCATTGTTGAACAGGAGCCCGATTCAAACTAAACAAGAGGATGCCACTTACGAGAAGCACGACGCTCACGATCATCGTACTGCCCCGAAGTATTGGCAGAATGGCGACAATGATCAGTCCGATTATGATGCTGAGTCCTGTTTCCAGCCAATGCTCATGAAAAAACTGAAGCAGAATGTAGCCGCAAGCTAATAGTCCGATAAAAATACCTTGTAGTTTCTCCTGAATTCGCAGAGTGGGCTCCGCTGTCTGGATCGAAGAAGAGGAAGTCTGAGCATGCATGCAATCCCCGCCTATATTTTATATGTAGGTTTATTTTATCTGAGTTTATGAAGTGTGACAAATGGATGATTATTTTTCAGCGGGTTTGTGGAAATCCACAAATTACATATGCTTTTTTTGGTTACTTCCACATTGAACGAAAAACGCTTACAACTTTATACTTTGAATCAGCATTTTGTAAAATGACTTCTTGACTTGAGGCGATCAGCATGGAATGGGACTTTTTTAATAGTATGGCGATTATCGCTTTTGCTTTTAGTGGCGCAATTGTTGCCCTCCAGGAAAAATATGATATATTCGGCGTATACGTTCTCGGTTTGGCCGCATCATTTGGAGGCGGCTATATTCGCTGTGTATTAATGGGTCTACCTGTTAAACCAATCTGGGAGCAAGGCTCACTGCTTTACATTGCGTTAGTGGCTATTACGATCATTTATATGCTGCCGAAAAAATGGTTGGATTCCTGGAATCGCTGGAATGACTTTTTTGATGCCGTCGGACTATCGGCATTTGCGATACAAGGAGCGATTTTTGCGCTTAGCTTCCATTTGCCGCTTGGGGCCGTTATTCTGTCTTCGATTGTAACCGGCATCGGCGGGGGAATGCTGCGCGATGTACTGGCCCGCCGAAAACCGATGATTCTCCAACAGGAGATTTATGCCGTATGGGCCATTCTAGTCGGGGTCGTGATTGGCTTACGGTGGGTAGATCCAAACAATGTAGTCGAATTGTATTCGTTGTTCGTAGTTGTAACGATACTGCGTATGCTTTCTATTGTATACAAATGGCATTTACGATTACGCGAGCTGCCGAACTAGCTACCATTGCAGGCAGCTCCCTACCCTATTTCTTGTAACGCACATGAATATTGTTATGCTTATATGTCCCCGCTTCACTGAATTCTACTAATTCCATAGACAGCGCCAGATAACGTGTCGCAAACAGCTCGGCAAAATGATCTTTTACCGTCGCAAACAGTTCATCACATACAGCCTTCTTATCTGCTTCAGACCGCCCTGCCCCAATTTTTAGCGTCACATGGACGAACGCATCGTCCGCTGTTCCGTCCGCCACGCAGTAATCCTGCAATTCAATCGCCCGCGAACGAATGCCCCCAATCGGAAATAGCGGCGCACGCCCGATCAAAACATCGTTGATTTTTTGGAGAAGTCCGGAAATGTCCCCTTCTGCCTTTACGTTATCCGTATATTCGACAATAATATGCGGCATGCTTTTTCTCCCCCCTGTTTACAAGTGCTGCTGACTATGTACACGTAAATGTCTCATCTCCGACAATCGTATTGCACAAGCGTCCAATTCCCTCGACTTCCGTTACGACTTCATCCCCCACTTTTGTGTCAACCGAGCCCTTTGGCGTACCGGTCAAAATGATATCCCCTGGACTTAACGTCATAAAACTACTCAAGTATTCAATCAACACAGGGATGCTGAAAATCATGTCAGCTGTATTTCCTTCTTGCACAACCTTGCCATTTACATACGTGCGCAGTGTTAGATTCATCGGATCGGCTACGTCCGCAGCATCCACTAACCACGGCCCAATCGGTGTACACGTATCCCGATTTTTAACTCGCAAATTCGGGCGATAATAGTTCTCTAAATAGTCACGGATCGCATAATCATTCGCAACCGTATAGCCAGCAACATAGTCATATGCGTCTTCCTTCTTTACGTTGCGTGCCGGACGCCCAATCACGACACCAAGTTCACATTCATAATGCATGTATGTCACATCTGCGGGACGGCGCGTTTGTCCGCGATGACCAATAAACGTATTTGGCCCTTTGAGAAACACAAGCGGTTCGGTCGGTGCCGTAAACGCCAGCTCCGCCGCATGATCCGCATAGTTTAGGCCGAGGGCAAACACGGTGCGCGGCTCAATCGGCGGCAGCCAGATCACCTCTTCTTCGGCCACAACACGTCCATCTTCCAGCTTCACGTTCCCTTCTATTTCGACTGCGCTATGAATGGCTCCCATATAGGCTACACGTGCTCGTTTCATACCGCTCTCCCCTCCATCCAGTCACGTTCCGGTACAACTGTATTCTCCAACCAGCCCACTTCATCAATCTCGATCCGCACCTGATCGCCTGCTCCAGCGAGTGGAGCATCTTCCGGCACGCCGACAAGCAGCACATCCCCGGGATTGAGCGTCATAAAATCCGTCACGTCTACCAGGAGACGAGCGACCGAACGAATCAGATTCGCGGTCGTATTTTCTTGACGCAGCTCACCATTAATAAACACCCGCACTCCGAGTACATCCGGATTCGCAACAGCATCTCGCTCGATTACCCACGGTCCAATCGGACAAAACCCATCCCGTGCTTGCTGGCGAATCGCCGGACGGTACACATTTATGTGGGGAATGCTTACATCATTCACTACGGTATAGCCAGCTACGTAATCGAGTGCCTCCGACTCACACACACGGGTCGCGGTGCGACCGATAACAACGCCAAGTGCTGCTCCCATCGCAAGCTCTGGCACATCATCCGGCAGTGGAATAGCAGCCTTATGCGCTGCAATGGTATTAGCGGGTTTCATGTACAAAATTGGTGCATTAGGCGCTGCCATATATGGCGCTTCGTTCACTGCCTCACCGAGTGCAGCAAGTGCCCCTTTGTAGTTTAACTGTGCACCATAAATCGTGCCTGCTACTGGAGCTTCAAAGGTCAGATAATTACTATCGTACTGGGTTCCGTTCACTTCTACTGTACGTTCGGCCAAATGTACCGTCGCTTCTTCTGTCTGGGGCCGTCCTGCTTGCTTGATTACCGCTCTACTCATCTCGTTCCTCCTTTTTTCAAATGCACAAACAGACCGGGAAAAGAAAGCTCTTTCACCGGTCCGCCTGCCGTTCACTCACACGTTATACCCCTGCGTATTTATGATTTGGATTTTTGGCACGGCTCAAGAACTCTGTTACGAGATCTTTGTACGGCTGTTTATTGTACATGTCATAATACACATTCGACATGCGAACCGGATCACCGAAGAAATAGTACTCATACAGCGCCTGCCGATTGCCGAATGCGCTAATCGCAATGTCCCATGCGAGACGGTACAACTGTACGCGATCATAGCCATCAATATTTGCCCCCTGGTTGAAACGGTGCATAAGCGGACCAATCTCGGCATGATCAAAGTCAGCCTCTGTCGGAATCGCCATCAGACCGGAGGAACCTAAGATACGAATGATTTCTACAATGCGCTGATACATTTTCGGATACCAGTTACGTGCCGCATTAAGCGGTGCGAAGTCCGGTGTCATATTGCCATATTTATCAATTGCCGCATTATGTTCCGCACGGTACATATGCGAGCGCATCACCTCAAGCGCGATCATTACTTCTGATGCTTTTTCTTTCACGTGCTGGAACTGCTCAATCCCGATTGCATCAATAATGCTCAAGATGACACCGAGCGTAAATTCTGTTTTAGCGATGTTTTTCGCGACAACTTGATGCGTCATATGAACAACGGCATTCGTCTCGACGTACGTACGGTTACAAATGTCTGTGCTTTCACACACAAACACACGATCCCAAGGTACTAATACATTATCAAATACGACAATCGCATCACTTTCATCGAAGCGTGCGCCAAGTGGGTGATCCCACTGATTGCGACCATAATCGAACGATTCACGGCACATGAATTTTAAGCCTGGCGTATTGTTTGGAATCGCAAACGCAAACGCATACGGATCATCCTGCGATGTCGCCTTATTCAATGTAGAAGGGAACACCACGATTTCGTCTGTTACCCCACCGAGTGTTGCTAGAAGGCGGCAGCCATTTACGACAATGCCGTCCTCGTTTTTCTCGACGATACGAGCTGAGAGATACGGGTCTTTTTGTTCAGACTGCATTTTCGAGCGATTCACCTGTGGATGAATGAGCGTATGCGTTAGGCTAATGTCATTCTCCCGACAGTATTCATAGTAGTTGCGTGCATTTTCTGCGAACCGCGGATCACCCTGGGCAAAGAAAGAACCAGCTGTTCCAAACGACATGACACTCGTATTCAAATAGTCCGGGGAACGCCCCATCATGCCGCCCGAGTAGCGAGCCCATTCTGTAATCATCTCACGGCGGGCGAACAAATCTTCTTTTGTCTTTGGTTCAATGAACGACAGACCTACTTGATTGCCCGTTGTCGGTGATGTATAAAGCATTTTGTCTGCTTTTTCATGCTGAAGATCATACAGATTCACCAGGCTCTGCACAATGTTGCGGAACGCCGGATGTTCCGCAACGTTCTCTACCCGCTCTCCGTGAATCCATACTTCATTATTCGCTTTAGTAAGCGCTTCCAAATACTGCTGTCCCGTACGTGCCGCCATGTACAATTCCCCCTCATATATTATCTGAAATTACATAATTTTCTTTATTTATTATACTAGCATGTGCTACTCTATATGAAAAATACCGATTTTATTAATTATGTATATGAAAAAAGTATAGAAATCAGCAGACGGGAGCGATTAAATGGATATCAAGCAACTGCGGTATTTTGTAACAATCGCAGAGGAAGGACAAATCACACGAGCAGCGAAGAGACTGCACATGGCTCAGCCGCCATTAAGCTTGCAGCTCAAGCTTCTCGAACAGAAGCTTGGTGTACAATTGATAGAACGAAATGGCAGACAAATGGAGCTTACACAGGCGGGAGTCGTCTTATATGAAAAAGCGGAGCAACTATTGCACCAGCTTACTGAAACTGTAACCGAAGTACAGCAAGTCGGTAAAGGAATCAGCGGCGTGCTATCAATCGGGTGTGTGCAATCTTGTTTTTCCTACCTGCCCGAGCGCATTCGTCACTTCCGCGAACAGTATCCGCTGCTTCGTTTTCAATTACGGGAAGGTGATTCCTTCCGCTTATCCGAAGATTTGCACGGCCGAAAAATTGAGCTGGCACTTGTACGTCTCCCAGTAGACATGACAACGTTCGCCTCGATTCCGCTGCCGCCCGAGCCGTTCGTTGCCGTTATGCCCAAAGAATGGGAAGCTGATTTTCCAGATGGGAGCATTCATGTAACCGACCTAGCGAAAGTTCCCCTGCTGCTCTTGCACCGTATTAATGGAACGGGAACGTATGAGGTTACAATCGAAGAATTCCGACGGCACGGGTGTAAACCGAATGTCGTATGCGAATGCCCGAACGCCAGTATGCTGCTCTCGCTCGTTCGGGAAGGCGTAGGTGCCACCTTACTTCCCACTTCCGCACTGACCAGACAGTCTGCACAAGAGTTTGCTATTCTGAATCTTATTGATGCTAGCATTCAGTCCGAATCAGCGGTCATCTGGCTCCGTGACCGATATGTGTCACAGAGCGCTCGCCGGTTTCTTGATACGTTTTCGTATGTAAAGAATGGGTGTGTAGAAAAAACTATGCTACAATGAACAAAAAAAGGAGGGTATACATAATGAATCAAGAGAAGCTATCACCACAACAAGTACAGAGCATGCTCACGGAAGGAAAGCCTGTTCTGTTTCTCGATGTGCGGGATGTGGAAAAATACGAGGCAGGCAGTCTGCACGTAGAGGGGCGAGAAACTCATAATATTGCCTATGTCGCCATGCGAGACAACGATAAGGAAGCCCTTGATCGAGTTGATCGTCTGCCGCAGGACGTACAGATTATTACTGTCTGTACAACCGGCAATAAAGCTGGAAAAGCTGCGCAGCTACTGCAGGAACGTGGACGAAACGCGATCTCACTTGAAGGCGGAATGACCGCCTGGAACGAGTGTGTCGAAAGTAAAAAATAAACAAAAAACATCCCGTATCCGATCGCTATGCATCAGGGTGGATACGGGATGTTTTTTCTTTTTAAAATGCTCGTTGATACGCAGCCGGAATGACTTCTTTATTCCCTTCGGCCTGTGCTACATGAAGCGCCCAGAAAGGATTGCGCAGCGCCCCGCGACCAATTGCCACAAAATCTGCCTGCCCACTCTCCACAACACGGGCCGCATCTGTCGGATTTTCCAGCTTTCCGACGGCAATTACAGGTACTGCAAGCGCCTCTTTCACCGCCTGGGCGAGTGGAACTTGATACCCTGCTTCCACTCCCGGTCTACCACCAGAACCGATCGGGCCTTCCCCGCCAGATGTAATGTGAAAAATATCAATGCCCGCTTCTTTGTAAGCACGGCAAATGTCAATCGCATACGAAACGTCGTATCCACCCTCGACATACTCCTGTGCCGACACACGCATAATCAGCGGCATCGATTCTGGAATAACTTTCTTAACAGCCTCAACAACTTTTACACCGAATCGGGTCAAATCGCGGCCGTACTCATCCGACCGCTGATTAGTGAGTGGAGAGTGAAATTGGTGCAGCAAGTAGCCATGTGCACCATGAATCTCAATCGTGTCGAAGCCCGCCTGCACAGCACGCAGCGCTGCTTGTTGGAAATAGGCAATCTGCTGCTCGATTTCTTCCATTGTTAATGCATGCGGCACTTTTGATGCCTGATCGAACGGAATCGCCGACGGAGCAACCGGAATCGCAGCATCGGTCGCTTTTCTTCCGGCATGTCCAAGCTGAATCGCCGCTTTTGCACCGTATTCATGCAGCTTATTCACGATTCTTTTATATGCTGGAATGTGCTCATCCGACCACAAGCCAAGATCGCGATTTGTGATCCGACCATCCGGCTCGACTGCCGTCATCTCCAAAATAATCAGGCCAAAGCCACCAACAGCCCGGCTGACATAATGCACAAAATGCCAGTCTGTCGGAACCCCGTCTTTTTTATGTACTTCATACTGGCACATCGGTGGTAGAACGATACGATTTTTCACGTGTAAATCTTTACTTGCGAATGGAGAAAATAAGGTTGTCATCTGCTCTCTACCCCTTTTTAGACATTGCTTCCCCAATAATACGAAGGATCACCTCGAATTATTTCAACACATCATGGTCGACATATCGCTCGCCATTCAACTCACTAATAATATTAATGGCAACATTCGCACCATCGCCTGCGACAATAATCGTATGCAAACTTTTCCCCGCAATACCTCCCGCAGCCCAGATCCCTTCTACACTTGTCTTTCCAGAAGCATCGACATCAACAATTGTTTTAACACGCGGTTCGGTACCCGCTTTTGTTTGAACACCGATTTTTTCTGCCAAATCAGTGAAAAGACCGGTTGCAAGAATGACATGGCGAGCTTCAAATGAACCGTTTTCGGTGTCGATCCGCAGTCCTTCACTCGATTTTTCGATGTTCTCTACTTTTGTTTGCACAAGCTCAGCACCAAACTTTTTCGCCTGTTCCTGTCCGAGTTCAACAAGAGCAGGTCCTGTAATCTCTTTTACACCGTAATGATTTTCGATCCACGCTTTTTTAGTAATACTTTGATTGCTGTCCAGAAGTAGCGTTTTCTTGCCTGACTTTGCCGCGATAAGAGCAGCGCTTGCACCGGCTGGTCCGGCTCCGATTACGAGAATATCATACATACTTACGTCCTCCTCAAAATAAAATACAAATCGGCATACTTGGTTATTATCTATTATAAATCATTCGCTATTTCCTGCCGACTTTCCTTTTTATTTTTACGCCACACTTTATATAGATTCGAAAAGTTAAAGTGTATCTTCTTATCTACGCTACACATACTAAATAAAAATAAAAAGGGAGCAAGAGAAACAACATGACTTTTTTCACCAATTGGATCAGAGGAAAGAACTCAATTTCTACACAAAATGAAGCGACTGCTCTCTTACACAGCAAGATTGATTCTTCACTCTCTGTTAATATGCAGGACCTAACTAGGTTTTTTAGTAATATGCCGGATCTTACTTCCCATACATTCTTATTACAAACACAAAAAAAGGCCGCCCTTTTTTATATAGATGGCTTAGTAGATCGGAACATGATTAATAAAGACATCCTTCCGCCACTCCTCTATAAAAAGTGGGAACAAGAAGGTCCCCTAGAATTAACACTCTCTATGAGCCCCATCAAAAAAATGGAGCAGTGGTCTGAGATTGAACAGAACCTTCTCGGTGGAAAAAGTATCCTGTTTATTGACGGATGTTCTTTTGCATTCGGTTTCGAAACACAAAATTGGCCGCAGCGTGCCATCCAGGAACCGCAAGTAGAATCATCGATTAAAAGTTCGCATCAAGGTTTCACCGAAACAGCCAGTCAAAATATCTCGATGATTCGTCGTTATATCCCTACTCGAGAATTAAAAGTTATCAAATGTACAGTCGGTGAACGGGGCAAGTCAACCGTCTCACTCCTTTATCTCCAGGATGTTGTAAATCAAGATTTTCTTCAAGAAATGCAAAAGCGAATTGCCCAAATCAAGGTCGATACGATTCTTAACACGGGTGAGCTAGAAGGATTTATTGAAGATCATGCCTATACACCTTTTCCTCAATTTTTCGTTACAGAACGCCCTGATACAGCAGCCTCGCATATTCTACAGGGACGAATCGCCACTATTGTAGATCGCTCGCCAGGGGTTCTGATTGGACCTATGTCTTTTTCTGCTTTCTTTCAAACGGTTGACGATTATAACATCCGGTGGATTGTCGCCTCCTTTATTCGCCTGCTCCGTTTTATTGGAGCTTTCATTGCGATTTTTGCGCCTGCATTTTATATCGCTATGGTTTCTTTTCATTATGAAATTATTCCGCTTAAGCTGCTCTTATCCATTGCAGAATCACGCGAAAGGGTTCCTTTCCCGCCCCTTATTGAAGCGCTGCTGATGGAACTAACTCTAGAGATGCTTCGTGAAGCCGGCATTCGCCTCCCTGCACCTATCGGACAAACGATCGGTGTGGTTGGGGGTATCGTAATTGGACAAGCTGCCGTGCAAGCCGGGCTTGTCAGTAATATCATGGTAATCGTAGTAGCTGTGACTGCCATCGCTTCTTTTATCATTCCGAATCTAGATATGTCAGCTGGAATCCGAATTCTTCGCTTCCCTATGATGGTTCTCGCTTCTATATTCGGGATGATCGGCATCATTTCAGGAATGATGTTACTGATCGGACATTTGCTGTCTTTAAAGTCATTAGGAAGTCCCTACATGAACTTCCTTTCATTTTCGAGCCTATCAGACATAAAAGATACGTTTCTTCGCGTACCGATCTGGATGATGAAAAAGCGCCCTCTATCCATTCGTCCTAAACAAACAAACCGGCAAGGACGCGCGCAAAACCATAAGGAGGACCCATGAATACATTCAAAGAAATAAGCTTTATGCAGTATGTCCTCGCCATCCATGGAGTCGAGGTAGCTACCAGTATATTAACCCTTCCTTCATCCTTAGCGAAAATCGCAGGAACAGACGGGTGGATTTCGATTGTCCTTGGATGGATTTTGTCCATTATCGTTGGCCTATGTGTGGTTTCCTTCATGTCCAAATACCCTGGGGAAACTTTTCAGGAAATCTTAATCCGTTACACAGGAAAGATACTAGGGAAAGCGATCATGATCGTATGGATATTCTACGCTATGTTTTCTGGCATCTCCATTCTATTCATCACATTATTTCTCCTTCAGGAATGGATTTTACCCCATATGCCTCGCTATGTTATAGCAGCACTCTTTATGTGTAGTGCTTTTCCTCTTTTTCGCGGAGGTGTAAACGTTTTAGCACGCTATGCTGTCTTTGTTTTTTTCTTCACACTTTTTTTGCCCGCCTTGTTGCTGATCCCCCTTAAGGACAGTCAGTTGCTTTATATCCTCCCTATTTTAAAAGATGGATGGATTCCAATCTTTTATGGGATAAAAGAAACAGCTGTAGGTTTTTTGGGATTTGAGATGGCCGTTCTCTTTTATCCCTATCTAAAAAACAAACAAGCTGCCGTTAAAGGAATGGTGATTGCTAATACGCTTACATTAATCATCTATTTGCAAATTACACTAAGCTGCTTTGTTTATTTTAGCCCCGATGAAATCACACAATTTTTATGGCCGACACTTACACTTGTAAAGCCCATCAAATTTCCATTCCTTGAACGATTGGAAATTATCTTTTTATCGTTTTATATTTTTCTTTTCTCTGCTGCATTTATATCTTACTTCTTTTTTGCCATAGATAGTCTTCGCCAGCTTTTCAATAAACCAAAGTGGAAAATCCCTTATCTCATATTACCATTTATTGTAATTTTATCTGCTGTATTCACGCTTTCTTATGAAGAACTTGGAATCCTAAAGCAATGGTGGGGTATCGCAGATTACATTGTTGGGTATACATTTCCTGTTCTATTCTTTTTATATGTGACGGTGTATACATACTGGAGGAGAGGAAAATCTCGTGAAAAAACAAGCTAAGTTTATTCTACTCTGTTTTTGCTTACTATTTCTCTCAGGTTGCGGAGACCGACTTAGTGTGGAGGAAACAACCTTATCGTTAGTATACGCGTTGGATATAGATGAAAAAGGGAAATTAACGGTCTACCAGCTGAACCCTGTTTTCAATAAAGAGGCAAAGAACAAATATGAAGTCCACAGCGCAAAAGTAACTACCAACAGACAAGCTAGACAAGTATTTGATAGTATGATGAACGGAACGATCACGACTGGAAAAGTACAAGTCATTATGTTTAGCGAGCACTTATTGAGAAAACAAGGGATTATGGCTTTGATTGACAGTATCTATCGGGATCCAAAAAACTCCGGGAATACGTGCCTGGTTGTTGTAAAAGGACCCATCGCTCCGCTAATGAACAGTAAATTTAACGATAAGCCAATCCTGCCTATGTACATAAAAAACGTAATCGATGTAGGAAGAGATTCCAACCAAGGAGTTTTTGTTACCGCACAACACTTCCATAAACTAGCGTTCGATAAAGGGATTACTCCCTTCATCACCGAAATCAAGACGGGACCAAAGGCACTTACAATAACCGGCTCCGCTCTTTTAGATAATGGAGGAATTTATAAGCTGTCACTCAATCGTCATGAAAGCGCACTCCTTCTCATGCTGCAAAAAAGTGAACATCCGCCGGTATCTTTTACGATGCGTATGCCCTCTTTTTCTTTTAAAACTCCAAACCCGCTGCAAAACAAAAAAGGGACAGATTTTATATCCGTTGATGTTTATAAAGTCAAGCGTAAGATTTCGGTTACTCATGAGCATAATCATTTTTCTTTTATGGTACAGCTAGAGATGAATGTTGATTTAACGGAACGTACATTCGATATGAATTTAGACAAAAATAAGGAGCAGCTTGAAGCGATCCTTACCAAGCAATTCACAAAGGAGCTGAATAGTCTAGTTAGAAAAATACAAAAAAAACAACTTGATCCCTTTGGATTCGGATGGCATGTACGCGCTTACTTATATCCAGAATGGAAAAAGGTTGAGGAGCACTGGCCCCTGGAGTTCTCAAAGGCAAACGTATCGATCATACCCGTAGTAAAAATCCAAAAAAATGGCGTAATCGAGTAGAAACTATAAAACGTAAAAAGCTGTCGAGATCTTCTCGACAGCCTGCCACTTCTATACGTGAAACGCTATTCAACCAGACTTACACACACATTTTTTGCTTCTGTGAAAAATTCAAGGCTGAACTTGCCGCCTTCTCGACCAATGCCGCTCTTTTTGAAGCCGCCGAATGGAGCACGTAAGTCGCGCACGAACCAGCAATTCACCCAGATCGTACCGGCCCGAATTTTCGCCGCTACACGGTGTGCTCGCTTCACATCGCGTGTCCATACCATGCCATTCAGTCCGTATTCCGTATCATTCGCGATTTGAATCGCTTCTTCTTCCGTATCGAACGGCACAACTACAACGACCGGCCCGAAAATTTCTTCCCGGCAGACACGCATTTGATTGTTTACATGCGTATAAATTGTCGGCTCCAAATAGTAGCCGTTCTGTAAGTGTTCCGGCAGTTCAGGACGTCTGCCACCATATGCAAGCACTGCCCCGTCCTGTGCGGCCACTTCCAAATATCCGGTTACTTTGCGATAATGCTCTTCCCCAATTAGCGGTCCCAAATTTGTCGTCGGATCTTGCGGATCACCGATTTTCAGACGACTGGCTGCTTCTACGAGCTTATCAACGAATGTATTATAAATCTCGCGCTGTACAAGCAAGCGCGAACCTGCCAGACATACTTGCCCTGCATTCATAAATGCCGCACGAATGGAGGTCGATACAGCTTGATCAAGATCGGCATCCGCAAATACGATATTCGCTGCTTTGCCGCCCATCTCAAAAGATACACGCTTCAACGTATCCGATCCCGCTTTCATGATCGCTTTACCCGTCGCTGTCTCACCTGTGAACGTAATCAGATCAATCTCCGGGTGCGTCGTCATGAACTCGCCCGCTGACTTTGGACCGAACCCTTGCACGACATTCACAACCCCGTCTGGAATCCCGGCTTCTTTGGCAATTTCGCCAAGCAAACTTACCGTAAGCGGCGTTAATTCCGCTGGTTTAATAACGGCTGTATTCCCTGTCGCCAGACATGGACCAAGCTTCCATGTTGTCAGCATAAACGGCAGATTCCACGGCGTGATCAATCCGGCTACCCCGACTGGCTCATACAGTGTATAGTTCAGAAATTGATCATCTACTGGAAACGCTTCTGAACCGTGCTGTTCAATAAAATCAGCAAAAAACTTCATATTATTCGCCGCACGTGGAATTTCGTGTTCAAGCGCATCCCGATATGGTTTGCCTACATCGAGCGCTTCAAGACGAGCTAATTCTTCCTTGCGTTCGATCATAATATCGCCCATGCGGCGCACAAGTGCACAGCGCTGCTTAACCGACATTGTCCGCCATTCACTCTCTTCAAATGCGCGGCGTGCTGCCATGACCGCATCATGTACGTCTGCTTCGCTCGCTTCATGAACACGGGCAACCAACTCCCCTGTCGATGGGTCATGCACATCGAACAAACGGTTCGATGTCGCATCCACATACTGTCCGTTAATATACAGCTTCACTTCACGCACGTCTACTTTTGTCTGTGGCATATGTTCTCCTCCGCTATTTTTATTTTTTGAGATCAGACATTGGTACCCCACCAATGCCCCAGTGGTTTTTCGGCATTTCATTAATCATAATCCGAATCGCTTCTTTCGGAGAGCCGAGCGTTTCAGACACAACCTCTGCTACATTTTTCATTAACGCGCGCTTCATCTCATCAGAGCGCCCTTCTACAATATGAATTTGAATCAGTGGCATACGTTTCCTCCTACTCCTTGCACGTCAGCGTTACGCTGCCAAGCTTTTCAAAATGCGCCTGTACGATATCCCCCGGATGAAAATCAATCGCTCCGGTTAATGCACCGCTCAGGACAACATCGCCTTTATGCAGCTTTTCCCCTCGTTCATGCAGCTTACGAACGAGCCAGGCAACCGCTGTTGCCGGATGGCCAAGGACAGCTGCACCTGCTGCTGTGTCGACAATTTCTCCGTTCTTATACAGCACCATCCCCATCAAGCTCAGATCCAGATCCGTCACGCGGCTCGGCTTACCCCCGAGCACATAGCGGGCAGACGATGAGTTGTCTGCGATTACATCAACCAGTGTAAATTTAAAATTCAAGTACCGGCTGTCAATCACTTCAAGCGCAGGGAACACGTATTCAGTTGCAGCAAGCACTTGTGCCCCTGTCACCGCTGGTCCTTCTAGGTCTTCTTTTAAATAAAATGCGATTTCCGGCTCTGCTTTCGGATGAATCAGTTCCGAATAACGAACCGCCTCGCCCTCGTTAATCAGCATATAATCTACAAGTGTGCCGTATGTTGGCTCATGAACCCCCATCATTTGCTGCTTCGCACGACTTGTTAAGCCGAGCTTGCGGCCTAGCACGCGCTGGCCCCGTTCCTGTTTCCGGGCGATGAGGCGCTGTTGAATGTCATACGCTTCTTCCATCGTCAAATCAGGATATTGTGCTGTCAGACGCTCAATTTCTTTCCGCTCTGCTTCTCCACCTTCGACAATATCGACACAATGTTCAAGCTGCTCCGGTGTCAAACTCATTATTGAACGACCTCCTGTTTCCGCTGTTTCGCCATCTCTGCTGCCACATCAATAATCATATCTTCCTGTCCCCCGATCGTTTTGCGACGACCAAGCTCGACAAGAATATCACGTGCATCCAGGCCAAAGCGCTGCGCAGCACGCTCGGCATGAAGCAAGAAACTTGAATACACACCGGCATATCCCATCACAAGACTGCCTTTGCGAATTTCTTGCGAGCGCGGTAAGATCGGGCCAACTACATCTTCCGCCAAATCCATCATTTTATACAAATCAATGCCTGTATCCAATCCCAGACGCGCCAGTACCGCGATTAATACTTCTGTCTGCGTATTGCCCGCTCCCGCACCGAGACAGCGCACACTGCCATCAATGCGTGTTGCTCCTTCTTCAATAGCAGCAAGCGTATTCGCAACCGCAAGTGATAAATTATTATGGGCGTGGAAGCCGATTTCACATGATAATTCCTGCCGCAGCAAACGTACTCGCTCCCGTACATCATCTGGCAATAAGGCACCGGCAGAATCAGTCACATACACCGCTTCCGCCCCGTAGCTCTCCATGAGCTTCGCCTGTTCAAGCAGCTTTTCCGGTGTGGCGGTATGTACCATCATCAAAAAGCCGAGTGTCTCCATGCCAAGTTCGCGGGCGATGTTAATATGCTGCGCTGATACATCTGCCTCCGTCACATGTGTGGCGACACGTACAAGCTTCGCACCAAGTGCATTCGCTTGCTTTAATTCGTGTACGGTTCCAATGCCCGGCAATTGCAGCACGGCAATTTTAGAGGTTGTACATTCTGATACAGCCGCTTCAATCAGCTTCATCTCATCGACAAGCGAGCGCCCATATTGCAGCGTGGAGCCGCCCAGGCCATCTCCGTGTGAGACTTCAATATAATGCATCCCTGCGTCATCTAAAGCACGCACGACCGAGCGCACTTGCTCTTCGGTGAACTGATGGGCAACGCTATGACTGCCATCACGCAGGCACACTTCTGTAATCCGAATCGGTTTATTGCTGTTTCGCTTCATAACGTTCTCCTTCCGTCGCAAGCTTGTGACGTGCAAAGTCTTCTGCCACACGCACCGCTGCCGCTGTCATAATATCAAGGTTACCGGCATACGGCGGGAAATAGTCGCCTGCGCCTTCCACTTCCAGAAATACCGTAACACGGTTTCCATCAAATAACGGTTCCTGCTTCAAGCGATAGCCTGGCACGTACGATTGAACATCGGCGACCATGTCATGAATCGAGGCGCGAATTTTCTCCTCGTCCATGTTTTTCACTTCACAATGCACCGTATCCCGCATCAAAATCGGCGGCTCAGCCGGATTTAAAATAATAATCGCCTTACCTTGATCGGCGCCGCCTACTTCCTCAATGCCACGGCGCGTTGTAATCGTAAACTCATCAATATTGGCCCGCGTACCAGGACCAGCGCTTTTGCTCGACACAGTTGCAACAATCTCTCCGTATGAAACGTCTGCCACGCGATTAATGGCATGCACCATCGGAATGGTCGCCTGCCCTCCGCACGTAATCAAGTTCACGTTATCCGCATCAAGATTGCTGCCAAGATTCACAACCGGGCAGAGAAACGGTCCGCGAGCAGCTGGTGTTAAGTCAATCGCCAGCTTGCCTAGCTCTCGCAATGTTTTGGCGTGGCGTACATGCGCTTTCGCCGATGTCGCATCAAATACAACATCAGCCAGATCCGGATTTTCCTCGAGAGCCGTAATCCCATTCGCAAATGTCAAATACCCACGTTCTGCCGCACGCGTCAGTCCATCCGATTCCGGGTCAATCCCGATCACGGCTGTCAGTTCAAGTACGTCACTGCGCTCCAGTTTATACATCAGATCGGTCCCGATATTACCTGAACCAATAATCGCTGCTTTTAATTTTGCCACTGTGTATCTCTCCTTCTCTTCCACTTATCCGAATGTAACCGATACGGAGCCAATCTCACTAAAGCGCACCGTAATGTGATCCCCTTTTTCGACGGGCACAGCTTTGGCAACGGCCCCTGGCAAAATAATTTCTCCGGCATGCAGACCGATATCATATGCAGCCAGTTTATTGGCCAACCACGCAATCGCATAGGCTGGATGACCAAGCGCTGCGGCACCTGCCCCTGTGCTGATCTGCTGACCGTTTTTCTCCAGCACCATCCCCATCAGCTGCAGATCAAGACCGTCCACTGGCATAGGCTTGCTGCCAAGTACGACGCGTGCCGATGAGCCATTATCCGCAATCGTATCTGGAAGCTTGATTTTCCAATCACTAATGCGGCTGTCGATAATTTCAATTGAAGGGACGACGTAGTCTGTAGCACTGAGGACATCCGCTACGGTAACACCCGGCCCCTTCAAATCATGCTTTAAAATAAAGGCTACTTCCGCCTCAATTCTCGGTTGAAGTAATTCTGCCGCTTGCATTACATCCTGATCCGACAACACCATGTGATCAAACAAGTGTCCGTAATCCGGTTCGTTCACCCCCATCATCTGCTGCATCGGCTTTGATGTGAGGCCGATTTTCTTGCCGACAATGCGATGGCCTGCCTGCTGCTGCAAGCGTACCCACTCCAATTGAATCAAGTACGCATCTTCCGCGCTTAAATCCGGGTACGCTTCTGTCAGCGGGGAAATCGGGGTACGCTCCTGATCAGCGCGATACAGTTGGGATGCAAGCTCCCTATGTTTTTCTGTCGCTATCATGCTGCTTCTTCCTCCTTATCTGTCCATTGCTTTATTTGCACAAGTCAATTGTCACATCTGATAACGGTTTTGCCTGGCATGCGAGCACGTATCCGACAGATCTTTCTTCATCGGTAAGTACGGATTTCGAATAAAAACCATGTTCGATTGTGCCATCGACAACTCGGACTTTACATACCCCGCATCCGCCACCTTTGCAACCGACAAGCAGCGGCAACCGGGCAGCGGCAGCAGCGTCGAGCAGCGTCCGCTGTGCAGAAGCTTTGATTTCCTTGTCCTGACCACGTACATACATGTTATATGTATTCATGACTCAACCTCCGCTTCTCTCAAAATAGATCACTTAATATAATGAAGAGAAAAAGAGGAGAATTCGCTCTCCTCTTTCCCCCGTCTTAACGGTTTTGAGCTTTACGAATTCACATTCATGAATCGATCATTCAGCTCGCGCTCGAAATAGAAAATCGCTTTGCCAATCGTATCTTCCGTCCATGTAATCGTTGGAGAATCCGGATACGTGATATAGCCACCGCAGAACACTTCATTACGGTTGCCAGACGGATCAAAGAAGTAGATTGTCGTCCCTCGCGTAATGCCATGGCGAGTCGGTCCGATATCAATCGCTACATCGTTTTTCGCCATGATATCTGCCGCCTTGCGCAGTTCGACCCATTCATCCAGCCAGAAAGCGATGTGATGCAGACGCCCATTCGGTCCTTTCACAAATGCGATGTCATGCGCCGTATTCGTTTTGAATAGCCACGTTGCAAGCTGCCCTTCTCCGCTATGGTCCACAAGCTGCTCGCTCATTTTGAAATCAAATACGTCCATAAACAAGCGGCTTACTCCTTCAATATCATCGCCTGTCACCAGCAGGTGATCGAGGCGTGGCGGTGCGATTCCAACCAGATGGTCCGGCCACGGATCTGGATTCACAAGCGACATCCCGTTGCCTACCACTTCAATTTCATGATAGAGTTCCACCCAATGCTCCGTCGGAAGCTGGAAGCGAATCGCTTCGCCTTCTGCGATACGCGTGCCTTTTGGAACTCGCTGCACAGCAATGCCGTAGTCACTTAGCTTCTGTTCGTACATGTCGAGGTCTTGGGCAAATTCACACTTGAACGCCAGGTGATCTAAGCCTGCCGTATCTGCTTTTTGCAGAATTACGCTATGGTGATCATGCTCATCCCATGCTTTTAAATACACGTGATTTTCATCGCGAGCGGTTTCAATTAACCCAAGTACATTTTTATAATAAAAGATTGACTTCTCCCAATTTGGTACACGAATTTGTACGCGACCGAGACGCATAATAGCCATTCAACTTCCTCCTTTGATAAGCTATCTTATAAATATTCTCATCACCCAGCCTGTACAGCTGTTAGTAAAATGATAGTTAATTCTGTCTTTTCTGAATACAACAGTGAAGGTTGAAAATTCCTGTGATTTCTAAATGAAACCGGTTGCAATGAATCGTACAAATTCCTTCGCGCCAATTCGTACGATTCGGCTACAAACACACCTATATTGCAAATTGGTGAAAGAAAATAGCCCGCTTTATTATCGTACATTGACATCTGAATAGGGGATAAATTACAATATCCTCTGTAATTATTCAGAAAATTTATACATTAATAAAAAAGGGTGATGATGATGAACCAGTACCGGATAAAAAAATCAATCACGAGTGAACTGGCTGCCTATATGGTAGAGCGTTCTGTTAGAAAAGCAAACGAGTTAGGCATACAAGTCAATATCGCCATCGTGGATGAAAGCGGCCATCTGGTCCATTTTTCCCGCATGGATGGTGCCCCTCTTCTAAGCATTGAGATTGCGATCAATAAAGCTTACACAGGGGCTGCTTTCGGTCTTCCAACTCATGAATGGCATCCATTGATTAGGGAAGAACCTGCGCTACGCGAAGGCATCGTCCACACACCACGGCTCGTTACATTTGGCGGTGGCTATCCGATTACCGTAGAGGGCGATCTCATCGGTGCGATCGGGGTCAGCGGGGGAAGTACGGAACAGGATATGGCATGCTGTCTAGCTGCTCTAGAATTCGTGGAAACACAAGCCCCAGCATGAAAATGAGAGTTCGTTACTTCGTCAAACTGAAGTGGTAAGAGGGAAGAAAACAAGAGAGAAAAAACGAGTATGACTTCAATGTAGGAAAAGGCGAGCGCCTTTTCCTGTCCCTAGATCGAACATGAGGTAATTGGTCGCTTTGCTGTTCTCTGTTCCTTTACATCTTCTTCTGGATATGTTGTTTCAGAAGAAACACACACAGCTATCGAGCAGCATCTTAGCCAATTTATTGATTACTGCCTTCAAGTAGCTCATTACACGAAAGAACAGCTAGAAGGAATCGCTTGGTCATTGTGCGTTTTATTGGATGGAGTCGCTGGAATGAGTTTTAACATTATCGGATTGAAGCCTATTGCGGTTATTTATAAAAACGGAATTTTGATCGAAAAAGACCTCTCTGGTTTTATACACACCGGCTCTATTCTCTCTGGTTCTCTCCATGAATACTTTCATGAAATTTTTTGTGAAAACGAGGAGTATGAAGGGTTGGCTGTATGAGTATGAGTAGGAGGAGATAGAATGAATAGGCGTTTTGATCTGGCTTCTGACTTACATGTGGATTTTTGGGTAAAGTTCGATTCTAATCCGATCAAAATGAAACAAAAGACAGATGGGTTTATTGATTCAATTATCCATCCAGACCATTCTATGATACTTGTAATTGCAGGAGACATGGGACATTACAATCGCCAAAATGAGTTGATGTTGAATAGTTTCAAGCGGTATTACGAGTACATTCTCATTGTTCGTGGTAATCATGATTTATATCTTGTTTCGGGACAACAAGAAAAGAAATACGGGCGTAATTCTTCAAAGCGATGGAATGAGATGAAAGAAATTGCAGGGCAGATTGAAGGTGTATATATCCTTGAAGGAGATGTTATCACCTTAAAGGGTATTACCTTTGGTGGGACGGGCATGTGGTACGATTTTTCATACGGTATGCTTGGGCATGATAAAACAGAAGAAGAATTGGTTCGTCTTTGGAAAAAAGAAATGAATGATGCTGGGCTGATTAGAGGATTACCTGATTTTATTGAGGAATCTGCTAAACTCAGCAACATAATTAACGACAGCGAAGTAATCATAACGCATGTAGGCGGAGATTGGTCTATGCTGTCACCTAACTCTAAATATGTTCAAGGATTAACCCCCAGTTTTTATTTCTTTGATGGAAGCAAGTGGATGGATCAATTACAGGGAAAGGTTTGGTGTTTTGGTCACATTCATGACCATTTTGACTATATCAAAAATGGATGCCGTTTTGTGAATAACGCTATCGGATATCCACGTGATAATCCGGATGTAAAAATCAAAACAATCTCGATCTAACATAGGGAATCATGGCTTCCTGTTGTGAACGGTAAAGAATTATTGGAAGTATTAGAATCACTCGATGAAAAATTAAAACATTGGTAGAAAATGAATGAAAAAAAGTAGTCTATAACGCTTTTGAACCGATTGTTGAAGTTAATGATGCATATGGTCTGGCAGCGGCAGCTAGGCAGGAAGAGGTCTTATGTTTTCTCCCCCTTTCATCTTTCCTCTCCCCATCCATTTCCACAGCAAACACCTGTATTTCTTTGTTTATAAAGAGATACAGGTGTTTTTATTACTTATTTATTCATCCACTATAAAACACTATCTTCAATTTCAATAACTAGGTCGCTCAGCGGTGTGGCTGTACAGAGCAGCACTTTTCCTTCTTCCCGCTCTGACTCAAACAGCGTATGAGGGTTTGCTTCTCCGTAGTCCACTTCCCCTTCATGAATGTGCGATTTGCACATGCCACATCGGCCTGTACGGCATAAACTTTTTACTTTTACCCCATTGGACACGAGGGCATCCATAATCGTCTGTTCTTCTTCACAGGCAACCGTCACACCAAGCGGTTCAATTACAATATCATATGCCATTACGCTTCTGCTCCTGTTCTATCGTGAAGTCTACGAATTTACATTCATGAACCGATCATTCAGCTCGCGCTCGAAATAGAAAATCGCTTTGCCAATCGTATCTTCCGTCCATGTAATCGTTGGAGAATCCGGATACGTGATATAACCGCCGCAGAACACTTCATTGCGGTTACCAGACGGATCAAAGAAGTAGATCGTCGTCCCCCGCGTAATGCCATGGCGAGTCGGCCCGATATCAATCGCTACATCGTTTTTCGCCATGATATCTGCCGCTTTACGCAGTTCGACCCATTCATCCAGCCAGAAAGCGATGTGATGCAGACGTCCATTTGGTCCTTTCACAAATGCGATGTCATGCGCCGTATTCGTTTTGAACAGCCACGTTGCCAGCTGTCCCTCTCCACTATGGTCCACAAGCTGCTCGCTCATTTTGAAATCAAACACATCCATAAATAAGCGGCTTACTCCTTCAATATCATCGCCTGTCACCAGCAGGTGATCGAGGCGTGGCGGTGCGATTCCAACCAGATGGTCCGGCCACGGATCTGGATTCACAAGCGACATCCCGTTGCCTACCACTTCAATTTCATGATAGAGTTCCACCCAATGTTCCGTTGGAAGCTGGAAGCGAATCGCTTCGCCTTCTGCGATACGCGTGCCTTTCGGAACTCGCTGCACAGCAATGCCGTAGTCGCTTAGCTTCTGCTCGTATAGATCAAGGTCCTGGGCAAATTCACACTTGAACGCTAAGTGGTCTAAGCCTGCCGTATCTGCTTTTTGCAGAATTACACTATGGTGATCGTGCTCATCCCATGCTTTTAAATACACATGATTGTCATCGCGAGCGGTTTCAATTAATCCGAGTACATTTTTATAATAAAAGATTGACTTCTCCCAATTTGGTACACGAATTTGTACGCGACCGAGACGCATAATTGCCATACGACTTCCTCCTCGTTTTATTTAATTTTAAGCAGCCCCTTATGAGCAATGCCAAGTTCTGTGAGCGTCTTGCTATCATCCGGTGTGAACGGGTCGTCAAAGTATGTTAACTGCGCAGCATCCGGATCACGCTTATACATCTGACGAATCACTTCCTTGAATTCCGCCCAGGTCGCAGCCGGATCAACCGGCAGACATAGTGCAGGTGGATTCCCATGTTCGAACAAATAAACAAATATCATGTCCTCTCCCCTCCTTATATGCTTTGGGCACGCATTTCCTTCCATTTTGTAAAGTTTTTATAGTTAAGAGACTCATAGTAATCGCCAGTGTCTTCCGGTTCAAGGCCCCAGTACTCCGGCAGCTTTTCTGCTGGTCCACAGTTCCCCTGAAGGATTTCATGCACCGGCAGCCATGCCTGCTTGTATTTGTCTGGTTCCTGATCAAAAATCCATTTACATCCATCCGAACAGAAGTGATACGTTTCCCCTTCATGCACCGAGTGACGGAAACATGTCTCTTCCGGGTTATCCGGCTCGCTGAAAATCATCGGAATTTGACACGTCTGGCACAGCTGTGGCAGACCCGGATAAATATGATCGTGATTCGGGTCAGTCTGCTGCTCCCACTTCTTCGCCCATAAATCCGTCCATGTACTGCCATACTTTTCAGCAAGAAATGCTTTATCCTGCTCATTTGGCGCAAACGGGTGGAAGAACGTTACGTGCGGCAGACGATGCAGCAACAGCGCAACCTGATGGGTCAAATGATCTTTCTCCTTAATGCTGTCCTTAGCATGAAGCGGCAGGCGAATGCCGTACGGCTCCAGATCTTTAAACAGACCGTTAAACACCTGATCCTCAATGTACATCTCAAACGCTTCTTTCCATGACATCAGCTTGCGTGGCGCGATATAATCGAGCATGTACGGCACAACCGCAAATCCTTTATAGGCACGCCAGTACCACTTATCAAGCCAGCGCTGCACGATCGGCACATTATCCGGGTCTTCCTCAAGCATCGCGCGGATAGCCATCATGCCAAGCGTCATATGGCGGGACTCGTCAGACTGTGAGGTAAAGCCAACCCCGGTATACGTATGGTCGCTATTTTTCACCGCCATCGAACCAACTGTAACGAATAAAATATTCGTGAACACAACTTCGAATCCAAATGAAATCGCAGCCAGCGCTTCAAACGGCCCGGCAGTCAGGGCATCTTCAAAGAATGACTTCGGTACGGACATCAGCCAATGACGACTTGCAATCTGACGCCAGCTGTGGAATCCCTGGTAGTATTTATTGTAATTATTAAACATCAGCACTTGATCCTGCACGTGGCGCAGTTCGTCAACCGATTGCGTCAGAGCCGCGAAGCGAATCGCCGGGCTTGGCACATGACGAGCCACGAATTGGAACAGGCGGTGTGCATTGTATTCAGACGGTGCAGCAGCACCCATAAACAATTTCATCGCTTCCAGCCAGCGGGCATCACTAATATCAAGCTGGCTTTGCATCAGGTCAATGTTTTCGCGAATTGCCTGGAATTTCCGCTCCTTTTCTGCCTGAATGCGAACATAGTTCTCGATTGTTACACGGAACGGATCTTCCCAGCGCGACCAATCATGAATTTTGATACCTTCCATCTTGGCATATGGATACATCTCATCCCAGGATACATAGCCTGGTTCCCAATCCAGATCGCGAGTGAACAGATTGTATTCTTCTTTCAATCCACGCTTTTTCTTTTTACTCATATTTCTCCCCCCTTACACGTTGTCCCATTGAATAATAATTTGATCGTCGTCCCATTCGCCAATAAATCCGTAATACGACGTTACAATCAGCTGCAAATCTTCTGTATTCCATTCTTCTCCAAGCGCTTCTTCTACGGTCTCGCGATTAATCACAAGCTTCTCAATCGCCTCGACCTTCGCATACCCTGGAAACCGGGTGATTTTTGCGCTTGGATTGTCCTGCTCGACTGATTCGATCACTGCATCTGTTACATGTCCGTTCGTCAGATCAACGCCAACATACCGACTACGCTCTCCTGCCACTGTCATCCATATCCCTTCCCTTCTATACCTCTGTCACATGCAATTCACCAGACAACGGCGGCATAATCAGTCCCAATTCTGTTTCCAGTACCGGGCGCACATGTTTATCCAGTACGTTTTGCAGGACAACTTCCCCATCCTTCGCTTGTCCAGGCATCGCAAATATCGGCAATATCGGTTTTATCGCTGCGATCACTTGCGGCAGCCATTCATCGACAAATGACTGAATCACAGCCTGGTTCGCTGGCGTATCTGCGATCAACATTTTCATCAACGCAGCAGCCCAGTTGCGCTCGTAGTCAAACATATGCCAGAAAAACTCACTGAACATCGCATACCCTGCGCCGCCATTTTCCAGCGCACTCTCGGACATTTCCTCAAAGAAAAGTGGATAGACAATCAGGTTCAGCAGCAAATTAACCGCAACAACAGCTTCGCCCCAATCCCATGTCACCATCAGTTTTTCAGTCAAGGCACGCAATGGTTGGAACTTCTCATCTTCTAGCCACTTCTGCTTGCCGGCCGACAGAATCGCCGGATTCCTGCTTTCCAGCTCCGCACAGATTTTTGTAATCAACTGAGCCGAGCCAAGCAAATCAAATGATTGATACGTCGCACACTGTTCAATTGCAGTACCAACGGAGAACCGGCCTACATACATGTATACAACCGATTCACCGAAGAACAGATGGCGCAATACCGGGAAGAACTCACTTACTGTACGAACAAACGAATCATCCATCGTGCGAAATACGCCGAGTCGTTCACATGCATTGAACTGTCCTTTGATCCGTGTCTGTAATTCAGCACGATCGTAGCAGTACGTTGCATAATACAAGCGTGCCGGATCGCGGAACTGTTCCCAGTCTGTGCAGACAAGCTTTGTAATGTTCTCATCATAAATTTGAATGTCCGGATTCCAGATCGGACGATAGTGAAAATTCTCATACGGCTGCAGATTATATGTAGCCTCGTCATATGTGGTTGGCCGCTTCACCTTAAGCCCCGACATATATTTGTACGTCTGGCGCAGCGGCTTAATCATTTCTGAGCCTGGTTGAAATTGATACGTCATTCATATCCCCCCTTGCAGAAAATACAAGTACGTATACGCTTTCAATGTTATATAAAAAAGCCGTATACAACTCGCTGTACTATGATACAGGATAAAATATTTCTCAATGTTTTCATATAACTCAAAATGTTCTAAATTATTTTACGTGGTGTCCAAATCATCGCAACCGATTCGTACAAATCGAACCGATTCACTTGGTACGATTCGGTTCTAAACAACAAGCAGGCTGTCCCAAAAGCCCCAGGACATGGCGGACGGGACAGCTTTTTGTTATAGAATCGATAACGTGTGGTGAGAGGGTGTGGGAGAAGGGAGGAGCCGTTCGCTTCGGTACGTTTACAGAGAAGTAGTAGCTGTCCGCTCCGGGAGCCCGACGAACTCGCCCGCAAAGAAAAGCCCAGATGCTCTTTCACTGAAGGGTTGCGGGCAAAGGCCCGTTCGTCGTTCTCCCTCCGCTGGGGAGGCACGTACAGGCGCTTGTGCTCCTCCCTTCTCCCACTCCCCGCACAACGTTTCGGTTTACAAAAAAACATGCGACGCCAGAATGGATTTGCTCGGTAGCTACTGGCTTTTAGAAAGACGACTTTTTTAATTTTTTTACCTGCATAGCAAAGCTCAGCTTCTTGATCTTGCTTGATGGTGTTTACCCAAAGTGTGCTAGGAGCGGGATCGGGTGGGGCAACGGAACGCCTGTACGTGACTCCCCAGCGGAAGGGGACAGACGAACGGGCTTTTGCCCACAATACTTCGATGCATATACATCACTGTCATCTTTTGTGGGCGAGTTCGTCGGGCACCTGGAGCGGACAGCCTCTACTTCATAGCAAGCGTACCGAAGTGACGAGGTCCCACCCGATCCCGACTCCTCCACCACACCTTGGAGAAACCATCCCCCAAGAAAAGAAAGAGGCTGCCTCAATCGCTGTGTTACAGCTTTTGAGACAACCTCTTTTACATGATACATTACGAATTAGATACGGAAGTCGGCACAACCGGATTGAGTGAAATTTTGCCAAGAACCAGCATAATTTCAAGCGCTAGCTGCGTTTCAAATCGATTACAGGAAACCGTTAGATCTGTACCTGTTAGTTCCTGAATCCGACGGAGCCGATACCGCATACCGCTAATCGATACATTCATGACCCTGGCTGTTTTGTGCAGGTTGCATTCATTCTCAATGTAGTAATACAGTGTTTTTACTAATTCGCTTTCATTTTTCTCGTCATACGTGTGCAGCATTCCGAGCTTCTCGTACGCAAACGCTTCCAGTTCTTCTGGATGACGAGCATTAAGCAGCAATGTCAAATGTCCCAGTTCTGCGAAGCGTACGACCGGACACGTTTGTTTTTTGAGACGGGCAATCTCAATCGCCTGAATCGCCTCCTGATACCCACGTGCAAACACGGATAACGTGTAGCATACGTTACTAATTCCAAGGACAACATCCTTACTATCCATCAGCTCATTCAACTGGGTAAGCAGATACGTTCCATACGCTTCGACGCTTAATTTTTGTTGTTCGATATACGCCACCGGAATAAGTCCATATACGCGATTCAACTGGGTAGAAACGAGCGCCCGATATCCGGCCCGCTCCAGCTTACCCGACAGAAAATCAATGAGTTGGGGACGCCGCTCCATATACGCGATGTTTTCATACGTACCTTCTTTTTCACAGGAATCCATCTGAAACACGAATACATAATGCGGAGTATCGGCTTGATAACCAAGATACTGAAATCGCTTCATGATTACCGACATATCCGCGTCCTTGTTTAAAAGCTCCGCTAACAATTCGCCTTTAATTCGCTGCTCGGTTTCAATGACCGTTTGCTCGTTTAACTTTTGCAGGGCACATACACTAGCAGCTCGCTCCAATGACATCAGCTCGATCTGACCGAAGCTACCTTCTTCCTTCAGTAAAGAAATAAAGCCGCGCACCTGGCTTTTTACCAGAATCGGCGCAATCACACGTTTATGGGCGTACAATCCGCCTCCAGCGGGCATGTCCACTTGTACCGTTTGCTGCTCATCAAATAGCTTCTTGATCACAGTCCGCTCACTTTCGCTCCCGATTTCTCCACATCGCAGCGCCCGAACCGCCCCATGCGGCACTCGACCATAACTAGCAATCGTTTCGAATTCAGGACTTTCTACGACAACGGAACACGAAAGACTTTCCCCCAGCACCTGAGCAATCGTACTCAGTCCCTTCCCTTGCAGTACAACTTGTGTCAGTTTTTGACTAAGTCTCATCCCGATGCTCATGATATGCTGCTGCTTTTCGATGCGCTGATAGGCCAGATCGAGTTCATCTGCCAAATTCTCATCCTCGTAATCAGCCAACTCCTCTAGAATCTCGTCACCCCACTCTTCCACCGTTTTCCCAATGAAGCGACAGGTTGTATCCCCTTTCCCGACACATTCCACTTCCTTGTACACCACTTTTTTTCCGAAATATTCTGTCGAATATCCGCCTGCATACCCAGATAGCATATAACATACCGATTCATGATGCTTCGGAAAGTGCAGCAAATGCTGCTCAGCCTCGTACGAATTTTCCCAGGTGCCCTCCAAATAAAAGGTGCCTTGCTCGCGATTTACCTCGACACGTGTCGCACGCGAGAATACGTTCCCTGAAATAGTGTGCATCTGTGGCCCGGCCAAAAGCCATTCAATGTCACTCTCCCACTCAAACATTTCCTTCAAATTGCGGGCATCATTGCGCCCACAGTGCCAGCCATATCGGAGTAAAAATCGCTTTGCCCGCTCCGTACCGAGCGCAGCGATCAAATCATGACGCAGCACACCCCATGCATCGGCACTCGAGATGACCATCCGGCGATCTTTCAAGAAAATTTCGCCCTGCTTGGGATAGAAACGAAGCAAGTTTCGCAGTGATAATTCATTCGCTTTCGTTGTGTCCATCCGCTCCCTACTTGTCATCTGTTTGCTCCCCTTCACCTTTTAACTATTATAATATTTGACTTATTGTATATATTCTGACTATAATCTTTTGTAATTTATTATGCAAGGAGATGATCTTACACATGGAACGTATCGAAATGAATGAATTTTTTAGTTCCCTCGTACGAGAAGGGCTACTTCAGCAGGCTGAGAAGGTGTTTCCTCTGTATGAAACAAAAGAAATTGTCGCTACTTTGTACGAGCTTGGTGCAAGCGGTACCATGCTAGAAGTGTACTGGAAACAGCGTGACAATCGTGAATTTATTGCACTGGATCGCCGGGAAGCAAATGACATTGATACGTTTATTTGGGCTTTTGCTGATTTTGAATGGCTTGTCATTGATGATTTTCAGCGTAAGCTCCTCCAAAAACGCCTTGATTATTTTAATCAGGCTGCACTTGCTGTATAAAAAAAGAGCCGATATTTCCCTTACTGGGAATCGGCTCTTTTCTGATTCGTACTATTTCAATACTTTGCGCTCAGCCATTACAGCAAACAGTGCTTGCGCGAATTTCAGGCCTTCCTGAACAGCTGGTTCTTTCAGCATTCTTAGAACACCAAAGATCGACAGCGTATCATGGTTACGAGAAGCACGTTCTTTTGCTTCTTGTACCATGGACATGCCTTCTTTCGCCATCGATACACCTTCTCGAACGCGTTCTGTCACCGGTGCTGCTACCACCTGAACCATACTTGCCATGTCAACCAGAATGTCCTTATCAGTAAGAACTGGCTCAAGTGTTGTGTACAGACGGTCAAGTGCTCCAACCATTTTCGCCAGACGCGGCAGGCTCTCCATGAGCGTGCTAAGCGCTTCAAGATTCTCTTTATTCAAGGCGAACTTCGAAACACTGCTCGCCCGATCTGCGAGATAATTAAGCGATTCTGTATCGCTTGCAAAAGCAGCAGCTAGATCAATGCCCTGCTCAGCTTTTGCTACTGCGTTGCTAATTTGTGGCAGTTTTTGAACAAGCATGCTAAGTGCCTGCTGCACTTCCGGCTTTTCCAGTTCTTCCATCCACTGTGGGACTGCCTGTACGTCTTGTTGTTTTGTTTCAGCTTCCATTTGTTCTCTTCCTTTCTACCAGCAATTCTCATACATTGGTTCCACATATATTAGAATAATGTATATATTACAAATTACACTCCCTTATCATTTTACTCCCGATAGCCAACAAAGTCACGACATCTTTGTGAAAAAGTGTGCTTACTTTTTACCTAAACATTAAAAAAGACAGGTTACACATCCACCATGCATTCTCAGGCACAGCCGCAAGTTCAGCACCCTTTTCTATTGTCTGCTCAACATCCGTATGTATACTCTTCCGGCTGTTTGTTTACACTACAAAGTAACTCCCCATCAGGAAGGTGGAAATGATGAACTTATTAATCTGGGTTGCGATCATTTTCGTCGCACACGCTGCCCTGTATTTATTGCTTGGCACCACACACTGGCTGCTTGTTACGATTGAAGCGACAGCCGTCTGGACAGTCGTGTTAGCTGTCGTCCAATATTTTGTCCGCTCGCGTCGTAAAGAACGAGCGTAATAAGACCGATCTATAGACAAAGCTGTCCCAAAAGCCAGAACATGGTGGACGGGACAGCTTTTTTTGTGATATTGACAACGTTTGGTGGTAAGGGAGTGGGAGAAGGGAGGAGCCCGGCGAGCTGGCCCGCAAAGAAAAGCCTGTGATGCCCGTTCACTGAAGAGTTGCGGGCAAAGGCTCGTTCGCCGTTCTCCCTCCACTGAGTAGACGCATACAAGCACTCTCTTGCTCCCCCCTTCTCCCACTCCCCGCACAACGTTTCGATTTACAAAAACTCTCGCCGTCTCCTCCTTCCATTTTCATGCAGGAGTTTCAGTTGGAAAGCCACGGTTGTTTTTTATAAAGGCTCTGTTAAAATTTAATGTTGATAATTCCATAATATTAAGGGGGAACCACTGTCGAGTATTACCTTAATAATATTTATTACAATATATCTTTGGAGTGAAAGATATTTTTAGTTACCATTCCAATGATAGTTTATTTGCACAACGCCAGAGGAGAATGTTCTTGTATTAACCATTTTTAAATTTATCCTCTGTTTTAAATCAATAAACAACGGTTTTCCTTCTCCCAAAACAACAGGGTGAATAGATAATCTAAATTCATCAACAAGCCCCAAATTTATAAAAGTTGTAATGAGACTTGCTCCACCATATAGCCAGATGTCTTTACCAGACTTTTTCTTCAATTTATTTACTTCTTCAAGAATATTATCATTTATAAATATTGCTTGATTACCAGTCTCTTTTTGTGTTCTGGAAAAAACATATTTCTTTTTACTATGAACCAATTTCCAAATTTCCTTTTCGGTATCAGAGTCTTCATTTTTCGGAATATATTGTCCCCATAAATCGTAGCTTTTTCTACCATATAAAATAGTATCAATATGATTTAAGAAATCAGTGAACCCCATATCAGGGTCCATAATGCACCAATCAACTTCTCCATTTTTCCCTTCAATAAAACCATCTAAAGTAACTGCTAAATCTAAAATTATTCTTCTCTGTTTCACGTTATTTGTCATAATTTCCCATCCTTTTATCATTCAGATTTTGATTCTTCTGTCCCATTGAATAAGGATTACACAACGAATTTAGATAAACGTAGACTATTATATGTATCTTTCATTTCAAATACAAAAGAAGTTAGTAGAAATTCTTTAATGTGCTGTTTCGTGCTTTCATTACTACGACTATCGACAAATAAAAACCAAGCAAGGTAATTATCAAGATACTTTGTAGCCACGCCTTTAAAGCGGTCTATCCATTGTTTCAAGCGAGAATGGAGACCGTTTAACATTTTGGATGTGATACAAACCCTTTGTAACGTGTTTGCCACTGTCTGATTTAATTTAAAAATGCTCTAAACCCTTTTCTTTTGCATAGGTTTTATAGGCTCTCCAAGCATCTGTGACAAGCACGTTTTCGTTGGAAAGTTTAGAACCAATTAAAGTATCAACTTTTAATTTTACAATACGCCCCATACAAGCAACTTTTGAGACGGTTGCCTTGGTTCGGTCTCTGGCAACCAGAACACAGACCTGTTCGTGACTTATGCCTCTATGTTTGGACTTTCCACCACGTTTTCTTGGTTTTCGTTCAGTAATGCCCCGTTGACCTTTTTGAGAATACAGGAAATAGGTCTCGTCAATTTCAACGATACCATCAAAATGCTCAAAATCTATTTGTTTTAGGGCATTTAGCAGTTTGTGCCTCCAATAAAAAAGCGTAACCCAAGTAACTCCTACGATTTCAGCAGATTTTCGCAGGGAATATCCTTTGAACATACAATCAACAAATGTAATCCATTCGTTGCCTTTTCTTGTACGGGTACAAGACGTTATTCGTTGTGTCAGTGAAGGTTTTGACACAGCATTTACAGCGATACCGTTTTCGACCATTATATTTTCCAAACCGAACAACGTGTTCTGATGAACAATGGGGACACTCAAATCCATCCTTGAATCGAGTTTCTCTCAATTCATTGATTAATCTACCACCAGCAGAGGAAGAAGGCTCAACATAGCGTTTAGCCCATTGGTAAACTTGTTCTTTTTGTATATGTGGTAATTTGTCAATATACTTTAACAAGTTGCTAAACGCTTTGCTCACCTTGATAACCACTCGAACATTTGTTCTTGCGTTGATTATATCAAGAATTCGGATAGGTAACAAATATCAACATTTACCTTTAACAGAGCCTTTATAAAAAGGCTCTGTTATCGTTTGTTATTGATTTTCTTATTCAATTAACGAGCAGTTTAACGCAATGAGCCATTCTTTTGATATACTTTTTCAAAGGGGTGGTTTATATGTTGAATTATATATGGCTTAATGATAAGTCCTCTATTTTAAAACAATTACCACAAGGTTTTAAAACAGCAGCAATTTTGCTCCACCCTTTCGTTCAAATGCCTTTGGGTTGGGCGCAATCGAAGCAGAAAAACGAATGTGAGCCTATATATCCAAGTAATGAAGAGATATTAAATTTGGGAGAACCAGTATCTTGGGAACAGGTACTGAAAGATAGTGGTTTAAAAACACACGAAGAGCTTGCACTAGCACTAAAAACATCTATTGGTGCATTAAGGCAAGAATATGCTAGGACAGATTTAGCTGATAAATTAAATCTGAATTTCAAAACAGACCTCTATTACCCGACTGAAGATTCTACGTCAGTGTTCTTGATTAGTGGATTGCTGAAAGTTCTCGGTTCAAACGGTGCTAATAAATTTTTCTTCTCCGAACCAATTTTCGATAAAAGTGGGATTTTGGAAATAGATAATATAACCCTTTTAGAAATAAGTGAATTAACAGATAAAGAATTAATTTTGATGGATGAAAACATGAAGTTTGCTTTTATGAGTGTGTACGACTCCTTTTTCACATTATTTTTTACCAAAGATGAAAACATAACTCAGATTGTTCAGTCAAGGAATTGGGAAGCTATAATTTGTAATAATGAAACTTATATTAATTGGTATCTTTCAAGAGGAATTTATTAAGCTACCGGGAATCTTTAGTTCAATAAGACACACAACAGGACCAGAGCTTGGTCCTTTTTCTTTTGCTCAAATTATCAACCCGAATGTTTAGCAGGGTCTATAAAAAAGGAATATCCTAATCATTTAGAGAAACGGTAGATAACAACCCAGAATTTCAGTGAAAGTGAGTTATTTATACAGGGAGGAAAATATGAGCGAATACACACTTATCCCAGGCGCCGAGGACGTACAAGTAACTGTATTTGACGGACAGAACACTGGCTGGCTCACGACACGGAATCCCCTCCAATACAACGCAGCGATTGTAAACGGCAACCTCGGACTTACCCCTCACCTATGGGGAGATGCAACCCAAAAAACAGGGTGGCATCATATGTACCGACCGGCAGCGATAACAGGTACCCAGATAAATGGTCGATTTGCAAATGCACATTTTGTCATTCGCATTCCCGATGACTGGAATGGAAAACTCGTGGTGGCAGGCATACCAGCAACACGCGGGGAAACATCAACCGACCTATTATTCAGCGATTATGTACTAGAAAAAGGCTATGCATTCGCCGCAACCGATAAAGGCACGCCGGGGACTCCCGATCCCCTCGACCCATTCGCTTCCGCCAAAAACGCACTCATAACAAGCGACAACGGCCTGGCGGAATGGCATCTGCGCTTTCGAGAGATAACGAAAGCAGCCCAGCATTATTTGTGCACAAATGATACGAAATCTCGTCGTACCCGCATTCCCACATACGCGATTGGCCTCTCAAATGGAGGCTACGTCGTGCGCTACGCATTAGAACATGACCACCCGGAGCAAACCGGGGAACCTGCGCTCTTTGACGGGGGTGTTGACTGGGAAGGTGTACTTTGGCGGGCTGATGAACCGAATTTGATCTCTTCGCTGAGCACGGTCATCAATCACGCTACACATGCTATTTTTGCAACAGGAGAAACACAAAAAGCGGCACAAGCCGCACTTTATCAAGCGGGAGTGCCGCATCATTCAGACATGCTCTGGCCGTTTCATGACGACTACTATTGGTTTATCACACTGAACATATACCGGGATGTATTTGATCCTCACGCCCCGCATCGTTTGCACTGGTCGGATTATTTACGACTAAATGGCCTAACACGCGATCGGACGCACGATGCTATCTTTGCCGACTATGATTATTTTACCCGTCCAGCCAGTGTACGAAATCAAGTACAGCGCATTGAAAATACGGGCAAATTGCATGCTCCATTAATCAGTTTGACCGGATCACTTGATACCTTGATCTTCCCATCCATTCACGCTGTGCCATACGCCGAACTTGTTCGCAAGGCAGGAAAAAGCGAGCAGCATCGGATGTATCTCATCGAAAAAGGGAACCATATTGACGGTCTTGTACAGGCGCCGGGAATTGATGTGAACGACGAGCTTCAGCCCCTGCTCCCCTATGCACATCAAGCATTTGATCTGCTGGTGGAATGGATCGAACAAGGGGTGGAACCACCTGCAAGCGGCACGATTGGTACCCCTCAGATACGGACACATGTACGAGACATAAAAACCGGACAAGAAATAGAACCGTATTAAACAAAGAAGAGGCTGTCTCCTCACTATGAAATAGCAAGAGAGTCAGCCTCTTTTAGTAACTTCTTTAGTCTTAGCTAGATTTTCGCAGATGCAGCTTTATCAGCAGCCTGTGCTTTTTTACGATGAAAGAAGAAGTAATACACTAATGTACAACCTGTAATGAGCATCGTAAGATAAAACTGTGAACGCATCGATTCAATGAATGCCATTGAAATCAAAATGCCAAACAGAACAACAATCGTTGCATAAGACAGATACGGGAAGAGCCACATTTTAATTTTCAAACCGCTCGGATTTTCACGTTCCATCTGCTTACGGAAACTAATGTGCGAGAATGCAATAACAATGTAAACAAGCAGCGCAATCGCACCGGATGCGTTTACAAGGAACAGGAACAGCTTGTCCGGCGATACAAAGTTAAAGAACGAAACCAAAAATGCAAACGCTGTACTTGCCCATACAGCACGAGCCGGAATTCCTCGTGCGCTTACCTTCAATAAAGACTTCGGTGCATCACCTTTTTGTGCGAGCGCATACAACATACGAGAGTTTGTGTACAGCGCTGAATTCAAGCAAGACAGAACAGATGTCAGTACAACAACATTCATAATTTGTGCAGCTGCCGGGATACCGATCATGTCAAACACCGTAACAAACGGGCTTTTCAATAAGTTCGCTGAATTCCACGGAAGAAGTGTTACTAGAATCGCAACGGAACCGATAAAGAACATAAGAATTCGCCATACTACACTATTAATAGCCGTCATAACACCTTTTTCAGGATTATCGGACTCACCTGCTGCGATCGCTGCAATCTCTGTTCCAAAGAAAGAGAAAATAACAATAACGATACCAAGAAGAATCGATTGAATACCGAACGGCATAAAACCACCGTTTTGCGTCAAGTTTTTCATCCCCGGTGCTTCGATTCCTGGGAAGAAACCTGCGATAATAACTGCACCAACTGCAAGGAACACAACAATTGTTACTACTTTAATTAAAGAGAACCAGTATTCAAATTCACCAAATGATTTTACCGAATATAAGTTTGTGAGCGTTAACAAAGTTGTGAGAATCAAACTCAACGCCCATACCGGAATGGATGGAATCCACTGATGAACAATCGCCGCTCCGGCAATAGCCTCAATCGCAATAACAATCACCCAGAAAAACCAGTACAACCAACCAATTGTAAATCCAGCCCACGGTCCAAGCATATCACGTGCATACGCTGCGAAAGAACCGCTGTCTTGTTTAACTGTTGCCATCTCACCTAGCATACGCATAACGAGAATAACAATCAGGCCAGCCAGGGAATACGATACAATTGCCCCCGGTCCGGTCGAACCGATAACCGCTCCACTTCCTACGAAAAGTCCTGCCCCAATAACGCCACCAAGTGAAATCATTTTCAGGTGACGCGCTTTCAATCCTCCATGCAGTCCATTTTGCTGTGCCATACCACCACTCCAATCTAATCGAATTGCTTTTTTTCTGTTTTGTCTATTTTCTAAACATTATAATCTTCTTGCAATTTGTTTGCCAAATTATTTTTATAATAAAAACAATGTATTTACAATGTAATTTAGAATATAAAAATGCAAAATGACATGTACATTTTTTTACATGAAAGCGTAAAACACTGAAAAGTCTATCCGATACTACAATGCGGACAAACATCTACAAATGCATTTTTGCATCGTTTTTACAGAAAAATTACGAATATAATACACAAAGCAAAAAGGAGCCCTCTCCATCATCCTACGAATGATGGAGAGGGCTCCCCCTTATTTTTTATTTATTCACGTTCAAAATCACACTCTTTAAGCGGAACAACTTTAGTACGATATTTCCGTTTGTACCCAAACCACAGAGCAAGGAACAACGGAATCCCAATGTAGGCTACAATAATGCCGTTCCAGTCAATTTTATCGCCTAGCACCGCTCCATAGTTTTGACCGATGATCACAATCATACAAATCACAAAAGCAAACAGCGGTCCAAACGGGAACCATTTTGCCCGGTACGGCAAATCTGCCAGATTCCTGCCCTGCGCAATATAGGCACGACGGAAGCGATAATGACTAATCGCAATACCCAGCCAGGCAATAAAACCAGACATACCGGACGCATTCAACAGCCATACATATACAACCCCATCGCCAAACAGGGAGGCAAAGAACGCCACGATCCCAATAGCAGCTGTTACGCACAGCGCCGCAACCGGGACGCCACGACTGTCCAGCTTTGCCAGAAACTTCGGTGCTTTTCCTTCCTTCGCCAGCACCCATAGCATCCGGGTTGACGCATACATCCCGGAGTTACCTGCTGATAGCACAGATGACAAGATAACAGCATTCATTACAGACGCAGCAAATGCCAGGCCCGCTTTCTCAAATACGAGCGTAAATGGACTAGTCATAACACTATCACTTGCCAGACTCTCTGTTGTGTATGGAATCAATAAACCAATGACAATAATCGCAAATACATAAAACAGCAAAATACGCCAGAACACTTGACGAATCGCCAGCGGTACATTTTTCTCCGGCTCCTCGCTCTCACCGGCTGCAATCCCTAACAACTCTGTACCCTGGAACGAGAAACCTGCGGCCATGAATACGCCAAGCATCGCCATAAAGCCCCCGTTAAACGGTGCATTGCCAATGGTAAGATTGCGGAACCCAACCGCTTCTCCACCGATAATTCCGACAATCATCAGAAGACCAATAATAATAAAGACAATAACCGTTATGACTTTAATAATGGCAAACCAGTATTCAGATTCCCCATACCCTTTAACCGATAAGTAGTTAAAGCCAAACATAAGAAGAAGAAATAACGCACTCCACATCAAAGATGACGTTTCCGGAAGCCAGAATTTCACGATCAGCGTAGCCGCTGACAGCTCGGCCGCAATCGTAATAGCCCAGTTATACCAGTAGTTCCACCCAAGCGCAAAGCCAAGTGCCGGGTCCACAAACTTTGTCGCGTACGTGCTAAACGAGCCAGATACCGGCATAAAAGCCGCCATCTCTCCAAGGCTTGTCATCAGGAAATATACCATGATTCCAATTGCGATATACGCAGCAAGCGCTCCCCCTGGCCCAGCACTATGAATCGCCCCACCACTCGCTAGGAACAGACCGGTTCCGATTGATCCACCAAGTGAGATCATCGTCATGTGACGCGCTTTTAGTCCCCGGCGCAAGCCTTCTTTCTGTTGTCCACTTTCTTGCATCATGCACCCCACCTTTTGTGTCTCTATTGTTTACCATGTGCCGAGAAGGACGAGATATAAAAAATACCGCAGGAAAATATCCTACGGCATCCGTTATTCCCCGCATCATACCTTCCATGAAGATAGCACCCCACCTTTTGCCGGACAGCAAAAGGTGACAGTTCTGCCCCTATTCGGAAACAGCCCCAATCCGCACGTTGGAGAATACACGTGCAAACTTCGGCAGCTTCTCCTTTCACACAGCGTCTTCGATGTTCTCCCATCTCGTCTGTCCTACTCATAAAAGCCGCGACCTCTACCCCACCATGATGATGAGGATTTATTATAATTCAGTTATTTTATAGATATTTTGTATTATACATAAATAAACAATCTGAAACAATATTATTTTTATACCAATTGCAATGATCACGCTGCCTTCGATCCTACACTTAGCGTGACGGGGTATTCACCACGCCAAACCGAGCGCCAATAAATAAAATAACTACTATGCTGATACAAATAAGTGTACTGATAAAATTATCTGGATTACATACAATGCTTATAAAAATGCTACCTAGCGTCAGCACCGCAAACCACGTTGTGTATGGAAACAGTGCCACTTTAAAACTGGGCTGTGTCGGATATAAAGGACGTAGTTTCAACTGGGCCACACAAATACTAATCCAGATAAGCATAACGGTAAAGCCTGGAATCCCCATCAAATAGTTGAACACATTTTCCGGTGCCGCATACGCAACAAATACACCAATAAAAAGCGAACATGCGCTTACAATCAGCCCTAAAATCGGTACCCCATTTTTGGATAATGTAAGAAACGCTTGCGGGGCCACTTTCCCTTTTGCAAGCGAGTACAGCATCCGTGACGTTGCATACATACCCGAATTAGCCGCTGAAAATACAGCCGTGAGCATAATGAAATTCATAATGTGTGCAGCACTTGAAAGGCCAACACTCGATAACACCTGCACGAACGGACTTCCCTTTTGGGCAATCTCATTCCATGGCATCAAACCACAAATAACAAGCAGCGGCAATGTATAAAAAACAACCACTCGCCCGACGATTCCTTTGATCACTCTTGGAAGCACCTTATCTGCATCTTTTGTCTCCGCAATCGTAAGACCGAGCAATTCAGCCCCACCATACGAAAATATAACGACAAGTAGCGAAGCAAATACACCGCTTATCCCCCGCGGGAAAAATCCACCGTGTGCCGTATAGTGTGTGAAGTACGGAGCTGGTTCCGCTGAAAAAGCGCCAAACATCATCGCGCCACCTAATGCGATAAAAACAAGCAGCGTTGCAACCTTCATGCTAGCCAGCCAGAATTCCATTTCCCCATAATATTTTACGTGTAGCAAATTAATAAAAATAATGACGAGCGCAACGAGCAAACTGAGTACCCAAAGTGGAGTCGATGTAAACCAGAACTGCAAAAATGCGCCTGCCGCCACGATCTCAACCGCCATGACTAACACCCAGTTGATCCAGTACAGCCAACCGGCAATAAATGCGGCACGCGTACCGAATGCACGTGCGATCAAGTCACGAATATCTGATTTTGGAAATACTCCGGCCATCTCAGCCAGCGCAGCCATAACAATTAGCATGAGTGCCCCGCCGAACAAATACGCAAGCACCACGCCTGGGCCTGCAAGTGCAACCGTTTCTGCACTTCCCTTAAACATCCCGGCCCCAATCATACCGCCAATTGCCATCATCCGCAGATGGCGCGGAAGCAATCCTTTTTGTAACGAATCTTGCTGCATGAAACGCTTCCCCTTTACTCTTTATTACACAAAAGCATAGCAGTAAAACCGTAAAAAAGGAAGACAAATCAGCGTTGTTTTAATTTATAGATAATTCAATTTACTATTCTTACCGTACAACATTTACCTGTGTATCCACACTGTCCCGCAGCTTATCAAGCGCATGCAGCACCTCACGTGACAGCGCTCCTACTTGTCGATATGACTCCTCTGATCCCTTTATATCCCCACTATTAAACTTCTTGATCGCTTCGCTGCACGCCTGATGAAACGCCGCATGCGGGCGATCAATCTGTTGGAAGTTTATATTGTTAGCAAACATTTCGCTCCCCGAACCGAAATACCATTTGCCAAGGCGGCAGATGTGATGATTGCGAACTGTTTCACTATCAAGTGTAAGTCGTCCAGCAAGCATGCTTTCCAGCCGCCACTTCCATAATAGATGGTCTGTTTTGGCTAGTTCAATCAATTGCCCTGGCAAAAATCCAGCCGTAAACTGGCCAACCTTTTGCCGAATTTGTTCGGTGATAGTACCGAGATGGTACAAGTTATCCGCACTTTGTTCGACACCTTTTGCTGTATCTGCCGTAATCTGATTCATATGTGCCATCGTTGCTGTTACTTCCTCAAATGTAGCGGACTGTTCTTCAAGGACCGGTACAATGCCCGTAATATCATCAATTGTTTTCGTCATGCTGCCCATGATACATTCGAGCATCTCGTTCGCTTCTGCTGACAATCGAACGCCGCTTCCGGAGGAACGTGACAATGTTTCAATATGAGCTGCTGTCGCCCTTGTTTCCTGCTGGATGCCCTGTACCTTATCGGTAATGCCTTGTACAGACTGCTGGGTACGGTCTGCCAACTTGCGCACCTCATCAGCCACCACACCAAAGCCACGCCCACTTTCTCCCGCACGTGCCGCCTCAATGGCAGCATTCAATGCTAGCAAGTTCGTCTGGTCAGCGATTTCCCTAATTAGCCCAACCATGCCTCCAATTGCGTCTACTTGATCATGTAACGCAACCACCTGATTGTGGAGGGACTCAAAGCCACATTCAACCGCTTCCATTTCCGTATGCGATCGCTTCAGCAGTGTCTGCCCACCTGTCATGTTCTGCCCCGCTCCCTCAAGCAATGAGGTCGCACTCGCGGCAGATTCCGAGATATGTGTAACTGACGCAGCAAGTTCTTCTGATGAAGCAACCACATTTGTAATATCATCATGGAGCACGCGGGTCACACCCGAAATCTTATTTACAAAGCTATTCTCTTCAATGCTAGTGGACACAACATCTGTAAGAGAGAGCGCAAGATCAATGATCGTTTTTTCATAGGCTGCTAAAAGTCGATCTACAGCCTGCCCCATCTCATACCATTCATCCTGTTCAGATAACGATAGACGAATGGTTAAATTCCCGGCGACAGCTTGGTCAATTTTCTCGGCCATCTCCTTTATTTGCATAGTATGACTATTCGTATAATTATTTAGATGACGATCCCTTTTTAAAAAAGCAGACAGCATACAAGCCTCACCTTTTTCTTTTTTTTCATATTATAAGTCTTTTTACTTATCTACATGAATGTTTTTACAAAATTTTAACGAAACGGTACAATTAAACTAGCAAACTATTTAGGAGAGAATAAACAATGAATATACCTTTTAACTGGAAACCAATCTGGCTCGCTGCATGTCTAAGTATTGGAGCAGCCAGTATCATTCCTTCTACTACACTAGCAGCGACTCGGCCATCTGATGTGCCGGCTGAGCACTGGGCCTGGAAAAACGGCACCCTTCCATGGGCTTTGGATGCTCATATTATTGGTTCTGCCACAGATGATACGCCCATCCGCCCTGCTGCTGCCGTTACGGAAGCTGAAGCACTCGATATGTTGTTCCACTTCTTTACCGACACACAAAACGAAGATCTAACCGGAGAGCATCTATACGAGCTGGCCAAACGCTACAATCTTCCAGTCGCAGTCAGTCCAAATGACCATACCAAATCGCTAACACGTGGACAGGCTGCTCGTCTGCTTGCTGCTGTCAAAGGATATAACTATCAGACAGACAGTGCCATTGCCTTTCTCTATGAAAAAGGCTTGTCCCAGGGTAAAACAGAAAAAACTATTGAAGGATTTGATGCAGGAAGCGTAATCAGTCGGGTCGAATTCGTCCAGCTGCTCAAAGGAATGGCGGACCGTAAGCTTGACGGAACGATCAGTACATGCCCACAAACCGAAGGCACGCATCCAGCTCTTGATAGTTACCGCCGCACCCAGATCGGGACGATTCAGGACAACTTACGTCGGGCTAAAACAGCCTATTCGACAAGTGATTCCGGCTACTGGACCGATACGTTATACCGCATCGCCAAACAGACAACCGTGCGCGATCATACGCTTACGATCCCACTGCCGACTCTAGGCAAAGATGAAACGATCACCTACCATGTGATAGCCGATAACTGGCACAGTGGTACATACACATCTGGTGCAGATACACTGACATTCCCGGCATCCGGAAATTGGAGCGTCACAATGATCGTATCACAAGGCAATCGCATTCTTGGCGATCTGTCACTGAACTCAGCCAATCATGCGATTGAAATTAATAGCACATTGATCGAGAAAACAAAATAACCGTATAAAAAAGCAGAGATGCCTGTGCATCTCTGCTTTTTTGCTAGCTTTATTTAGTATGGAGCGTTCGGATTTAACATATAGGTGAAAAACTTCTTCCGAATTCCATCAAGCGATTTGTTATAGCTGCTAAAAAACGCATCAATCGCTCCTTCTCCATCATACAAAAGCAAACTTGTCCGATGCGCACCAATGAGCCGTCCTCGATCAAGATACGCATTCAGCGAGCTTACATTTTCCGGAGTACTCAAAAACGCCCAGTTCCACTCAAGCATTGTGCCCGCTCCAGTCTGACGCGACAGATTGTATGTTTCACCGAGTAAGTCTTCACCCGGATGCTTTTCGCTGGCAAAATAATGATTCGGCTGCAGCCAGGCAAAGTCAAAGCCAAGGGACTTCCACTGCTCCGCATTGGCCGCCTGATAATACGGCGCCCAGTAAAACTTATATCCCTTCTCATGAATAGAAGCAGCCACTTCCTGCACAAACTTGCGGTCCGCATCGGCTACCATCTCATGTGTCCAGTAAAATCCGACAAAGTGAAGTGCCTGTGGATTCGCTTTATTCCACTGCTTTAGAAGCGTATCTTCAAATACTCGGACCATGCGTAACCGAGCGGCTGTATCAACGCCATTGCCAACCGGATTTGGCAGACCGATAATCACATTCACTTTATAGTTAGGATCATTCAGTAAGATACGTGCTTTCATCGCCGCCTTCTCCAGTTGATCCATCTGGTCTCCCGGAGCAAATAAATCGGCAGCATACGCAGTCAGCTTAGCCTGTCCATCAGGGTCAGCTGCATTATACGTCTCGAATGTAAATCCACGTTCTGCCTGCCCAGCCGGACGCACAATGAACGTTTCAAGAAATGGCTGTTGCTTTCCTTCAAACTCAACCGTCATCCGGTGCAGCAAATCAGCCGGACGCGTCGTTTTTGGGTCCGTCATAAACGTCGTATTCCCCACATAGCCATTCGCCTCTGTTTTCCGATTCGTAAACTCGGCCTGGGCAGATGTTACTTCCCCATTCGGTGCGTACAGCCACTGATTCACACCTTTGTAATCAATTAAATACCATTTTCCAAAACTCGCATAAGCCACCGTCTCAAATGGAACTTCTGTTACCTTTCCAGTCGACGGCCAAAATGTAGCCGCATACGGATACAGCGCAGCTGGTTTCACAACAGTAATTTTATGGACACCAAGCTTGTCTGTTACATAGTCCGATCCGGCATACAGCCAGCCTGGGCCTACATCAGTCCGAATTTGATACCAGCCATTATTTTGCTTTAGCACCTGAATACGCTGTGGCAAAATCTCCATCAATTTCCCCAGACGCGAATCGGCTTCCTTGTATACCGTAACTGGATGCTGAAGAAACTTGTATACTTGCAGAGGTGTCTGATCGTCCCCGGACTTAGCTGGAAGGGTACGAATATAAAGAGCATCTTGCTGGATTCGCACCCAGCCTTCCTTCTCTTCCGTTCCTTCACGGATCTGCAGTTTGAGCCATTCGCCTTGCCGATCTAGTATCGGATACGCTCCCGGTTTTTGTTTGACAATCCCGAGCGGCTGTACGGGTAATGCGGCAGGTTGTGCCTTAGCTGGCTGCACCGCGGGCCCAGATGGAAGCGGTGCAGCATAATATGGTATATCTTTCCATATGTATGCTTCATACGACTCGGACGATGCAGCTCGCGCGTCACCGCTGCCGACAGCCAGCAGCACAACCAATAAGCATAAACTCCACGCCAGCTGGTTCAGGCGAGATAAACAATTCCCGATCCCCACTTTTCTCTCCTCCTGTCTATGTAGTTATGTACGGAACGCTTAGTTCCAGTTGGTTCCAATCTGTAGTATAGCACTGCCCGCCAAAAATGGAATACAAAAGCCGCACTTTCTATGAAGAAAGGCGGCTTTTGTATTCGTTTATCGTATCTTACTAAGGAAGCTGTGCTTGCTGAATCTGTTTCCAGTCAAGCGAACCGAACGGCTTACTTGATGTCTGTATTTTATTCCATACGCGCATAGCTTCTTTACCAGACAAACGTGTTGGCTGATAATTATTGCGCACCGCCACCGATGACGTAGACATCGGAATGATCGCGATTTCTTTTTGCGTAGTAAGATTTCCATCTATCAGATGAAACGCCTGCTGAAAAATAAAGGTATCTTTATCTGATGGATTTCGGTTACCACCAAAGATAAAATTACCCAGGCTGTATACAATGTACTTTCCTTTGTATTCCTGAATGCCCTGCACGACATGCGGGTGATGACCTACGACTAAATCAGCGCCTGCATCAATCGCCCACTTGCCAAGTGCTTGCTGTGTCACATTAGGAGCATAACTCCGCTCTATCCCCCAATGGAAGTTAACAACAACGATTTTCACACCTTGTTTGCGCAGCGCAATAATATCGCGCTTAATCTGGTCACGTAGCCCTTGGTCACTTTTCCATCCTTCATAGCCAAGTACGCCCACTGTAACGCCTTTGATTGTTTTGGTGTACGCTTTTGTGTAACCAAAATAGCCAACCCCGGACTTTTGCAAGGCAGCAAGCGTATCATTGAATCCACGCTGCAAATAATCATGACTATGGTTATTTGCAACATTGACCGCATCTATCCCACCTCGGACGAGAATCGCGGCATAGTCAGGACTCCCTTTAAATCGAAATGTTTTTTGCGCTTTGGCTGTCGCATTCGTAAGCGTTCCTTCAAGATTGACCATGGTTAGGTCATCTTTCGTAAAAATCGGGCGGATGTTCTTCACAAAATGATCATAGCCGCTTCGCTGCACTTCCTGTGGAAAGCTTCCGGCATACGAAAACGATTCATCTGTGCCAAGCGTCACATCTCCAGCCGCACTGACGACAATGCGAACATCATCAGAGCGCACAGGTGATGTCTGTTCACCTTTCTTCGTCTCTGCCGTGGCTGGCTTTGGCACAGTGACATAACTGTCTGCCGCAGCGGACGATTCAGTCTCTGCCGCCATTACAACGCCAGAATCCTGCATGGTATCATACGTACGGTATTCCCGAGCCAGATAACTCCACATGCCAATGTTAAAAGCGATCAGCAACATCACACCAAGACTGATCACCATTTTTTTCCGAAGTTCCCCCATTTTCCCCTGCTCCTGTCTTCTCTTGTTCTCTCACAAGAATGTATTCGGGGAAATCCTGGTCATTCCTTTTTTGTTAGCCGTCTTTAGACACTTTCTCGCTTGACTCGATGTTTTCACAGAACTATAATCAGTCACAGACTACTCAACATGGATTAATGTTTTCATAAATGAGGTGTACGTATGGAAAATAAAAAAGCTCTGCCGATTTTATTTGCCGTCATGTTTCTTGTCATGGTCGGCTTCGGCATCATTATTCCGGTTCTTCCGTTTTATGCGGAAAAACTTGGGGCCACACCAGGACAGCTTGGCTGGCTCATGGCGGTATACTCCATCATGCAGTTTTTATTTGCTCCGATGTGGGGACGCCTATCCGACCGAATTGGACGTAAGCCGGTTATGCTGGTCGGGATTGCTGGACTCTCTCTATCGTTCTTTCTGTTCGCATTCTCGTCTCAATTATGGATGCTGTTTGCCGCACGTATTCTGGCCGGTATGCTCTCGTCTGCGAACATGCCAACAGTTACAGCCTACGTTGCAGATGTAACGACGCCTGAGAACCGAAGCAAGGGCATGGGCGTAGTAGGGGCGGCTGTCGGACTTGGCTTTATTTTCGGTCCGGCAATCGGCGGCATCTTCTCAAGCCACAGCCTAAGCATGCCGTTTCTCATCGCAGGCTGCGTGTCTGCCGCTACGATGCTCTTTGTAGGAGTCGCTCTCAAAGAGTCGCTTCCACCGGAGAAACGCACCAATCAGGCCGCCAAAAAAGAATCCGTTTGGAAAGCGTTTAGCGGTCCGCTTACAATGCTGTATGCGCTACAGTTTTTTATCACATTTTCCATGGCGGGTTTGGAAACAACGTTTGCGTATTTCGCAGCGAAGCAGGCAGGCATTGATTCGAAACATCTCGGCTACATTTTTATGATTATGGGCTTCGCCGGAGCACTTGTGCAGGGCGGGCTTATTGGTAGACTAACGAAGAAATACGGAGAAGGTACCGTCATTCAGATGGGGCTTGTCGTATCCGCGATTGGCTTCGGTCTTATTTTGCTTACGCACAGCTTTGCAACAGCAGCACTGTATTTGACAATCTTTGCACTCGGTAACGGCGTTATTCGTCCGAGCGTATCTGCACTTGTTACGAAACGGACAACAGTCGGTCAGGGCAGTGCGTCCGGTCTGCTGTCATCTGTCGATTCATTAGGCCGTATTGCTGGCCCGCCTATCGGTGGTGCCTTGTACTCCATTCAGATCGGCCTGCCGTATATGTCTGGTGCACTGCTGACAATTGTGGCGTTTATTTTGTACCGTGTATACGCTGGACGCGATACACAGACACAAACACAGGCTTAACTATCAATAACCTGATAAAAACAGAAAGAGGCTGTCTCAAAGTCAAATGACTAGCGAGACAGCCTCTTCTTTATTTACGCACCGTATGTGGCATAGGCGACAATGCCGTGCTCTTCTTCAAGCTTCAATTCCAGACGGGCCGAAAATGGATCACGTCCATGCTGATAGCGAAGCCAAAAACGTACCGCTTCAATCAGATTGGCCTCAATTAAGATACGACTGCGGTCGCCTTCTGTAACTTCCGCCGAAAATCCATACTCTTCATCCCACATTAACTCCACTTCAAATGAGGATGGATCTTTTTGCTTTTTTTCTGCTTCTAGCAAGCAGAGCGCATTAACTAAATCTTGCTCGTACAAAGTTATTGTCTCCATACGTTCGCTTCCTTCTCGCGTTTACGTTCTTTGTATGCCATATACAGCTTACGTACAATCCCAACAATCAGCATAATCGCCAGAACATTCACCAGTAGACCGAGAATAGAACCAAGTGCGCCCATGTTTCCAAGCAGGCTACCAAAAAGCATTCCTGCCAGGCCACCCGCAATGAGACCTTTCATAAAGCCACCCTTACTCGGTGTTGCTGCTGGGGCTGTATTTTTTGTTGGTGTGCTTGTATTAGTAGAATTTTTGAACTGTGATTGATTCGTCTGCGGCGTCGAACTCTTGCTTGGCTGGAACGAACTTTTGCCTGACTTATACCCTTTCGCGTAGGCATGATCAACCGTCACAAAGCCGCCTGCTCCAAACATTACTGCAACAGCCAGCAGCATTGTCATTACTTTCTTCATGTCTTTGTTCCCCTCTCTACTATTCTTGATGAGTTATACTATTCAATACGGACAGGTTGTACAAAAGTTTCATGTTTTTTATAATAAACGAAAAGAAACTTGGTAGATAGAAGGAGTCCCATCCATATGAAGCTTACTCTTGAACGTATTGAAGATAAAATCGAATTTTTCGAAGCAGGTGACCTGCGCACGCTTGAGAGAAAAATCGAAGAGCAAATCGAAAATAACAAAGTACTTCTGCTTGGCGTACATTCTGTTACCCATCAGGTTGCGTTCCAACCGGAAACTGGCCGCCCGCTGTACACTGCAGTTGTTCATTTCAAAGCAAAGTAGCTGATGTGTCTCTCAGCCTGCCCGCAAGCCACCTTCCGGTCTTGCGGGTTTTATGTAGTGGACCCAATCGTATGAACAAGTACCAAATCGGACAAACTGGGAAACATCTTACATAGCTACGGAGGTTTTCCCATGCTGCACGATTCCTTCCCTCATGCCAATATCCCACTTCCCCTTTTAAAACGCCATCTGGCCCGGCTTGTTCGTGGGCATATCCCGCGCCTGTCATGGCGGCGAATGTACCATAGTCCTGAGTTTGAGGAGTTATGCCGCTACTACCAGCTCGGTATGCTGTCTCACACGGCTTTCATTGCGTATACCTCCCAACTTGAGCGATTGTTCGTTCGAACGATAAAATAAAAGTGTAGCGGCCTCTCGACCGCTACACTTGTGTCCGTCTATTCGCCAGCTCTTCAAACCAGTTCTGATCCCTACTATCGAGTGCCATATCGATAAGCGTATCAAAATCTTCCCGCTTCAACTGCATGTCACTTATGCATTCTGCGACATCCAACGGAACACGGAAATGACCGCTGCGTACGGCGGCAGCCGCTGCTGAGTCCCGTACTGTGGGCACGAATACCGTCATCATCAACTGCGCTTTGTTCATTTCTTTGACATAGCCGGTAAGAAGCAATGTTTTACCTTTATGTGCATAATAAAAGGTTTTTATTTGAATGTGTACTTATATAAGATCAAACTTACTGTATTAGCATCCTCTACAATTACCTTCTCGATCAATTCCTGAAAAATCGCTCGTAATTCCAACATGTCGTTTAGACTGGTTTTCTTCATTCTTTCAAGAAGTTGGGACATTATAAGCACATTCGCGTCCTTACCCCGAATCTCGGTGAGCTGACGTTCAATGATGTCACTCTGCTCTGTAACATTTTCGATCTGGCGTTTGATGATATTCATCGTGTTTGCAAAAGCATCGCTAGAAAATAAATCAGAACGTAAAGCAATTTCTGTTTGCTTATTTATCAGCTTTTTTTTCTCCTGCCCCATTTTCATAAGTTTATCTTCTAACCTTTTTGTTTCAGCAGCTCCCTTCGATGCAATACGCTGCATATCGAGTTTTTGTAAATGTTTAAACAACCGATTAAAAATTTCACCTTCCAGCTTATCTGCACGAATCGAGATACCAGAACACGCCACTTTCCCTCCCTTATGCCAATTACCGCATCGATAATAACGCAAATAAATCCTACTCTTCTTTGACTTCAATGCTTTTGATGTAAGCATCCCGGCCCCGCAAAGTCCACATTTTGCAATGCCTACCAGCGGATACTTAGCATGTCGTGGTGTCCGCCTGTCGATGATTCCACCACGTTCCTTCATAATTTCTTGTGCTTTACAGAAGGTGAGTTTATCGATAATAGCCTGGTGAGCATCTTCTACAACGACAGGATCATTCGTTTTGATCAGCTTCATATTTTTTTGTGACAAATTGCCGCTGTCATCATATTCTCTGTTAAGCTGCGCCCTTGTTCTCCCGTACGTGACTTGCCCGATGTAAACAGGATTTTGGATGATCTGGCGAAGATGAGAGCGAAGGAACAGCTTACCGCTCTTTGTCCGATCCCCTCGCTCATTTAAAATATCGCAAATTTTTGTTGTACCGAGTCTTTCGAACACATACATGTGGAAAATGTCGCGTATGATAGGAGCATACGATTCATCAATGACAAGCTTTTGCGTATTTTTGTCCCGGACATACCCGATCGGAACCATTGACCCCATCCATGTTCCTTTTTTAGCTTTTTCACGCATTCCGGCACTTACCCGTGCGCTAATCCGCTCACTTTCAATCTGAGCAATCATATTCTTCACTTTAAAACCAAGCTCTGATCCTGGAACATCTGAATCAAACCCGTCATGTAGCGACTTGATACGAACACCAAGCGCTCGGAAGCGATTGACGAACCGTAAATTTTCTTCATCGTCCCTGCCAACCCGCGAGATTTCACGGAGCAAAAGCATGTTAAACTTCCCTACCTTTGCGTCTTCAATCATCTGCTTAAAGGCAGGGCGTTCTTCCATTTTCGTATAGTATCCGCTAAACGCTTCATCTATGTAGTGAAGTTCAGAAGCGGTGTAATATTGTTCCCCCATACTCTTTAAATGCGCCATAAGCTGGCTAATTTGATGTTCTGTCGATTCACTTTGCTCGATTTTCCCCGTTGATACACGCGCATACATGGCAACCGGTATCTTCTCCATCCGTTCTCACCCCCAGTAAAAAGAGAGCCACCCAAAGCGGATGGCTAAAGTTTCTATATCTGTACCTCTTCTTTCTCCTTCCAGATAATCTGTACGTTATCATCCCCATATGTTTCTTTGTGCAACTGGACAAGACGATAGGCCAGCCAGTCGTAAATGCTTTTTTCTCCAAACTCTTCTTTGAGCACGATCATCGTTAGCATCACCTCATTACTACCTTATGTGGTAGCGGGATTGTACTATTTACTACGCTTTGCTTAAATTTCAGCCGAAAGACAAATTTATTCAAGAAAAGAAAAAAGCCACCCAAAACGAGTAGCTATTCCATATATTCATATTTAATTACTAAAATAGTTACAACAATCGCTGCTATATCCATAGCTTGCCCCTCTTTATTTCCCCTACATTTTACATTAATTCCTACCTGTATGCTATCCTATTACGCAGTATTTCTATTCTTAGCCTCTTCCCTTCCCCCATATAAAAGCCAGGAGTGTATAGCACAATACGATCAGCTATCTGTGCGCTGATCACGATAAACTACCGAGCGCAAACACGATATGACGTATCCTAATGGTCGTACGAGCGATTGATCAAAATGCCCAGGCAACCGACTTTTAGGACATATAAAAAAGCCTAGAACATCCAGGCCAAGGTAAAAACTGTATAAAAAACAAATGACAAACCTCTCAATCAAGGGATACAATAGTACCAATAAAAACATATCTTGGAAAAAGGGGAGAGGAAAGTGAAAAAGTTTATTGGTACCACAATTGCCGCATCCACCCTAGTATTAGCTCCTGTTTCCGTATTTGCTGATAGCATCGCTGAGATTAAAGCATTAGCGGCGAAAGAAGGCTTGAAAGTTACAGAAACAAGTACGCAGATTACCATTACGAAGCCAACTACTCCTACGAAACCAAATACCGCGCAAAAACCTCAAGGCAAAGCATCACGGATATATGCCGAAGTACAGGATTACACAGTTAACAATATAACAAAAAATAAACTTGCAATTATCGGGGTTTTTTCTTCAAACCAAAACTCAAAAGATACTTTTAATATTACTCAAAATGCAAAATGGACTATTGAAAAGGGAGCACCCTTTACCATCCAAAGAGACGGAACAATTATCGCTACAAAAAATGGGGCTGGTAACGTATTTATCGAATACGATGGAAAAAAAATACGCGTGACTCTTACTGTAACAAATTATGAAGTGGTAAATAAACAACCTACTTACTCCGTTAAAGCATCTGATACGCAAAGATGGTTTAACGATAATAGAGATTACTTTGAGAGTTTCGAGCTCCATCCACAGCTTGAAAAAACTGAAAGTAAAACAGGGGTTAAAGAGTATAAACTTTTACTCGACGCTACCTATTCAACGAGTAAAGACGGGAAAAACACATATACTGTAACTGATGAAGCGACCTGGGAAGTGGACTCTGATGCTCCTTTTACCTTAGGAAAAGGAAATAAGATTATTCCTACAAAAAATGGTCAATCATCGGTTTTCGTACAATATAAATATTTAAAGCGCTCATATGTTATTGAGATAAAAGATTTTCAAAAAATAAACGGCGTTCCTAGTTGTACAGTTGTTCTTAAATAAAAAATCCAAAAGATACCCCAATATAAGGAATTGTACACATTCCTTATATTGGGGTTTTATTATATTTATCTGTAATTTTCGATCTTCTCTTATTTCAATATTAAACACAGCAAGTATGCATCCTCTGTCCGCTACTTGCTGATACAACTGCTCTGATTTTAATGTATTTCAATCTATGAATATATGGAAAATGATCCCTAACACAACGTAAAACTGTAAAATTTTTCTTTAAACAAATAAGTTCTTTGATATAATAATTTACAACAGATATGCTCATAAAGTCTCAATTGATAAAGTTGCAAACGACATGATCGAATTCTTGAGAAACGAAAGTCGATAGTTTATATCACCCCTAATACAAACATATAAAAGGGAGAGGAAAAAATGAAAAAGTTTATTGCTGTTACTACAGTAGCCGCTACTCTATTAGCATTTCCCGTTGCTGCTTTTGCAAAGTCATACTCACTCGCAGAATTAAAGGCTCTGGCACAAGAATCTGGATACACAGTTCAGGAGACGAGAGGACAACTTGTTATCACAGAGTCGGCCGTTCCTACTACTCCATCTACACCATCGACTCCGACTACTCCGCCGAAAGATGATACGAAAACGGAAAATGCTGATTTTAAATTGTATCCTGCTCCAATTGAAAGAAGTTTTGGGAAAGATAATGTCGTGCAAAATAAGATCACTGTTTATGCTGATTATATAACTAGTGGCAAATCTCAAATTATAGGTGGTCATTCTGTTGACATCACCGACAAAGTAACATGGGAAATCAAAAAAGGAACGCCTATCTCTGTAGATAAAAAAGGCATCATCACAGCTACCAAAAATGGGGAATATCCGGTAACGATTTCTTATAACGGAAAATACATGGATTTGGTACTAAAAGTAACTGGATACCAATTGAAAAATGGGAAGCACAGTGCATATGTTATCATTAATAGTGGAAGTGCAACTAAGACACGATAAGTAAAACGAAGGACTCCCAAACGGAGTCCTTCTTCTATTCTAGTGACTAAACTTCTCATCTAAGTTATTTCTGAATTCATCTGAATAAATGGGTAGTAGTGCTCCTAGCTGGTACAAATCATTCGGTTCTATTTGGAAATTTCTTCGCCAAGATAAACACTTGTATTCCCTCCTGATAGGCGAAGGAAAGAGTTCATCCCCATTCCTTTCGCTTATCAGTTATGAACACGATAGCTTACCTTTATCATTATAAGGAAAAGTAACCCAGTCCCCGATACTGAAATGCTCCATACCTACCAACTCCTTGCCTGCATGAACGCTTATTAGCTATCGTAAGCAGATGGGCTGGTTTTGTTGCCACAAAATAGTCTGTACCGCAAAAAATCCGCAGTTTATTTGATTACTTGCCCCACTTAACCGCAAGCGCTCCCCATGTAAGACCGCCGCCAAATCCGACAAATACAACGACATCTCCATCGCGTACCTGACCGGCTTCAAGCTCCTGCAGCAAAGAAAGTGGCACAGATGCTGCCGACGTATTGCCATATTTGTTCACACTAACCGATATTTTCTCGTGTGGAATCCCCAGCAAATCGCCCGCTTTCTCCAAAATGCGCACATTCGCCTGATGAGGTACAATGCGATCAATATCAGCAACCCCAAGGCCGGCACGCTCCATGACATTGCGCACCGATTCATTAATTTGGCGCACGGCAAACTTGAACACTTCCCGGCCATTCATCGCAACCGTTCCATCCACATACAAATGCTGGCCGCCCGCTCCGTTTGATCCAAGCTCATACGACAAAATCCCGCGTCCTTCCGATACCGGACTCAGCACAACCGCACCTGCCCCGTCACCAAACAATACGGCCGTTCCCCGATCTTTCCAGTCGACAATACGGGAGAATATTTCAGCTCCAATCACCAGTACATGCTTGCAGGCGCCTGTCTCAATAAACTGCTTAGCAGTTACCAAGCCATATAAAAACCCTGAACAAGCCGCACTAATATCCATTGCGCCTACAGGGCGGCAGCCCAGCTCTTGCTGTACCGCACAGGCCACAGATGGAAATACTTGATCCGGCGTTGATGTCGCTACCAGAATCAGATCAATATCATGCGGCACAAGATTCGCCGATTCAAGCGCCTTGCGCGCAGCTGCAACTGCCATATCGGCCGTAGTCATTCCTTCCGGTGCAATACGCCGCTCTTCAATCCCGGTCCGGGTAAAAATCCACTCATGTGACGTATCCAGTTTTTTCTCCAAATCATAATTCGTTACAATTTGGGACGGCACAAAACAGCCGACTCCCGTAATTCCTACTTGTCTCATCTATGTCGTTATACGGCACACCACTATGTGCCCCTCCTCATTTAATCATTATAATATCAGCCTGCTCGTCTAAAACGGCGGGGCGTCATCTTCTTCTACGTCGGCTGATAAGTCAGCCTCGGAAACTCCAGGCTGTTTTTCCCGAATACGCTCCAGCACATCTTCTAATTCATCCGGGCGCAGCAATTCAATCGGCGACACACCCTTCTCAAATTCAAAGGCATCCCCTTCAAGCACAACCACATAACGTCCACCGAACCGCGCGATATGTACCGAATGACCAAAGTCAGACAACATCGCTTTGACCGTCATATGATCGAGCTTTAGCCGCAGTTCCAGATCTGGCTTCTGCTCTACCAAATACGCAGCGGCTTCGACCACCTGCTCCGGGGCCCACTTTTCTTGCAGTTCCCGCTTCTCACTAGCCGCCCAGATTTCCATTGCTTCTTCCTCGCGCTGCCGTTCCTCACTCTCCTCGTCATACACTGTCTCAATATATTGCTGCACAAGCCCCATCATCTGCGTATTCATCACTTCCGGCAGCGACTGCTCATAAGCAACAAATTTAAGAAAGTCTTCAAAATAGCGGGCATGTGACGATTGGTGAATTTTTATTTCACTTTCTTCTACCATTCCCGTCTCCGGCATATGCGGATACTGAATCGACTTCATATTTTTCGCCGTAATCGCCATCTCTACATTGCGGATCAGACTGCGCTCATCCGTAATCGAAGCGACCTTTGGCTCAAAATCACACTTGAGCACAAATACAAACGGGTCATCAAAATATTTGGGAAGTCCGGCACGCGCCACAATGAGGGCCCCGCCACGTACAGCGCTCGTGTTCATATACATCTGCACAAGTTCATCGCTATAGGAGCGGAACTGTTCTACCGTATCTGCTTTTCGAAGCCTTGCGAACAAATTATAATTCGGATTACTCGTTAGATCATGCCCTGGCTCTACGATAAAATATCCCAGCTTTGTTGGCACCTGATCGCTTTTTGGATGGCGCTCGACTTTTCGTTTGGCGATGCGAACGAATTCCCCATCAAGAAACGCAGCGAGCGGACTGTGCGTATACACTTCTGCGTCAAGCGTCTGAAAATGTTTATACGAACGATCCGACGACTCCCCTTCGCCGCGCACAACAAAAAATGAAACATACTGTACACTGAATTCCATCTCGTTCTCCCTTTGTTTCCTCTTTATGGCTCAGTTCATCTATTGTACCACAAAAACGTTTTCGTTTTGTCGGACACGTGCGTATATTGTATAATTAGAGAAAGCGTTAAAAAAGAGGATGCGTATAATGAATACATATATGACATTTATTACAAATGTGGCCCGCCAAAAGCCGTCTACTTTGCACAACAGTGAGACGGCCTGTCCATTTTGTGACCGGGACACCCTTTATAAGGAAGGCGTTATCCTGGCAAAAGAGGACCCGTTTTTGATTGTGGAAAACAAGTTCCAAACACTTGACCGCGCCTATCAGATGGTTCTGATTGAGACAGAAGCTTGCAATCACGGCGATTTATCTATGTACGCACCGGACTATTTATATCGGCTGTTCCGCTTCGCTCTCGCAAACTGGGAGGCATTTGAAGCGAGTGGAAAATTCCGATCCGTTATTTTTTTCAAAAATCATGGGGTGCATTCTGGAGGCTCGATTTACCATCCGCATATGCAATTTGTAGGGCTTACAGATGTCGATTACCGGGAGCACGTAGAAGCCAGGCAGTTTATGGGGCTCATCGTCGATCAGCAGCCTGGTGTAGAACTGAATCTTTCCACATTCCCACGCGCTGGATTTACGGAGTTTAATGTCATATTGACAGACCGGACAAAACTAGATGAGTTTTCGAACTATATCCAGATTGCCGTTCATTTTATCCTCAATGTCATGAATACTACGTATAAAAGCTTCAATATTTTTTTCTATCAATTCGAGGACAGACTCATTGCCAAAATTATTTTACGAGCGCCGGGCTCCCCTTACCTCATGGGCTATTCCATCGTGCAAGTTCCCAACACACTTGCAGATGTAGTCGAGAAAGTACAAGGTCTGTACTTCTCCAAATAATTGCATAACAAAAGCCGTTCCCTTCTGCCGGAACGGCTTTCTTTTCTTGCTTTTACCTTCACAAGCCTTGTTTTTCGATTTCCTCTACTACGCCATCCCACAGCCGCCCACGCATCTGCAGGGCCGTCTGAGCGATTGTATACGCTTCTTCCAGCTTTTTCGGATCGTTTCCACATAGACTCACAAGCAAACGCTCCGCGAGTGGGCCGTGTTCATCTTCGTCAAGCTCAATGTGACGACGTAAGTAATAATCCAGCCATTTAGAAGAAGCACCTTTTTTCTCTAATGACGCAAGAAGCAAGCGGAACATATCAGGAATTAGCCCTTCACGTCCATAGAAGAATACAGCCGCCACTTCATGCAGCTCTCCAGTCAGCGCCACGCGTAGGTTGAATGCAACAAACTCACGTGCCGTCTTCGGAACAGACGGATGGCGCAGTGCCTCTTCATACGGCTTTCCAGCTGTAAGCTCTTCTAGAAACGCTTGAATAGGTCCTTGATCTGCTCCTGCCTCTTCCATCGCCTGCAAGTACAGTTCAAAGTGGCTAATATAGCCGCCTTGTCCATCCTCATCCGATTCTTCCCCCAGTACGATTTCATTAACAAACCGCGTATATTCCGGGTTCGGATATGGCATCCAAGGCACCGTTACTGATGTGACTCCCTGCTGTAGTCGCTTCAGTAGACTCATGAAGTCCCATACCGCAAATACATGATGCTTCATCATAATCCGCACCCGATCTGGTGTAGTCATCTGTCCATACACCTCGTGTGCGAGAAGTTCATCCCGTACGGCATGCAACTGTCTAATAGCTTCTGTTTGCTGCATTTCATTCCCTCCTGCTTATCTTTGCCAACGTTTCACACCCGACTCTTATCTTATGACTTCTTCTGTCATACATCAAGTTTCTACGGATTAAAAAATCGATCAGATCTGTTTTTCGCAACATCCACCGGCACAATATCCCGAATACTAATCCGCCCCGTTCGACTTGTATCCAAAAATTTAACCCGCACATCAGAAGGTGTACCCTGCTCATCCGTGATAAAGCCAATGACCATACAAGTACGGCCTCGGTGCTTCTTCTTTAGCAAATTAATTGGATCAATTACATATTTACGCCCGAGCTCAATCGTTACGGATCGCGTTACTCCACTATTCGTGTATGTATTCACGATACAGGACACGACCTTGCCACGTTTGTCCTTGAAAAAATCAACATACGACGATGCCATCATGCCCACTCCGTTTCTGTTCTTCCTCTCAAAATACACATTCCTCTATCTTTGTTCCCATTTATTCTCATTCTTCAACCATAACTATAAGACTATATTACATGGTATCGGCTATATTGATCCACTACTTTTTACATAAAAAAAGAGCCCCATAATAAGGACTCTGGCATGACGTCTATAATGGTGTAAACTCACCAATTTTCTCGCCGCTTTCATAACTTTTCAAGGAATCACGATACGTAATTAAGTTATTATCCTTCAAGAAGTCAGCGAATTGATCCGGCGACATTTGCCCAATTAAACGATCTTCTTGCACAGAAAACGCAGCAAGCCCCCGGGGCACGGCATCAAAATACAAGCTATTCGAACATCCCGATTGAAGTGTAACCTCGATCATACGTCCCCCTCCTTGCTCTGTATTGTACCCATCCAATTGACAGATATGCGAAGGGGGACATATTCTCTATTACACGCGTGCGTGGCTTACTACTTCTTTTGGCACAACTTTATCGTTTTTGAAAAATTCATCATAAATTGCCTGTACAGCTTTTTGTTCCTCAACTGCTTTCACTCCGAACATCATGCTTACTTCAGAAGAACCTTGGTTAATCATCTCAATGTTGACATGAGCACGAGCAAGTGCTCCCGCTGCACGCGCTGTCGTCCCAACATTATGGCGCATTCCTTCACCAACAATCATAATCATCGACAGATCGTGTTCGATTACAATATCATCCACGACCAATTCCTCTTTAATGCGCTTCACAATCCGCGCTTCTTTCTCCCCTTCAAAACCTGCGTCTTTCAGGATAACGGTAATGTCATCAATACCTGACGGGATATGCTCATAAGACAGCCCTTCATCTTCAAGAATGTGCAGCAGACGGCGCCCAAAGCCAATCTCCCGGTTCATTAAATATTTGCTTACATAAATGCTGCAAAATCCATCCGCACTTGCAATCCCAACAACCGGATTGCCATTTCCTTTACGCTCAAACACAATCATCGTGCCTGGTGCAGACGGATTATTTGTATTTTTGATGCAAACAGGAATGCCAGCACGGAATGCCGGAATCAAAGCCTCATCATGGAACACGGAAAAACCTGCGTATGATAATTCACGCATTTCTCGATAGGTCAGGTCTTGAATCGCTTCCGGGTTCTCGACTAGATTTGGATTTGCCGCAAATACCGAATCGACATCTGTAAAGTTCTCGTACAAATCCGCTTTTACAGCAGCTGCCAAAATGGAACCTGTAATGTCAGATCCACCGCGTGAAAATGTTACGATCTCACCGGATGGCGCATAACCAAAAAATCCTGGGAAAATCATAACGTCATCGCGGTCACGCAATGCCAACAAATTGTTGTATGATTCCGGCAGCACCTGAGCGTTGCCATGTTCATCACTCACGAGAAGACCAGCGTCTTTCGGATTCACATAGCTTGCATTCACACCTTGGCTCTGTAAATAGCGGGCAATAATTTTGGCATTATTATCTTCTCCGCTTGCTTTCAATGCATCCATAAACATCTCAGGGTTCCCGGTATCAAGCGCCATACGCGCACGCAAGTCTTGTTCAATTATATTGACAATTTCGTCATCGAGACCGAGTCCATCTGCAATTTCGCGATAACGGGCTACAACTGCTCCCAGTGCGGCTTCTACTGCTTCACCGGCGAGGCAGCGCTCAGCAAGCGCAATTAACAAATCTGTTACTTTTGTATCTTCTTTATGGCGCTTTCCGGGTGCCGATGCCACAATCAGCTTACGCGTATCGTCCGCAAGCACAATGCTGCATACTTTCTTAATCTGTTCGGCACTCGCCAATGATGTCCCACCAAATTTTGCTACCTTCATCTCTTGATCCCCCATCCACATGTGTCGTATCTATTTTCGGAATACTCACTATTATACCTGATCATTCATGTATATCAAGCCGCTTTCGGCTTTGAATACACTCCCCGGCAAGCGCCTGCCCCGCAAGCATATCCGCTTCCTTATTTTCTGTACGCGGCAGCGGTTCGTATTTAGGTGTTAGATCCAGTTCAGAGAGCTTCGCTTCAATTCGATCAAGCCAGCGATTTTCTTCTTCCTCATACACCGGCCAGTCGCCCGTTAACTGGTTAAATACAACTTGAGAATCTCCCCGAATGATGACCGAGGTATGATGTGCGCCAAGCAGCTCAAGCTCCCGCAATAAAAGCCAAAGCGCCGCATATTCCGCTTCATTGTTCGAGTCAATCGAAGGCACCGCCTCATTTTTGCGAATGCGGTACTTACTCCCATCTTGCTCAAAATAAATCACGACCCCGAGTCCGGCCATGCGACGTGCCCGATCATATCCCCCATCGAAATAGGCTATAATGTCGTGCGGTTCGGTTTCTACTTTCTTCAAAAGCTTTTCTAATTCCTTGCGTGTCCATATATCCCCATTATCTGCAACAAATTCAGGTGGCTGTACAGCCCGGCCTGTTTTCTCAATGTCTGCTGCGAAAATAAGCGCATCTTGCGCAGAAACAGGATCAGATGTAAACAGCGTCCGCTTTTTACCTACAAGAGATCGATAGTTCCATTGAATTCGCACGTTCATATTTACTGCCCCTTCCATATAAATGTACAAAAATCCCGCCTGGTACGGCGGGATTTTGTTGTATATTTGGTCTCATTATACAATGACACGGAGATGTTCTTTACATACCTTATGGAACTGCTTGTAAATATCCGAAAGATCCTCGATCGTATCCCACGTCATGATCTCATCAGCATCATCTGCCACTGTCACAATACCTTTATTGGACAGATGCATGATGCCATGTTTCAATGACACATCCCCGTACTGCTCCGGATTCTCCTTGAAGCTAGTAAGGGTTACATACTCGCCTTCTGTTCCTGGAACTTGTAGCAGATACACGCCATCAAGTGAGATAACCGTCATGATCGGCTGTTCATCCTCGTTAGGCATGTCTTTCGCCATAACTGCGACGCCTTCTTTTGCTTCTAGGACGTTCCAATCTTCAAACTGCTCGAACAGTTGTACAGCAATCTCCTGACTGTATTTCTCACGCAGCATATCTTTAAGAATATCGCGCACGACTTCCGCTTCCTCGCGGGTGTTGAAATATACTTCATTTCCATTCTCGATAAAGCCGCCATGTGCAAGCGCTACATCACGATAGCTTGTGCCAAGAACCTTTTCAATTGCATCATTCCGTAATAATCCTTCCCGTGCATTCACGGATACAAGATAATATGTCACTTCTTTCAAGGAATCTACGTATCGGTTTACTTTTACTGTGATTTCCACCACAAGACCTCCTAAAGAACACGGCATTGTCGAACACGCCCTAAATTAGCTTACAGTGCATTTTACCATTTTCACACCGCTTCTTTCAAACGTTTCCTTCACTTTTAGCCATAAATTGCGCCAGCTTTGAAAATGGATGCTCGTTGCGCACTGGCTTCATTTTGTGCTTTTTCGCGCAGGTAGTGCATAAATGACCAGCAATCTCTTCGTTCTCTGCTCTGGCTGTCTTATTTCCCTCGCCATGATACACAGCGAATCGATCCGTATCAAGTGGTCTGCCGCATGCAAGGCACGTATCCACCATTACCCATCTCCCTTTCTTGCCCTGTTACAAAAGCCGGGAGATTTCCCCCGGCTGATTTACTAGGCTTGATGCGCCCATTCTTCCACATTCCATACTCTCGTAACCCAGTCGTTATAAAACTCTGGCTCGTGACAAACAAGCAGCACCGTGCCTTTGTATTCAGTAAGTGCACGCTTCAATTCTTCCTTCGCCACCACATCAAGGTGATTCGTCGGCTCGTCAAACAAAAGCCAGTTGCTTTCATCCATCAAAAGCTTGCACAGACGGACCTTTGCCTGCTCGCCCCCACTCAACATGTTAAGTGGACGATTGATATGTTCGTTTTTCAGTCCACAGCGAGCAAGCGCCCCCCGCACTTCATGCTGATTCATGCTTGGGAAGGAATTCCACACATCATCAAGCGCGGTTACATTGCCCGCCTTGACTTCCTGTTCAAAATAGGATGGGTGCAGGAAGTCACCTTGATACGCAGTTCCACTATATGGCTTTATCTTACCGAGAATTGTTTTTAAAAGCGTGGATTTACCGACGCCGTTGCAGCCGACAATCGCAATTTTCTCCCCGCGCTCAATCGTCATATTCAGCGGGCTCGGTAGAAGAGCATGAGAATACCCGATCTGAAGATCCTTGCCTTCAAACACAACTTTGCCGCTCGCCCGCGATTCCTTGAAGGCAAACGTCGGCTTCATTGCTGTTTCCGGGCGATCGATTACATCGAGTCGCTCAAGCTGCTTCTGACGACTTTTCGCACGTCCCGATGTCGAATAGCGTGCCTTATTGCGCTGAATAAAGTCTTCTGTTTTCTTAATGTATTCCTGCTGCTTCTCATACGCATTCAAATGCTGCGACTTCGCCATATCAGCCATATCGAGAAACTTCTCATACGTTGCGCTGTAGCGCGTCAGCTTCGAGAATTCAAGATGGTAGATTACATTGACTACATCATTCATAAATTCCGTATCATGCGAGATTAACATGAACGCAAACGGATATTCTTTAAGGTACCCTTTCAACCAATCAATATGCTCTTCGTCGAGATAGTTCGTCGGCTCATCCAGCAAAAGTACGGTCGGCTTCTCAAGCAGAAGCTTTGCGAGTAACACTTTCGTCCGCTGTCCACCAGAAAGTGCCGCAACGTCCCGATCCAGTCCGATTGCGTTTAAGCCTAGACCATTCGCCATCTCGTCCACTTTTACATCAAGCGTATAAAATCCACTCGCATCCAGCTGATCCTGAATGTCTCCCATGTCTTCAAGCAGCTTCTCAAGTTCTTCCGGCGACGCATCCGCCATCTTCTCGGAGATCACCATCAACTCTTGCTCAAGCTCTAACAACGGCAGGAATGCATCTTTTAACACGTCACGAATTGTTTTGCCCGGCGTCAGCACGGTGTGCTGGTCGAGATATCCATAGCGCACTTTTGGCATCCATTCTACCTTCCCGCCATCGCGCACGATCTGCCCGGTCAAAATATTCATCAACGTCGATTTCCCCACGCCATTCGCACCGACAAGCCCTACATGCTCGCCTGGCAGCAGACGGAATGATACATCTTTAAATAACGTTCGATCTCCGAACGTATGACTTAATCCTTCAACGGTTAGTACACTCATGTTCTTACGGTCTCCCCCTGTTTTTCTAGTTCGTTGTTCATCCCTTCATCATACCTGATCAACAAGGGGAATTCCAGCAGACAAATCGTAAAGAGATGGGAAACTTTTTAACGCTTCCCATCTCTCACGGCTAGGCTGCCTGCGGCTCTGTTTTTTCTCGTTTCTGCTTGCGCTTGCGGCGCTTAAACCACCACATATATGTACCTGTTACCGCAAGCACTGGCAAAATCAGTCCACCGCTTGCATAGAGTACTTTTGTTACGATACCACCAAATGTACCTGTATGAAGAGGAAAATGCCAGGTCTGGTATGTAAGTCCACTATCCACCTTCTCATCAAGCTTCGCAATTACTCGTCCGCTGTATGCATCAAGCCAGACACGCACATTTCCGTTACCCGGATCATACCCGTGTGTCATCCGAACTTCAACCGCTCCTTCCGGCTGGTCTTTTTTCGGCTTCGCTGGCATGCGAACCTGAATCACCTTCGCATCCGGCACAGCCTGCTCCGCACTGCGCATTAACGCATCAAGCGGCTTTTTTCCTTCTGGTAGCGGGACCGATACGAGTATCTGTTTCGCTGGACTTTTAGACGGTTTTGTCCCGAACCAGCCAAAGATCGCTTCGTCATACTCAAACAGGGCTCCTGTCAGGGAGACCACGAGTAAAAACGGAACAGACCAGATCCCCAGCACCTTATGCCAATTGTAATGCTTCGCAAACGTGTTGGGCGAACGACGAAATGTAAAACCACGCATCCAGTTCCGAATGCCCGGCCACCATAAGTAAATGCCTGATACCGCAATAAAAAATAACAAAAAGCCGATGATGCCCGTAATCTCCGCACCATTAAAATCTTTAAGCAGCAAATAGCGGTGCAGCTCTAAAACCCAGTTAAAAAATGATTTGTCTCCCTCTTCTCCGTTAAGCTGACCTGTGCCTGGATCAACATACACACTAAAACTTGACTTCCCATCCTTTATCCGAAAAATATACACGCCTTCCGTACTCGCCTCATCCGGTGTGTACACACGTTGTACATCTGCCTTCGGATGTGCTTCTTTTACGGCTATCAGTGCTTTTTCATACGAAACAACTGGACCAGCGCTTACGTGATAAAGCTCTGGCTGAAACAACCGTTTTATTTCGTTCTCGAATACAAGCAAGCTACCAGTGAGCGAAATTAGGACAATAAATATTCCCGCTAGCAAGCTTAGAGCCAAATGAATCTTTCCTATTGCTTTCCGCATAAAATAACCCCTTTTATTTTTAATTGATAATGATTTTCATATTTATTTATATTAGTATGATTGATAATCATTGTCAATGATAAGCTTTGCGATAAATTTTTTACTGAAACTAAAAAAGAGCTGACCTATAATAGATCTGCTCTTTTAGGTTACTTATTCTCATGTCGAACGTTCACTTAAAAATGTTTCAAGCTCCTGTACCGGAATCGGACGACTTAACAGGTATCCTTGTACCTCATCACATTCCTGCTCACGCAAATATGCAAGCTGCGCTTCCGTCTCCACACCTTCGACCACAACTTTTAACTGAAGTTTCTTGGCCATATCAATCATCGCCTGAAGAATGACTTCGTCTGCTTGTGAGCACGTTACATTCTGAATAAAAGAACGGTCAATTTTTAAAGTATCGAGCGGGAATTTTTTTAAATAATGCAAAGCAGAATACCCGGTGCCAAAATCATCAACGGCAATGCTTACACCAAGCTCCTTGAGCTGATGCATAATTTCTACAGCTGCATCTGCTTCTTCAATAAAACCACTTTCTGTCAACTCAATTTCCAGACAAGCCGGTGGGAGTTCAGTTGCCGCTAGCGCCTCCTGAATCATCTCGACACAACGTATATCTTTAAAGTGAAGAGACGATAAATTCACGGAAACCGACACATTCGGATAACCGGCAAGCTGCCAGGCCCGAACCTGACGACATGCTTCCTCCAACACCCAGCGATCAATGTCGACAATTACGCCCGTCTTTTCCGCTAGATCAATAAAGCGCCCCGGCGATAGTAGTCCATTCTCTGGATGGCGCCAGCGAACAAGCGCTTCCATACCAACCATACGATTCGTCCGCACATTAAACCGTGGCTGATAGTGCAAAAGCAGCTGCTTACGCGGCACAACATGGCGCAGCTCACTGCGCAGTGTCCACTGCTTATGAATGCGGGTTAAGTCTTCCGAGTAAATAAAATAACAGTTGCCGCCGCACTCCTTGGCACGGTACATGGCTGTTTCCGCTTTTTTGATGATCTCCTCGCCCTTTACACCATCTGTTGGGTACATACTGATCCCCAGACTGGCGGTGACATTCATCTCATTGCCGTTCACATCAAACGGAAGCATAAGCATCGCTAACATCTCATTCGCCCGTCTGTGCACATCCTCCACTCGCTTGATGTCGCGTATAAGCATGACAAAATCATCTTTATTAACGCGAGCCAGTACATCGTTTTCCGGAAGCGTATTTGCCAAGTCCCGCGCGATACGCGACAATACAGTCTCGCTAATCGTCCGTCCCACAGAAGCATGCATCATCTTAAATTTGTCAAGGTCAATTAGTATAATCGCAAATTCGGTTCCATTCTGCTCTGCTTCCTCCACAGCTTTCTGCAAAACCATATCAAATTTCACCCGGTTCGGAAGCCCCGTCAAAGCATCATAATACTGCAGATCATTTATTTTTTTCCATGCCTGTCTGCACAACATCATATCAAGTGAACATCCGATCAATTCCTCTTCACACTGTCCATCCACCAACGATACATAAACGGTTTCCCGCTCATGTACAAGCTTGTGCACCGTTGACTGACCACAGGCAGCCTGATCATACTGCTTCACCAAATAATCCGCCACTTCCGATGAAAAAATTTCATGAGGGGTTTTTCCCTGTGTAGTTTCAGTGGTCAGTCCCCAGTGCTTTGCCAGTCTGCCCGAAAAAAACGTATACACATATCTGCCGTCCGGTTTACGCTGAACTTTATAAACCACGTTGTGAAGACTCTCTAGCAAGGTACGACACTCTTCTATTTTTCGGTGCAAATCTTGCTGTTCTTCCGCTCCATTTCGATCTTTCTGCACGGGCTTTACCACCTTTTCCGGCTGTTTCATAACGACTTTTTTGTAATTTTTAGTTATATTGTCATAAATTATTTTACTGAAAATTTCTTTTTTCGTCTACCTGTAGCTTTCTCCCCCTATAAAAAAACAGGCTTCTGTGCGAACAGAATGCCTGCTTTTGTCCTGCTTTTATTCACTTACTCTACCGCTGGGAGCACCTGCAGCAAATGATGGGCAGCTGCCATTCCAGATAACGCCGCACTTTCCACTCGCCCACTCTGTGCGGAATCATCAGGAGAAATAAACGCATCCCCAGCTAATATAAGCGGCGCCTGCAGCCCCGCATCCGCAAACAACCCTGGATACGGTTTATCCACAAGTGAGAAACGCCAGCGCTTCAGCTGCGCTTCTACAATATTTACCTTATTGAACCACGGGGCTGCATCCGCAAGCAGACGGCGCATAATTTCCTCGTCCGGTTCATTAAAGTGCTCTTTCGACCAGCGTCCACATGCATATACCGTAAGCGCCGTGCGAGCCGATACCCCTTTCATACTGTTATCCACTACGAGTTGGACCGGCGAGTCCGGATGATCCGCCCGCCACAGGCCAGGTTCCGGTACTGCTGATGGACCGTCTAGCACAACAAGCGCCGCGAGACACGGCAAATAGTCTACTGCCTGCAGCTCATCAAGCAGTGGTGCGGGTAATTCTGTTTCACCCGCACGTAAAATGTAGAGCGCCTGCTTGACAGGTGCTGTCAAAATGACAGCACGCGCTTTGACACTTGCTTTCGCACCTGGGTCATACACGTCTTCTGGCATCACTTCATCATACATTTGCGGCACAAAATCTTGCTCTTCAGACACCCAGTCAAGCTTCCAGCCGGCCGGGTCTGGATGTACAGCGGTTACCCGAACACGCACACCAATATCAAGCGGCTCCGCCAGGTGCTTCGTCAAACGATTCATCCCACCGCAGGCACGATAACGTACATGTTGGGTACCAAACCATGGCGTAACCCATCCTTCTTCTTCCCATTTGGCTACTTCTTTTGCAAACTCTGGTGAGCGCACGGTAAAATATTGCGCTCCGTGATCAAGCGTCGCTTCCCCAATGCGACGCGTTGCCATGCGTCCTCCTCCACTGCGACCCTTATCCAGTACAACAACTTCTTCCCCCGCCTCCATCAATACACGGGCTGCCATTAATCCAGCTACGCCCCCACCAATGATTACGATCGGCTGTATCGGTTTACGCATCGTATCCTCTCCCCTACTGATTCCATACTCGTTTGATATCTTCTATCCTCCATTTTCCGCCTGACGTGGTGGAAAAATAAAGGCAATCTTTCCGGCTACTTCATCCCATTTCAAACGGGCATCAAATGTTTTCTCTCCCTTTTTAAATCCTTTAATTGTATCCGTTTCCTGACCTGCAAGCAGCTTGCGGACATTGGTCTGTGAAATCGTTTTGCTGAGCATTTTTTTCGGCAGCGTAAAATCGCACTTCGTCTCCTGATAACGGGCGCATCCGTAAAATGTGCTGCGATCCAGCATATCGCCACCGCATTTTTTACACACTCCTACTTTTACGGGCGCTCCCTTCTGCTTGCCCCGGCCGCGCTTCTCGGCAGAAGCTGCCTTGAGTGCTTCCTCATCAATCCCGGTGAAATTCCATGTTTCAGCTTGCTTGATCGCTTCGTCTACAAGATGAGTCGCCAGCTTACGTGCCTGCTCCATGAACGGAGTGGATGCGGCCTTTCCCTGCCCGATCTCATGCAGACGCTGTTCCCACTTCGCCGTCATCTCCGCAGACGACAAAATGCTCGCCCCCACCGCTTCTACTAACATGCGACCTTTATCTGTCGCATACACAAGATTTTTGGACACTTCGATGTAACCCCGGTCTTTTAGCACTGTGATAATCCCGGCTCGCGTCGCTTCTGTACCTAGCCCTTCCACACGGTGCATGACTTTTTCCAGTTCAGCATCATCCATATGCTTACCGGCTGTTTTCATAACCGTAATCAGATCACCTTCCGTATACCGTTTAGGCGGCTGGGTTTTACTTTCTTTTACGTCAGCAGATACAACCGTCCCATCTGCTCCCATATGTACATCTGGCAGCAGCACGTCTTCCTCATCGTTTTTCTCCGCTTTCTGCTTCTTCTTTTTACCGTCAAACAGCACACGTCGCCAACCTTCCTGTACTTCACGCTTTCCTTTCGTACGGAAGGTGGCTCGCCCATCCACTTTTGTCACAATCGTCGTATGGTCAAAAATCGCCGCTTCATAATGGGCAGCGATCAAGCGCTTCGCAATCAACTCATACATTTTCCGCTCATCTGCAGACAATTTCTCCATGTCTGGCACTTGTTCGGTAGGAATGATCGCGTAATGATCGGTTACTTTTTTCGGATCGACGTAACGCCGATTATGCAAAAGTGACGACACTGGGGTCGGTATGTACGCCTGGTACAAAGACTGCTGCCCAAGCTTCGTGAGAATGTCCGGAAATAACGCCGCTTCTTCTGCTGTAACATGCTGCGAATCTGATCGTGGATACGAGACGAAGCCTTTTACATACAGCTGCTGGGTCACATCCAATGTCTTTTTCGGAGAAAACTTGAACGCCTTATTCGCCGCTGACTGAAGGGCTGATAAGTTGAACAAAAGCGGCGGCGGCGTTTCTTTCCGTTCCGTCTGTACATCTTCGACACGCGCGGACTTCCCATGACAAAACGCCGCGATTTTATGCGCCATCTCCGGATTTGTAAGACGTGTTTCCTCATCTTTGAACCATTTTCCCACATACTGCATGCCGCTCATATCAAAAGTAGCCAGCACTTCCCAGAACGGCTCCGAGACGAATGATTCAATTTCTTTCTCTCGCTTAACGATCAGCGACAATGTTGGTGTCTGAACGCGCCCGGTCGAGAACACTTCCCGAATGCCTCGCTTCTGAAATAACAGCGAGTAAACACGCGAGCCATTCATGCCAATCAACCAGTCCGCACAAGAGCGGCTAAGCGCTTCATCGTACAACGGTCGTGTAGCACTCTCATCCTTTAGGGCCGCAAACCCATTCAGCACCGCTTTTTCCGTTAATGATGAAATCCACAACCGCTTAAGCGGCTTGCGTACCCCAGCCAGTTGAATGATGATGCGTGTAATATATTCTCCCTCTCGCCCGGCATCACCTGCCATAATAATCTCGGTTACATCGGGACGTTTGAGAAGTGATTTGACAATCGTAAACTGCTTATATTTGGACGGCGTTACCTTATGACGGAACTGATTCGGTAAGATCGGCAGCGTTGACAGCGACCACTTTTTATACGACGGATCGTATTCTTCTGGTGGTACCAGCTCACACAAATGCCCGACTGCCCAAGTGACGATCGCACCGTCTGGAAACAGCGGGTGCGGCTTGATTTCGATATACCCCTGCCCTTTTTTTGTAGTAAATGGAGCAGCTAGTTTTGCTCCCTGATCCGGTTTTTCCGCAAGTATTACTTTCACGTATGTATCTCCCTGTCTTTTCTAAACACGCTATCTGCCTTGATTATAACAAAAACGTTTGAATCGTGGTGAGCGGTTCCAATTGAAATTTCTTTGCGCTAAAAAGAGAGAAGCTGCCCACATTCAGGCAGCTTCTCTCTTTTTATTCCCTTATACTTTTTTTACAAAAAAGCGATAGATCCCGTTCTCTTCTTCAGTGCTAATCAACTCATGATTGGTCTGTTTCACCCAGCCTCGGAAATCATTCATTGATCCTTTATCAGTTGTCTCCAATTCCAAGATTTGGCCACTTTCCAGCATATCCATTGCTTTTTTCGCCCGCACAATCGGCATCGGGCAAGAAAGGCCTTTTGCGTCTACTTTAACATCTGCATTCATCGTTTATTTCCTCCTATTTTTCTACCGGGCCGCTCCAGCCGGACATGCCCGGTACAACATTTTTCACGCGGGTAAACCCTTTATCCGCCAGAAGCTGGCAGGCCATATCGCTGCGATTACCCATGCGACATACAACGTATACATCTTGATCCTTATGAGATTCGAGTTCAGTAAGGCATTCTTCCAGTTGACCAAACGGTACAAGCACGGCACCCGGAATGTGACCAAATGCATATTCCATTGGCTCACGCACATCAAGAATGATCGGCTTTTCTGCAAGCTTCTCCACCAGCTCTTCATTTGTCATAACATGTGGGTAGCTTGTTTCCACCTTCACTTCATTTACTCCAGACTTTCGGATGTAATGCTTGAATGTGCCTTCCTCTTCTATTGTTCCAAGAAACTGATGGCCGGTACGCGTCGCCCAGCTTTTCACATCTGCGACCGATCCTGGGTCAGTAGCAACTACTTCTAGCACTTCTCCTGCCTGAATGTCTTCAACCGCTTTTTTTGTGCGAACGATTGGCATCGGGCAGGATAATCCTTTACAATCAATTGACTTATCAACGGTATATGCACCCATCTGTGTCTCCTCCTCTACCGTCGCTTAGAATGTCAGCGATATATCTGCATCGTAGGCAAAATCAAGGAACGTTACCGCACCGCCTACCTCAACCCCATCTACAAAATCTTCTTTTTTCAAGTTCATGACATCCATTGTCATTTGACAGGCAATAAACTTCACACCCATCTCCTGTGCCATACTTACAAGTTCCGGGATACTTGGCACATTCGCCTCCTTGAATCCTTCCGCAAAATGCTCTTTGCCTGCTGGCATCGGAAGCTGCTGGTGACCTTGCTTATGAATCAAGTTCAATCCTTCAAATGTGAAGAAGACTGCCACTTCTGCATCTGTTGCTGCGGATGCGGTTGCGATGTTAAACACCTTGTATGCGTCAAACATACCTCCGTTACTTGCGATAATAGCTACACGTTTTGTCATTTTGTATCTCACCTTTCTTAATCTTTTACCCCAATAGGCATATACCCTTGTAGGTATATTATTATGCGTGATTCTCTTTCTGTTAATAAGTTTTTGCTAATCTCTTCGCTTATGAATGATGAATCGCGCAGCGGTTTGGACCAATCTCAAGTTCCGTTGCTACATCAAGCGGAACCTGTACATCACCACGGTTAATTTTAAGGATTTCGCCATAGTTTGGTGGTGTCGCACCCGATGTACCTGCAACTATCTCGGTAAACAGTTCCCGGTCTTTCGTGCGCATCACTTCATTTTTCGCCCGAATCTCCCCGAGCTTCGCACAAACGAGCCCTTGCTCATTCACTTCGCGGAGATCTGCATAGTGCGTTGGAAGCACAAGCGTGTCGTCATTCATGTTCGCAATATGCGTAAATACAGTATCATACAGGGATTGCGCCCATTCACGCGCCTTCCCACCTAAGTCCGGGCGCCCGAGTCCACCGACAAAAATGGTGTCACCTGATAACAGATAACGATCCTGTACAAGGAACGACACACTCCCAGGGGTATGTCCCGGTGTTGGAATGGCCATTACTTTTACTTCGACATCTCCAACCCGAAATACTTGTTCGTATTCGAGTGCCTGATACGGAATGATATTTGATCCTTGCATCTCACTGCGCGAAATATGATAGCTCGCTCCTGTTTGCTTCGCTAGTTCCGGTGCACCTGAGATGTGATCAGCATGCAGGTGTGTATCCATAATATGCGTGATTTGAACATGCTCCTGCTCCGCTAGCTTCACATACTCTTCATAGTGACGTCCCGGATCAACGATCATCGCCCTTCCATTAGACATCACCATGTACGAAAGGCACCCTTTGGCAAGTCTGTTGATCTGGATAATTTTCACATCCGGTTCATCCACTACTGTAGCGGCGTGGTAAAACTGACTCCACTCCAGCATCCCTTCTTCGAGATAGCTCGTGATATAGCCACGCTCATCTGCCATCTCGGCCACCATTTTGGCGCTTCCACCTTTAGCACACACGACCACAATCTCTGTATCTTTCGGAAGCGGCTGATAAATGTCTTCATTGTCATCCAGAAAGTCGAAATACGGAATGTTAACATCCACCAGATTACGATGCTCAATCTTCCAGTCATTGTAATCATCTGAATTTCGCACATCCAAAATAAATACTGGTTTTCCACTATTCATTTTGTCATGAAGTTCTTTCGCACGTATTGCTGACACCGCCACGATTGATTCCTCCTCTAATTATTTTATACCCGGTAAGGTATATACCATTATAGGTATATTACATCCGATACTTTAACTCGTCAATCCCCCATAAAAAATAAAAAGCAGCGCGTCAAACCGGATGAGGTACAAATACGTCCTCTGGCTCGTGGCTACTATTTAATTAAGGTACGTCATGTTGTATGTAGCTATAACTCCATTTTCTCCACTTACATAATTCCTTCTAGAACCATTTATCCCTTTTGTTTACAATGTTATGTATAGGAGGGGATTATTTATGAAATATGACATTTATCAGACGGTTAAAATTGTGGATTTCAACAACGAATTGCTGAGTGAAGCAGATTTTTATCATGGAGAGTTTGATCTTCCTGTCGTAACGCCATCTTGTGTCGTTACAACGCATGCCCTCGGCTTAAAAGAATTCGTCGTCGTATACGATCGCAGGCAGAATGAAAAAGTGCAGTTCCAGGTAGTTCAGGTTAGTATGGATTTAACAGAACCAGATCGCCCTGCTTCTGTTCATTTAGAGCCAGTCACACTCATCATCGGTCAGCATGATGTTGGCCAAATATAATAAAAATAAAGATAGACCTTTTTTCTCACACTAAAATGTAGTACTGTATCAGGAACAACTTTGTAAAAAGGAGGAGTACTTCCTCCTTTTTTTTGCGTACATGTGCACAAGGAGGATTTTATGAAAATTGGCTATCGCACACTTAAAACCGCAGTCGGAACATCCCTTTCCATTTTTCTCGCCCAATGGCTCGGTCTGCAATTTGCCGCTTCTGCCGGTATTCTAACCATCCTGAGCGTACAAGTGACGAAAAAACGCTCCATCAAAAATGCGTTTGCCCGCTTTTTTTCCTGCGTACTCGGATTGCTATTTGGCTTGGTGCTGTTTTCTCTTCTTGGCTATCATCCCGTTACCATTTTTATTTTATTGTTATGTCTCATACCGCTGCTAGTCCGGTTGCGCATTCAAGAGGGATTCGTAACGGCCTGCGTTATTTTATTTCATCTATACACCACCCAAAAAGTATCCGTTGCCTTTTTTACAAATGAGCTAGCTATTATGAGCATTGGGCTTGGGATTGGACTTCTCATGAATATTTACATGCCAAGCATGGAAATCGAGTTGAAAAAGTATCAGCAAAAAATAGAAGCGAACTTTCGGGTAATCATGAAGGAACTGGTCGTTTATTTACGTAATCATGAAAGTTCCTGGGATGGACATGAGCTGCTCGAAACACCAGAACTCATAAACACCGCCAAAAGCCTAGCCATTCGAAATGTCGAAAATCATCTTTTCCGTAAACAGGATCATTATTACCATTATTTTCATATGCGGGAACAACAGTTTTACTTGCTCGAACGAATGGTTCCTCTTATCTCAACCCTGCTATATTCTGTATCACAGGGGGAAAAAATAGCAGACTTCCTCGATGATGTAAGCGACCATATTCATTCAGGCAATACTGCTTATATATTTCTCGCTCAGATCCAGCAGTTAAAGCGCGAGTTTGAACAAACGGAGCTACCAAAAAGTCGGGAAGAATTCGAAATCCGAGCCAACCTGTTTTATTTTCTACAGGAAATGGAGCGCTACTTGCTGATTAAAGATGAATATATCGTGGCTGATTCTAAAGCACAGGGGAAATCTATACCATAAGGAGGGATTGTATGGTTACGATTGATAGTATTCGGGCGGCCCGAGCTCGGCTCAGTGGGGTTGTCCACTGTACACCGCTTGATTATTCCACTACGTTCAGCCGCATCGCAGGCAATGACTTGTATTTAAAGCTTGAGAACCTGCAAAAAACCGGTTCCTTCAAAGTGCGAGGTGCTTATAATAAAATCACCTCACTTACACCAGAAGAAAAAGCAAACGGGGTCGTGGCTGCTTCCGCTGGCAATCATGCACAGGGTGTAGCCTTCAGCAGCGCACAGGCTGGCATTGCCTGTACGATTGTGATGCCAGAAGGAGCAGCACTCAGCAAGGCACAGGCAACAGAGTCATACGGTGCAAACATTATTTTTCACGGACAGTCCTTCGATGAAGCGCTGGCACATGCCTATGTGGTACAGCAGGAAACCGGGGCTACGTTTATCCATCCGTTTGATGATGAACGCATCATCGAAGGTCAGGGAACCATCGGCCTTGAAATTCTCGAACAGCTGCCCGATGTGGATGCCATTTTCTGTCCGATTGGCGGCGGTGGTCTCATTGCCGGGGTCGCAGCAGCCGTAAAAGCCGTCCGCCCCGATGTGAAAATATACGGTGTGCAGGCAGCAGCCTGCGCAGGCATGCATGCCTCACGCAGTGCGGGTGCCGTCACAGCTGTAGCAAGTACTGGAACAATTGCAGACGGCATCGCAGTTAAAAAGCCGGGAGCGCTCACCTTTGACCTCGTACAGCAGTACGTTGACGATCTTTTTCTCGTAGAAGATATTGAGATTTCCCGTACGATGCTGTACTTGCTGGAACGAAGCAAGCTGCTTGTTGAAGGTTCAGGAGCGTCCTCACTTGCTCCTCTGCTTTATAAGCGGATTCCGATCACCGGGAAAAAAATTGCCGTACTTTTAAGCGGCGGCAATGTGGACGTAACTTTCATGTCCCGTATTATTGAGCACGGTCTCATCGAATCCGGCCGCTATGTTCGCTTCTTTACCACCATTCGGGATAAGCCGGGCTATCTGAATCGGCTGCTCAGCATTCTCGCCGAGGAACGTGCCAATGTGATTGCAATCAATCATAACCGGATCAGCCCACGTATTGTACCGGGGCAAGCGGAAGTAGAACTGTCCCTTGAGACGAACAATCAGGCACACATTACCCGCATTGAGCAGCGGCTTGCCCGGGAAGGCTATGAGGTGAATCCTTTTATCTAAGTGGAGTGGCATCACGCCGCTCCTTTTTGTATGTATCGGTCACAACGACATAGGCTGGCTGCAGCGACTCTGGCAAGCGTGTTTTGGCAAAGCCCTGCACAGCATTATATACCGCCTGTACGTCTTCCCGTGAAGCAGAATCAAGCATCATGACTTTAAGGGTAACAGACTTCTCATGAATTTCGGCGCGATATTCCTCAATCTTCTCAAACCATGAGGCTCGCATGCGCGGCATCCCGAAGTTAGACAGCATGTACGTGCGCAGCGCTGCTTCAATCTCCATCTGCGGGCCACGTACGAGCTGATCTGATTCAATCAGAAAGCTACCGCTTGGTGTTCCGAGGTGCATCGTATTCTCGACTGGTTTATCATACATAAAAAGCCCTACGACCAGTCCGATAAAGACGGATAGCAGGATTCCGCTTACGTGAATGGGCATTGTCCATCTCATGGTGCCTTTCCCCTTTTCTTTCTATCGTATCACGCGCAGAATTTTCAGACAACTATTAGATCATACATGCTTACTTGCTTATAAAAAGGACTGTTAGGTAGTATAGAGAATATATGCATCCCAAAAGGAGGAACGTATCTTGTTAAATTTTACTGTTCATATGCCAACGCGTATTCACTTTGGCAAAGGAGAAGTCGAAAAAGCAGGAGAAGTAGCGTGTCAGCATGGCACAAAAGCATTGCTCGTCACAGGTCGCTCTTCCACGAAAAAAACCGGCGCACTTGATCGAGTAATCGCGTCGTTCACACAAGCAAAGCTTGCATATGTGCTATTTGATCGCATTGAACCAAATCCACGC